>CAWIQW010000001.1:0-440271 GCA_963838315.1 uncultured Acidobacteriaceae bacterium
AGATTGGAAAGGTCTCAGGGCTCGCAAAAAGAACGTCGGGCGTTAGAACCTCGGGTCCCTGGAAGGACCACCCGAGTCTTCCTGAGCGCGGCTGCCACGGAGTCGCAGGACCCCTCTTCCATTAGCCCGCACACGGCCCAGCAGTCTCCGCGCGCGGAGCGAAGGGCACGCGGCGCAGGGCGCTCGAAAAAAGAAAAGCTCTCAGCCATCTCCATGTTCGTGGCTGAGAGCTCAACTCTAGAATCCAGACGCCTGCTATTGGATCTTCTCGGATTTCCCGTCGTACTTGACCATGCCGTTCTTCTCGTTCTGCCGGCTCACGTCATTATTTGTATAGGCGTGTTTGCCAGGGCCGGGGCCCTTAGCCACGGACGTCAATTCAGTGGTGTATTCCGGGCCGCTGAAATATTCCCATTGGCCACGCGTCGCTTTCTGACCGCCGTGTTCGGGCGTGCGCTCCTCATGCATCTCGCCGTGCATGTGATGCCCTCCCACCGGTTCCGGCCACAGGCTTACATCTGCCGCGGTCATCGGAGCCCCACCCTGATACCAAACGGGCGAGGTGTAGACCGAACTGGTCGATCCTTCTATCTGCGAAAGGGTCGAATTGGTGGCTCCGGCAGCCAGGCCGGTCGTAGCATTCGTAGCCCCTGCAGGGTTCGGAGACACGGTTTGAAAAGAGATCATCGGGGTGCTGATCAGAGGAACATACGGACCGATTCCGCTGCCCCCTCCGTAAACTCGAGGTCCGGGCTGCTGCCCGAAAGCCGCACTCGCAACAAGAACTGCCGCACACAAAATCAAACAGGGTCGCATACTACCTCCACAAGGGATACCTCACCTGTGACTTTAGGTGCAGTTTGCGTGCCAGTTGTTGTAGGGGCGCTGTAAAGCCCGAATATGACGCGATTTCCGGCGTTCGCGACTACAGATCGGAATTCCTCGAAAGCAATTTGCTGCGAGGCTGATGAAAACTCGTGCGCACAACCTGCAGCCGCTTGGTACGTTTTGAATCAAGACCCTGTGCCACCTTCGGCGACGCGCGCGGCCTCAGTTACCGACAAAGCGGGCATACAAACTGCGGGCAATCGCCGGCTCGGTTGTCCCCTTGACGATGGCGCGCCCATCGGGGAAAAGAGTGATCTCATACGGCTCGCGCCAGAACTTCAGCACGAAGCTGTTGTGGTGGACGCTGCCGTGCGGCTGCAGCCGGGCGCTTATCTCCGCGAAGTCGACCGGCCTTTCGCGCTCATGAATCTGCACGGAATTTCGTCCGCACAGCGTAATGTGAGGTCGGCCCTCGCCGGCGAGATGAATAAACTTCCCTTCGCCACAGACCTGGCACCCGGCGCGCCGGGAACTCGCCGCCACCTCCGCTTGCTCGTTGTTCCAGACATCCCATGACAGCAGGGTCCGCCTCATCTTCGAGCGACCGCCCACCAGAAACTTGAGCGCCTCCGTGGCCGCCAGCGACGCCACCAGATTGACGGCGGAATTCAAAATGCCGGCCGTCTCGCAGGTCTCCAGTTCCCCACGAGGGGATCCGGGGAAAATGCAAGCCAGGCAAGCCGTCTCCCCCGGCAGCACATTCATGGTGACCGCGTAGCTGCCGACCGCCGCAGCGTAGATCCACGGCACGGAATTCTTGAGCGCGTAGTCGTTGATCAGGTAGCGCGTTTCAAAATTGTCGGTGCCATCGAGAATAAGATCGACCTGGCCGAGCAGGGAATCGACGTTTTGCGGCACCAGGTCCGCAACCTGCGGCTCGATGATGATCTGCGAATTGAATCTGGCGATCTGCCGTGCCGCCGCGATCGCCTTGGGCAGAGACTCGCGGGCATCGTTCTCATCAAACAGCGTCTGCCGCTGCAGGTTGCTGGGTTCAACATAATCGCGGTCGAGAATACGGATCATCCCAACCCCCGAACGGGCCAGCAACGAAGCCAGCACGGAGCCGGTTGCCCCGCAGCCGACGATCACAATGCGCCCGCGGGAGAGCTTTTCCTGCCCCTCTGCGCCGATCTGTTGGAATAGAATCTGCCGCGAGTAACGGCCTTCTTCTATCAAAGCGCGGCTCCTGAAATTTCCATCCCGATGGCTCTCCGTTCCCCGGCGATTACCTTTCGCAACCCTTGCAGCCAGTATTATAGGTTCCGGTCCTCAAACTTCTTCCCTGTGAGCAACGCGTGCCCGTGATCGCTTCATCGAACCTGAGAAGTGTCATATTCCGCCAGCTTGGGGCAGAAAGAGATCGTTTGCGGCGAAAGTGCGTTCCGCGGGCTTGCGCCATGGTACTCGCGTTGATTGCCTTCGTGAATGGTGTCGCCTCATCGCAGCAGCCTGAGTCGCAATCGGCTGGGCTGCAAGCGGAAGAAGCCGCCTCACAGTTCGGAACGATCACCCCCTACCTTGGTTTAGCCATTGATCAGATCGAGTTGCCGGGAGTCGCCCCCGAAGAAGCGGTCTCGCTGCTCGCTTCCACACCGCTAAAAATCGGCGAACCGTTGACGCGCGACACTTTGCATGACGCGATGAAAGCTCTGTTTGCCAGCGGACGTTTCACCGACATCCAAGCGGAAGTGGATCGCACCGAGACGGCCGGCGTCAGAATCCGTTTTCTGACCATACCCAATTTTTTTGTGGGCACCGTAACGGTCGAGGGTGTCGCGCTCAACCCCTCGCCCAATCAATTGATCAGCTCGACCCGACTGCAGTTGGGCGAGCTCTTCTCGCGCGACAAGCTCGACCTGGCGATGAAGGGTATGCAGCGAGTACTGCAGGAGAACGGCTTTCATCAGGCCCACATCACAACTTCAGAACAGCGCGACCAACAACAACATCAGGTCAACATAAACTTTCAAGTGGTCCCCGGGACCCGCGCTTTGGTCGGAGAAGTCACCGCCGAAGGCGACTCCGGCTATTCCATCGGAGAGTTAAAGGACATCGCGAAGCTGCATACGGGCGACCCGGTGATCGCCAGCCGGATCACCCGCGCCCTGCAGCGAATTCGCGCCCGCTATCAGAAGCAGGACCGTCTGCTGGCCCAGGTTTCATTGCCCGGCGTGGTCTATCATCCCGATCACAATACCGTCGATTACACGTTTAAGATCGATCGCGGTCCAGTGGTGCAGATTGTGGCCGATGGCTACAGCTTGCGCCAGGGCACATTGCGCAAACTGGTGCCCGTCTATCAGGAGGGCGCGGTCGACGAGGACCTCCTCAATGAAGGCCGCCGCAACATTCAAAATCACATGGAGAGCCTCGGTTACTTCGAGGCTAAGGTCTCGGTCAGTCAGCACAGCGTTCAGGGTGGCAAGAGCTTGCAGGTGGCGTTTGCCATCGATCCCGGCGATCGCCACAAGCTGGCGGCGATTCGAATCCTCGGCAACCACTATTTTCCCGACGAGGCCATTCGCGCTCGTTTGCAGGAGCAGTCAGCCAGCCGCCTGTTCAGCCACGGCCGCTACAGCGAAGTGTTGCTTGACGAGGACGTGCAAAGCGTCCAGAGCCTCTATCGCGCCAGTGGGTTCCGGCAGGCCGAGGTCAACGGGAAACTCATCACCAACTTTCAGAATGATCCCTCGCTGCTGGCCGTCGAGATAACGATTCAGGAAGGTCCGCAGACGCGCGTAGCCTGGGTGCGTATTGACGGCGCTTACACGCTCCCGCAAGAACAGCTTCCTGAGCTTCAAACCGCCGAGGGACAGGGTTTTGACGAATCGAGCCTCGCCGATGATCGCGATCGCATCCTCGGTAAATATTTCGACGATGGCTTTCCCAATGCCACGGTGGACGTCGCCTATGTCACCGCTCCCGCTGGATCCGACGAGTTGCCGCGGGTTGGTGTGACTTTCACAATTCACGAAGGCGAGCAGTTTTTCGTCAACCAGGTCTTCCTGAATGGCCTCCACTACACGCGTCCGGGCGTCGCCCGCCGCGAACTGCGGGTGCATCCGGGCGACCCGCTCAGCCAGCAGGACATGCTGGAGACCCAGCGCCGCCTCTACGACCTGGGCCTGTTCAACGAGGTGGACACCGCCATCCAGAATCCGGATGGCACCGAGTCCCGCAAAAACGTCCTCATCGCCACCCGCGAGGCCAGGCGCTATACGTTCGACTACGGCGGAGGCTTCGAGTTTCAGACAGGCCAGCCTTCGATCGGTACCAATCAGCCGCTCGGACAAACCGGCGTAAGTCCCAGGGCGTTGTTTGCCCTGAATCGTCTGAACGTAGGCGGCCGCGACCAGACGCTCACCTTGAAAGGCAACGTGGGCCGTCTGCAGCAAAGAGCTCTGATCAACTACGACATCCCAAAATTGCTCAACCGCGAGGACCTTCACCTCTCATTCACTGCTTTTTACGACAACACCGTGGATGTCACGACCTTCACTTCGCAGCGGTTGGAGTTCGGTCTGCGGAATTCACAAGTGCTGTACCGCGCGGGCGACCGCGACCTCACGACGATTTCCTACGGCTACAGCTATCGTCGCGTGGTGGCCTCGAATATTGAAGTCACCAGTAACCTCATCCCGTTACTTTCGACTCCCACCCGCGTCGGCTCTCCGAATTTTCTCTACATCCGTAACCGGCGCGACAACGATCTGGAAACCACCCGCGGAAGCTACACCACCATCGAGGGCGGCGTCGCCGCCAGCTATTTTGCCTCCGAGGCCGATTTCAGCCGGGCCCTCGTAAAGAACACAACCTATTACTCTTTTGGCCGGAATCGCAAGCAACGCTACGTCTTCGTCCGCTCCACCACGGTCGGAGTGGAAAACCCTTTCGGCCGCACCGTTGTCCTTGACCCTAGCGTGCCCGCCCCCGTAGGCGACAGTCTGATCCCCCTCCCGGAACGTTTTTACAGTGGCGGGGGCAACTCTCATCGCGGGTTCGGGTTAAATCAGGCAGGACCTCGCGATCCATTTACCGGATTCCCCGTTGGAGGGAGTGCTGTGTTCCTCAATAACCTGGAGCTGCGCTTGCCCTATGTCGCCATGCCCTACCTCCACGACAATATCGGGTTTGCGATCTTTCACGATATGGGCAATGTTTTCGCCCGGCCGCAGGAGATGGTCCAGAGTCTGGGACGCTGGCACCAGCCCGACCCGGCCCTTTGTTTCGACGTCAATACCCACCTCCAGTGCAATTACAACTATCTCTCCCATGCCGTCGGACTCGGCGTTCGCTATCAAACGCCGATCGGACCATTGCGCTTCGATTTGGGATACAATCTGAATCCGCCGGCTTTTCCAAGCTATACAAACATTACGACCAACACGGTCAATGGGGCTACGTCCGGAATCTTTGGCGCACAGCGCGCCGGACATTTTAATTTTTCGTTCAACATAGGGCAGTCGTTCTGATGAAACTCTCGCTCCTGAAAACCTGGGGAATCGACCTGTGGAAGCCTTGTGCCCTTGCCATGGCGCTCATCCTCGTCTCGGCCGCGTCGTCTGTTGCCGGACCGATCGTGGACCGCGTCGTTGCCAACGTAAATGGCCACGTCGTTCTGCAAAGCGATTGGGAAGAGGAAGTCGCGTTTCAGGCTTTCGAGAACGGTCGCTCTCCGGATTCGTTTACGGCTGCCGAACGCAAGGCCGCCCTGGATCGCCTGATCGATCAGGAACTCTTGCGTGAACAGGTTCGCCCCTCGCAACCCGCTCCCGCCGACCAGATCGCGGCCCGTGTGGCCGAAGTTCGCAAGCTTCAGCCGAATGCTTCCACCGATGATGGCTGGCGCTCCGCTCTGCAACGTTACGGGTTAACGGAAAAAGCGCTTGAAAAAAGACTGAGCGATCAGATCCAGCTCATGAAGCTGGTGGAAGATCGGCTCCGTCCATCGATCCAGATCGATCAGCATGCCGTGGAAACTTACTACCAATATCAGCTCGTGCCAGAGTTGCAACGCGCCGGAAACTCCGCCCGGCCTCTGACCGAGGTTTACGGCAAAATCCGGAACCTGCTTGCCGAACAAAAGATGAACGAACTGCTCTCCGGTTGGTTGGCGAGTCTGCGTTCGGGGAGCCATATCCTCACGCCTGAGCCCGACGCCGGAGCAGGGAACCGTTGAACGATTCGCCCGTTCCCCCGGCGCGGCGCCGCATTTTACGAAACCTCTTTCTGCTCTTCTGCGCGTTCAGCCTGCTCGCCTTCGCTTTGCTCGGCTGGTATGCCACTACTGACTCCTTCCAGCGTCGAATCCGGAACCGGGTGATCGCGGAATTGGAGAAAGCGACGGGTGGCCGCGTGGAACTCGGGGAATTCCACACCATTCCATTTCGCCTGCGGGTCGACGCCCGCAGTCTCACCATTCATGGCCGCGAGCCCGCGGATCAACCGCCCTTCCTGCAAGTCGATCGCGTGGAAGCCGAGTTGACGATCATCTCGCTGCTGGAGACCTCGATCGGCCTGCATTCTCTGCTCCTCGACCATCCCGTTGTGCATCTCGTCGATTATCCGGACGGCACGACGAACGTCCCCGTTCCGCTCGTGAGGCATTCCTCGGATCACGGCCCGTTAGAGCAACTGCTCTCCCTTTCTGTCTCGCGCATCGAGGTCCGAAAAGGAGAGTTTCAGTGGCAGGACCGCAAAGTCCCCTTCGATTTTTCCGCCCGCGATCTCGCCTTGATGCTGCACTACTCTTTGCTCCACCAGCGGTACGAAGCGCGTGTCTCCGTTGCAACCGTCGATTCCCGATGGCAGCAATACCCGGATTTTGTTTGGGGTGCGGACGCTTCGATCGCGCTCGCCCGGGGACGCGCGGATATCAACAGTCTGACAGTGCGCTCGGGCAAGTCCGAGTTTCACTTCGCCGGACAGTTGCAGGATTTTCATAATCCGCAGATCCATGGCGAATATGATGGCTCGGCGGATCTGGGTGAACTGGCTGCCCTTCTTCGTCAGAAAGAATTTCGCGCCGGTGCCGTCGGTTTCGTGGGCAAAGGCTCCTGGAACCTGCGCGATTTTTCGACCCAGGGAACTGTGCAGGCAAAGGATCTCGACTGGTCGAACGGAAAACTGCAAACGCGCAATGGGCGCGTCGATGCCGCTTTCTCCGTCACTTCGGGACGCCTGCGCATCGACTCGATCAAGGCGACTCTGCTGGGCGGGGACTTGTTCGGCAACGTGGATGTGACCAACTGGCAGACTTCTCTTGAACCATCGCCCACGCACCATCATGTCGTAGGCAGAGTTTCCCAGGAGAGCCTGCAGCGCGGTTCGGTTCGCCTCCAATTAGCCGGCTTCCCGCTGACTCCTGCCTTGGTGGTGCTGTCCTCAAGGAAACTCCCGCTTGATCGTCTCGACTTCACGGCCAGTAGCAGCGGCACCGTCGATCTGCTCTGGGTAGGCTCGATTCGCGATGCCGAAACGCGTCTCAAACTCGACCTCTCCGCGCCTTCGCATCCCGCGCCGAACGAAACTCCAGTCCACGGGCACATCGAAGGTATCTATCGCGGATCGCGCGACGAACTGCAAGTGGACGCGCTCCATCTGGCGAGCAGCGGATCTGAAGTTACCGCCTCCGGCACCTTGGCTCCCACCTCCACGCTGCGCTTCTCCTCCACCACCCATAATCTCAGGGAGTGGACACCTCTTCTCGAAGCAGCCTACGCGCAAGCAGGATATGCGTCCTCGCCGCTACCCTTCGTCGTTCACGGTTGGGCGGGCCTCACGGGCAATGCGAGCGGTAGCCTTTCCGCGCTTTCTTTCAACGGCAACCTCGAAGTCTACGATTTTGATACGACCTTCCCCGCTACCGGGCGTATCCCTTCCCAGCAGGTTCACTGGGATGCTCTCTCTACCGGTCTCCAATACTCAGCCAGTAGCTTTGCTGCCCGCAATGGGTCTCTCATCCACGGTCACACCGTGGCGCACTTCGATGGAAGTGCGGTTCTGACCGCAGGTGCTTTCACCGCGAACGATCCGTTTACCCTGCACGCGGATATTCTCGCCGGCGACGTCGCGGAGTTTGCCCGTTGGACCGGAATCGATCGGCCCTTGACCGGTAACCTCGGCCTTACCGTCAACATTTCGGGTACGCGCGAAAATCCGCACGGGGACGGCCATTTCGAGATCGGTGATGGCACCGCCTACGGAGTCGCCATTCCATCGCTGCGCGGCGATCTCCGTCTGGCCAACGGAGAGGCTCAGTTCAATAACCTTGCCGGCCGGACGCACGGCAACGCTACGTTCTCCGGAAGCGGCACCATCAGCACATCCAGTCACGAATTCCGCCTGAATCTCACCGGGCGGGATGTTGACCTTAGGCGCTTCCCACGCCTTCAATCGAGTCGCATCACCATGGATGGCACCTCCGATTTCACGGCTCACCTCAGTGGCAGCCCCGAATCGCCGCGACTCGACGCCCATTTTCATCTCAAGGACCTGACGCTGGGAAATCGACGATTTGGAGATTTCTTTGCCGATGCCGTCACCCGCGACCGGGAACTCGATGTCACGGCGCATTCCGAGTTTGATAAATCCGAGTTGAAAGTTCAGGGCACCATCGGCATGGAGCACGATTTTCCCGCCGACCTCAAACTCGATTTCCATAACTTGGACGTCGTCCCGCTGCTGGGCATTTATCTGCCCGGGAAGTTTACGAACGCATCGCCAGCCGACGGAACGATCCAACTGGCTGGCCCCCTCAAGACTCCCCGCGATCTCAAGGCGGCGGCGGAAATCCGGTCCTTCAGTGCGGAAGTGGAGCATGTGCAGCTTCAGTCGGTCGGCCCCGTTCGATTCGAGGTCATCGACCAGAACGTCATGATCGAGAGCCTTCACCTGGCCGGCAGCGGGACCGATTTTGTGGCCCACGGTCGCGCGCATTTAACGGATGCGCAAGAGGTGGATGTCCGGCTCGACGGCTCGGTCAATATGGCCTTGCTGCAATCTTTGAATCCCAGAATCCTGGCGCGGGGCAGCCTGGATGTGAACCTGAGCGCGTTGGGCAGCGTGCGCCAGCCGGTGTTGCAAGGCCGTCTGGTAGTGAAGGATACCTTCATCAGCGATATCGATTTTCCGAGCGGGTTAAGCGGGCTCAATGGAATCCTGCTCTTTGACCGCGACCGTGTGCAGATCGAAAAGCTGACCGGCACGACGGGCGGCGGTACGATCGCCCTGACCGGCTCTGCGACCTATCAGAGTGGCGTCTTTCTGCTCGACCTGGGCGCCAGTGCGCAAGGCGTTCGATTGCGCTATCCGCCCGGAGTAAGCTCCACCGCCAACGCAGACCTGCGCCTCACCGGTTCCACAGATGCCGCCGTTCTCAGCGGCGACGTCATCGTTACCAAACTCGCCGTTACCCCGGGATTTGATTTCGGCGCCTATATCGAGAGAAGCCGGCAAACTGCGGTCTTTACGCAAAGCGATAGCCTTGCCGCCCGTCTCCGCATGGATGTTCACGTCACCACCACTCCGGAGCTGCAGATGCAAACGGCCATTGCCCGCCTCTCGGGCAACGCTGACCTCAGACTACGCGGCACCGCCGAGCGTCCCGTGATCCTCGGTCGGGCCGAAGTTCTGGAGGGCGAAATCTCCTTCAACGGAAACAAGTATCGCCTCGAACGCGGCGACGTCACCTTCGCGAATCCGGCCAAGACCCAACCCGTAATCGACCTCCAGGCCGCGACCCGCGTGCGCGATTACGACATCACAGTCCGTTTTCGCGGAGACGCGAGCGTCCCCAACGGCTTGAAAATCACCTGGCAGTCGGAACCCCACCTGCCCGAGGCCGATGTGATTGCCTTGCTCGCGCTCGGCCGCACTCAGGAAGAATCCGCCAATGCGCAATCCACCGGCGCTCTCGGCTTTGGCGGAGACGCTTCCAACCTGCTCATTAATCAGGCTCTCAACAGCACCGTCAACAGCCGCTTGCAGCGTTTGTTCGGCGCCAGTCGCATCAAGATCGATCCCCAGGGCCTGGCCAGCGAAACTGCCGTCGTTCGTGGACCGCAGCTCACCGTCGAACAGCAGGTTGTCAGCAATCTTACGGTCACCTACAGCACGAATGTGTCTGTTTCGAATCAGCAAGTCATTCAGGCCGAATATAACTTGACGCGAAACGTCTCGATCGTGGCCCTCCGCGACCAGAATGGAGTTGTCAGCCTCGACCTAAAAGTGCGAACACGACGGAAGTGACGTAGCAATATCGCCTGCCCGTAACCGTCCGCCTCAAGATCAGCCTTGACATAAGTCGCGAAACCAGCAACCCTAGTTGTTTTTCACCCTGCATCGGGGAGCGAAGGATCCATTTTGCGAGTTCGTGTCTTTTACCATGACAAATGTTTTGACGGCGCGTCCGCAGCCGCCTTGTTCAGCCGCTTCTACCGTGAGCGGATCCGCGGCGACGTCGATTTTGTCTACTCTGGCCTCCTTCATCGGGCGGGCTCTCTATTCGACGAACAGCAGTTCGACGGCGATGAGAATGTGATCGTCGATTTCAAGTATTCCAGTTCGCCCAAAATTACCTGGTGGTTCGACCACCATGAGAGCGCTTTCCTCTCGCCCGCCGATGCCGCCCACTTCGAACAGGACCAGAGCAATCGCAAGTTTTACGATCCCGCATTTAAGTCCTGCACCAGCTTTATTGCCATGGTCGCCGAAAAACGCTTCGGGTTCGACCCGCATCCTGTATCCGAGCTTGTGCACTGGACTGATATCGTCGACGGCGCCATGTACCAGGACGCCAGATCCGCTGTCGAAATGCAGGCGCCGGCGATGAAGCTGACCATGGCCATCGAAGCCTCCACCGATCGGAATTTCGTCAAAACCCTCATTCCGCTCCTCGCCTACCAACCCCTGGCCCGGACGCTCGAGGAGCCCTTCGTGGCCGCCGTCCTGCCGCCGCTGCTCGAACGCCACCGCCGGTCCGTCGACATCTTGCGCGAGCGCACCGAAGAGAGCGACGGCACCATTTTCTTCGACATTACCGATCTCGAACTGGAGGGCTACAACAAGTTCATTCCTTATTACCTGCATCCCGATTCCACCTACAGCGTCGGCCTCAGCAAGAGTTCCTTTCGCGTGAAGGTTTCCGTCGGATCCAATCCTTGGTCCAGGCGCGAGCCCACCGTCAATCTGGCGAAAGTGTGCGAACGATACGGCGGCGGCGGCCACGCCCGCGTGGGAGCCATCTCGTTCGAAGTCAACCAGAACGAGGCTGCGCACAAGGCAGCCTATGAGATCGTCGAAGAGCTCCGCGCCAGCGTGCGTGGTCAGTCGTGAGGTCGTATCCGTTTAAACTTGCTGGGATGAACCCGGATTAGCATGCACCCCGTCGTCCACGATTCCGAACATATCAAGGGAGTTCGCACCGTCGCCACCATTGAATTGACCAAGGGGATGATTGTCGTGCTCGCAGGGTTGGGCTTGCTTTCCTTGCGCCACCGGAATATCTGGGGCGTCACCGAGAGCTTTCTCGAATTCCTGCACGTCAACCCTTACCACCACTATGTGGGAGTCTTCATCGATCTTATCTACCGCGTCAGTGACGTGCGCCTCTGGAAGATCGCCGTGGTCGCCGGTGTCTATTCAATTTTGCGTTTTATAGAAGCCTTCGGGCTCTGGTACGCCCTGCCGTGGGCCGAGTGGATGGCAGCCATCACCGGCGGCATCTACATCCCCTTCGAGATGGCCGACCTCCTCCGGCGAGCCACCTTGTTTCGATTGGTCGTACTCGTAATCAACTGCTTGATCGTCCTCTACATGCTCTATGTCCGCTTCGAAGCCCAGCAGAAGCAGCGGGCGGCCCACAAACACGCCGAGCCAACCTAGCAAGACTCCGATTGGAGATCGATCCCTAGTAGTCCTTACTGAGAACCGGGAACTGAGAACCGGGAACTGAGAACTGAGAACCTGGAACCGGGAACTCAGAACCAGGAACTGAGAACTACTTCACGGATTCAGCTCGCAGCCGCAATCCGCCGGCGGAACGTGCGCTTTCAAAAAGTCGGCCACCCGCTTATAGGCGTCGATCTGATTCTCAACGCGCGCGAACCCGTGGCCCTCATTCTCATAAACCTTGTATTCCACTACTCCACCGCGCTTCTTGACTGCATCAACAACCTGTTGCGCCTCCGTCTTGGGGCAGCGCGGATCGTTCCCTCCCGCCAGCAGGTAAAGCGGAGCCTTGATCTGATCTACAAAATTGATAGGCGATCGATCCTCATAGCGCGCCTTGTTCTGTACCGGATCGCCCATGGTCGCCAGATCGGACTGCTGCAACACCGGATCTTCATTCTGAATTTCCGTGAACCAGTTCACAAAAGGTACAATCGGAATTCCCGCAGCCCAGACATCGGGAGCCTTCGTCACTCCCATCATCGTCAGATAGCCGCCATAACTGCCGCCCATCAGAATCAGCTTCTTTGGATCGACATATCCTGTCTGCTTGATCCAGTCGGCAGCCGAGAGCACATCCTGCAGGTCGCCTCCGCCCATATCGAAAAGATTCGCCTGCTGAAACTCCTTCCCATAACCAGTGGAACCGCGATAGTTGGGCGCGATCACCAGGTAGCCCTGATTCACCATGTATTGAGCAAAGCGGTTAAACGAGTTCATCGTCTGCGCCGTAGGCCCGCCGTGAACGAACACAATCGCCGGACTCTCTCCATTACGCGGCAGGTTGTAAGGTACATAAACAAACGCCGAGATCGTCCACTTCCCATCTTTGCTGGGGTAGCGCACCAGGTAAGGTTCAACCATATCCTCGGAGCGCACCCCGCCCACCAGCGAGTGCGTAAGCTGGTACGAGGAGTCCTGCTGGTGTGGCGCGGGCGCCCCCGCCCGCGTGCTCTTGACTTGAGTGGTTTCATCAGAAAGTTTGTAGACCCACAAATCCCCCGGCGCGGTCGGACCGCTATGAATGTAGAGCATCCTCGATCCATCCCGCGTGAACGGCGATGGACGCCCCGCCGGTGAGTTCAGGCCCTTCGGTATCGGCAAGGCATGAGCCTTACCCGCGGCCACGTCATACAAATAAATCTCGATGTTGCCGTCGACGTTCGCCGTGTAAGTGAGAAACTTGCCATCGGGCGAAAAGTGTCCTCCCTCAATCTCCCACTTGGCTTCCGTCAACCAGTGGATCTTCTTGCTGGCGATCTCCAGCAAGCCGACATTTTCATATCCGTTGCTGGCATTCGATGTGATCAGCAGATACTTTCCATCCGGAGAAACGTCTTCGGCCCCATACAGCTTCTCCCCGTCGTGCGGCGTCAGCAGCGTACTTTGCGCGCTCGCCACGTCCACCACGAATATGTTCGAGTCCGTGCCCTTCGACTGTTCCTGCGTGTAGAAGATGAACTGCCCGTCGGCTGACCAGATCGGCGCAACATTCATACGATCTTTTGCCGTCCCGCTGGTCAGGTGTTTCACATCGCGCAGCACCGTGTCGTAAACGTCGATCTCAAAGACCGAAGACGTCTTCGGTTTGACCGTGTAAGCCAGATACCGCCCGTCCGGCGACCATGCAGGACTCTCCTCCGCGATCTCCCGCGTATTAGTCACATTGACAACCTGCCCGGTCTTGGGAGAGACAAAGAAAATATCCCACTGCTCATCGCCGTCGTAATCCGACATATAGGCGATCCACTTGCCATCGGGCGACCACGTAGGACTCGACTGCCGCTGGTCGCTCACCGTGAGTTGCGTAGGCCATCCACCCTCCGACGGCACCAGCCAGATATTGTTGCGCCCGCTCAGGTTGCTGATGAACGCCACCGTCTTGCCATCCGGAGACCACGTCGGGCCGCCCACCTGGCGCGTCATGTAGAGCTTCTCGATGGAAAGGTTTCTCTCCACCCGTGCATCCTGCTTCGAAGCGATCTGCTTCGGGTCCGTAACCGCTTGCGGCGCAGGCAAAGCCTCGGATCGAACAAATGTCGTCATCCCAATGACCATAGCAAACCAGCAAAGTGTGTGCATGAATTCCCTCGGTGAAAGAAAAGTCTAACAAAGTCGTGCGTCTCGCTTGGTGTCTCCCGCCGCAGCCTCGCGGCAGGGAATCGAACGCGCAACTTCTCCCCGCCTCAGCCCTGCAGTATGCTTGCGGCTACCCATGAACTTCACCCTCCTCGACTGGTCGGCAATCGTCGGATACCTGCTGATCACACTGATCCTCGGCCTCTACTTCCGCCGCCGCTCCGGCAAAAGCGTAGACGACTACTTTCTCTCCGGACGCAGCGTGAGCTGGTGGCTCGCCGGCACCTCGATGGTCGCCACCACCTTCGCCGCCGACACTCCCCTCGTAGTGACGGGCCTCGTCTATTCGCAGGGCATCGCCGGAAACTGGCTCTGGTGGTCGTTCCTGCTCTCAGGCATGATGACCGTCTTTCTCTTCGCCCGCCTGTGGCGCCGTTCGGGACTGCTCACCGACGTGCAATTTGCCGAAATGCGTTATGCCGGCAAGCCGGCCGCTTTCCTGCGCGGCTTCCGCGCCATCTACCTAGGCCTACTGATGAATTGCCTGATCCTGGGCTGGGTCACCAAAGCAATGACCACGATCGTGGCGACCACTCTCGGCCTCACCGACCGCGGAGCCCTCATGGTCTGCGTCTTTTTTCTGATCCCATTCACCGGCCTCTATGTCGCGCTGGGCGGCCTCTGGGGAGTCCTGTGGACCGACCTCTTTCAGTTTGTCCTCAAGATGACCATCGTGATCGCCGTTGCCTATTACGGCGTGCGCGCCTGTGGAGGCATGGCCAGCCTGCTCTCCCGCCTCGCAGCCATGCGAGCAGCGGCCGGACCGGCCGCCGGCGACGCCACGTCATTCTTCCCCGATTTTTCCCGCCCTCTGAGTTCCGAAGCACTCTGGACCTTGCCCGCTCTGACCTTCCTCGTGAACCTGGGCTTGCAGTGGTGGGCCTTCTGGTATCCCGGCGCGGAGCCCGGCGGAGGCGGCTACATCGCGCAGCGCATCTTCAGCGCGAAAGATGAACGCAACGGAGTGCTCTCCGTGCTCTGGTTCAACATCGCTCACTATGCCGTTCGTCCCTGGCCCTGGATTCTGACCGCCCTCTCGGTCATCGTTCTCTATCCCAAACTCGACCATCCCGAGGCCGGATACATGATGGTCGTGACCCAGCACGTGCCGCCCGCTCTCCGTGGAATCGTAGTTGCCGGATTCATGGCCGCCTTCATGTCGACCTTTGCCACCCAGTTGAATTGGGGAGCGTCGTATCTGGTCGCCGATTTCTACCGCCGCTTTCTAAGGAAAGATGGCAGCGACACTCACTATGTAACCGTCTCGCGCCTGGCAACCGTGTTGCTGGTCATAGTCTCGGCCTACGTATCCGCGCAGCTAGCCTCCATCCGCTCCGGATGGGAATTCGTCCTGGAAGTAGGAGCCGGAACCGGCGGCGTCTATCTGCTGCGCTGGTACTGGTGGCGCATCAATGCCTGGACCGAGATTTCCGCCATGGCCACCGCCCTGGCCTCCACGCTGGCCCTGCGCTGGTGGTCCCCGTTCTCCGGCAACCAGCCGGTTCTATTCGCCAAGACCGCTCTGGCAACCACCGCTCTAACCACGCTGGTTTGGCTAGTAGTCACGTGGCTAACACCTCCCGAGCCGGAGAGCGTGCTGCTGGCGTTCTACCGCCATGTGCGTCCCCACGTGAGCGGTTGGGAGCCAGTGGCCCGCCTCGCTCCAGAAGTAGTTCCGACCCGCGACCTGGGACGCAATCTGATTTGCTGGCTCTTAGGTTGCGCGATGGTTTACGCCGCGTTATTCGGCGGAGGCTGGCTGCTCCTCGGCCCGCGAGCAAGAGGTGCCCTATGCCTGGGGATCGCCGCCGTCTCCGGAGCCGCTCTCTACCGCGATCTGTCAAAGCGACCAGAAATGCAGCCCTAGCACCTCGACCGGACCGTAGCGCCGGCGCCCCGCCGGCAGTCCCGAGGGCGCCCCGGACTCGGAGAAGCTGGACCGAACGCACCAGAATGATTTTGTGTTGAACCTGAGCCGATTTGCCGCTTTTGGGTGGCGCAGCGCTTAAGCGCTGCGATAAGGTCGCCATAGCAGGACGGCTTTAGCCGCTGGGGCAAGATATGGCCGCACCTTAACCGCGCCTTACTCCACCCCAACCACAAACTCCCGCCCTTCCCATCGTCCGCTCTTTTTCCAGAGGAACGTAAACACAATCTGGCGCCCGACAACCAGCGTTTCGGTTGGCAGATCCAGGTGCTGGAGATTCCACCCGCTCTCAATGGACTCGCCGTCGTGGCTCGTCTGCCAGTTGTCGAAGCTCCAGTGCACCATCGCCGGCTCCATCGTCAGGATGCGCAGCTTCTTCCCCAACGGCATGGTGCGCGGCTTATTATTGAAGCGCCAGTTGAAATACTTCGCGGATGTCTTCCTGACCAGATACCGCTCCACCGTCTGCGCAGGCTGATCGAAAATCTTCCCATCGGCCAGCGACCGCCGCAGCTTGATGTACTCCGAGTGCGCCCACACCAGCGGACACGCCGACCCCGAGCCTTTCCCGGCAAACAGTTCGCGCTCCGGAATGTCTTTCTTGTCCCAGACCTGCTCGGGAATCAGCCGGCTCGCACCGGTCGAATTTTCCATCACTCCCAGCAACGCCGCCGCTGACTCGGGACGCCCGGCAGCCAGCTCATAGTGAGCCCGTTCGCCCGCCAGCAGCGGCCATGGACGCCCAATCCCGGTGCCGTCGAACGGAGACCCATCTTCGTGCTCTCCATACCCGTCGCGGTTGTAGCGATACCAGTTGGGTCCCGTCGGAAGGTTTATCCGCAGCAGCGCGTCGACGACCTTGATCGTGTTCAGAATGCGCGGGTCGTCGGGAGCGCGCAGGCCGAAGCGCACCAGCGCAAGCGCATCGGGGCTCACGATCTCAACCGCCGCCGCGTTGGCAGAATCGAGCGTGCGATTCTTGATAGGAACGAATCCCTGCAGCGGCGAAGCGGCGCCGTCCGCATCAGGAGGCGGCGCGATCCGCACATAGTATCCTTCGACCCCGACCTGCCGCGCGAGGTCGGTGTCCACCGCGTAAGTCCGCCGTTCCAGGCTGAAGTTCCAGGTGTCCGCCATGGCGCGCAGAAATTCCGCAGGCTCGTTCTGGCCCAGCGTGTGAGCCATATCGGCGGCGATCAGCAAAGCCGAAATTTCCGCCGCCATGGTGAATGGAGAATAGCCGCCATCTTCCTCCCACCGGTCCTGCTGCGTGACCGGACCGTTGGCCGCTATGAAGGCCGCTGCTTTGCGCACCATCGGCCACCACCGGCTGCAGTCCTCGTAACAAACGGGCGCTTCGCGCCGCAGCAGGTCGACCAGCAGAATTGGAAACGCGGTCTCATCCATCTGCAGCCCGTTCCAATACGGACGTCCATCCAGCCACATGTTCTGCGCCCAGTGTCCATCGGCCTCCTGCGTAGCCTCGAGGTAATGCAGCACGCGCAAGCCATCCTCATGCGCGCCTGCCGCCAGCAATCCGCCCGCATTCTCGACCAGGTCGCGCGGCCATATCAGGTGGTATCCGCCGAGATCCTCGTCGCCTTTACTAAATCCCCATGGAATGGAAAGGCTGGCAATGATGCCGCCCAGGAAATCCTTGGACTCGTGAGACCGCAACACGGCGACGCTGGGGCGATACAAATCCTTCTCGCGCGGTTGTGCGTCCAGAGGCATGAGAGTCTTCTGCCAGTTCCGCCAGTGGAAAACATAATCCTTGCGTATGGACTCATAGGAAGCCAGAAGGGAAGAGATGACCTGCTGGCCGGCCTCGGCCCATATCCCACCAAAGCCGAGCGCGAGCAGGAATTCCCCGTTGCAGGCTGCGAGGTCGATCTCCCCGGTAAGCGCGATGTTTCCGTTCTCGGCGCGGTCGTACTCCCACGTCATCTGAAAGTGCTCGGAGAGATCCTGCCAGCCGTCCGACACTCCCGCGAATCCCACCGAGCGTTTAAGCCAGGGCGCGGAACAGGCTACTGCGAGCGCGGACGAGTCGCGCTGGGCGAAAAGCATCGGCGTGCCCTTGTAATCGCCGACCCAGCCGGTATTGCCATATCCGAAGTTCGCAAGGTGCGACGCCAGCAGTCCATAGAGACGGTAGTCCCGCAAATTTCCCTGCAGGGGCACGAACCGGATCTTCTGCAGCACGACGTTCCGCCAGGGGTCGGTCAGAACCTCTTTTTCAATCCTGTAGCGGCCGTCGGTGGAAGTGTTAGTCAGTTCGTAGACCGGTACTCCGGGTTCAATCGGCAAATTCTCAAAGGTACAATGGCGCTTTTCCTCGGAGAACCATCCCTTGCCGTCTGTGACAATCAGTCCGAAGTCGCGGGTGCAGGCCTGGTCGACCCGGGGAAAATAAATCTCATTGAGAATCCCATGGCTCAGCGTGAACCAGACGCGGCTATGAAGATTAAGGGCAGTGCCGATGCCCGTTTTCGCGCTCGAAGTCCAGCGCGGCGGAATTCCCGGCCACCCCGGGGCATAACGGATTTCATCGCTCACAGAATTGCGTCCTCACCGCTAAGCAGTTTGCCAGAAGATCGCCAATCGTGCTCGTGTTCCATTCGGGGTAGGTTCAGACCTTGCTTTTCGCGAAGCCACACGCCCGGATTGATTAAAATATTTCCCGCTAAGTGATTGCAAAGCGAGACCGTTCATCAGAAATTCACTCGCCTGTAACCTTCCTTTAATACTGCGCCGCTAGAACGAGCTTATATATTCGAATGTCAAGCAAGGAGAATTCATTATGATGCGCCGCATTCTGGTCCTCTGCGTAATGATCGCATTCTGTCTCCCGGCAGTTGCCGAGACGATGCTGAATGGAGCGGGTGCCACCTTCCCGTATCCCATGTATTCCAAGTGGTTCAGCGAGTACAACAAGATGCATCCCGACGTGCAGATCAACTACCAGTCGATCGGTAGCGGTGGCGGCATCCGCCAGGTGCTGAACGGTACGGTCGACTTCGGAGCCAGCGACGGCCCCATGACCGACGAGCAACTCAAGGAAGCCAAGATCAAGATTCTGCACGTTCCGACCGTGCTCGGCGCCGACGTCCCTGCCTACAACGTCCCCGGCGTAAGCGGCGATCTCAAATTTACTCCGGATGTGCTGGCCAACATCTTCTTAGGAAAAATCACCAACTGGAGCGATCCCGCGATCGCCAAGGCGAATCCCGGGGTCAAGCTTCCCAACCAGGCGATCATCGTCGTGCACCGCTCGGACGGAAGCGGCACCACCTACATCTGGACCGATTATCTCTCCAAGGTGAGCAAGGACTGGGAGTCGAGCGTAGGCAAGGGTACATCGGTAAAATGGCCGGTGGGCTTGGGCGGCAAGGGCAACGAAGGCGTTGCTGGACAGATTCGCCAGTTGCCGGGTTCAATCGGGTACGTCGAGCTGATCTACGCGGTCGAAAACAAAATTACCTTCGGATCGGTGCAGAACGCGGCCGGCAACTTCGTGAAGGCTTCGCTTGATGGCGTTACCGAAGCAGCTGCCTCGGTTAAAAACATGCCCGCGGACTTTCGCGTTTCCATCACCAACGCTCCCGGCAAGACCGCGTATCCCATCTCGAGCTTTACCTGGCTGCTGATCCCGGTGCAATCCAAGGATGCGGCCAAGGGAAAGATCATCACCGACTTCCTCAACTGGATGCTCACAGACGGCCAGAAAATGACGGCCCAGCTGAGCTACGCTCCTCTCCCCAATAGTGTGGAGGAGAAAGTGAAGGCCGCGATCAAGCAGGTGCACTAGTGTAGTGTCCCGCAAGCTCGCTGATTAATGGGCGAATATGCCCTGAACAATTCTTTCATTCCGACCGGAGCGAAGCGAAGTGGAGGGGCCTTGTCTTTTCTGCGGCTTTCGTTCTGTGCTCAGGTCTTCCCATGCGTGGAGAGCGAAATCCTGCCTGACGCAGTGGGCCAAAAAGCCAGCGTCCAGCCCCGGAGGGGCCACCCACCAAAGCCCGGCGCGTTCAGCGTCGGGAAAAAGGAGCCCGTGCCGATAAAGTCCCGGAGGGACGACCGACAATAGCCCGGCGCTTCAGCGCCGGGAATACAGCACCGCAGGATCAAGTCCCGGAGGGACGACTGGAGTCCTCACGCCCACTTTAGGCAGGTCATCGCATCCGCCGGTTTTGTCAACGATCTTCCGGCTCAGCGCACTAGACAAACCTCGCGCCTGGCGGGCGCAGCCCAGTGCCCCCCAGGGAATCGATTGGGCCAGGAAGCGAAAAAAATTGCACAAAGGACCCCTCCCTGCTGTCATTAAAATTCGCTAACCGCTTAAAATCTAACAACTTAAGAATGCTACGCTTACCCTGGAACGGAGGTACAAGTGCTATATTGCCCATGTAGTCTACTATTATGATGGACATTGTTTTAGCCTATTAGTATTATAGGGATTAGGGAAGAGAAGCCGGTTTCCTGGTCCCAATTGCACTCCCCCTCAAAAAGGCAAGCGAATCAAAAATTACACTCGGAGAGGACTGTAGTTTTATGAAATCCACGAAATATCTGTTCCTGATCGCGCTGGCATTGGCCGCCTTGACGGCCGGAGGCTGGGCGCAAAACGAAACTGTATCGGAGGGCAGTCAGGCGAAAGCGCGCATCGCGGAATCGAATGGCCAGGCCGCGGTCACCGCCGCCGACCTGCAAAAGTTGCAAGAGGGCCTGGCTGCGGCAGAGAAGCAGATTCAGGCTTTACAAGAGGAGCTGCAGCGCAGGGATAAGGCGGTCCAGCAAGCCCAGAGTACTGCATCGGACGCGGCTGCCAAGGCCGATGCGGCGCAAATTCAAGCCACGCGAGACGCGCAAACTATGGACACGCTCCAAAGCGACGTCGCCGGCCTGAAATCCGTGAGTGCAACATCATTCAACACGGCTTCCCTGAAAAATGCAGTCATGACGATGCAGGAACCCGTCCCCGCCCAACCGGAAACGGAAATCTTTAACAAGCAAATGGAGAGCCCGATCACCATTCGCTTCCGCGGTATCAACATCACGCCCGGCGGATATGCCGCTGCCGAATTTGTGCGCCGGTCCCGCGCCCTGGCGGCGGATGTCTCCACTCCCTTCAACTCGCTCACCATGCCGGGAGCCTCGCAAAGCCGGCTGTCGGAATTTTTCGGCTCCGGTCGCCAGTCCAAGGTCACGACATTTGTTGACGGACGTCTGGGAAAAGTCGATCTTTCCAGCTATATTTCGGCGGACTTCCTTTCCGCCGGCGTTACCTCGACAGGCACCCAAACCAACGGCTACACCTTGCGTATCCGGCAAGCCTGGGCGCAGGCAAAATTCGACAATGGATGGAGTTTCCTGGGTGGCCAGGCATGGAGCCTGGTGACCGAAAACGGGAAGGGAATCGCTCCCGACGATGACATGGGCAAAACCAATGACGCTCGCCCGAAGACGATCGATGCGTCGTATAACGTCGGCTTCGATTTCGCGCGCCAGTATGGCCTCCGCTTGACCAAAACCTTTAACGACAAGGTTGCGGTCGCAGTCTCAATTGAAAACCCTCAAGCTACCCTGACCAGCCACGGTAACGCCAGCAACTACCTGCTCGGCGAGTCCGGCGACGGCAAAAGCTACAACAGTTCCGCTACCTACGCCTTCAATCCCTCGCCCGATATCGTTGCCAAGATCGCCTTCGATCCCGGCTTTGGACACTATGAAATCCTCGGCCTGGTTGACCGCTTCACCGATCGCGTCTTTCCCTGCGTTGAATTTGCAACAGGCAATCCTGTTTGCACGGCCACCGGCGCCACCACGGCCACGGGAGCTTACAACGCTTCGAAAGAAGGCGGTGGTCTTGGTGCCAGCGCGCGCTGGACAATTGCCCATCACGTTACATTTGGTCTGAAAGGCTTCGGCGGCAGCGGCGTCGGACGCTATGCTCCCGGCGGCCTCTCCGATGTGGCCATTAACCCCGACGGCTCGCTTCACCTGATCAAGAACCTGCACGGGCTGGGCACGCTCGAGTACAAGACGAAGAAGCTCACGGTCTATAGCTACGGCGGTGTCGAGTACGCGGCACGGACCTATGCCAAGGATCCTCTGGCCAACCACGGAGCAGGCGCTAACGTCGGCTACGGTGCACCTACATTCAACAACAGCGGCTGCTACACCGAAGTGGCTCCCGGTTCGGGCGGATTCACTCCCGGCGGGACCGGCACTTGCACGGGAGACACGCGCGCCTTGATCGAAGGCACGCTTGGCTTCTGGTACAAGTTTTACTCCGGCGCGCGCGGCACGTTCCAGTACGGAACGCAGTACTCCTACGTGACGCGCAACGCCTGGTCGGGCAACGGCAGTCTGACAGCCGGACTCCCCGGTCTGCAGCCGAACGGGCTGGACTCGATGGTGTTCACTTCGTTCCGTTACTACCTGCCGTAAGTTGCGTAATTTGTACGGGCGGTCCCGCGTTCCCAAAGCGCGGGACCGTTTTATTTACTCCCTTTTCCATGTCATCTGCAGGCGCCGGCCACAAACCGGGCGTCTGTTTCCATCTTGATATACTGTAAAGAGCCGCATACACGCCCGGCTTTCACGACGCAGCCGGCATTTTTCATCTATGGCACGCAAGCCCCCCAGCAGCCGCTCCCTTTTCCTGAACCGCGAAGAATCCTGGCTGAAATTTAACTGGCGCGTGCTCGAAGAAGCCGAAGACCTGGGCAATCCCCTCCTGGAGCGGGTGAAATTTCTGGCCATCACCGCCAGCAATCTGGATGAATTTTTCGAGATCCGGGTCGGCGGCCTGCTCCAACAACTCGAAGACGGGCATAACTTCACCACTGCCGATGGACTGTCGATGGTGGAAGAGCGGGAGTTGATTAACCGCGCCACCCACAAGTTTGTGGATGAGCAGTATGCCTGCTGGAACGAGCGCCTGCGGCCGGAACTGGCAGAGCAGGGAATTCGTGTGCTCGGGATCGACCAACTGGACGACGAGTCCATGGCTTTCGTCAACGATTACTGTGAACGGGAGCTTGATCCACTGCTCACGCCTGTCACGGTTGATCCGTCCCACCCTTTTCCGCGGGTGATCAACAAGGCGTTGTGTGTGGCCCTCTTGTTGCGCCGGCGGCGGCGCTCTTCGCTCACCTACACGGGCGTGGTCACGGTTCCGCGTGCTCTGCCTCGACTGGTTCGTTTGCCATCCCAGGACACCACCGACTTCATTTTTCTTGCCGACCTGGTCGTCTATCATGCGGCGCGCATGTACAAGGGCTACGACATCGTATCGTCGGCAGCTTTTCGTGTTACCCGCAACAGCAACCTGTACCTGGCGGAAGAAGAGTCGCGCAATCTGCTGGAGTCCGTGCGCGCCGAATTGCACAACCGTCGCAAGGGTGACGCGGTGCGCATGGAGATCGAGTCGGCCGCCGATCCCGAGATTATCGACCGCTTGCGTACCGTATTTGAGCTGGAGCCCTGGCAGATCTTTCCGGTGGATGGCCCGGTTAATCTTTCGCGGCTGTTCAACGTGTACGAGCAGGCGGACCGGTCCGACCTGAAATTCCGTGCGTTTGCGCCCCGCGAACTGCGGCTGACGGCCAAGTCTCGCGATCTCTTTGAGGAGCTGCGTCGCCACGACGTTCTTTTGCACCATCCCTTCGATTCCTACGATGCGGTGGTTTCATTCATTCAGTCGGCCGCCGAGGATGACAATGTGCTCTCGATCAAGCAGACGCTTTATCGCACCAGCGAGCACTCCCTCATCGTTCCGGCGCTGATCGCGGCCGCTTCGCGAAAGGAAGTCACGGCGGTGGTGGAGTTAAAAGCGCGGTTCGATGAGGCGTCCAACATCCGCTGGGCGCGCGATCTGGAAGATGCCGGGGTACAGGTTTTTCACGGACTGGTGGGGCTGAAGACGCACTGCAAGCTCTCCCTGCTGGTGCGCCACGATCCCGACGGTGTCACGCGCCGTTATGCCCATCTGGGTACTGGAAACTACAACGCCACCACCGCCCGCTTCTATACCGACCTCAGCCTGCTTACGGCCGATCCGGAAATCACTTCAGCGGTTCAGGACGTTTTCAGTTTTCTGACGGCCTATGCTGAGCATGCAAGCTATGAACCATTGTTGGTCGCGCCGCTCGACCTCGCGGAAAAGTGTATTTCGCTGATCGAGCGCGAGGCTGAACACGCCCGCGAGGGACGGCCCTCGCGCATCGTCGCCAAGATGAACTCGCTGGTTGACCCGGACATAATTCACGCGCTGTATCGGGCGTCGCAGGCGGGCGTCGAGATCGACCTGTTAGTGCGTGGAATGTGTACACTCCGGCCCGGGATGCGAGGCATTAGTCACCGTATCCGGGTGCGCAGCATTGTCGGCCGTTTTCTGGAGCATAGCCGCATCTTCTGCTTTGAAAACGGCGGCGAGCCGGATGTCTTCATTGGAAGCGCGGACTGGATGCCGCGTAACCTGCACGAGCGAGTGGAGGTCCTGTTTCCCCTTAAGGACAGGCTTCTTCGCGAACGGGTGATCTATGAAATTCTGGCCGCCTACCTTGCTGACAATCTAAAGGCAAGATTTCTTCAGAAGGATGGGCGATACTTGCGGTCCTGGCAATCGCCCGCTGGACGAAGCAAGCGTCCGCCGCGCGGTAAGGCGGCATTCAACGCCCAGGAATTTCTAATCGGTCTGGCGGAAGGCAACAGGTCTCCCGAAGACATTCCCACTGCGGCGGAACGGCGCGTGCCTCGAATATCAGCCACCAGGGCTCTGATGGAAGGGGATTAGTACCCACACAATGTTCGTTTATTTCTTACGCCACGCCAGCGCCGGTCAGCGAATGCTGGGCAGCGCCAAAAGAGACGAGAAACGCGCCCTCGATAAAGACGGCATAGAGCAATGCGGATACATTGGCCGCGCCCTCGCCGCGCTGGGAGTGCAGGTCGAGATTATCGTCACCAGTCCCCTGAAGCGCGCCATGCAAACTGCCGCTCTGGTCGGGAACGAAATGGGTCACGAAGGCAAATTGGTGACCGAAGCCGCGCTCCGTCCTGAAGCCACTTTTGCGGATTTTCAGAGAATGCTGGAAAAATATGGCCGTCAGGATTCCATTCTGCTGGTAGGCCACAACCCGAACCTGAGGGACTTCCTCGGACGCGTAATCAGCGACAGTGGCGAAGCGGTGGTCGAATTGAAGAAGGGAGCCGTCGCCAAAGTCGAAATGCGTCGAACCGTCGGCTCGCTCAGTTGGTGTATCACGCCGCGCATTCTCCGCACGCTTCATACCGCCGCTACCGAGAGTTCCCGCCCGAACACTTCGCGGAAATAGGCCCGATCTTTTTCGACAGCCCACACTTCCAGATCCACGCTGGCTTTGCCACGTGCGCTCAGCTTCATGGACACGCGTCCATTGCGGGCCGAAACCCCCACGCGGCCCACAGACTGGCTCCGGCCGATATTCAGAGCGCGTGCGATGCGGAGCAGCACCGACGCCTTCTTGACCGCTTCCTGCTCCTCGGCGGAGAGGTCGGTCATCGGTCCATCCCCGGGAGTGGGCCGCGATTTTCCCAGATAGCGCGCGATGGCCCCGATAATGCGCCGCTGCTGCGGCGTATATCCCAGAATTTCCGAATTTGCGATGATGTAGTAAGTGTGCCGGTGATGCCCGTTGCGGTTCACGTAATCGCCGACTTCATAGAGCATCGCGGCGGCCGATAACCACTCGCGATACTCCGCCGGAAGCTGGTGAACCGACTTCAGCGTCGAAAAAAGAAGAAGCGCGGCCTCGCGAACGTGCAACGCATGCTGCAAATCGATCCGGTAGTGCTCGACGGCACGCTTGATCGATTCCCACCGCTCCGATTCGATGGCGCGCCCCGAGCGCGTGTTGCGATCATGCTCGGCCGCCATCTGCGCCAGGATGCCATCGCGCAACCCGAGCGGCGAGTAACGAAACGCGCTCAGATGGCACCGCTCCAGCAACTCCTCATACACGATTGCGCCCGCACAGATAATTTCAGCGCGGCGCAGCCCGATTCCCGGAACCCTCCGCCGCTGTTCCAAAGTCATGCGGGTAATCTGCTTGACAATGCGGCGCATCATGTCGCGCGTGACCAGATTCGCGCGCCGTCGCTCCCCGGGGCGCGCCAGGTGGCTGGCCATACTCACGAGCGCGGCCGCAGTGCCGGACGTCGCAATCACGCCTCCGACCCTTGCCCTGCGGATACGATCCTGGATTCGCCCCACTTCACGCGTAACAAAACCTTGAAGCTGCTTCAATTCGCCTTTGCGCGGGGGATCGTGCTTCAGAAATTCGCCCGTCAGGCGCACGGCGCCCAGCGGCAGGCTGACCGTGTCGCGAATCTGGCCTTCTCGGGAAAGCGTGAGTTCGCAACTGCCTCCGCCAAGGTCGACGAGCAAGACGCTGGATGAGCCAAGCCGCGCGTTCGAAATAATCCCAAGGTGAATAAGCCGGGCTTCTTCCAGCCCGGAAATAATCTCGATCGTCCACCCGGTAGTCGAGCGCACCCATTCAAGAAAAGCCCGCGAGTTGCGTGCATCCCGAAGCGCAGCGGTAGCCACCACCCTCACCGAATCGGTCCCACACTCCTGGATCGCGCGATTGAAGCGCCTTAACACCCGGACGGTTTCCGACATCGATTCGGGTAACAGCAGTCCGCCGCTGAACACGCCTTCCCCGAGGCGAGTGACCTCGCGATCTTCATGCACTTCCTTGAGGCGTCCGCCCTGAAAGCGGGCAATCTTCAGCCGGACGGAGTTCGATCCAATATCGATGGCCGCGAACGTTGGCATGGAGAGAAGTGTCCGACCAGTATTCTCACAAGCATGTGATGGAGCGCAAGGTCCTACGACCAAACAATCCGCTGTTCTCTAACCAGCAGACTCACAAGATACTGCCGTGTCATCCTGAGCGTAGCGGGACGAGGAGCGAAGCGAGCCGGCCCGCGCAGTCGAAGGAACCCTACCCGCGTCTCACTTTCCGCGCCCACCCGGCGATTTCCCCGAACCTTCGGCGCGCGCGTCGTTGTCGCGACCACGGTACCAGTGGACCGTCGCAGAGATGGCGTACCGCCCGTAACCGGAAACCCGGTCATCCTCAGAAGCTCTTGCGTTATTGAACGAGGTCATCTTGAGCGGAGCAATCGCTTCGCGCAGCGAAGCGGTTGCGGAGTCGAAGGACCCCTATTCGTTCAAAATTCTGGGGTCACGCGTCCCGGAATTCTACCCTGCTCGCGCTAACAAAGTCTCCGCGACAGTGCACTATGCCCTACATCGTGCGTTCTCGGGACTTTTCCCAAACTCTTCTCCTCGCATTTTTAACCGATTTGTAACAACCCTCTGCTACCCTCGAAGGGAAATGTCCAATCAAGCCTTGCCCAGGCCGCACTTCGATGCTCCCGAACCAGGGCGGGGGGCAAGGGCTGCACTGAAAATCGAAACCAGTACCGCGCCGCTGTTGCAGGGAAAAGTAAGCGAAATTCCCGACGCTCTTTTTGCCGGAGTGATACGGCTCTGCGGTCTGGCGGTAGTCGCCCTCCTCGGCCTGATCGTCTACCAGTTAATCGTCGGCTCCCACCTCTCCTGGCACGCCTTTGGCTGGAAGTTCTTCGGCCAATCGGACTGGAATCCGGTCGAGGACCAGTACGGCGCGCTGCCATTCGTCTATGGCACGCTCGTTTCGTCGCTGCTTTCCCTGGTGATCGCCGTCCCTTTGGCCGTGGGTGTGGCTGTGTTCATCACGGAGATGAGTCCAGTCAAGTTGCGCGGAATCCTGTCGTTCACCACGGAATTGCTGGCCGCGATTCCGAGCGTGGTTTACGGACTGTGGGCAATCTTCGTACTCGTGCCCATCCTGCGTGAGTATGTCCAGCCTTTTCTCGGCAGAACTCTCGGCTGGACAGGCTTGTTCACCGGGCCTCCCTACGGCATCGGCATGTTGGCGGCCGGCGTGATCCTGGCGATCATGATCATCCCGATCATTTCCTCAATTACGCGCGAAGTGCTCACCGTCGTCCCGCAGCACCAGCGCGAAGCCGTCCTCGCCCTGGGCGCGACCCGCTGGGAGATGATCCGGTTGGGAGTTCTTCGCAACGCGCGTGCCGGCATCGTGGGCGGCATCATTTTAGGGTTGGGCCGCGCACTCGGGGAGACGATGGCGGTCACGATGGTGATCGGCAATCGCCCGGAAATCTCCAAGTCGCTGTTTGCGCCGGGATACACGATGGCCAGTGTACTCGCCAACGAGTTTACCGAGGCGACCGGAGACCTCTACTTGTCGGCCTTGATCGAAATCGGCCTGGCATTATTCCTCGTCACAATCGTCGTCAACGCGCTCGCGCGCCTCATGGTGTGGAGCGTAACCCGGGGCCAACCCGCGCGGGGCGTAGTGTAATAGCAAGGTGTAGTAGCAAGGTGTAATAGCAACGTTTAGCAGCATGGAAACGAGAGGCTGAAAGAAGACGTGGCTGATTCAACCCCGAATTCGGACGCTATTGTCATTCCGCCCATCAGTTGGCGGCGGCGCGCCACGGACCACGTGATGACCGGCCTGTCCGTTCTGACGGTAGTGCTGGTGCTTCTGCCGCTCTTTGCCATCTTTGCGTACCTGGTAGTGAAAGGAATCGGCTCCATCAATATCGCCTTCCTGACGCAGACTCCAAAACCCGTTGGCGAACCCGGCGGTGGCATGGCTAATGCTATCGTTGGCTCCGGCGTGATTCTCGCGATCGCCAGCCTGCTGGGCGTGCCGCTGGGCATCGGAGCCGGAATTTTCCTCTCTGAATATGGCCGCAACCGCTGGGGCGATGCCCTCCGTTTTATCTCGGATGTGTTGAACGGCGTGCCTTCGATCGTGATCGGCATCGTGGCCTATGGACTGGTCGTGCTGCGCCAGAAGCATTTTTCTGCGCTCGCGGGCGGCGTTGCCCTGGCGATCATGATGGTACCCACCATCGCGCGCACCACCGAGCAGATGCTCTTGCTGGTTCCGCAGGCCATTCGCGAAGCGGCCTACGGTTTGGGTGTTTCACGGTGGCGCACCACGATTTCGATTACGCTGCGAACGGCGACTTCAGGAGTGATTACCGGCGTGATGCTCGCGTTTGCCCGCGTGGCCGGAGAGACTGCACCCCTCCTCTTCACGGCGTTCGGTAATCAATTCTGGAACTGGAGGACGGATCAGCCCACCGCAGCTCTCTCGCTGCAGATTTTCACCTACGCGATCTCGCCCTTCGACGAGTGGCACAAGCAGGCCTGGGCCGGAGCGCTGGTCTTAATTGTTCTCATCGTGAGTGCGGTTGCCGCCGTTCGTATCGTGGTGCGACACGGCACATTTGCAGGAGCTTAACGAATCATGGGAGTCGGAATTACAGTCGAAGGGCTGAATGCGTTTTACGGTAAGACGCAGGCGCTGTTCGACATCAACATCAACGTGCTGGCCGACCGTGCGACGGCGCTCATCGGCCCTTCCGGCTGCGGCAAATCGACGTTCATCCGCTGCCTGAACCGCATGCACGAGACCATTCCCGAAGCGCGGGTTGAAGGCACGGTGCGCATCGGAGAATTCAGCGTTTATAACGGAACCTCTGCCACCCAGCTGCGCCGCCGCGTAGGCATGGTCTTCCAGAAGCCGAACCCGTTCCCGACCATGTCCATTTATGACAACGTGGCCGCCGGCCTCAAATTGAATGGCTTCCGCAACCGTAAGAAGTTGGACGAGATCGTAGAGAAGTCCCTGCGCAATTCCGCTCTGTTCGACGAAGTCAAGGATTCGCTGCACAAAAAATCCGGAGCCAGTCTATCCGGCGGCCAGCAGCAGCGGCTCTGCATCGCGCGCGCCCTGGCGGTCCAACCGGAAGTATTGTTAATGGACGAACCCTGCTCGGCGCTTGATCCCATCTCGACCGGCAAGATTGAAGAATTGATTTTTCAATTAAAAGAGCAATACACAATCGTGATTGTGACGCATAATATGCAACAGGCTGCCCGTGTTGCCGAGTTTACAGGCTTCTTCCTGCTTGGCAAGATGATCGAGTTCGACAAGACAGAGAAGGTATTCACGAATCCATCCGACAAACGGACGGAAGACTACGTTACGGGCAGATTCGGTTAAAGGGGTTTCCGATTAATGCGCACGCGCTTTCAACAACAAATGGAGGAACTCCGTGAGAAACTCCTCCGCATGGGCGGTCTCGCCGAACTGGCCGTGGACCGCGCCACACAGGCCTATACCGAACGCGATCTCACCCGCTGCCAGCTCGTCCTCGAAAACGAAAGTCTCATCAACGCCGCCGAGCGTGAGATCGATGAAATGGCCTTCGACGTTCTTGCGACCCAGCAGCCCGCGGCCGTCGATCTCCGCTTTATCCTCGCGGTTACCAAGATAAACGCCGACCTCGAACGCGTCGGCGACCAGGCCGTCAACATCGCCGAACGCGTCATGGACCTGATCGAACTCCCGGCCGTCGAATTGCCCGTGGACATCGCCCGCATGGCCACCGCCGTCAGCGCCATGGTGCGCCGGTCGCTCGAATCGTTCGTCGAGGGCAAAGCCGAACTCGCCCAGGCCGTCCTCGAAATGGATCACGTCGTCGACCGCATGCGCGACGAAGCTTTCATCGTTCTCGTGCGCACCATGAACGAACATCCGGAAAAAACCCAGCAGGCTCTGGACGCGCTCCTGGTAGCGCGAAACCTCGAACGCGTCGCCGACCACGCCACCAATATTTCCGAAGACGTAATCTTCTGGGTCCTGGGAGCCGATGTCCGTCATCACGCGCAAGCCGCCGCCGCAAATCCCCAGCCCGAAAAAACCGGAACCTGACAGGTTGCGGGAAAACTCTGATTCCGGCCGGTTTGGGGAAGGGCACGAGTTCCAGAGGTTGCGGAAAAACTCGCCTGTGCGCCTGTTTTTGGGTGGCGCAGCGCTTTAGGCGCTGCGGTAAGCGCTTCGTTTTGATCGCCGCCTTCAGGCGCTGAGGTCGCACTCTCAGCCCCGAAGTCATCCTGAGCTAAGCGGCGTAAGCGAAGCGCGCCCCGCGCAGTCGAAGGATCCCTACCCACCCGCAAAACTAGCCCACTCAATCCGGCAACATCATCCTGCGATACACTGTTCGCGGAAGCGTGGGGTTTTCCAGGCTTTGTTTCCAGACAAGGTTAGCGCCCAAACAGCGGGCGTGAACCCTAGGCGCCGCCCCCCGCCGACGAACGAGACTCATGACCAGCAAACCTCGCGTCTTTGCCACCTGCGATATCGGAGATGCCCTCAACATCCTTCGCGACAAAGGATACGATCTCGATGTCTATCCCGATCCCGAACCGCCCCCGAAAAGCCTAATCATAGAAAAGGTCAAATCCGGCGTCGATGGCCTCATCACCACCCTCCGCGATCCGATCGACGCCGAAGTGTTCGCCGCCGGAGATGGCACTCTGAAAGTCGTCGCCCAATATGCCGTCGGCTTCGACAACATCAATCGCGCCGACGCCAATCGCTACAAGATTCCCTTCACCAACACCGCCGATGTTCTCACCGAGGCCACCGCCGAATTCGCCTTCTTCCTGATGGGCGCTCTGGCCCGAAAGCTCTGGCCCGCCGAACGCCTGACCCGCGAAAACCAGTGGGGATACTGGCATCCCTATCTCCCGTCTCTCGGCGACGAAGTCACGGGAAAGACCGTTGCCGTCATCGGCACCGGCCGCATCGGCCTCGCCTTCATCAAAAAGTGCGCCGGATTCGACATGAACATCCTCTGCTTCGATCCAGCCTACGAGAACCATGACTACATCAAAGCCATACAAGAAGTGAAAGATCTCCGCTTCCAGCGCGGAATCAGCCGCGAGCGAGCCACCATTCGCTACACCACCTTGCATGAAGCCCTGAGCCAGGCCGACTTCATCAGCCTGCACGTGCCGCTGCTCCGCGAAGGCGAGAGCAAGACGCCCACCTACCATCTGATCAACGAAACCACGCTGCGCATGATGAAGCCGACCGCGATGATCATCAACACGTCGCGCGGTCCGGTGGTCGACGAAGACGCCCTGGCCAAAGCCCTGCGCGAGAACTGGATTGCCGGCGCCGCCCTCGATGTCTACGAAAAAGAGCCGCTTCCCGCCGACTCGCCTCTGCGCGATCCCGCCATCGCCGACCGCTGCCGCCTCCTCCCGCACTTCGCCAGCGCCGCCCGCATCACGCGGCTTTCGCCCGATCCCGACAAAGGCATGGCCGGACGCTGCGTCCAGGCCCTGCGCGACGTCCTCGAAGGCAACTACGGCGGCGACATCACCAAGATGCCCTACGTGGTGAATAAAGAAGCGTTCGGGAAATGAAGCATGTGGGAAGTAAGCTTACAAGGGAAGCTAATGCTGTGACCGGATAAAGTTCACCACTGTCATCCTGAGCGAGCGCGAAGGAGCGCAGCGACCGAGCGCGAGTCGAAGGATCCCTACCCTCTTGCCTCCTGCCCTCAAACACTAAGAACCCCGGTTGTTAGTGTAAGGGCGAGTTAGGACGTTTTAGCCCCCGCGGCGCAAAGGCCGAGCCTCTAATCGCGGCAATTGTTCCGCGAATTTCCGGGACACGACACTAAGAACCGCGGTCGTTAGTGAAATGACGATGTTACGCCAACTGACGAACGCCGATATTCTTTGCAATCCGGTATTCTGTTTGGCAGAGAGGGCGTGTGGCCGCAACTACGACAACTGCTGACGAGCTTGTAGACAAATTCGTTTCTTATCTAAATGCAACAGGGTTCGAGCCGAAATTCGCAGATGCAGTTCCAGAGGAGCTGCGTACTTCGAGTGAGGGACACGGTGTATTTCATTGGCAGATTATGCCTGCCTCACTCAACCCTTGGGTCGAAAAGCTCATTGAAAGGCTCCCTCAGAGCTGGCCAAAGCCTTTTAGGTCGCTTATTGACCGATACCGCTTCTGCAATTTCGAGGTCGGCCCTCTGATGTTGTTTTCAAACAGTGGGCACGAGCTTTTCTACGAGTTGTGCGATAGAGCATTCAAGGACAGCGGGTTAACCCCCACGCTGCACAAGAATGGATTTCTTCAATTCGGGCTTCCATATGAAGGCAATTATGATCCGATCTGCTTCGACATGAAGCGCCTTAAGCATAACGACGCTCCGATTGTTCAATTAGACCACGAGCAAATCCTTGAGGGTGTAAATAAAACTGTGTAAACGGTCATGGGGAGAAGAAAATAGGAGGCTCCATGGCCATCGACAAGAGGGTAATCGACCAACTGCTGAGCAACTACAAGAAGCCCGAGGATATCATCGGGGAGAACGGTCTGCTGAAGGAACTGACGAAGGCCATCCTGGAGCGGGCCTTAGCGGCCGAGATGACCGATCATCTGGGCTACGAGAAGCACGATCCGGCGGGCCACCACCGGGGCAACACGCGCAACGGGAAAAGCCGAAAGACTCTGAAAGGCGACTTCGGGGAGTTGGAGTTAGAGACGCCACGGGATCGCCAGGCCACGTTCGAGCCCAAGATCGTGGCCAAGGGACAGACGCGCTGGACCGGCTTCGACGACAAGATTATCTCCATGTACGCGCGCGGCATGACGACGCGCGAGATCCAGGGCCATCTGGAGGAGATGTACGGCATCGAGGTTTCTCCGGCGCTGATCTCGAACGTGACCGAGGCGGTGGTCGAGGAAGTCAAGCTGTGGCAGGGGCGTCCGCTGGAGGAGTTATATCCCATCGTGTATCTGGACGCACTCATGGTGAAGGTGCGCGACGAAGGGCACGTCCAGAACAAGGCGATTTATGTGGTGCTGGGCGTGAACCTGGAAGGGCAGAAGGAAGTACTGGGGCTGTGGGTGGCGCAAAGCGAAGGCGCAAAGTTCTGGCTGCAGGTGCTCACCGAACTGCGCAATCGCGGGGTGAAAGATATTTTCATCGCCTGCGTGGACGGGCTGAAGGGCTTCCCGGAGGCTATCGAAGCGGTGTATCCCCAGACCGAGGTGCAGCTCTGCATCGTGCATCTGGTGCGGGCCTCGCTGAACTACCTGCCGTGGAAGTTACGCAAGCAAGCGGTGGCGGACTTACAGGCGATTTATCGTGCGGCCACAGTGGCCGAGGCCGAGCAACAGCTGGCGGAGTTAGAGAGTAAATGGAAAGCCTATCCCAGCGTGGGCCAGGTGTGGCGGCGGAACTGGGCGCACATCACGCCGTTTTTCCACTATCCGCCGGACATCCGCCGCGCCATCTACACCACCAACAGCGTGGAGTCGCTGAACCGGTCGCTGCGCAAGATCATCAAAACTCGCGGCGGATTTCCCAACGAAGAAGCCGCGTTGAAGTTGTTGTTTCTGGCGTTGCGACAGGCCGCGAAGAAGTGGACGATGCCCATCCATCACTGGCGCGAAGCCTTGAACCACTTCGCCATTCTCTGGCCGGAGCGCATGCCGGCCCTGGAGAGAATGGCCCCATGAAAACGCGCATGGCTTCTCTGCCGCAGAAGAGTGTGAGTTTTTTCAGGCATGAGGGAAATCTATCGCTCCGATGGGAAACAAGCCAAGCCGGAAGCGGCAACCGGGGTCGCCGCTCCCAGTGCTCATCGGCTGCGATGAGTTCCCCGTCGGCTATTCCTTGGCCGGTTGCCCTCCGGCAGAGCCTGCCTCCGCTTCACCGACTCGACGATTCTCGCACCCCATCCTCAAAAATAAAACCGGGCCGTTTACACAAAAGAATTGACACACCTAAATCCTTCAGTGGGGCCGTATCCGAATGGTTTGCGAGATTGCACCGTCGTTCGCACAATTCATGCAGGCCGCAATGCGTGAGAGATTCACCGTCGCCTAACTGTCTAGAACAGGCGTTTGCACTCGTAACCATTCGGTTACATCTTCCCTTCGCCAAAACCCTTCTGAAGCCCACCTAATCCGGGCACCGTTTCATAATTTCTCGGACCTCCCGTGCCACCCAGGTGTTCCTCTTCTCCCTTTCCTTCCTCCATTCCTCCTCTTCCTCCACGGTCAGGTTCGTCACGTCGGACAGCAGGCGGCCATGCAGATTTGCGTCCGCCACTTCCTCCATCTTTCGCTTCAGGCTCTCGACCACTTGCTTCAGCCCAGCCACCGTCGCGTCATCGTTTGCAATCCATTTCTCCACCTCCTCGCCATAGCTTTCCATCTTTTCCGTGATCTGCGAAAGCTGCTCCCTCATACACCAATTCTCCTTCGCACTCCTTTCGTTCTCTTCTTCCTTGAGAATCGCCCTCTTCGTCCGCGCCACCACTTTGTCTTCCACTTCTTCCGGTTCGTGTCCCCCCGGTTTCCCCGACCACGGCGTCATCCCCAGCGGAGTCTCTCCCACCTTGTCCACATCCACTACCACCTGCACCGGACGCGGTGTCTCCTCCCGCATCCTCCCCAGGTTGGCCGATGCGATCTGCAACGCATACAGCAACCGCCCCGCCATGTCGCCTTCAATCCGCCCCCGCAACATCAGCACCATCGTCTCCCGCACCATCGTCTGGATCGAGTGCGCATCCTCCAGCAGCGGCACCACGATTTCGCTCGTCTTTCCGTCGCCGCCCCGCACCTTCACCCGCTCCCGACGCACCCGCAGGTGCTGGTAACATTTCTTCTTTTCCCTCTACGCCGACGCTCCACGCTGCGTCCCGTTCGTCCGGATGTGTTCGCATCGCCGCATATTCACCACGTTTACCGTCATCTCCGCCTCCCCAGGACTTTCCATCTTCGCCTTGACCAAAAATAAATGGCGGCCGCAAGGCCGCGCGGTCTTCGCCCCGGAGGGGCGACTGACAATAGCCCGGCGCGTTCAGCGCCGGGTACAGCCACCCAAATCCAGACAAAGTCCCGGAGGGACGACTGAGTTCCTACGCCCACTCTTCCGCCTCTCCAGGACCCGCCCTCTTCGTCTTTACCAGAAATAAAAAGCGCGGCCGCAAGGCCGCGTAGTCTTCGCCCCGGAGGGGCAACGTGACAACAGCCCGGCGCGTTCAGCGTCGGGAAATCCGGGGTCACAGCCGACAAAGCCCCGGAGGGGCGACTGACAATAGCCCGGCGCGTTCAGCGCCGGGACCAGCCACCCAAATCTCGACAAAGTCCCGGAGGGACGACTGAGTTCCCACGCACACTCTTCCGGGGGTGCCCCATCCTAAAATCGCGTTCTGTGCGACTTTAGGGTGGGAAACACCAAAGTCGGCAGCGAGATTTTAGAACCTACGCCGACGCTCCCCACTGCGTGCCGTTCGTCCGGATGTGCTCGCATCGCCGCATATTCCCCACGGCTGCCGTCATCTCCGCCTCTCCCATGACTTTCCATCTTCGCCTTGACCAAAAATAAATAGCGGCCGCAAGGCCGCGTGGTCTTCGCCCCGGAGGGGCAACTGACAATAGCCCGGCGCGTTCAGCGCCGGGTACAGCCACCCAAATCCAGACAAAGTCCCGGAGGGACGACTGGGTTCCCACGCACACTCTTCCGCGGGTGCCCCATCCTAAAATCGCGTTCTGTGCGATTTTAGGGTGGGAAACACGGAAGCCGGCAGCAACACTGTAGAACCCCCAACTTCTTTTCCCTCTACGCCGACGCTCCACGCTGCGTCCCGTTCGTCCCCATGTGCTCGCATCCCCTCGTATCCCCCACGCTGACCGCCATCTTCCGCCTCTCCAGGACCCGCCTATTCGTCTTTACCAGAAATAAAAAGCGCGGCCGCAAGGCCGCGCGGTCTTCGCCCCGGAGGGGCAACGTGACAACAGCCCGGCGCGTTCAGCGTCGGGAAATCCGGGGTCACAGCCGACAAAGTCCCGGAGGGACGACTGAGCTCCCACGCACACTCTTCCGCGGGTGCCCCATCCTAAAATCGCGTTCTGTGCGATTTTAGGGTGGGAAACACCAAAGTCGGCAGCGAGATTTTAGAACCTACGCCGACGCTCCCCACTGCGTGCCGTTCGTCCGGATGTGCTCGCATCGCCGCATATTCCACACGGCTGCCGTCATCTCCGCCTCTCCCATGACTTTCCATCTTCGCCTTGACCAAAAATAAATAGCGGCCGCAAGGCCGCGTAGTCTTCGCCCCGGAGGGCGACATGACAATAGCCCGGCGCGTTCAGCGCCGGGAAATCCGGGGTCACAGCCGACAAAGCCCCGGAGGGGCAACTGACAATAGCCCGGCGCGTTCAGCGCCGGGTACAGCCACCCAAATCCAGACAAAGTCCCGGAGGGACGACTGAGTTCCCACGCACACTCTTCCGCGGGTGCCCCATCCTAAAATCGCGTTCTGTGCGATTTTAGGGTGGGAAACACGGAAGCCGGCAGCAACACTGTAGAACCCCCAACTTCTTTTCCCTCTACGCCGGCGATCTGCGCTGCGTCCCGCATATTCCCCAATCTCATCGCCATCTCGCCTCAAGACTCATCGTTTTCCTCTGAGGGCAAACAAAAAGCGCGGCCGCAAGGCCGCGCTCAATTTTTTCTCGATCTACCTTTTATTATACCAAGAAACACTATCTGACCCGCCATTCTGATCCACTCCGTATCTCCTTAACAAACAATCACTTACATGGAAATATGGAACTCCTCCCTCTTGACAGAAATCCCGGCCTCCATCGCCGCTCTAACCCCCGCGTTTTCATGGATATCCAAAAAAAGTCTCCCTAAGCCACTGATTCTTAAGACTCGGCCACAGGGGCTTCCCGATACTAACTGGTAAATATCCATTCCCGACTGGCGTAAACTGTCCTGCGCCCATGTTTTCGACCCGCACCAACTGGCATCTCGCTCCCAACGATCTCACCCGCGTTCTAAAAGAGGTCCGCGCTTCGGGGCAGGAGATTTTCGACCTCACCATCTCGAACCCGACCGAAGCCGGAATCTCCCCTGATCCCGAAATCGTGCTCGCCGCTCTCGCAAGTCCCGATGCCACGCGTTACGATCCTCAGCCGCGAGGCCTACTGGAAGCTCGAAATGCGGTCTGCCGCTATTATCACGATGCGCACCGCGTCTTCGCTCTCGATCCCGAACGCATCGTTCTGACCACCAGCACGAGCGAGGCTTATTCCTACGTCTTCCGCCTGCTCTGCAATCCCGACGACGAGGTTCTGGTCCCCAAGCCAAGTTACCCGCTGTTCGAATTCCTGGCCGATCTTTGTGATGTCAAGCTCGTCCCTTATCCGCTAATCTACGATCACGGATGGCAAATCGACTTCGATTCCCTATACAAAGCCGCAACGCCGCGTTCAAGGGCTGTGATCCTCGTCCATCCCAACAATCCAACCGGATCCTATGTTTCGCCGTCGGAAACCGCGGCCCTCAACGACTTCTGCCGCGACTACAACGCGGCCCTGATCGTGGACGAAGTCTTTCTCGACTACGCACACGATGGCGAGCCGCGTCCCAGCTTTGCCTCGAATGCCGAAGCGCTCACCTTCACGCTGAGCGGGATCTCCAAGGTCTCCGCGCTCCCGCAGATGAAGCTCGCCTGGTTGGTCACAAGCGGACCTCCAGAGAAAGTCGCTGAGGCAGGAGCGCGTCTTGAGGTGATTGCCGATACCTATCTCTCGCTCAATGCACCCGTGCAACTTGCCGCTGCGACGTTCCTCGATCTGCGCAAGCAGATCCAGCCGATCTTGCTCGATCGTCTGCGGGCGAATCTCAGCGAACTCGACCGTCAACTAGTTCTCCATCCAGCGTGCACCCGATTGCAGGTCGAAGGCGGATGGTACGTGGTGCTCCGCGTCCCCGCTCTCGGCACCGACGAGGACCTCGCCATCCGCCTGCTGCGCCATGCGCAGGTCAGCGTGCATCCCGGACACTTCTACGATTTCCCCGGCGAAGGACATCTCGTGCTGAGCCTGATCACCGAGCCTGACCGCTTTCGCGAGGGCATCGCCCGCGTGTTGCGGTTCTGCGGTTGACGCTCGCGCTGTATTGTTCGTGATATCCTCCCGTTTCACCGCAAGGAGAAAGCATGTCGATCACTCGTCGTGGATTCCTCGGCTCCGCCGTTGCAGCTTCCATCGCCACCAGCCTGAATGCATCGGATGGAACCCCGCAGAATGCCGGGAAGTCCGATGCCGGTAAATCCAATGGATCGGGAAGCGCGAAGCGGCCGATCATCGTCTGCGCGAACAACGGCGTCAACTATCTCGACGACGCATTTGCGTTCCTGATCAACGGCGGTGACACGCTCGACGCCGCGATCCGCGTGGTCAAGGGACCGGAGAACGACCCGAACGACGACAGCGTCGGACTCGGCGGCCTTCCCAACGAAGAGGGAGTGGTCGAGCTCGACGCCTGCTGCATGCACGGTCCCACGCGCCGCGCCGGCTCGGTCGGCGGAGTCCGCAACATCAAGAACGTCTCGATGGTCTCGAAAGCCGTCATGGAGCATACGGGTCATGTCATGCTCGTGGGGGAAGGCGCGGAACGGTTCGCGGTCGCAATGGGTTTTCCCCGCGAGAATCTGCTGACCGAACGCTCCCGAAAGATCTGGCTCCTCTGGAAGGAGAACCATTCCACCGACGACTGGTGGGGACCGGGCCTTGCCGATCCCAACTGGAAAGCACCTACTACCGATGGCAAACCGCAAGCCCAGCGCTGGGAAGAACGCATCCGGCGGCTGGACGAGCACGCCGCCCGGCTTGGCATTGAACCTGAGTTCCGCACGGCGGCGATTCGCCGCGTCCTGTTTCCGCCGACGGGGACCATTCACTGCTCGGCGCTCAACGGCAAGGGCGAAATCTCCGGTATCACTACGACCAGCGGTCTCGCATTCAAACTCCCCGGACGATGCGGCGACTCGCCGATCATCGGAGCGGGCTGCTACACCGATCAGGATGTGGGCTCGGCGGGCGCAACCGGCAGCGGGGAAGAGAATATAAAGGTCGCGGGCGCGCACACGATTGTCGAAAACATGCGGCGCGGAATGTCGCCTCTGGAGGCGGGCACGGATGCTTTGAAGCGCATCGTGCGGAACTATAACGGGGACATGTCGAAGCTGAAGTTCGTAGACATGACATATTACGTTCTGCGCAAAGACGGAGCTTATGCGGGCGTGTCCTTGTGGGAAGGCTACTCGGAGGGCAATCCGCATAAGATCGCTGTTCATGATGGGACCCGGCGTTCGGAGGTGACGGTCCCATTGTTCAAGGGATTCTCTGAGGAATTTCCGCCGTTTCCAGTAGCGATGCCAAAGGAACTGACCCAGGACTCGGAGTACGTGAAGTAGGGGATCCCTGGCTTTCTGGCTTGGACTGAAACGGCTGATTGCTGCATGTCCGACGGAAACGCACGCCGGAGAAGCACGTGAATCTCACGGGTAAGCTGCCCCCGAGTTGCAAGCAGATTAAGACTAGCAACGCGCCTATAGCAAGGGAGTGCCCGTTCCGAAACCGGCGCGGAGTGGGACGCAGTGTGGGTCCGTGAGAGGGCTATAACTGGCCATCTAAACCCGTCTGCGCTTTCCTGTTCTTACTTACATGAAGGCTTTCCCTGCGATCCCCTTGTAATTACCGCACATCAAGGTGTGACCGTTTCTACTGACAGGAAATGCCATTCTTGCGATATTATGTGTCGCTTAATGTCACGACCGCGATGTCAAACGAGGTTATCAGTGATGATCAAAGGCATGACAAGCGGGAGACTTACTCTTGGCAAAGCGGGTTTCTGGATGGGGCTTTTCACCGCCCTCTCTATTTCATCAACGCCGTGTCGAGCGCGGACTACCGACCTCGTGATTGCACCAGTCGATGCCGCCCATCACATCTCGCTGGCCGGCCACCACACGAGGTGGGCGACGGCGCAGAATCGTCGGAGCCCGGTTCCGGGTGACACCATGCTTGAACACCTCACCCTGCTGCTTAAGCGTTCGCCGCAAGAGCAGAAAACCTTTGAACGATTTCTCCAAGAACTGCAAGACCCCTCTTCTTCCAGTTACCATCGCTTTCTAACTCCCATCGAAGTCGGGGAAAGATACGGCGCGTCGCAGCACGACATTGAGGCAGTTACTGGATGGCTGCGCTCGCAAGGTTTGCGCGTTAACTCTGTAGCCAACAGTCGGATGATGATCGACTTCAGCGGCCAGGCTTCTCTCGTGGGAGCGGCTTTTGCTACCGAGATGAACTACTACGAAGTCAAAGGCGAGCGGCGCATGGCGACTGCCAGCGATCCAACGATTCCGACGGCCTTGGCCGGAGTGATACGCTCTGTAAGCGGTCTGAATACCGTCCATGATCATCCCTATCACGGTGCCGAACAGGCACAAGTTCCAGCGGAGGATGCAGGGTCGGAATTACCCGCTCTGTCGATTTGCAATGGCGGGACGTGCGAACATTTCGTTACCCCTGGGGATTTCTACGGTATCTACGCATCTGGCGGTTCGATCGATGTCGCCGGCGCTGGGCAGACGATTGCCATTATCGGCCGGGCGCGTGTTTACGATCCGGACATCGAGAACTTTCAGACGTTGACTTCTCTTCCGACGCACGATCCAACGGTGATCGTGCCGCCTGGCGGTATGGACCCGGGACCGGCCGCCGGCGCCGGGGGCACGGCGCCAGGCGATCAGGTCGAAGCCACTCTCGACGTGATGCGCGCCGGCAGCGTCGCTCCCGAGGCCACGATCGATCTGGTGGTGAGTGCCGACGACGAGCAAACTGGATTAAGCGGCATCCGGGTCGCCGCAACATACGTTGTCGATACCAACCCGGTTCCGGCCTTCATCATGAGCATCAGCTTTGGCGCCTGCGAGGCCGACCGCACCCTGGCCGACGTCGAGTTCTGGGATACTTTGTTTAGCCAGGGAGCGGCCGAAGGTATCTCGACATTCGTGGCTTCAGGGGACGCGGGCGCTGCCGGTTGCGATACCTACTTCCAGACACCGCCGCCAAGCCAGATTGCAAGCCCGAACTACATTTGCTCCTCGAGCTACTCCACCTGCGTAGGAGGAACGGAATTTGCCGATACGGCAGACCCCGGCCAGTATTGGAGTCAGACCAATTATGGTGGCCTGGAGTCGGTATTGGGATACATTCCCGAAGGCGGATGGAACGAGCCGCTTAATAGCAAGGGAGGCACGCAAGCGGCTTCCTCAGGCGGAGGGTTCAGCGCTTATATCCCGACACCCCCCTGGCAAACTGGAACCGGCGTTCCTGGCACGCAGGGGCGGTACACGCCCGACATAGCCTTCACGTCCGCCGCTCATGACGGGTACTTCGGTTGCCTAGCCGCATCGGGTGGAGCGCACCCGAGTGATTGCGTAGTCAGAAACGGCCAGTTCTATTTTGAATATTTTTTCGGAACGTCCGCCGCCGCGCCAGATATGGCGGGCATTACGGCCCTGCTCAACCAGCAATACGAAGCGCCCCAGGGTGAACTCAACCCGCGACTCTACTATCTCGCCGGCAATCCATCTAACCATGTGTTTAATGACGTTACCGTGGCGAGCAGCGGAGTTAGTCAATGTGTCGTGACGACTCCCAGCATGTGCAACAACAGCACACCATCTCCCACAGCCTTGGCGGGTGGTCTTTCGGGTTATCTGGTGAACCCGGGGTATGACGAAGTTACTGGCCTTGGTTCCATCAACGTCCCCAATCTCATCACAAACTGGTACGCGGGGTTCCCAGTTACGAGTACAGTCGTTACTTCCAGCTTGAATCCGGCGACTCAGGGCATCCCTGTTACTTTGACGGCGACGGTTAGCACAGCTGGCACCACCCCTCCGACTGGTAGGGTTACGTTTTCCACTGGCTCCGGAGTGCTGGGGACCGCGGTCCTCAGCACCGTAAATGGGGCGCAAGTGGCAACCTTTACCACTTCCACGCTTTATGTTGGTCCGAATTACATAACCGCCTTTTATAGCGGAGATGCCCAAAATGCAGATAGCGAGTCGGATCTGGACGAGACCGTCATTGCACCGACGTTTACGTGGGCTGCTAACGGGAGCACCGCAGGCACTGTGCTGTCGGGACAGTCCGCAAGCTACAATTTCATTGCGACTCCAACCGGCCTTGCAAGTTTTGTCTTTAGCGTTTCTTTCAGCTGTACCCCGATACCCACGATTACGTGCAGCTTTAACCCAGCGCAAATCGCCGCGGGCTCCGGGCCCACAGCGGTGCAATTGACGATTACCACGAGTGGTCCCAACCAAGCTGTGGGAAGCCCGATCCGGCGCAGGGCTGGGAGCCGTTTCCCGTGGCTTCCACTGGCGCTGCCGCTTACCGCGGCCGCGACGGTTGGCTTGGCACGCCGCAGCGTGCCGAAGCATCCCGCAATTTTCGGTATGTTTGTCGGGTTAGCGCTTGTTGGGCTTCTCGTCGCCTGCGGCGGAGGAGGGGGTAGCAGCGCACCACCGCCAGCCGTGCAGGTCATGGTAGGTCCGGGAATGCCGGCGAGTCTGTTCCCAAACGATGTCGCCGACAACTGGCCGCTGCAAACGGCGCAGTTTACGGCGACGGTCATCAATGCCAACAATAACGCTGTAACCTGGACGGTGTCGCCAGCAAACACGGGAACGATCACCGCTAGCGGGCTCTACACAGCTCCCACAGTGGCTGCCGGGCTCCCGGCAAGTGTGGCCATCACCGCGACTTCTGTGGCGGACCCCAGCAAGTCCGGGCAGGCTACTGAAATGCTTAATGCAGCTACGGTCCCGACGCCGACTGGGGCGCCTTACGCCATTTACGTATATGCGTTCGAGAACAATACATCAAACGTGATTCCCGTGACTCTAGCGGTGCAGTAGAGCGCAGACGGGAATTGTCGCCTGGCGCTTGTGCCCGCGAGAGCGTGGCGAGAAACTGCGTCTCGTACTCGAAGTGGATGAAGAACAACCTCGATCCGCCGCGAGTTCAAAGCCCAGAAGTGCGACTGAATCTAGCTGGAGCCCGGCGCCTTAAGCTTAAGAACAATGTCATCTTGCGACGCCCGGCGATTGCTGCTGGCAGGGCACGCCGCCCCTCAGTCGCCAGACCAGGCCGCGAATCATCCTACACGTGCGGCTGAGGGTGAGGGGTGGTCGCTTCCGGATCGGCTTCTACTGTCACTTCGACCTCGGCATCTTCGCGGAGGCGCACCTTATTTCCATTCGCATCGGTGAGTTTGTTTTCGATGCGGATTTCGCTATAGAGAGTGTCGGCGCCTTCGATGGAAATCTGGGCCTTTTCCGGATCGTTGGGATGCGTCGACTCGATGATCTTGTCAACTTTCGCGGGTAAGGTCACATTGGGTTTTTCCGACATTTGCATTCATCCCTCGCTCAGGAATCTGGCCCGGCAACGCTCTTAAGAGTTTGGCGAGGGGTAATTTGGTTGGCTGAGCTACGGATCATTTCTTTGGAGCGCGGCCAGATAGTCGGCGGAAAGCTCGCGGATCCGTTTGAGCCTGTCTTCCTGACGGCGAAGTTCTTCCGGGCTGACTCCCATGAAAGTTTCGTGTTTCAGGCTCTCGACTTGTTCCAGCATGAGGCGATTGAGTTCTTCGATGATTTCCTTTGTGCTCCGATGGGTCATGACTGGCTTGAAATCGCAGATAGAAGAGAGAAGGCTACGCGGTGGGAGCGTGGTTTGGAATCGGGTCTTCGCTGGATACGCACCGAAGCCAGCTTCGAATCGCACGTCTCACGCTGAGTGTTGCAGTGCGGAGGAAGATTGAAGGCCCACTCCATCAGAAAAATCGCGCGATTGTAGTGGGCGCCCGAGCGCTGGGATCCGGCCGGTCAATTGGGCCATCCTTGCGTGTTCCCCGCGGGTGTACAATTGAATTGTCAGGACCGCAGCTTCACGGGATCTGCTCCCGCGTTCGAGGCTCGAAAAATGAACGTTCACGTCAGTTACAAGGTCCAGAAAACTCCCGACATCGAAAAAGAAGTTAACCACCAGATAGAGAAGATTCAGAAGCGGCTGCAGGTGTTCCGGCCGGAGCTGGTGCACCTGAAGGCGGTTCTGGAACAGAACTCCGGGCGCGAAGGGACGGAGGTCTCGCTGAACTTGCGCTTGCCTTCGGGGCAGTTGACGGCGGACAAGAAAGCGTCCAGCCCAACCGCAGCCATCAAGACGGCGTTTGACGACTTGATGCAGCAGATCAACCGTCATAAGGAGGTGCTGCGGTCGAGTCACAGGTGGAGGCGGTGGCGGGGAGGATCGCAGGGAACTCCCGCCGAGCCGGGTGTGCCATTTGAACAGACGCTGGCATCGGTGCAGGCGCCGACGATTTCGGCGGACGACATTGGGTCGTACGTCAACGCGAACCTGGCTCGACTGGAGCGGTTCGTCGAGCGGGAGCTTTATTTCCGGCAATCGGAAGAGGGGCAACCCGACGGGCGGCTCGCGGCACCTGAAGTGGTGAACGAGGTGATTGCGCGGGCTCTCGGTGACCATGACCGTCCGGAGAAGATGGCGCTGGAACCGTGGCTCTACCGGCTGGCGTTGGAGGCGATCGGCGAGATGACGGAGCGGCTTCATGAACTCGACTCGCCGGTGCACCTGGAAGATAGCCAGCGTCCGCAAAATGTGCTGGCATCCGATGAGGCGACCTTGCAATTCCACCAGGCGGACGAGGCGTGGACGCGGGAGAGCGCTATCGCAGACCGACGAGTAGCGGATCCGGAACAGAACGCGTACTCCGATGAAATGGTTTCACTGGTGCAGGTCGCACTTGAGGGCGTGGACCGGACCGACCGCGAAGCTTTCCTCCTCTATGGGATTGAGGGGTTCTCACTCAACGAGATTGCCTCGATCACCGGCCGCCATCCGGAGGCCGTCCGAGAATCGGTGCAGCGGGCGCGTGAATGTGTGCGCAGCGCGCCTTCCGTGGCCAAAGAATTCAAACAAGCCCCCTTCGTCAAAACTCGCGCTTCAGTATCGAAATAATCAAGGAGAAATCGAGATGATGACACGGGAAGAAATCCGTGAGTTGGCTGCTTTTCAGGCGGACGAATCAAAAGGCGCGTGCGCCCTGAGCTTTTACCTCCAGCCCGAGCCTCCCCAGGACCGGTCGCATCGCAGCGAGGCCATCGTGGCCAAAGACGTGGTGAAGCAGGCACTGAAGAGCGCGGGGGCGCAGGGGAAAAACGGATCTCTGCATGCGGATCTGGATCGCGTGCTGGATTTCGCGACCAACCTGCGCGGGCAGTCGAAGGGACGGGCTGTGTTTGCGTGCTCGGCGCAGAATTTCTGGAAGGAATATGAACTGCCTCCGCGGCTGGGGGCGACGCGCATCTTTCTGCAGTCGCGTTTTCAACTGAAGCCGCTGGCGGCACTGCTGGGTGCCCAGCCCAATCTTTGCGTGGCGGTCGTGGACCGGCAGCGGGCGCGGTTCGTTGATCTGCGGCTGGATGATCTGCATGAGGGGGCATCGATTGTGCACCTGCTTTCGCGCAGTGGAGCCAACTATGGCTATAACGGATACGAGGCGGGACACGCGGAGAGACGCGTATCCGAAGAAGCGTTACAGCATTTCAAGGCGGTGTCAGAGCGGCTGCGCATGGACTTTGAGCGCGGCGCGTGGCAGCGACTGATTGTTGGGTGTCAGGATGCGAACTGGGCAGAGTTCGAGGCGCAGCTCCATCCATATGTGAAGCAGCGAGTGATCGGACGCTTTTCGGCGGATGTCGCCAGCGTTTCGAACGAGGAGATCCGCGAGCGGGCAAACTCGGTGCTGCAAAAGTGGATTACTGAGCGTGGAAATACCAAAGTGAATGAGGCGATCGATTTTGCCAAAGCGAATGGACGCGGCGTGACCGGGTTGCGGCGGGTGTTGCAGGCGCTGGAGGCGGGGGAAGTGCAGAGCCTGTTCCTGGCAGAAAATTATTCGGCGCATGCGGTCGAGTGTCCGCATTGCGGGCATCTGGATGCGCACCTGGTGGCCGTGTGCGCAGCCTGCGGGCATGAGACGCGGGAACTGGCGGACGTCTGCGATGCGATTATTCCGCTAGCCATCCGGCGCGATATCGAATTGTTCTATCTGAAGGATGCCGAGGACCTGGACCGCGCCGGGAACATCGCTGCGCTTTTGCGGTTCCGCTCGGACCAGAGCAAGGTTGGGAAGATGGTGGCGGCGGGGTAGGAAAGGCAAGTGAAAAGTCACAAGTCAGATTGAAGAAGTAAACCTTTGATCCATACACACTGGCCAAAGTCTAAGGTTTTAACTTCTTCAATCTGACTTCTGACTTTTGACTTGCTTCTGCAAACTTCTTCAATCTGACTTCCGACTTTTGACTTGCACATATCTTTTGCCATTCGTGTGAAAATAAGCGAATGATTCACGAAGTGATTCCAGTGGGACCGCTGCAGTGCAATTGCTCGATCATTGGCGATGAGACCTCGCATGAGGCTATGGTGATTGATCCGGGAGACGATATGGAAGACATCGTCGCCATCCTCGAAAAACACAAACTGCAGGTCAAGCAGATCGTCATCACGCATGCACATATCGATCATGTGGGCGGAGCGATGAAACTGCGGGCTCGAACCAGCGCTCCGATCCTGCTCAATCAGAATGACTACGCGCTGCTGAAGATGCTGGACGTACAGGCGGGTTGGTTGGGGATGAGGGATCCGGGGAAAGTCGAAATTGAAGCGAGCCTGGCACAAGACCAGACTTTGCGGGCGGGGGAAGTCGAAGCGACCGTGTTGCACACCCCGGGACATACGGAAGGGAGTGTGTGCCTGTATTTTCCGGTGGAGAAGATGCTGATCGCGGGCGACACGCTTTTCGCCCGGAGCATTGGGCGAACCGATCTGCCGGGCGGATCTTTCGAGAAGATCGTCCGATCGCTGCACGACCGGGTGTTGACGCTGCCCGATGAGACTGTCGTATTCCCGGGACACGGCCCGTCGACGACGATTGCCGAGGAACGGGAAGAAAATCCGTTTCTCAGGTAGCTTTCAGCCGTTAGCCATCAGGCAGGTCAACAACATGGCCGCTACCAAAAACTGCGGACTTAAAGTCTGCGTACCACGTAGCTGCGCCCATCAGAACTGGGGATTTCGAGGGTATGAGGTACCCCTCGACTCCGCTATGCCTCACTTGGAGAGGCTCCAGCTACGCTCAGTATGACCTCCGAGTGAGTTTCAACAACGTGATACGGAAGCTGGCTGTGGAGCCCCGTATTTACTTATTTCTGGGTGGGCGCCTGATTCTGAGGAACGGTTGGGGGCGCCGACGGAGCCACGGGGACGGTCTGCGACTTGGTGGTCGAGGACTTCACTCCCGAGAGTACGGATGTGGGACCGGTTTTACGGGCGGCGTAAATCGACAGCACAATCGATGTGACCATAAAAATGATGGCCGACCAGGTGGTCGCACGGGAGAGCGCCGAAGCGGCGCCACGGGGACCAAAAGCGGTCTGGCTGCCTTGTCCTCCAAAGGCGGCAGCGAGGTCACCGCTCTTGCCGCTCTGGAGCAATACGACCGCGATCAGGAAAAAACAAACGATCACGTGAATCACAGTTATCAAAATGGTCATGAAGACAATTCCCCGTTTGGGCTGGTGGCCCTGGCAAAATTCTACTTGAAGCTGTTGTTGAAATCTGGAATGCAATGATGGCGCGTAACGTGCAAGTTGCGAGCCGTTGTTAGTGTTTCATCTGATCGCGGTGAAGGTCAAGATCATTCAAAGCGCTTTCTTAGCTGTGGTTTGAAGGAAATCGTTGGTCCGCAGTCTAATTTTGTAACAGAACCAGTTGTGCTGAAAAGTTGCAAGAGATTGCGACTTAAGTTTTGCTTGAGCTTAGGATTCTAAGTTTATGAAAACTTAGGCTTGACAAGTTGCACACTTGTCGCTAAGTTTCCGTGGTCGCATTACGTTCTGAAAAACCTCCCCCCGAAAAATTTAGAGGAGCAATCCCATGAAGCTCGTACGCCGATACGCCGTCGCGGCGATCCTCGCGATCGTCAGCCTGACATTCCTCACCTCGCTGGGGGCTGCCCAATCGTTGACGGTTAGTTGCGCGTCGCCCATTGCGGAACAGGGCGTTGCCTACAGTTCCGCATTGGTAGCGAGCGGCGGAGTTTCGCCGTATACGTTCTCGCTGGCGACGGGGAAGCTGGACGCCGGTCTGACGCTCGACCCCTCTTCGGGCGATATCACGGGTACTCCAAGCAAAGTGTTTGTCTACAACTACAAGGCGAAGGCCGTGGATTCAGCCGGGAGCGTTGCCACCGCCACTTGCCGCCTTCAGGTATACGTCCACGTCTCAATCGACTGTCCGAAGCTCAACACGGGAGCGGTAGGGGAACCTTACAGCGTGCTCCTGCCGGTATACGGAGGAGTTGCGCCGTTTACCTACACGATCATTGCGGGCGCGCTGCCCCCGGGGCTGATGCTGAATTCATCGACCGGACTGATCAGCGGCACGCCAACTACGGGGGGAAATTTCTTTTATACGGCGCAGGTGACGGACTCGCTGGGCGCGTTCTTCGATCTGAAGTGCGAAATCAAGATTGTGGCGCCGATCTCTCTGGCGTGCGCGGGCGGCTCGGGGCAAGTGGGCGTGGCCTATTCGTCGGGCCTGGTGGTTAAGGGAGGAGTGGCACCGTATACGTTCTCGATCATTGGCGGATCGTTGCCGCCGGGACTGGTGCTGAATCCGTCGACGGGGGCTATTACGGGCACGCCGACCACGTATGGAGCGTTTAATTTCACTGCGCAAGTAGTCGACTCAACAGGATCCGCGGCAGGTACGGCAGCCGCGAATTGCGTGATCACAATTGCGCCACCGGCGATTTCCCTGATCTGCCCGAGCAACACGGCTCAGGCAGGGGTAGCCTATTCTTCTTCGCTGGTCGCAACCGGTGGAGCGCCACCGTACACGTTCTCGATCACGAACGGATCGCTGCCTCCGGGTTTGGTGCTGAATCCGTCGACGGGAGCCATCACGGGCACGCCGACTACGGGCGGAACGTTCAACTTTACGGCACAAGTAGTCGACTCGACGGGCACCGCTGCCGGCACTGCAGCCGCTAGTTGCAGCATCGTGGTCGCAGCGCCGGTCCCAGCTCTGGTTTGTCCGACTTCGATCGGCACCGTGGGTGTGGCGTACAGCTCGGCGCTGGTAGCCACGAGCGGATTACCTCCGTATACCTTCTCGATCACGAGCGGATCATTGCCTGCGGGATTGACATTGAACCCGTCGACGGGCGCGATCACGGGCACGCCGACTATGGCGGGGACGTTTAACTTTACGGCGCAGGTCGTTGATTCGCGCGGGACCGCGGCGGGGACGACCACCAGCAGTTGTTCCATTTTGATCGCGCCGGCCGCGCCGGCATTGACTTGTCCGACGGCGACTGGCCAGGTAGGCGTTGCTTATAGCTCGGCACTCTTGGCTTCAGGTGGAGCGCCACCCTATACGTTTTCGATCACGAGCGGGTCGCTGCCTACGGGATTGACGCTGAACCCATCGACGGGGGCCATCACGGGTACTCCGACCGCTTACGGGACGTTTAACTTCACAGCTCAAGTAGTGGATTCGCGCGGTACGGCGGCGGGCACGACTACGAGCAATTGCTCGATCGTGATCGCTCCGCCACAGATCACGCTGACTTGCCCTGCGGCTACGACGGGGACGGTTGGAGTGGCTTACAGTTCGTCGCTCACGGCGGGCGGGGGAGTGCCTCCGTATACCTACTCGATCACAAGCGGTTCGTTGCCGGCCGGGTTGATGCTGAACAGTTCGACAGGCGCGATCACGGGCACGCCAACTACAGCCGGAACATTCAACTTCACGGCACAGGTGGTGGACTCAACGGGCACGGCGGCGGGCACGACTACGAGCAACTGCTCGATTGTGATCGCTCCGGCCCCGCCGACACTGACTTGCCCGGCATCGACTGGTCAGGTAGGCGCGGTCTATAGCTCGGCTCTAGTGGCTGCGGGCGGAGTAGCTCCATACACTTTCTCGATCACGAGTGGCTCATTGCCTGCGGGATTGATATTGAATCCATCGACGGGCGCGATCACGGGCACGCCGACCACGGCGGGGACGTTTAACTTTACGGCTCAGGTGGTGGATTCGCGCGGCACGGCAGCGGGCACGAGCACAAGCAACTGCTCAATCGTGATCGCTCCGGCACCTCCAACATTGACTTGTCCGGCTTCGACCGGTCAGGTCGGGGTGGCTTACTCGTCTGCGCTGGTTGCTGCGGGTGGAGTTTCGCCTTACACGTTCTCAATCACGAGCGGGTCTCTGCCCGGAGGCTTGACATTGAATCCATCGACGGGCGCGATTACGGGCACGCCGACCGCTTACGGAACGTTTAGCTTCACGGCCCAGGTGGTGGATTCGCGCGGCACGGCAGCGGGCACGAGCACAAGCAACTGCTCAATCGTGATTGCTCCGCCACAGATCACGCTGACTTGTCCTCCGTCCACGACGGGGACGGTTGGAGTGGCCTACAATTCGTCGCTTTCCGCGGGCGGAGGAGTGCCTCCGTATACGTACTCGATCACGGCAGGTTCGCTGCCGGCGGGATTGACCTTGAACTCCACGACGGGCGCTATCACGGGCACGCCGACTACAGCGGGGACGTTTAACTTTACGGCGCAGGTGGTGGATTCAACGGGTACGGCGGCAGGCACGACGACTAGCAACTGCTCGATCGTGATTGCTCCGGCACCTCCGACACTGACTTGTCCGACGGCTACTGGCCAGGTGGGCGCGGCTTACTCGTCGGCTCTGGTTGCTGCGGGTGGAGTATCGCCTTACACTTTCTCGATCACCGCGGGGTCGTTGCCTGCTGGCTTGACATTGAACTCGACGACGGGCGCTATCACGGGCACGCCGACTACGGCAGGGCCGTTCAATTTCACGGCGCAGGTGGTCGATTCACGCGGCACGGCGGCGGGCACGACTACGAGCAACTGCTCGATCGTGATTGCTCCGGCACCTCCGACACTGACTTGTCCGACGGCTACTGGCCAGGTGGGCGCGGCTTACTCGTCGGCTCTGGTTGCTGCGGGTGGAGTATCGCCTTACACTTTCTCGATCACCGCGGGGTCGTTGCCTGCTGGCTTGACATTGAACTCGACGACGGGCGCTATCACGGGCACGCCGACTACGGCAGGGCCGTTCAATTTCACGGCGCAGGTGGTCGATTCACGCGGCACGGCGGCGGGCACGACTACGAGCAACTGCTCGATCGTGATTGCTCCGGCACCTCCGACACTGACTTGTCCGACGGCTACCGGCCAGGTGGGAGTTGCTTACACGTCGGCTCTGGTGGCTGCAGGTGGCGTAGCGCCTTACACGTTCTCGATCACTGCTGGTTCATTGCCTTCCGGATTAACGTTGAACTCGACGACGGGCGCGATCACGGGCACGCCGACTACAGCGGGGACGTTTAACTTCAGCGCGCAGGTCGTGGATTCACGCGGCACGGCGGCGGGCACGACTACGAGCAACTGCTCGATCGTGATTGCTCCGGCACCTCCGACACTGACTTGTCCCACGGCTACCGGCCAGGTGGGAACCGCCTACACGTCGGCTCTTGGGGCTGCCGGCGGAGTGCCTCCTTACACTTTCTCGATCACAAGTGGCTCGCTACCCGATGGTCTGACACTGAATACTTCAACAGGTGCTATCACGGGCACGCCGACTACGGCGGGGACGTTTAACTTCACGGCCCAGGTGGTGGATTCACGCGGTACGGCGGCGGGCACGACTACGAGCAGTTGCTCGATCGTGATTGCTCCGGCACCGCCGACACTGACTTGTCCGACGGCTACGGGGACGGTGGGCACGGCTTACTCGTCTGCGCTGGTAGCGGCGGGCGGGGTGTCTCCTTACACATTCTCGATCACGGCGGGCTCGTTGCCGGCTGGCTTGACGCTGAATAGTTCGACAGGCGCTATTACAGGCACACCGACTACGGCTGGGACGTTTAACTTCACGGCCCAGGTCGTCGATTCGCGCGGCACGGCAGCGGGCACGACTACGAGCACTTGCTCGATCGTGATTGCTCCGGCACCGCCGACCCTGACTTGTCCGACGGCTACGGGGACGGTGGGCACGGCTTACTCGTCTGCGCTGGTAGCGGCGGGCGGGGTGTCTCCTTACACGTTCTCGATCACGGCGGGCTCGTTGCCGGCTGGCTTGACGCTGAATAGTTCGACAGGCGCTATTACAGGCACACCGACTACGGCTGGGACGTTTAACTTCACGGCCCAGGTCGTCGATTCGCGCGGCACGGCAGCGGGCACGACTACGAGCACTTGCTCGATCGTGATTGCTCCGGCGCCGCCGACACTGACTTGTCCGACGGCTACTGGCACGGTGGGTACGGCTTACTCGTCTGCGCTGGTGGCGGCGGGCGGGGTGTCTCCTTACACGTTCTCGATCACGGCGGGCTCGTTGCCGGCTGGCTTGACGCTGAATAGTTCGACAGGCGCTATTACAGGCACACCGACTACGGCTGGGACGTTTAACTTCACGGCGCAGGTCGTCGATTCGCGCGGCACGGCAGCGGGCACGACTACGAGCACTTGCTCGATCGTGATTGCTCCGGCGCCGCCGACACTGACTTGTCCGACGGCTACTGGCACGGTGGGTACGGCTTACTCGTCTGCGCTGGTGGCGGCGGGCGGGGTGTCTCCTTACACGTTCTCGATCACGGCAGGCTCGCTGCCGGCGGGATTGACGTTGAACTCAACCACGGGCGCTATCACGGGCACGCCGACTACGGCTGGGACGTTCAACTTCACGGCCCAGGTCGTCGATTCGCGCGGCACGGCAGCGGGCACGACTACGAGCACTTGCTCGATCGTGATTGCTCCGGCACCGCCGACACTGACTTGCCCGACGGCTACTGGCACGGTGGGTACGGCTTACTCGTCTGCGCTGGTGGCGGCGGGCGGGGTGTCTCCTTACACGTTCTCGATCACGGCAGGCTCGCTGCCGGCGGGATTGACGTTGAACTCCACGACGGGCGCTATTACGGGCACGCCGACTACGGCAGGGACGTTCAACTTCACGGCGCAGGTGGTCGATTCTCGAAATACGGCGGCGGGCACGACTACGAGCAATTGCTCGATCGTGATTGCTCCGGCACCGCCGACACTGACTTGTCCTACGGCTACTGGCACAGTGGGTACGGCCTACTCGTCTGCGCTGGTGGCGGCGGGCGGGGTGTCTCCTTACACGTTCTCGATCACGGCAGGCTCGCTGCCGGCGGGATTGACGTTGAATTCAACCACGGGCGCTATTACGGGCACGCCGACTACGGCTGGGACGTTCAACTTCACGGCGCAGGTCGTCGATTCTCGAAATACGGCGGCGGGCACGACTACGAGCACTTGCTCGATCGTGATTGCTCCGGCACCGCCGACACTGACTTGTCCGACGGCTACGGGGACGGTGGGCACGGCTTACTCGTCTGCGCTGGTGGCGGCGGGCGGGGTGTCTCCTTACACGTTCTCGATCACGGCAGGCTCGCTGCCGGCGGGATTGACGTTGAACTCAACCACGGGCGCTATCACGGGCACGCCGACTACGGCTGGGACGTTCAACTTCACGGCCCAGGTCGTCGATTCGCGCGGCACGGCAGCGGGCACGACTACGAGCACTTGCTCGATCGTGATTGCTCCGGCACCGCCGACACTGACTTGCCCGACGGCTACTGGCACGGTGGGTACGGCTTACTCGTCTGCGCTGGTGGCGGCGGGCGGGGTGTCTCCTTACACGTTCTCGATCACGGCAGGCTCGCTGCCGGCGGGATTGACGTTGAACTCCACGACGGGCGCTATTACGGGCACGCCGACTACGGCAGGGACGTTCAACTTCACGGCGCAGGTGGTCGATTCTCGAAATACGGCGGCGGGCACGACTACGAGCAATTGCTCGATCGTGATTGCTCCGGCACCGCCGACACTGACTTGTCCTACGGCTACTGGCACAGTGGGTACGGCCTACTCGTCTGCGCTGGTGGCGGCGGGCGGGGTGTCTCCTTACACGTTCTCGATCACGGCAGGCTCGCTGCCGGCGGGATTGACGTTGAATTCAACCACGGGCGCTATTACGGGCACGCCGACTACGGCTGGGACGTTCAACTTCACGGCGCAGGTCGTCGATTCTCGAAATACGGCGGCGGGCACGACTACGAGCACTTGCTCGATCGTGATTGCTCCGGCACCGCCGACACTGACTTGTCCGACGGCTACGGGGACGGTGGGCACGGCTTACTCGTCTGCGCTGGTGGCGGCGGGCGGGGTGTCTCCTTACACGTTCTCGATCACGGCGGGCTCGTTGCCGGCTGGCTTGACGCTGAATAGTTCGACAGGCGCTATTACAGGCACGCCGACTACGGCTGGGACGTTCAATTTCACGGCGCAGGTCGTCGATTCTCGCGGCACGGCAGCGGGCACGACTACGAGCACTTGCTCGATCGTGATTGCTCCGGCACCGCCGACACTGACTTGTCCGACGGCTACGGGCCAGGTGGGAGTTGCTTACACTTCGGCTCTGGTGGCTGCGGGCGGAGTGTCGCCGTACACGTTCTCGATCATTGCGGGCTCGTTGCCGGCGGGATTGACGTTGAACTCCACGACGGGCGCGATTACGGGCACGCCGACTACCACTGGGACGTTTAACTTCACGGGCCAGGTAGTGGATTCCAGGAACAATGCGGCCGGGACGACTACGAGTAGTTGCAGTATTGTGATCGGAGCGGCGCCGCCGACACTGGCTTGCGTGACTCCAACGGGACCGACGGGAGCCACCTACAATTCGGCGCTGGTTGTGACGGGCGGCGTTGGGCCCTACACGTATTCGATCACAGCGGGCTCGCTGCCTCCAGGTCTGACGCTGAACACTTCGACGGGCGCCATCACGGGCACGCCGACCACGCTTGGGGCGTTCAACTTCACGGCCCAGGTAGTCGACTCCAGAGGCAACAGCGCTGGCACCGGGACGACGAATTGCAGCGTTACAGTTGTCCTGCCGCCGGTCGTTGTTACTTGCCCGACCGCGACAGGCCAGGTGGGTGTGGCCTACAGCTCGGCTCTGTCAGCTACCGGCGGAGCTCCGCCGTACACGTTCTCGATCACTGCCGGTTCATTGCCTGCGGGCTTGACGCTGAACTCAACGACGGGCGCTATTACGGGTACGCCGACCACGGCCGGGACATTCAACTTCACGGCCCAAGCTGTCGACACGACGGGCAAGGCCGCGGGCACGGGCACGACGAGTTGCAGCATCGTGATCGCGCCACCGCCAATCAAGCTGGCTTGCGCCACATCCACGGGTCAGGTGGGTGTTGCCTACAGCTCGGCTCTGACGGCTAGCGGCGGAGCACCGCCGTACACGTTCTCGATCAGCAGCGGCTCACTGCCTGCGGGCCTGGCGCTGAATACATCGACGGGCGCCATTACGGGCACGCCGACCACCTCCGGGACGTTTAACTTCACGGCCCAGGTGGTGGATTCCAGAAACAATGCGGCTGGCACGACGACGGCGAGTTGCGGCATTGTGGTAGCTCCCGCGCCGCCGGCACTGGCCTGTCCGACTGGAACGGGTCAAGTGGGTGTGGCTTACAGCTCGGCTCTGGTGGCCAGCGGTGGAGTCGCGCCGTACACGTTCTCGATCAGCAGCGGCTCACTCCCTGCGGGTCTGACCCTGAATACGTCGACGGGCGCTATCACGGGCACGCCGACCTCTGCCGGGACATTCAACTTTACGGCCCAGGTAGTGGATTCACGCGGCACCGCGGCGGGTACGACGACGAGCAGTTGCAGCATCGTGATCTCGCCGCCGAACCTGACCCTGACTTGCCCCACGAATACGGGAACGGTGGGTCTGGCGTACTCTTCCGCGGCGGTGGCCACGGGCGGCATCGCACCGTACACGTTCACGATCGCGAGCGGCTCGCTGCCTCCGGGACTGACGCTGAATTCGAGCACGGGGGCCATCACCGGTACGCCGAGTTCGGAAGGAACGTTCAGCTTCAGCATCAAGGTGACGGACCACGACGGCTATTCGCTCACGGTCAGCTGCGCGATCGTGATCAAGACATGCGGCACGTCGCTCATGCCGATCACCTATGGCGTATCGGAAGGGACGAGCAACGCGGGCCAGATTATCTGGTTCAACAGCCACCTGAACCCGCTAGGCGGGACGATTCCGAGTTCGACGTTCCGGATCTACATCACCAACGGAAAGATCGCTTTCGGATCGAGCACGCTGACGGTTCCGGATGCGGTCATTACGTTCTCGTCCTCGGCGACCTGCGCGCAAACGTCGTTTAATACGACGCTCCAGCGCTGGGAAACGACGATTCCGCTCTCGCAGGCTTCCAACTCGGGAATCTTTGCGGCCGGTCTGGCTTATCTGATCCCGAGCGGATTCCAGGGAGTAAGCAGCATTACCTGGACAGCGGACATTTCATCGACCGCGCCCGGCCTGAGCGTTACCTGGCAAATCGGAGCCTCGAACTGGCTAGCCTCATACCAGAGCTACAAGTTCCCGACTCTGAGCACTTCACCCTTCGTGCCGGACTATAACGGCATGGAGATCAACCCCGCGCAGGGCATCACGGACTGCTCGTTCAACGGTTCCGCGGACCACACAGGATCGCCTGAGTTCTCGTCCCGCAGCTACCTGCTGGTCAGCGGCGGATGCGGACAGGGCAGCGGAAACTGGACAGGGACGTTCAGCTGCGCTCCGCAGTGCGTGCAGGTCTGCACGCCGGGCACGCCGGCCTGCCTCGCGCTCCCGGTCAATAATGCGATTCAGTCGAATGCTAATTTCGCCGGCATTGGACTGGATGGCGTCCAGTTCGACGTGCAAGGTCCGATTACCATCACTGGTGATTTGGCGGTGGGCTCAAGTGGATCTTTCCAACTGACCAATAACGCCTGGTTGAACTCCACGTTGTTTGCGGATCCGACCGCGAGCGTCTCTGTCGCCAGCGGTAGCGGACTGGCGGGCGGGGAAGTGACACAGTCTTTCTCGGCAGCGCAAACGGCGGCGACGACGTTGTCGAGTTGGGCTGCGGGTCTGACGGCCACGCAAACCATCAGCAGCATTCAATCGAGCACGACGATCACGGGCAATGGCGGACAGAATGTAATCAATGTCGGCTATATCCTGATGACCAGTGGCGGCACGATCACCATCAAGGGCGGGGCGCTGGATTCGTTCATTATCAACGTCCAGTCGGGGATGGTGCTGGGTGGTGGCGCGTCCATCGTATTATCGGGCGTACAGCCGGCCGAAGTGCTGTTCAACTTTCCGGGAGGAACCGGACTCGGGCTGGGGAGCTCGACAACGGCGGGCATCTTCCTGTCACCCAACAATGAGATTTACATCAGTCAGGGCAACCACAACAGCGAGTTCATCTCCGGGGTCAAGCTCGTACTGGATTGCAACAACACGACAATCACAGCACCGGCTTGCGGAGTGAACGGCACTCCGATTGTTCCCTATATGCAGGTGAACAATGGGAGCTGGCAGGAAAGCAATAATGGAAGCGTGAGCGTGGGCACCTGCGTCAACCTGGGACCGCAACCTTCGAGTGGCGGATCGTGGAGCTGGACGGGACCGAACGGGTACACATCCACTTCACGCCAGATCAACAGCATCCCTCTGAGCAAGGGTACGAACGTCTATGTGGCGATCTACACCGACTCGCACGGGATGCAAAGCACGGAAACGTTCACGATCACCGCAAACTAACGGGGGGTGGATCAGGAAGCATACATCGTGTCGCGGGGCTCTCATAAGGGCCTCGCGGCACAGTAAAGTTTCCAGGCTAATCCAGAACGCGTAAGCCGTTATGTTCGCGTCATTCGCTTGATTCTTAGGTCAGACCAGTGTCAAATAAGATATCCGGGGATTTGGTGGGGCAATCTCGATCTGGCCGGTTGTCGTTGCGATCATGGCTCCAATTGAATTAGCTTTGGCTGCTTCGTCGGGAAGGTTGACCTGTTTGCGGGAATCTCAAATTAAGGGAAAGAATTCCATGCTGAAGTTCGTTGTATTTCTGCTCGCCTGTGTCGCATCCGTAGCAAACCTTTCGGCACAGATGCTGATCGTCGATCGCGCTCCCACTTCAACCTCGAATCAACCCTTAGGCCTGACGGCAAAAACCGATGCTTTCCTGGCGGACGATTTTGTGGTCGGCGTGGCGAAGGAAGACTGGGTTATTGAACACATCCGGCTGTGGGCGGTTCCCGATCCCAAAGCCAACGGCGCTCAAGGCGCGGGCGACCTTTTCAAGAAAATCAGCTTCTTTGGCGGCATCGCGCCCGATCTCCCTGTCGCCGGACCGAATGCGCCAGTCGAGTGCGATTGCCATAATCTTCCGGCGTTGAAAACTGCGGCCCTCGAGCCGGGGAGCAATTCGACGGACAGTCCGGATGTGGCGATTTCGTCCAACAAGCAGGAAGGATCGGATCTCTGGCAGGTTGATTTCAAGGAGATGAAATGGTCGGTCCCGGGAGGCACGAGCATTCAGTTCGGAATACTCGCGGAACCGTTTGCGGGATTCACCTGGTATAACCTGGGCTCGCCCACCGACAGTTCGCATCTGCGCGTGTTCTCGAATGTGGGCAAGGTGCAAGGGCTGTATCAGGGGGATGGTGCCGGAGCAGCGATGAACATCCAGGTGTGGGGACACCTGCTGGCGCGTGTCTCCATTCACACTTCGGGTCAGAAATATCACGTGGTGCTTCGCAGCCAGTCTTATCTGGATGCGACGCAGGTCGATCCGGCCAGCCTGCACTTCGGGCCGGGCAAGGCGTCACCGGAAAATGTGCATGTTGAGGACGTAAGCCACAGCGGGCGAGGCGATCTGGTGATGTATTTCCGGGCTGCCGATTCCGGCATAGCGGCAAAAAGCATTAACGCGTGCCTGACGGGGAAGCGGTTGGATGGAGCGCCGTTCGAAGGCTGCGATCTACTCTCGCACTAGCGCGTGAGTCGGTTGAAAGAAATCAGCGTTCGGCTAGCCGGCGTTGGGCGATGCCGTTAGAGGACTTCGAGAGGAGTCTTGACTCGCCAAGACTTGGACCCTGGACTGAACTTTTCTTGAAGCCCTGCTATTCGCCCCCCGGGTGCGCGGACAAGCGGAGAATCTGTCTCCCCGCGTCAGGAAGCGGACGTTGCCAGGCGAGCCCCCTGTGGCACCAGCGCCGCGGACTGTGCTTTTCTGGCGTACATATCCTGATCGGCTAAGTCGAGCACCTCGTCGATCGTCTTTCCTTCAGTCCACTCCGCCACTCCGATACTCAGGCCGATATTGCACCCTTCGAGGTGGGCGCCCTTGTTCCACTCGCTGACGGAGTTGTGCATCCGGTCGACGACCTTGGTGGCCTCGCTGGCGGAGGCATCGGAGACGATTACCAGAAACTCATCGCCGCCGTAGCGGATGACCGCATCGCAGCCGCGAATGGAATTCCGCAGCAGGCCGGCGATCTCAACGAGGACGAAGTCGCCCGTCAGGTGGCCGAAGCGCGTATTGATCTCCTTGAAACGATCGACATCAATCAGCAGGAATGTGAGGGGCTTCTTCAGGCGGCGGGCATGGCTGACGTAGCGAGTTACCAGATCTTCGAGGGAACGGCGGTTGTAAATTTCGGTAAGAGGATCAGTGAACGACTGGAGACGCACTAATTCGTTCTGGATGGTGCTCGAGACCATTTTCTGGCGCAGGCGCCGGAGGTCGATACGCCGGGTTACGAGATAGGTATTGATGAGAATGAGAAGCACCATCAACCCGACGACCAACTGACGGGGGACCGTAACTTCGAAGTGGAAATTTTCGGTCTTCATGAAAGCCGCGGGCAAAAGGACGGCGATCAGCCCTCCGCCCATGAGAAGACCCGTAGCGCAGACGATCCACCACAATTCCCAATCGCGTTTTTCCAACTGGGCGAGTTCACGATTGACATTGGCGAGAATGCTGCCCGACTGGTTTTGTTCCTCGGAGTGAGCGAGGAGACGAGCCTGGAGGGAAGAACTGCGACGCGCGCTCGGGGGCACAGCGGATGGCGCGATGTTTTGGGGTAAATGAAACGAGCCTGCGAGATGGCTCTGCGGCGGAGTGAGCGCATCATCCTGTCGCCCGTTGATTTCGTTGAGCCGATCTTGCAATGGGGACATCTCTCGCCGGGCAGCCTGACTTAGCCGGTCCGGGTTTTGAATGCCAAACCAGGCCAAAGTATAGCCATCCGTGGGGTATCCAGAAACGTTACGAAAGTGACTGGATTCAAGTCGGAAGGAAGAAGTCAGATTGCAGAAGTGAAAGGGCCACAAGGCTTCGCTGAAGATGACTCCCGAAGAGGTCGAGGCCCTGACAGGGTTTCATGATCCATTCGCGGGGGAACATAAAACCCCGATCCTTTCGGATCGGGGTTCAGAGGATCGTTGACTTGGCTGATTATTGTCCGCTAAGGCGTGGGGTCAATACCTGACGATAGCTCAGACTTTCGACATCGCGGAACATCGGCGTGCCCGGCGGCAGACCTGCGGGGACGGTGAAGTCCTGATCGAAAATATAGTTACGGATCGGCGGTTGATAGACCGAGTACGTGCAGCATTTGAAAACGCCGGTGTTATACGTGGAGTAGTAGAGGCTGACGAGCGAACCACCGTAGTTCAACGTCGCTCCGGGAGTTTGCCAGTCTTCAAGGAATCGCAGGAAGTTGTGCACCCCACCATCGGTGCCGAAGCCATAGTTGCCGCCGGTCTCCCATGAGGGGAACGGGAAGGCCATGGGTTTGCCGGCCGCAATCGCGACCCGGTAATAGGTGGTGCTGGCGGTGCGGTTGCCTTGGGGAAGGGTCGGGTTATTGCTCATGCTGGCGAGGTCCGACCAACTGTTGGAGAGGACGGTCGCGGCATCGGCAATAACGGCGGCGGCGGCGTGGCCGGCCATATCGGCTCCCGGTCCGGTCGCGGTCGCTCCTGAAAAGAAGGTGTCGGTGGAATTGCTGTTGTAGTCTCCCTGGATATAGACAGGATTCTCGGAGGCGACGGTGAACCCTCCGTTGTAGACCTTTCCGTTGACCGTAGTGGAAGTGGGATTGGTGGGAACCTGACCGAGATAACCATCGACCAGTTTGAGGACGTGGCGGGCGCCGCTCACCCAGTTCTTTCGACCCGTGGATACACAACTAGCCATGCGAGGAGTGTAGGGATTGTCGGGAGTGGCGGCGATGATCTGGACATTCTGGTTGACCGTGCCGGTCATCTGGCCAGCGGTTGCGCCCGTCAGGCTGAGGGTGCCGCTCCACTGTCCTAAGCCGAGGTTGGCGGTGCCCCACTCGTCGAGGACTCCGTTCTGGTTAACGTCCTCGGGAGAAAGCGTGTGGCCGGCGGGAACGGATTCCAGCACTCCGTCAGGGGTGCCGGCGGCGCTGCTGGAGTTGACAACATCTTCAAGGCCGGCGTCTCCGGTCTTGTAGCCGGTATTGGGGTTGATCATCATGCCGCGACGATCGGAGAAATAGAGGATGTAGCCATTCTGCGCCGAGGCATCCACGTGGGTGCCGCTCGTTCCGAATGAACCTTCCAGCCAATTTTGCAAATTGCCCACGTCGATCTCGACGGCATTCATCAGGCCATTGGTAGTGCAACTATCGTTGCCAGAGTTCACATCGCGCGGCTCGCCTTCGCGGGCATCGTAAAAGTTGATGGGATACCAGTTGAGCATGCTGACGCTCTGGCCAGTGGGACCGTAGGTTGTGCTTCCCGAGGCTGGCGCGGGGGTGCTTGTGCTGACGCCGTAATAGGGGTTCGTACTAGCGGCATCGTTCATCACTTCCGGAGGCAGGGGATTGGTCCAATGAGTGCACGAGCCATGGCTGTAGGAAGTGCAGGTGGGAGCGATGCCGTTGGCGTCGGGGATGCCACCGCTGCCATTGCGGTCGGCCGCTTCCTGCAGGAGCAGAATCGCGTTTGGAGCGATGGGATTGGTCACCGTAGCCGAAGGAGCGACAGTACCACGCCCGAATCCGAAACCCAGCCATTCGTTGGTGACGTTGTGCCAGGCGCCAGCGCTGTCCTTGTATTCGACGTAGAGGTACCCATCGATCAGGTTCCAGGTAGAGGTATTCGCGGTGTTTGCAATCGAGACGTAGGGCTTGGCAGGTGAAGTGTTGCTGCATCCCGCGGGCAGCCCCCCGACGATGCTTGAGCAAAGCGAAAACGTCGGATAGGGTGAGGCGCCGGCAGTCATTGTGGGCGCGCCGGGAGTTGAGCCGCTTCCGATGGGATAAAGAGTCTGCGCGCCGGTTTCGGGCGTGGCAGGAGGGAGAATCCAGTCGGGTGGCAGATACTGCACCGAACAGGTGCTGCCACTGCAGGTTTCCGTCGGACAGGCAGCTCCGGCGCAACTGGTGGGGTCCGGGAGATATCCATTGGACGCGGCCGCAAAGTACATGTTGTAGGTGCTGCCGGTCGCGAGCGAAGCCAGGGCGGTGGGAATGTATCCGTTTGACGATCCGCCCGTGGGAAGCGACGTAACGGGAATTCCGTAAGGATTGCTGGTCGTGCCGCCGGTGGCGGTGGCCTCGGCCGCGGTGACGTTGGCCAGGCGTACAGAGCCGGTGGGTAATTCCGCGGGATTGTCACTCAAGAGGACATGAATCTGGGCGAGATTGTATTCACGCGACTCGCTCAGGGTGGTCGAATCGGTCGACAATGGGCGGCGAATGAGTTCGTAGGGGAAGACGGTTCCGGTGACGAAGGGCATGGAGAGCTTCTTAGCTCCGGTGCCGGGAGTGGTGAGGCTTCCGTAGTTGCCATTGATGATCATCCCGTTGGTGCCGTTGGGTGGCCCGGACAACGAGAATGTATTCCAGTTGGCAGAGTTGTAGGTTGACTGGGCAGGATTTCCGCCCGCGCCTTGCACACTGCCGTTTCCGTAAGGACTGGCGGGAGGATTGCTGTTGGCGGTTTTCAGGATGCAATTGGTGGCGGTCGTGCTGCAGCCGTTGTTGGTGGTGGGAATATAGACGTTCCCTGTGTCGTCCCAGCCCGAGCCGGTGGATGCCAAGCCGTTCGGCAGTACTTCGGTGACCACGTTTCCGTAAGCCTCGAGTTTGTTGTTGAAGGTCACGCTATGGCCGCCGCCGGCGCCCAGATAGAGGTCGGCGTTGGTATGCACGCGTCCGGCAAAAGTCAGGTTGGGAGAATCGTAAAAGCCGCAATCGCCTTCGCAAAACACGCCGAATTGAAAGACGGGAATAAGGGCGACCTGCGCGCCGCGGGACATGCTCACTTCCTGGCCGCCGAGCATTTGCGCGGTGACCAGCATGTTGACGGGAATGACCTGGGCCCACAGACCGGCGTCGGGGCCGGAACTGATCTGACCCCAGACGGAGGTAAGGGAAGTGGGGCAAGTGGAACTCTGCGCTGTACCGGGCATGACGGAGTACTGGGTCCAGTTCACGCCGACCATTGAGGGTTCATTGCCCGCGCTGCCGACGCCACAGATGAGGCTGGCGGAAGGGGCTTGGGCATTGGTGAAGACCGAATTCAGATCGGCATACATCTTCTCGATGCCGCCTTCGGCCGCGTGGTAGGCGAGGTTGTTCTGGAGATCAGTGCCACCGACTTTGCCTTCTGTGTTAACCATCATCATGAGGCCGATGGCGATGCCGGAAAGCAACAACAACATGAGCAAGGATGCAATCAAGGTGAATCCCCGGCTGCCCGCCCTTATGTTCCTCAGATCATCTCTCACTTCGTTTTCGACTACGGGGGCCCATTTCATATGACTACCTATCACTTCTCCCGGCAGCAACCGGGAACTGCTTCCTGACTACTCGCTACTGCCCGCTGGTACGCGGGGTTAAAATCTGGCGGTAACTCAAACTTTCGACGTCGCGGAACAACGGCGTTCCAGGCGGAAGTCCCGCTGGGACGGTGAAGTCGGTGTCGAAAATATAATTTCTTGTAGGGTGCGCGTAGATGGTATTGCAGCACTTGAAAAGCCCGGTATCGTAGGTTGAGTAGTAGAGGCTCACGAGCGAGCCTTTGTAATAGACGGTTTGGGAATTCCAGTTTTCCAGATACCGCAAGAAGTTGTGCAACCCGCCATCCAGGCCAAAATCCACGGCTGCGGTCGTAGGAACGGTGTAGGTAGGAATCGCGAAGTTGACATTCTTGCCACCCGCGATGGCCACGCGGTAGTAGGCGCTATGGGTGGGATAGCGAGTGGTGGTTCCAATGTTGGTAATGCCAGTACCGACCGTGCTTTGATTGTCCGTCCAATCATCCGAGAGGAGGGTTACGGCGTCGGCAATCACAGCCGCCGCGGCGTGCCCGGTCTGATCCGTGCCGGCGTTCCATTCGGTGGAATTGGTGTTGTAGTCACCCCAGATGTAGACCGGGTTTTCCGCGGCCACGGTAAATCCGCCATGGTAGGTCACGCCGTTGACGGTTATCGGTGTGACGGCCAACGGCAGGTTGCCGAGGCCACCATCCACCAGGCGCAGGACGTGGCGGGCACCGCTGACCCAGTTCTTGCGGGCGGTATTCTGGCAACTGGTAATGCGGGCGCTTCCGGTGGCGACACCGTAGGGATCGTTATTGACGGGCGCGTTGATGAGCGTGTTCAGGTTGTGGGTCGAGTCGTTCCAGAAACCCAGCCCCATATTGAGCACGCCCCACTCGTCGAGCACGCCGTTCTCGTTGACGTCTTCCGGGGAATACTTGCGGCCGGCGGGAATCGGATCGAGGACACCGTCGGGAATGCCGTAGCCGCTGGAACGGTTGATGACATCCTCAAGTCCCGCGTCTCCAGTTCGCACGTAGTTGGCGTTGGGATTTCTCAGCATGCCGCGGCGATCGGAGAAATAGAGCACGTATCCATTCTGGGCGGAAGAGTCCACGCTGGTGCCGCTGCCGGAGATGGTACCGTTCAGCCATTTCTTGAGGTTGCCCACGTCGATTTCGACGGCGTTCATGACGCCGTTGACGGTACAAGTGTTGTCGCTCAAGTTGTAGTCGCGGACTTCACCTTCCCGGGTGTCGTAGAAATTGATGGGATACCAGTTGTATTGGGTGATGCTCTGCTGGGTGGCCGAAGCCGGAGGACTGGCGACAGGCGATGCTGGCGTAAGGCCGAAGGCCCAGTTGGTGGTGCTGGAACTGGCCGCGTAGGATGTCAGATCCAGGAACACTTCGGGCACGGTAGCGCTCCAGGCCGTGCACTTGCCGGAACTGGTGGCGGTACAGGTCGGGGCACTCGATGTGGTGCTCGTAGAACCGGACGCATCACGATCGGCGGGTTCCTGCAAGAGCAGGATCGCGTTGGGAGTGATTGGGTTGGTTTGTGGAGCGGTGGGCGGGTTGAGTCCGCGGGCAAAACCGAGTTCCAACCATTCCAGAGTCACGGGGTGCCAGTTGCCCGAGCTATCTTTGTATTCCACGCGCAGGTAGCCGTCGATCAGGCTCCAGGAGGTGGCATACGGGGAGTTGTAGGTGGTTGCGCCGTTGCGGTTCGGAGGCGCGAAATAAGGATAGGCCGCGGTTGCGGGACAACCCGTGGGCACGGCGGTACCGGACTTAACCCCCGAAACTGTGGGCGGGCAGACGCCGGTGATCAGGCCAGTCGTGCTGGGCATAGAAAACGTGGGCGCATTGGTGGCTCCGGCAGCGCTGGGACTCGGATTCTGCGGCTGAAGGCCGTCCGTTCCCGCTGACGGATTCGGATTGGCGGTCCACGGGATGGGAGCGTAGGGCCAATCCACGGTGCAGGAAGCGGAAGTCGTACAGTTCGTAGTCCACGGAATGGCGTTGGAGGCAGCGGCGAAATACAGGTTGTAAGTGTTGCTGCCCGAGGGCGTGCCGAAGGTGCTGGAATAATTTCCCGAGGAAATGGGGATGCCGAATTGATAGGTGGCCGTCGAGGTCGAGACCCCGCTCTGGGCCTGCACCTGGGCGGCAGAGAGGTTGGCGAGACGGATGTTATTGGAATCGGAGGCTCCGCCCGGCAAGTCGGCGGGGTCGTCGGCCAGGAGCACATGAATCTGGGCCAGGTTATATTCGCGCGATTCCGACAGGGCGGTATTGTCGGTAGGCTGAGGCTGGCGAATCAGTTCGTTGGCCAGCGTGGTTCCACTGACGAAGGGCATTTTCAGATTGGCGGCGCCGGTGCCGGGGGTCGACTGGCTGCCAAAGTTCCCGTTGACCAGTTGATACGCAGTGCTGGCGGAAAAAGCATTCCAGACGGTGCCGTTGTAACTGGACCCGGTCTGCGCGGTGGCACTGCCGGCGCCGGTGACGCTGCCGTCTCCATAAGGCGTGCCCGTGGTCGGGGTCGCCATGTGAATGCACGTTCCGGTTGCGGTCGGGGCGGTCGGAGGCGAGGCGCAACCAGTGGAGCCCGACACGGTTGAGATATAGGCATCGCCGTTATACACCGTTCCCGGAGTCCCATTGGGTAACTGGGTGCGAATGATGTTGCCGTAAGCGGACACATTGGAGTGAAAGACGGCAACGCCGTTTCCGGCGGCCGGGAGGAGATAGAAATCTCCATTGGTGTGAACGCTCCCGGCGAAGTCGAGCGTTAAGCCGTTGTAGAGCGAGAGGTCGGAATCGGAGAAGGCTCCGAACTGGAAGACGGGAATGAGCGCGACTTGCGCGGTGCGGGCCATGCTGACCTCCTGGCCGCCCAGCATGGAGGCGGTCACCAGCATGTTCACGGGCATGACCTGCGCCCACAGGCCCTTGTTCGGTCCGGCGGAAACTTGCGCCCAGGTCGAAGTGAGCGAGGTCGGGCAGGTGGAACTCTGCGTTGTGCCGGGCATGACGGAATACTGGGTCCAGGTCACGCCGGTCATCGAAGGCTGATTGCTGGAGGAGCCGACGCCGCAGATCACGCTGGGCGCTGGAGCCTGAGCATTCTGAAAGACCGCGCTCAGGTCGGAATACATTTTTTGAATGCCGCCTTCGGCGGCGTGGTAGGCGAGATTGTTCTGCAGATCGGTGGCACCGACCTTGCCTTCGGTATTGACCATCATCATCAGACCGATAGCCATGCCGGAAAGCAGCAACAACATGAGCAAGGAGGCAACCAGGGTGAATCCCCGAGTGCGCTCGCGCTTCGAGTTCGTGAAGTGGACTTTCAAGATGCCAATCCCCATTTCTTCCTGCTCCGTAGCTAGTTCTGGTAGTTGTTCGTGAAGGTCAGATTTCGGGCACTGACCGACGTCTGCAAGTCCATTCTCTGGTAACCGCTGTTGCCGAAGATTGAGCCGTTGCTCGTGCTGTTCATCGCCATATTCAGAATGTTGATCTTGGTGATCTGGTTGGGGTAAAGGCCATTGGACGCAGTATCGCTGGAGTCGCCCGAACCGGGGTTAGGCTGGTTCACGGCCGGGGTCGCGGTGGAACTGTTGAAGAGGTCGTAGCTGAACTTCAGGTAAGCGATATTTTCGACGACCGGCATGGGCGTATGCCCGCTGACCTGGCGCATCAGGCGCGGTGGAGTCGGGGAATTATCGATGAAATAGCTGACCACCATCAGGCGGCAGGGGCCGGTGCCGCCGCAAGGAGCGGCCGAGGCCGATCCGGCGGCGTTTAATGCGGCACCATTGAGGCCGCCTCCGGTGGCCGTCTGGTTCATGGACAACGCATCGCTGTTCGCGAAGGGAACGATGTAGCTGGTGTGGCCGCCGCTTGTACCGGTGGTGACAGCGCCCGTCACTTCGCCCACCACGGTGACGCCGCCGAGCGTCATGAGCACAAGATCGCCTGCGACCAGTCCGGTGGCGGAATCGTTGACAGCCTGGGGAGCGCTCACGCTGCTGTTGGGCAGACATCCCGCCCAAGGGGTGGATCCAGAGGGTTGCGAGAAAGTGACCACGCCTTTGGCGGTGACGGTCGGGATGTAGCAATTGAGATAAAAATTCGTATCCGTGTAGATGACGGTGACGACGTCGGTGGCTCCCTGGCTGGTGTTAAGAATGGGTCCCTTGTTGTATCCGGGGATAAGGCCGTACATGTAAGGCGTTCCACTCTTCAGGGGATAAGTTCCGGCGATGCCGTTGAGGTAGCAGGCCCCCGTCTGGTCGCAACCATATTTGGGGGTGGTCCCGGAGGGCAGGGCGATGGCAGCGCCGTTACCCAGGCCGGCTCCGGCCATGCTGAGATCGGTGGTCAACATGTTGGAAGCGGCGCGGAAATCCTGTTGCATCTCGGCGCGCTGCGACACGGTCCAGGTAGCGGAGACGCCCTTGATGTAGATCTGACCAGCAGCGCTCAACGCAATCGCGCCCAAGGCAACGGAAACCATCATCTCCAACAGACTGAATCCACGCTCGCGTGTTTTTGTGCGCTCGACCATGACTCCCTCTTAGTTGAACTGCGAAATATAGGAATTCAGAACGTAAGTTTTCGCGGTACTGGTCTGGGGGACGACATACTTCACGGTGATGGTCACGCTGCGCACGGAAGTAAAAGCGTTTCCGTTGGCGTCGACCAAACCGGAGATCAGGATGGACCGCTGGAAGCCGGTCAGCGGGATGAAGGTATCGTCCGCTGTCTGGAAGACACCGTCCGGGCCTGGATCCTGCAAGGTTTGTTCGCCGGCTGCAGAATCATCGGCGGTGCCGTATATTCCGTCCGCGCCCGCGTTGTAGATTGGCTGCAGGCCGCTGAGGAAGATACCGCAAGTGCTGGCGCCTGTGACCGTACAGTTGGTCGAGCCCACGTTCTGGATGTCATCCCAGTTTACCTGGGTGGTGTTACGCGCGGTGACCACGCTCTCGTAGGACTCGTCGGCGAGCTGTTTGGCGACCAGATCGAGTTGGGAGGTCTGGGTCGTCACCATGGCCAGGCCAAACACCCCGAGAAGGCTGACCATCCCGACCGTAAGGACAGCCATGGAAACCATGACTTCGATCAGGGAAAATCCGGCTTGCGCCGGTTTCGCAAGGCGACGGGGTTTGCCCGCGCCAAGTGTAGGGCAAGCAAGGCTTTTCGCGGTCAGAGTATTGTTGACGGTCGTTTTCGTAGTCATCATTTTCCTGAACGTCATTGCCGCACCCATGCGTAAGTGGATCCAGTGTTGTAGAGCCGCCAACCGTGAATGCGGCCGGTGCCGCCCCAGACGGTTAAAGCGCGGGAACTGAGAACATTGCCGCTCTGCGCGATGTAGACGACACCGCCGCTCCAGTTGTTTACGCCGGCGCAATTTCCGGCGCTGGTGCTGTTCTGGGCGGAGCCATCGGGACAGAAATAAAGGACGGTCTGTCCTCCGCCGGTCGCCGCTGGAGCGGGATAGCCGAAGTCAATCGCGGCCGTTCCGCCCCCGTATCCGTCAGGAGGAGTGACGGTAGCGAGTTGCGCCTGCGCCAGAAAAGTTACGCCGGTGGGCAATTGATAGGTTGCAGTGGGAACATCTTCGTTGGTGCCATTGCCATTGGCGAAGACTAACGTGGGCGCCACCACGATGGTGTTCGGAGTTACGGTGTTGGAGAAGGTGACGGAATAGGAAGTGCGCTGGGAAATTGCGTTGTCGCGGGCCAGACGCATCGCGGCCATGGTGGTGTTGTATCCGTTGGTGACTCGTTGCTGGTTCAAGACGGGAACCAGACCGAGCACGGCATAGAGGGCTACGATAATGGTGATCGCCATGACCATCGCCATTTCCAGCAAAGTAAATCCGCTCGCCCGGTGGCGCGCACCCGCATTATGTTTCGGTCTGCTTAATCGCATGTTGCTGGCACCCGCGCAAACAAGATCATGAGTGCCGTGACTGACGGGCGAATCCTCCAGGGATCGTCGTCCGCAGACACGGTTCACTAATAGCGATGGTAGGAACCGGCTGTGATTACGTCAAAGTACCGGGGTACAGCGGCCCTTCGTACACTATCTTTAGTAAGTCACCGGGAGGGAAGTTACTTTGGTCAGAAAATTGTCAGGGTAGGACGACAGGTAGGAAGGTTTCCGGGGTTAGAACATCATTACTAATGTACTGGTGCGGAAGAGGGGATTTGAACCCCTACGCCTTTCGGCGCCACCCCCTCAAGATGGTGTGTCTGCCAGTTCCACCACTTCCGCTTTACGACCACTCCGGGCAAACCGTTTGAGGGAACTGAAGTCTGCCTTGCTGGCCTCTTATCGAAGCGCCCACTCATCATTCATGCACGCAACACTGCGGATTGGCAGGGATGCGTCCTTAGTCTTTATACACGGTCGAACGAGACGGTTCAAGTTCAGCGGGGCCTCGGGCGGGCCTTTGGGGACCATGGACTGGTTGCTGGAAAGCGGCGTCCGCGCATTTGCGTCGCGGTAGCAATCCGTTTATGGTGGGATGCGCCTGCCGGTCAGCGATGTTGCGGGCGGGCGGTTCGTTCAGTTCCTAGTGACTCCAGGCTTATGAATGTGCGTATTTTCTTTTGGTCGCTGACTTCGGCGCTCGCCGGATTTCTTTTCGGCTTTGACACGGTTGTCATTTCGGGCGCGGAAAAGACAATTCAGGCGCTCTGGGGTCTAAGCCCGGCGCTGCACGGAATTGCCATGGCTTCGGCTCTCTATGGGACCGTGGTTGGCTCGCTGATCGGAGGCTGGCCCACAGACCGCTTTGGCCGGAAAGCTACGCTATTGTGGATCGGCGTGCTTTATTTTGTTGGCGCTGTCGGATCGGCGCTGGCGCCCAACGTGGCTTGCTTCATTGCGGCCCGCGCCATTGGCGGGCTGGGCATTGGCATTTCGACGGTGGCGGCTCCGCTCTACATTTCCGAGATTGCTCCGGCTAAAAATCGCGGGCGCCTCGCGGGCATGTTTCAATTCAACATCGTATTCGGAATCCTGATCGCTTTCGTGTCGAACGCGCTGCTGGCTGGCATTGGAGCGAATGCCTGGCGCTGGATGCTCGGGGTCGCCGCGTTTCCGTCGCTTCTTTATACCTTGCTCTGCCTCGGTCTTCCGGAAAGTCCGCGCTGGCTTTTGACGAGGAAGGGTGAGCGCCCTGCGGCGCTGGACGTTTTACAGCGTATTGAGCCGGAGTTCTCCAAGGCGGAGATCGAGGCGCAGGCTGACGAAATCCTGGCCGCCTCAGCGCCGCAAGTTTCCAGCGGACACTTCTGGACCCGGCGCCTCCGCAAGCCGATTCTGCTTGCTATTCTGATTGCCTTTTTCAACCAGCTCTCGGGAATCAACGCCATCCTTTATTTCGCGCCGCGAATTTTCGAACTGACCGGCCTGGGCGCGAAAGCTGCCTTGCTGCAGTCGGTGGGTATCGGCGTCACCAATCTCATCTTCACGTTTGTGGGCCTCGCGCTGATCGACCGGTTGGGCCGCCGCACGCTGCTTTTCATCGGATCATTCGGCTACATTGCTTCTCTCGGAATGGTTGCCTGGGCATTCTTTACGCAGCATTACAGCATCGTACCGGTGTGCATTTTTGCATTTATCGCAGCGCACGCCGTCGGGCAGGGAGCGGTCATCTGGGTGTTTATCGCGGAAATCTTCCCCAACCGGCATCGCGCCGAGGGGCAGTCGTTGGGCAGTTTTACGCATTGGATTTTCGCCGCGCTGCTGACTACGTTTTTCCCGAAGATGGTGACCGCGTTTCCGCCCGGCAATGTGTTTTCGTTTTTTGCGTTCATGATGGTTCTGCAACTGATCTGGGTCGCGACGATGGTGCCCGAAACCAAAGGGGTACCGCTGGAACAGATTCAAGCACAACTGGGAATGGATCTCGCTCCCGATGAACTTTAAGGTCATAGGCGTTGGGGAAGTCTTGTGGGACCTGTTGGAATCAGGTCCGCAGCTGGGCGGGGCTCCCGCAAACTTCGCCTATCACGCGCACGCCCTGGGCGCGCAAAGCGAGGTCATCACGCGCATCGGGAAAGACGACCTCGGACGGGAGATCGTCCGCCGCTTCGAGGCGATGGCATTGCCGATCAGCAACGTGCAAGTGGACGAGGTCGCGCCGACTGGCACCGCCAAAGTCACCCTGTCCGCCGATGGCCTGGCGCATTTCACTATTCAGGAAAATGTGGCGTGGGATTCTCTGGCCGCGACTTCCGAGGCGCTGGCCGCCGCGGGCCAGGCGGACGTTATTTGTTATGGCAGCCTTGCGCAGCGCAGCGAGACCTCCCGCAGTACGATTCAGCAGCTTGTTTCCTCGTCACCGGCCCACGCACTGCGAGTGTTCGACATCAATCTTCGGCAGAATTACTATTCGCGAGACCTCGTCGAGCGCTCTCTTCAGCTGGCGAATGTGCTCAAGTTGAATGACGACGAGCTGCCAACCGTGGCTGCGATGTTTAATCTCGCGGATCGGTCAGGCTCACACGCGGTTGAGCATCCGTTGGTTCAAGATCAAATCGAGGAGTTGGCAGCAAGGTTCGGCCTGCAAGTGGTCGCGCTGACACGTGGACCCGGTGGCAGCCTGCTCTATCAGGAAGGTCGCTGGTCAGATTGCCAGTCCCGCCCGGTGCAGGTTGTCGATACAGTGGGTGCGGGCGATTCCTTCACCGCTGCGCTTATTCTGGGGCTGCTGGAGAAGATGGACCTCGACGAAATCAACAGTCTGGCCAACGACGTGGCGCGCTACGTGTGTTCGCAGGCAGGAGCCACTCCCGTAATGCCACCGGAGTTTGCAGAGAGACTCAGGACAGCACGCCAGCCTCCCTCCGACGAGCATTCGCGTCAGGAACATTCACCGCGGCAAGATCCGTTACGTCAACGCCAGGGATGAGCGCCTCCGAGCACGTCCGCATCACTGCCTCGGCTTTGAAGGGCTGGGCCGTCGCGCAGCTTCAGGACTCGGTCGCGGTGGGACTTCTCTGGCTGCTTGGGCTTGGGATCCTCCACGTGCCATGGGCTGCGCTTTGGGCGGTGCTGGCGGCTTTATTGCAGATCATTCCGCACTTCGGATCCGCTTTCGGGTTGCTCGGGCCGGTGCTTTCCGCCACCATCCACTGGAAAGACTGGCAGCATCCTCTGAATGTGGTTGTTCTGTATGCGGTGATTGTCGCGGTTGATGGCATTGTGCTACAGCCCTACATTATGCGGCGGGTGGCGCGGGTTCCGATCTGGGCCTCCATTCTGGTTCCACTCGTGCTTGGGTTCATCATTCCGTTCTGGGGATTCGTACTTGCGCCGCCGCTGCTGGCCGTAGTGTATGCATATCGGACACGCCGGAGCAGGGAACTTGCGGAATCGCGGGATGCGGGCGCGAACTCCGGGTAACCAAAATTCATCCAAGCCAGGGTGAGCCGTAAGTTGGTTTGAGACAGGAAGGGGTGCCCATGAAGCTTGATCCACAGAAAACAGCCCTGCTGACCCTGGATTTCCAGCAGGGGATTCTTGGCCGCGTGCCGGGGGCAGAGGCGGTCATCGCAAACGCGTCTCGGGCGGTGGAGTTTGGCCGCGAGAAACAATTTCAGATTATTCATGTGGGACTCGGGTTTTCCGAGGGGCATCCTGAAATTCCAGACAGGGATTCACCGATGCAGAGGGCCCGGCAAAATAATCTGTTCGTCAAGGGCACGCCCTCCGCCGAGTTTCACAGCGCGATCGCCCGTCCGGGGGAACTGGTGGTTTACAAGCAACGGATCGGCGCATTTTCAGAGAACGAGCTTCACCTTATCCTTCGCGCTCGTGGTATTGAAAATCTGGTGTTCTTCGGAATTTCGACGAGTGGGGTTACACTTTCGACGCTCCGGCGGGCATTCGACCTGGACTACCGCTGCGCCGTCCTGAAGGACGCCTGCTTCGACGCGGATCCGGAAGTGCACCGGGTTCTTACGGAAAAGATCTTCGCAGCCCAGGCGACGGTCATGACGGTCGATGCCTTCATTGCAGAGCATGGAGAGTAAGCGTCCTGCGGACAAAAAAATTTACGCGGCACGTGAGAATTTGCTGGAGCAGCACTCCCTGGCTTTCGACTAAGCCCCCGATGCCAGCAGCAGCTTTCGGAACCGCACGCGCCGCTGGGTAAGATGCAGGTAGAGCATTTCATCGGGCTTGGCTTTGGCACGAATGATCTGAACGAGGTCGTCCTTTTCTTTGCGCGTCCATGATCGGACTTCCGGCGTCCGTGTCAGGAGCAGCGCGAGATTGTCGAACGCAGCTTTCTCCAGCAGCGTCCATGAGGGCTTGCCGACGGCGTCACTTTTCAGGCCCAGGCTACGTTCCAGTTTCTGGCGCGCATGCTGGCGCATGCGGACGGCATCTCCGCCAAATTCCTGTGCCATGCGTCGGTTGACTCGCAGTCCGATGTTGCGCGTTGAGAACGTATCCCACGCTCCCACTTCGCTTCCCGGCAATTCGTAAAATACGTGACCCGCCGCCAGCCGCTTCAAGGTGCGCGCGGGCGTGCGGTATCTGGGATCGGCGGCGATTTTCTTTTCTTCGCTCTGTACAAGCTGCAGGAGTTCCGCCCGCCCCGGCCGGAAGCCGAGCTTGCGGTAGAACCAGAACGCGCCCGATTCGATGGCCTCGTCGTTGTCGTGGCCAAGCTGGTAGGGATAGACAGATATGACGGTGGTGCCCATCGACGCACACAGGCAGCGCAGCACCTGCGCATAGATCCATCCGGCTTCGCCTCCGCGAAACGTGTAGAACGTGTTGAACCCAACCTCCATCCATTCGCAGAGGCCAATGGCTTCGATGTAGTTAATGGGCACGCCATTCTTCAACGTCACTCCCGCCGTGTAAGCACGCAGCGGCAGGCGGCGGCCAGGGGGAAGGTTCCAAAGGTAAATGGTCACGCCGCGGCCTACATCCGCTCCAACCACCGAACGGGGATCGGCCAGTGTGGTGCCGTAGAGTTCGCGATAGCGAACAAGCATGACCTCGCGAATCATGTCGGTAACGCGCTCGCCCTCGCGCAATGAAAGGCGCGTAAGAGATGGTGGCCGCCTTGCCAACTCGGCGGCGAGCGAGATCTGGCTGCGGCTGATGAGTGGGCCGTCGTGGTAGAAAACTTTCCGAACCGGTTGCCAGTTGCGGGTTCGACTGATGCGCGAGTTTCCGAGCTCCCAGCGCAAGGGCACATGCAGGGATTCGTAGAGCTCAGCTTTCTGGTGTGCCGGTAAATCCAGCTTTTCGAACTGCCGAATCAGCCAAGCGGGAGTTGCGCTCTTACTTTTTCCGCCTCGACTTTTTCTTCCGATCGTACTGGCCGTTTCCAGCCAGCGCCGCCAGGGCGTGTCGGCTTCGACATAGGCGTCATCCTCCAGCAAGGGCATAAAGCGCGGCCCGGTGTTGCCGAGTTCGCGGCCGGGCTCATAATTCTCCCAGGCAATTTCAACGTTCCCAGGCATTCGTTGCATGAGCCAGCGCGCCACGTCGAAGCTCAGGGTGTCTTCCATCGAGGTTCCGGCAACTCCGGAGACTTCGAGGGGGTCGAAGTCGTCCATGGCTGCGCCGGCCTTGCGGAGGGCTTCGACCTTCTTGTGAAAGTGGTTGAGGATACGCTCCGCGGCGCGCAAGACCGCCGGGCTCTGGGGAAAGGCTCGAAGAAAGAGCAGCGATTCGTGGAAACGGATGAGGGAGGAAGAGTCCGGGAAAGTTGAGCCCGCGAGAGATCGAAGCAGCTTCATCACCCGCGTTCCGTCTGCGGGGGCAAAGCCATAGCGAAGGTGCTCGAGTTGGGAGAGGCTGCGATCCAAAGGCATGGAAGACGTAACTGCCATAAGGCCTAGTGTGCGAGAATGCCACGAAAATCGAGAACCACGGAGTATACAGGGATCCTCTGGGGATAGCGGCAAAGCGGCAGGGCCGCCGTGCTATAATCTTCATTCGCCTGATGGTTTTACCTTTGAGGCTATCCTGATGATCTCCTCCGTAGGCGAATTCATAGGTCTGAAAGAGTTCCGAGAATCAGCGAAATTTAAGCTCAAACGATCCGAGGTATAGCTATGTCCGGCCATTCAAAATGGGCCACAATCAAGCACAAGAAGGGCGCGCTGGACGCCAAGCGCGGCAAGATATTCACCCGTCTTATTAAAGAAATCTCGATGGCCGCCAAGAGCGGCGGCGATCCTGATATGAACCCCCGGCTGCGCACCGCGATTCTGGCGGCGAAGTCGGAGAACATGCCTGCGGACAACATCAAGCGCGCCATCCAGCGCGGTACGGGCGAACTGCCGGGCCTTACGTATGAGGAGTTCGTGCTCGAGGGCTATGGCCCGGGCGGCGTGGCCCTATTGGCGGAGATTTCGACCGATAACCGCAACCGTACGGTCAGCGAAATCCGGCACGTGTTCGGGAAAAACAACGGAAATATGGCCGAGGCCGGCGCGGTTTCCTACATGTTCCACAAGAAGGGCGACATTGTTATTCCCAAGTCGGCGGCGAAGGAAGATGACCTGATGAACATCATCCTGGAATCTGGCGGCGAGGACTTGAAAGATGACGGTGAGAATTGGGAGATCATTACGGAACCCGCCGCGTATGAGGCGGTTCTGGAGGCCGTGAAGAAGGCCGGCATTACACCGAGCTCGTCGAGTGTGAGTATGGTCCCCGATACCTATATCAAGCTGGAAGGACAGCAGGCGGCGCAGATGATCCGGCTGCTAGAGGCACTTGAAGATAGCGAAGACGTGCAGAACGTGCACGCCAATTTCGATATCGATCAGAAAACGCTAGAGGAAGTGGCGGGATAAGTTCGTTGCCACATATTTGAACGATCAAGCCGCTCGCTAGGGCGGCTTTTTATTGCCAAAAAAGTGCCTCGTGAGTAAGAAATCGGGCAATTCCAGCCGAGTTTTCAACACCAGCGTGGAAAAGTTTGTGGAAAAGCGGCGGCTTACTCTTGTAACCTTCTGTCAACGAGTCGCTTCTACAGTCTGCACTGTAGGGAGTGCGAAACGCAGCGTGCGGAACCGGAATTCAACTGATTCCTACTTCCACGATTGCAGAGCGAGCGAAGGCCAAAGTTCCATTGAAGACGCGTCTCGACAAATTGCTGGTGGAGCGCGGCCTGGCTGTTTCGCGAGAACGGGCGCAAGCGCTCATTCTGGCCGGAAAGGTGCTGGTCGACGAGCAGAAGGTCGACAAGGCGGGGGCGTCGATTGACTCCGACGCCGTGCTGCGGTTGCTGGGCGACGATCTTCGCTACGTCAGCCGGGGCGGCCTCAAACTCGAAAAAGCTCTCGAGCACTGGCGAATCGATCTCCATGGGAAGGTATGCCTCGACGTGGGCGCATCCACCGGCGGGTTCAGCGACTGCATGCTGCAGCATGGCGCGGTCCGGGTGATCGCGGTTGACACCGGCTACGGCCAGATGGATTTTGGCCTGCGAAATGATCCTCGCATCCGGCTTCTGGAGAAGACCAACGCGCGCTATCTGACGCGCGACGATATTGGCACAAATATTGACGACGATATCGGATTCATTGCCATGGATGTCTCCTTCATTTCCGCCACGCAGGTGTTGCCGGCCGTGATTCGCTCCGCGGTGCCGGGCTCCAATGCGACTCACGAGCCGCTGCGCGAAATCGTGGTCTTGGTGAAACCGCAGTTTGAAGTGGGCAGGGAACTGGTAGGAAAGGGCGGAATCGTCCGCGACGAAGCAGCCCAGCAGTCGGCCGTGAGGAAAGTGGAGGCGGCGTTGCTCGAACTCGGAGCCACCAATGCCGAATGCATCGAGTCGCCCATCCTCGGCGGAGAAGGCAACCGGGAGTTTCTCCTGCATGCCGTCTTGCCTGATCGTGCTTCCACAATCTGACCTCGACTTCCGCCTTCTTGCTATTGATTCGATACAATCGAAGGTTCGGATCTGACGATATGCCTGAAGGTTCCAGCAGCGCAAGCAACACAAAAAGGGTTGCCATCATCTCCAAGCCCGACCGCCCGGAGTTGTCGGAGGTATTGCCGGCGCTCGAAAAGTGGCTCCAGGAGCGCCAGTACTCGGTTGCGATGGACGAGGAGAGCGCCGTCTACTATTCCGCCGCGCCGGTTATCTCTCGTGGCGATCTCGCCAAGTTCGCGCCTTCCCTGGCATTGGTGTTAGGAGGCGACGGCACCTTGCTTTCCGCCGCGCGCGCCGTTTCCGGTTCAGGGACTTTGATCCTGGGAGTTAATCTGGGCACGCTCGGCTTTCTTACGGAAGTTTCGCTCACCGGTCTCTATCCGGCGCTCGAAGCGATTGAGAAGGGGCATTACGTCGTCGATAGCCGGTCGATGCTCACGTGCACGCTGGTGCGCAACGGTGCAATGCTTGCGACCCATGCCGCTTTGAACGACCTGGTGGTGAGCAAGAGCGCGATTTCACGATTGAACCATTTCGAACTCTTTGTGGATGCCGAGTTTGTTTCCAGCTACAAGGCAGATGGTCTTATCATCGCAACGCCAACCGGATCGACGGCCTATTCACTGGGAGCGGGAGGGCCGATACTGAAGCCGGACGTGCAAGCATTCGTTATCACTCCCGTTTCGCCGCAGGGGTTAACGCATCGTCCCGTGGTCGTGCGCGACACTGTGCAGATCGAGATCCGCGTCAAGACCGGCCAGGAAGAGGCGTATCTCAGCCTCGACGGACAGGTAGGCATGCCTCTTCAGGACAGCGATTCGGTGCAGTGCATGAAGGCCGAACACATGGTGAAGCTGCTGCGTTTCCAGAAGACGTTTTTCGAGGTGCTCTCGACCAAACTGAAGTGGGGGGATCGTTGAGACTCAGCTCCCAGCCCCCAGTTATCAACTCTCAAGAACGGCTGCGTTCACAATCATCGGATAAAACGGTGATCGATTGAGCGATACGCATCCTGGAATCGTCGAGCGGACCTATGATACTGGCGAAGTCCCGTTAAATGTTGCAGAGGGACCAGCCAACGGTCCGCCGCTCGTGCTGCTGCATGGGCTCGGCAGGCGGTGGCAGGTTTTTCTCCCACTGATTCCATCGCTCAGCTTGCGCTGGCAGATTTTTGCGCCCGACTTTCGCGGGCACGGTAAATCGGGGCGCATGGTCCGCGGATACCATGGGACCGAATACGCCGGTGACGTTGCCCGTTTTTGCGCGATCGAGTGGCGGAACCAGCCGTCATCTTTGGACACTCACTGGGCGGAATGATCGCGATGTGGGTCGCGGCGCATCGCCCGGAACTGGTGCGCGCGTTGATCCTCGGCGACAACATGATCATAGCCCGCAGCGGTGCCGGCGCAATTTCCGAAAACTCGCAAAGACCGCCCGGGGCGCCTCCATCCGCGGGGCCTCAAAGCCCGCGCCTGCGACACCCGATGTACACCGCGCTTTTTTCGGGACTGCGCGATCTCGCGGGCAAAAGTGGTTCTGTGGAACGGATTGCGGAAGGAATCGGGAACATTCTTCTGCCGATTGCAGGGTCAACCGAGACGATCGCGATCCGCCAACTTCCCGGAAACGACGAGGCCTACCTGCTGGCATGGGCGCGTTGCGTGCAACAGGCTGATCCGGACGCCTACGATATGACCCTGGATGGATCGGCGCTGGAAGGCTGGGATGGGGAAGCCGTACTGCGAAGAATTCTCTGTCCCACGCTGCTTTTACAAGGCAGCCCCGAGCTTGGCGGCCTGATGTCGGACGGCGACGTTGCCTTGGCCACGCGGCTGTTACCCCATCACACACACGTTAGGTTTCGCAATCTGGGCCACGCGCTTTTCATCCAGCAACCCGAGCCGGTGTTGCGGGCCATCACCAATTTTCTGGAGTCGCTCTAAGCAAGAGCGCAGCGCGCAGAGATGATGCACATAACGGTGGTCGCGCCCGCCTCTCAGCAGTGACAAGAGTTGCCGATGGCTACAATTCAAGCCGTATCTGGTCACGGACGCTCTCGCGCTTCCGAATCACACGCGACTTGGAGCCTTCGACCAGCACTTCCGCCGCGCGGCCGCGCGTGTTGTAGTTGGAACCGAGCACCGACCCATACGCGCCGGTATCGAGAATGGCGAGCAGATCTCCTTCACATGTTACCGGTAGCTCACGATCGCGAGCGAAGAAATCACCGGTCTCGCAGATGGGGCCGACTACGTCTGTCACTTCGGCTTGCGGGGATACATTTTTCATTGGCACAATCTCATGATGCGCGCCGTACAACGAAGGACGAAGCAGGTCGTTCATGGCGGCGTCTACAATTAGAAAGCGTTTGCTGTTGTTTGTTTTTCTGTAGAGGACGCTCGTCAGCAACACGCCTGCGGGTCCGACGATGGACCGCCCGGGCTCGAAGAGAAGATGTACATTGAGCCCGCGGAGCGGCTCAAGCACCGCCTGTGCGTAGGGTTCGACCTGATCCGCGAAGGGCGCTTCTGCCGCCCCATAAGAAATTCCCAGCCCTCCCCCAGCATCTACATACCGGATATCATGACCCGCGAGACGCAGTTCCCGGACGAGATCGGCGACGCGCTGGAGGGCCTCCCGGAAGGGTTCCACGTCGGTGATCTGAGATCCGATATGCACGCTGACGCCGCTGGCCTTCAGGCTCGATTCTTTTGCGGCCTCGGCGTAGAGCGCGCGCGCCTCGGAGATCGGCACGCCAAACTTGTGCTGGTGAAGTCCGGTCGAAATGTAAGGATGCGTCTCCGCCGAAACATCGGGATTGACGCGGATTGCAATGGTTGCCTTCTTCCTGAGCCGCCGAGCCGTGGACGCGAGCGTGCGCAGTTCCGCGGCGCTTTCGACATTGAATAGCAGAATGCCGGATTTAATCGCCTGCTCCATCTCGGGCACAGTCTTGCCGACACCGGAAAAGACGATCCGTATCGAGCGCCCGGGCTTCACGCGCCGCACTCGTTCCAGTTCACCACCTGAGACAACGTCGAACCCGGCGTTCTGCGTGGCTACCTCGCGCAGGATCGCCAGCGTGGAATTCGCCTTCACCGAATAACAGAGGGTGTGGGGAATCGACCGGAAAGCATGAGAGTAGGCCTGAATGCGTTCGCGAATTGTTTCGGAAGAATAAACGTAGAGTGGAGTTCCGTGACGTTCCGCCAGCGCCTGAAGGTCTACCTGCTCGCAGAAAAGACGGTGGGGCGCAGAGGCATCGCCGCGGCGATACAGAAAACCAGGCGACCGCACCATTTGAATATCAGTCTTCGCCGCCGATTTGGCCGCGCCCCTCACTTGCCTTTGCCCGGGCCGCCTTTGACCTTGATGGCCACCACGGTCTGGTCGTCGAAGGCATCGACTCCGGCGGCGTGCTCGGTGACGGCCTTGAAGATCTCCCGAACGACGCAATCAGCAGACTGCTCGGCGCAGCCCTTTACGATGGCTTCGACACGCTCACTGCCGAACGACTGCCCATGGCGGTTGCGCGCATCCAGAATTCCGTCGCTGAAGAATACGAACATGTCGCCCGGCTTCGCCTTGAAGTGTAGTTCGTCATAGTCGGCTTCATCGAACAGGCCAAGCGGCAATCCGGTGGCATCGATCGGCTCGATTTTTCCGTTATGGCAATAAAGGGGTAGCGGCAAACCGGAGTTCGCCACCAATAGGGTGCGCCGCTCGTCATCCCAGACCGCATAGATGATGGAAACAAACTGCGCGGCAATTCTGCGTTCCGCGAGCGACAGATTCACCGCCGAGAGCATTTCGGCAGGGCCGGGCTCAATCGGTGCATGCGACCGGATGATGCCACTGACCAGAGCCGCATAAATGGCGGCGGGAGCGCCCTTCCCGCTCACATCGCCAATCGCAATGCCGAGACGCGAGAGTGAATAGGGAACAAAGTCATAGAGGTCGCCGCCAATTGCACGTGCGGGAACAAATTTTGCCTGCACATCGAGATGCGGCATTTTGGGCAGGGAGTGCGGCAGCAAGCGGAACTGCAACTCGCGGGCGAGCGCCAGTTCCCGCTCCAGGCGGCTCTCCTGCCTGGCAATTTCTTCATAGAGGCGCGCGTTCTCGATGGCGATTGCAAGCTGCGCGGCAAGCGTCGTCAGGATGCGCTTGTGATCCTCGGTGAAATAGCCGCGGCGCATGTGCTCGAGGTCAAGGACGCCGATAACTTTCTCCTGGTAGATTAACGGAACCGCGAGTTCCGAGCGCGTCTCCGGATTGGTCGCAATATAGCGCGGGCTCTTAGCCACGTCCGGGACAAGCACCGCTTCCTTGGCTTGCGCGGCGTAGCCCACGACGCCGCGGCCCAGCGGTATGTCGTGCTTCAGATGAAGCCGCTCCTCAAAACGCTGCGCGAATCTGTGCTGCAGTTTTTCGCCGGTTTGATCGAGCAGAAGAATGCTGAACATCTGGTAATCGATCAGGCGCCGCAGCAACTCGGCGATACGTTTGAGTAGTTCATCCAGATTGAGGATCGAGGTAAGTTCGCGCGCAATCTCGTTCAGTAAAAGAAGGATGCGGGCCTGCCGTGTGATGCGGGTGTGCAGACGCGCATTCTCGATGCCAACGGCCATGCGCGAGGCGATCAGGGTCAGCAGGCGCTTGTGCTCGTCGGTGAAGTAACCCTTCTGCCGCGCCTCAATGTCGATAACGCCGATCAACCGGTTCTTGACGATAAGCGGGATCGCCAGTTCGGAGTGAACGTTCGGCAGCGCCGAGATGTAAAACTCCTCTTTCGTGACGTCGGCGACCAGCACTGCCTGCCGCGTCTCGGCGGCTCGTCCGGTTACGCCCTGGCCGACTTTTACCCGTATGCGCTCGGCGACTTCGGCCGGGTATCCGACGTGAAAACGCACGTACAGTTCCTGCCGCGGCTCATTGAGCAGCAGGATGGCAAAAATCTCATAGTCAATGACTTTGCGCACGAGTTCAGCTACACGGCGCAGGGTGGTTTCCAGATCGAGGGTGGTATTGACGACGTCCGCCACTTCGAGCAGCAGCGGTTCGACCTCGTAGGTACGTCCGGTCTGTGTCGGAGAGGTCATTTTGCAGGCTTCATAATACCAGCCGGGTGGCCGGCGACTTCACCGGCGCGGGTCCCACTCCGCGATCTGTGATTGAAAAATCAAGCGGAAGCGCGGACCGTCATTGCGAATTAAACGTTTGCCGATTCGGCATTCTCCAGCACGCAGATATCGGGAAGATTGCGATATTTTTCGGCGTAATCGAGGCCGTAGCCAACGACGTAGGCATCCGGAATCTTGAATCCGATGTACTGGGCTTCGATCGGCATCTTGCGGCGGGATGGCTTGTCGAGCAGTGCTGCGATGCGCAAAGTCCGCGGCTGATGTGCCCGTATGAGCTTGGAGATGTAGTTCAAGGTCAAACCGGTATCGAGAATGTCCTCTACCAGAATCACGTTCCGGTCAGCCAGTGACTGATCCATATCTTTGGTCAACCGGACTTCGCCCAGAGAATCCCAAGCCGCATGTCCGGCAGGATCTTCCTTGGCGATCGGACGGTTGCCGTAACTGGATACGCCGATGAAATCGAAAGTGGCATCGAGCGGAACGTGCCGGGCGAGATCGCTCAGAAAAATGGCAGCCCCTTTCAGAACTCCGACAAAAATGATCGATTGACCGGTGAAATCGCGGGAAATCTCTTCGCCCATTTCGGCGACGCGTTTGGCAATCTGCTCGCGAGACAACATTACTTTGAGGTTGGGCATCGAGCCAATTTTATACACCAGTTCCGGCAGGATCGGAATGGCAAAGATCGGAAGCACAAAATCGGATTAGAAGTTCCATCGTTTGGCGTCGTAGCTGAAATCGACGAGCGCATCCCGATAGTCGATCTTGATGTCAAGAAGCCGGAGCATCGAGAAGCCGAGAAAACCCGAGACTTCGGTGCCCGTGTTATCGCTGATCGAGGTGGTGTCGAAGCCGATCATGTCCTGGTTTTCCTGGCGCAAATGGCCAAACTGGAGCACGGCCTTGTTGGCGCTGTAAACCTTTTCCATTGCGCCGCTGATGCCTTTCACAGTCGTGTCAGCATCGCCGTGTACCTTGGTGACTTCGCGAGCTGCCGCGGGGCTGATTGAGTTGGTGAATGCCCCGGTGTCGAGCATAAAAAGTTTAGGGGGCACCTCGCCGATTCTCGTCGGCACGAGGAGTTCGTGCCCAAAGCGCAGCACCCGTGTGTAGGATTTCATCTCGGCCGCGACATAGCTGTCCTGGGCCCCGGAACGCGGCGGGGGCGGAACGCTTTTGGCGTCTGCCGCCTGAGAGTTAGTCGACGGTTCGGCGGCCGGGGCTTCATCAGAGTCTTCGTCTTCATCCTCGTCTTTTAGAGCGGGTTTCTGCTCCGCTTCGCCGGGCCGTTTGGGCAGTTGGCTGAGTTTGAGTTTTTCATTGGGAAAGTCGATGTCCACCAGGAAATCTTCAAAAACGTCGGCGCCAATCAACCCGTCTTCATCCACAATCGAGCGGCTTTCGATGACTTCGATGGGACAGTTCTGGAATTCGAGGTCTCCGATTCTTATCGACTCAGCGATGCCAACGTAGGCATTCTTCCGACCCTTGTCTCCGATGCCGGCGACCTTGGTCTCAGTCAGCTTGGAGATGCCAGCCTTCTCGGCAATACCACGCCGGACCAGAATTCCGCCAGCGCCGGTATCGAGCATGAGCGAATTCTTATGCCCATTCAGCACGACGGGAAGTCCATATCCGCGCAAATGCCGCGGATCCGTGAGGAGTCGGATGAGCGGGGTTTCGGTCGCTGTCACTTTGCTCACCAGCCGGCAAGGTTGATCCTTACGCTTTACGCGCTCCTTCAGGTAGCGCAGATAACTCGCCGCGTCCTCGCGCTCCTCAGCATCCAGGTTATTTTCGCCAGCCAGCGATTCTTCCAGATACTTGATGCGGTCCGCGCGCGCGAGCGTGGTCATCCAACGCTCTTGAATGTCAGGATCGACAGGATCGAGCGAATGCGCCTTGTCGATCATTTTCCCGGCGCTCTTATACATGGCGTAAGCCCGGTAGACGCGGGCCTGGCCCAGGTAAGCGCGCGCTTCGGGATAGCCTGAATTGATTACGCCGACAAATTCTTTTTGCGCCTCATCAATCTTGCCTTGCCGGAACAGAACTTCGCCGTGGGCAACACGGATCCGGGGAGAGTCCGATATCGCCAGGGCCTGATCCGCCGTGTGCGCGGCCTGCTCTACTTTCTTCTGCTTGAGATAAACGCGGACCATCCCGGCCCATGCGTCGGGCGACTTCGGTTTCAGGCGCAAAAGCTCCTGGTATTTGGAGATCGCACCATCAAAGTCGCCTCTTTTGAAGAGCCCCCGCGCTTCTCCCAGGTAGTCCGTTGAAGTCGAAGCCGCGCCGGGAGGAGAATTCGATGGCAGCGTAGGCGCGCTACCCTGCTGCGTCGCGGGAGACGACTTCGGGACAGCCGGGTTGGAGTCCGATTGCGCAAAACAAGAGATCGAGAACGTGCCGACAATCAGGCAGCAAAAAAATCGCAACATGGCGAATCCTGGTCGCCGCCTCCGGAGAGTGATGGGTGCGGCTGGCCATTGTTTCACAATTAAGAGTTGTGAGGATAGTGTAAGTAACCCTTCGGGCGCGGCAGCGCGCGTGAAGTTCCGATGAGTAACTGGGTTGTTCGTATCGTCGGAGTCACATCGCATTGCGCGCTTTCTGGGCCGTCACTAAAATACTTCTTCACGCGCCGCTCCGGACTGCATCCAACGCCCGTGAAACAGTCTTCGTGAGGAGAGTATGGAACTCAAGGGAATCAAGTTAACCTGGCTCGGCCATGCAACATTCCGCATCGAGACTCCGGAAGGGAAGGTGCTTTATGTAGATCCCTGGGTCAGCGGCAACCCGATGTGTCCTGAAAATGAAAAGAACGTGCAGCAGGCCGACGTGCTGGTCTGCACCCACGGACACGGCGATCACATCGGCGACGCGGTCGAAATCGGCAAGAACCACGGCTCCACGGCGGTCGGCATTTTTGAACTTTGTTCGTGGCTCCAGAAAAAAGGCGTCAGGCAGATTGCACCTATGAATAAAGGCGGAACCCAGACCGTAGCCGGCGTGAAAATCACCATGGTGCATGCCGTGCATTCCTGCGGGATTCAGGATGGCGACCAGATTATTTATGGTGGCGAAGCCTGCGGCTACGTGCTCGAATTCTCCAACGGAGTCAAGCTCTACCACGCGGGCGATACCAACGTCTTCAGCGACATGGCTATCATCCGCGACCTGTATGCGCCGAAGATCGTGATGCTGCCCATCGGTGACCACTTTACAATGTCTCCACGCGAGGCGGCCTATGCCTGCAAACTCCTTAAACCAGAGACCGTTATTCCCATGCATTTTGGGACTTTTCCGATGCTGACCGGGCGTCCCAGCCAGTTGCAGGAACTGGTGCCGGAAGTGAAGGTGGTTGAGATGAAGCCGGGACAGACGATCACTTAACGGTCTGGATGACGGCGCTGCTGTGCCCGGCGAACTCTCGACCGTCACCACAGGGAAAAAAGTCTAAAGATCCCGGAAGGAGATCATGCCTGATCAAAACGCAAAACCCGAATGGCGCATGGGCGGAATCACGGTTCCTGAAGTTGAGGATTACCTGTACTCCATGCTTCCCGCGCGGGACGACGTCCTGCAGGAGATGGAAGCCGAGGCTGCCAGGCACGACATTGCCATCGTGGGCCCGGCGGTGGCGCGCGTGCTCTATCAGTTGGCGGTGATCAGCAAAGCCAAGACAGTTTTCGAGATGGGCTCGGCCATCGGCTATTCGACGATCTGGTGGGCCCGCGCCGTAGGAGAAAGCGGGCGAGTCATCTACACCGACGGCGATCCCAAACGGGCGGAGAAGGCTCGCCGGTATTTTGAACGGGCAGGCGTGAGCAAACAGATCGTGCTGCGCGTCGGCGACGCGCTTGAAATCCTCTCTGAGCAGAAGGAACCGTTCGACATTATCTTCAACGATGTCGATAAGACCGATTACCCGCGAGTTCCGCGATTGGCTCGGCCGTGCCTGAAGAGCGGCGGTCTCTTCATCACCGACAACGTGCTCTGGAAGGGCCAACTGCGGAAGCCTCATCCCGACGACCACACCCGGGCCATCCTTGAATTCAACCACTTGATTTACGAATCGAAAGATCTTTTCACGACCATCCTGCCGATCCGCGACGGCGTGGCGGTTTGCGTTAAGAGATAGACGGACGCAAAGGCCGCAGCGGTGGCCAACGGAAACTCCCCTGCGCGCGGGTTCAGGGCTGCCGAGTTGCCCGCGCACGGTGCTAAAATGTTGGGTTTCCATCCCGCGCCACAAAGGCATTCATCCCTTGCCAGCCAGACAGATTCCCGAAGCACCGGTTTATGAAGGAGAAGTCTCAGAAACACTACGCGAGGACCACGCTCCCGAGACTCTGACACGCTCGCAGGCGCATTCCCGGCCCGATTCGTTCGCTGACCTTCTGGTAGTGGGTGCCGGGCCCACTGGGCTGGCGTGCGCGATCGAGGCGGAACGCGCCGGATTCAAGGCGCTTATCGTCGATAAGGGATGCCTGGTCAATTCGATCTATCACTACCCCATCAACATGGTTTTTTTTACGACGCCGGAGTTGCTCGAGATCGGCGACATTCCTTTCACCACGTCGTCCGCCAAGCCCACGCGAGTTGAGGCTTTGGAATACTACCGGCGGGTCACGGAACACTTCCAGTTGCACGTCAAGCAATACGAGTGGGTGAAGACCATCACCGGCGAAGATGGCAAGTTTTGCGTGACCACAACTAACCGGAACGGCGCCATCCACGACTACCGCGCGCGCAAGATCGTGGTCGCCACGGGCTATTACGATCTGGCGAACGAACTCAAGATCGTGGGCGAAGAACTCGACAAGGTCTTCCACTATTACAAGGAGCCACATCCTTATTACGACACGGATGTGGTCGTCATCGGCGGCAAGAACTCGGCGGCCGAAGCGGCTCTGGATCTGTGGAGACACGGAGCCCGGGTGACGCTGGTGCATCGCGGCGCGCAGATGCACAACCACGTTAAATACTGGGTGCGGCCCGATATCGAGAACCGTATCAAAGCGGGCGAGATTGTCGCCCATTTCAACAGCACGGTTCGTGAGATTGCCCCCGATTGCATCGTGATCAAAACGCCTACTGGACCGCTGCGCATCAAGAACGATTTTGTCTTTGCGCTCACCGGTTACCATCCCGACTACGATTTCTTGCGCAGCATTGGAATTGAACTGTCTCCGGAACAACTGCGTCCGGTGTGCGATCCCGAGACGCTGGAATCGAACGTCCCCGGAATCTATGTGGCGGGCGTGATCGTAGCCGGTTCGCGGACCAACGAAATCTTCATCGAAAACGGCCGCTTCCACGGCAAGCTGATTGCCGGAAACCTGAGCGAAAAGCTGGGCCGGGGGAACCCCAACGTACCGCTGGACGCGACTTAGAGATCCCCAAACTTTTCGCTTGACAATGAGAAACGTGTAACCCTATAGTTACGCATTATGCGGAACCGTTCGGTTACATATTCGGCGGAAGCGACATTTCATGCGTTGGCCGATCCTACGCGCCGCGCCGTGCTCGACCTGCTCCGCCAGGGCGCGCAACCTGCCGGACATATTGCGCAAGCGTTTCCCATATCGCGCCCGGCTATATCCAAGCATCTCCGCCAGTTACGCAAGGCGCGCCTGGTCGTAGAGCATCGACGCGGGCGCCACCGCCTTTACCAGTTGAACCCCGAACCGCTCAAGACGGTCGATTCGTGGCTCGAACACTATCGCCGCTTCTGGCAGATGAATCTGGCGAGTTTGAAGACTTTTGTGGAACACGAGTACGCCCGCGAGACGGGCAAGAACCTAGGGAAGGACAAATAAATTTCAGGAGGATATCCATGAAACTAGCTTCCAAGATCATTGCTCCCACCACGATCCTCATTGCCATGCTGTGCGTCACCGTTGCCTTCGCAGAGTCCGACGCCCTCAAGTCGTTCGACCTGCTGAAAGGGATGGAAGGGAACTGGGTGGGCAAGAACAGTCAGGGACAGTCCATTGAAGTGTCGTTCCGCTCGACGGCTGGCGGTTCCGCGCTCATGAGCGAAATTCACGGGCATGGGCCGGAGAACATGATCTCCATGTTTCACATGGATGGCGATCGGCTCATCATGACTCACTATTGCGGCGCGGGAAACCAGCCGAGAATGAAGGTCGTCTCTGCGGACGCGAAGTCGGTCAGTTTTGAGTTCTTTGACGGCACCAACATCGGTCCCGGCGATGGGCACATGCAGCACGTGGTCTTTACCGAGCCGGATGCGAATCACCACACCGAAGAATGGGTTTTCCTCAATCATGGCAAGGAGATGAAGGAACTGTTCACGCTGGAGCGAGCCAAGTAGTTCACACGGTCAGGAGCCGAGCAGGTGATGCCTACGATGATGCCACAAGCGATCGTGACTGCCGATCAGGACGCGGTGATCTGCGAAGTGCAGATTGCCGCTCCGGCGCAGGAGGTCTTTAACGCTTTGATTTCCAGCGACTTGCTGATGCGCTGGTGGAACGGCGAAGGCGGCCCCTGCCGGGTCAAGGTGTGGGAGTTCGAGCCCCGGATCGGCGGCCGCGTTCGACATGTAGCCTTAGACCCTACGGGGCAGATGAAGGTCAATGGAGTCAGCGAGTTGGAGATTCAGGGAGAGGTCGTGGAATTTGATCCGCCACGCGCGCTTGCTTATACGTGGCGGGCGAATTTTCATTCGCTGCCCGACCACAACTCATTGGTGCGATGGGAGTTGTCACAGACTGCCGCGGGCACGCTGGTCAAGATGACGCACAGCCAGCTCCAGCCGCTTGGGGATGCTCCGGGCTACGCGCAAGGCTGGCCTGGCGTGATCGCCTCGCTCGTCAAGTTCGCCCAGGCTGAGGGGACGTCCTCCTAGCGAGTAATACCCGGGAATCTTTGCCGGGCAGGATATGGAGAAGTGTTGCACGTGGAACACTATACATAACTTATTGTACGTGCAGTATGGTTTGTACAGGGGCGAAGATGCGGCGAACAGAGGCGCCCGACAATAAAGTTGAAAGAGGCTAAATTGTAGCTTTTCGTTCAGCGGTATGTTTACTGTCTGGTTATGGGAGGCCCGTCTCTAGCAGATTTTCGCCTATTCGAATGATGGGGTTAGCAGGGAGTTAGGGTTGGCGGTTTAGAGTGAACCACTTACAGGGAAGTATCTGTGAATAAGGGACTTACTCGTTTCGGTTTGCCTTGCTTTTCGTGCTTCGGGGGGTTGCTGGAGCTGGATTTTGTCAAGTTGACAAGGTGTGCATTGGATGCGGTTCTCGGCCCTGAAGGTGAGACCCGCGGCACCTGACATTTGCGGAATCCCAGGTCTCTGCCGCGAGACCTGGGGCACCGAGCGCGGGGTGAGATTTTGGGGACGAGGATTCAAAGAACAAAGAAAGGATTGATCAAGAATGGCTACGATGGCAGTAACTCGGGAGATGGATGCGGTCGTTGGGGAGATATTCATAGCGGCGCCGCCCGCGCGCGTGTTTGAAGCGATTACCGACCCGCAGCAGGTTCCACGCTGGTGGGGGCAGCAAGGGATGTATCGCATCACGGAGTGGAAAGGCGACGTGCGTCCGGGAGGCAAATGGTCGAGCATCGGAGCGAGCGCCGATGGCAGCACATTTCGCGTGGAGGGCGAATATGTGGAAGTCGATCCGCCGCGCCTGCTGGTGCATACCTGGATTGCCAGTTGGAGCGGCAAACTTGAAACAGTTGTGCGCTGGGAACTGTCGCCGACCGATGTTCACGGACTGCATGCGGTTGGGCCGAAGCGAGCGGGGACGGGGACGCTGTTGAAGATCCGGCATACCGGCTTTGGTGGAGCGCCCGAGGCTGCCAAGAACCATTCCGATGGATGGGAGCGCGTATTTGGCTGGTTGCAGGAGTATGTCGAGAAGAACGCGACGGTGGAGAGTCGGGAAGCGGTGTCGAAGTGACGAGCTCGATGCTTTTGTGGAATCCCAGGTCTCAAACGCGAGACCTGGGGGCACCAGGCTGAGTAGGTGGGGTGAGCCCAGGTTGGGTCAGACCAGGTTGGGTCAGACCAGGCTGGGTCAGACCAGGCTGGGTCAGACCAGGCTGGTTGCTTGTTGCGACCACTGGATGGCTTGCCACCAGGCGGAGGCTACCGCTTCTTCGGGGAGGCCCAGCTTTCTGGCGATCTGGTTTGATTGGGATAGGTGGGCCGATTCCTGGGCCAGCATCATCTCGTACATAGGGCTTAGGCTGCTCTTCTGGCCGAGGAGAGCTGCTTTGATTTCACGATCAACCGGAAGTTCCTGCAAAAGCACATCCATCTTGACTTCGAGGATGGCATCCATCAGCGAGAGCAGGCCCATGAGGAACAGGTCAATGTCAGGCCGGATCTCGCGGAATAACAGTTCGCAAAAACGGGCACGGATCAATCCCATGAGCACCAGTTCACTGCATGACTGCTCGGCCATGCAGACGGTGACGATGATGCGGATCCAGCGGCGCATTTCCTGCTCTCCCAGGATCACGATGGCATGCCGAAGCGACTTGATTTCCAGGGTCAGGCCGAAGAGCGGGGAATTGAGATAGCGGAGCAAGCGGTAGGAAATCGAGGGCTCCTGTTTCAGCATGCGCTCAAGTTCATCGATGTTCAGTTCGCGGCGCGAAATGATTTCCAGCAAGCGCACGTAATTCAGGCGACTGGCGGGAACCTGGTTACTGGATACGATTTCGGGTCGGCAGAAAAAATATCCCTGAAAATACGTGAAGCCCATGTCGCGCGCTTCGTGGTACTCGGCGCGGGTTTCGACCTTTTCGGCCAGCATCTTACAGTGCGGGGATCGAAGCGAGCGCAGCATTTCAGCGCGCTGGTCCGGGCTGGTGGCGCGGATGTCGATCTTAATGATGTCGGCAAACTCACGCAGGCAGAGGCGCGGATCGTCGAAGGCAAAGTCGTCGAGGGCGATCTGGTAACCGGCAGCTTTCAAGCGGCGGCAGGCCGCAACGACCTGGGGATCGGGGTCGACTGTTTCTAAAATCTCCACCACCGTCTGGTGGGGAGGAAGCAATGTGACAATATCCTGGAGCAGGACATCGAAGGTGCAATTCACGAAGGCGAAGCGGTTACCGCAAAAGGTGGTGATGCCGAGAAGCAAAGTATCGACGGCAGAGTGAGAAGCAAGTTCGGGATCGGCGTTGAAGAAGTCTCCTACACCGGTTCTGAACAGGAGCTCGTACCCGTAGACATTCATGGAGCGGTCAAGAATGGGCTGGCGCGCCAGGAAGCGCTGTCCGGGCAAAACGAGCGGGTTAGTGGCGGCTTGCTCTGGAGCGGGACTGCTTCGGATATGGTTCATCAAAAAGCTGGCCCCTTCGTTGCAGATGCAGGAATAGACGAATCTTACATCGCAAACTACGAGCGGAACCCGTTTCTTACCCGAACAAAGGTATTACTTCTTACGATTGCCTGCCGTGACCGAACCAGCATGCTTCGGGGTGCGCCTCTTCGGCCGCTTCGTTTTCGCTTGCCGAGGGCGGGGGCGCCCTCGGGACTGCCGGCGAGGCGCCGGCGCTACGTTCGCGGGCTTGGTATCCGTCTGAGCCACGCGCTACGTCCGCTTTTCCCTCGGGACCATGACCGAAGACAATTATTACAAGCGGAGGGTAGGATTCGCGTGATTCGTGGCTGGTTTATACTGAAGCCATGTCGGGGCCTCCGGACAAGACGTTTTACCTGGAAACTTTCGGCTGCCAGATGAATGTGCACGACTCCGAGAAGGTGGTTGGCACGCTCTTGCAGCAGGGGTACCGGCAGGTGGAAACCGTCGACGAGGCGGGACTGATCCTCTATAACACGTGCTCGATTCGCGACAAGGCGGAGCAGAAGGTTTTCAACCGGCTCAACGATTTCAAGAGGCTGCGGAAGCAGGGGAAGAAATTCGGTGTCCTGGGATGCGTGGCGCAGCAGGAGGGCGACCGGATTTTCGAGAAGGCTCCGCATGTGGACCTGGTCTGCGGGTCGGCCTCGTATCGAAACCTGCCGCAGATGCTGCTGCAGATCGAAAACGCGCAGGTCGGAGAAGGGAAGCGCGTTACCGGGCTCGACGATCGGCAGACCGATCTCTGCTTCGAGACGGAATACACTTCGCGGACCAATCCCCATCGCGGGTATATCACGATCATCGAGGGCTGCGACAAGTTCTGCGCGTATTGCGTGGTGCCTTACACGCGGGGCAAGGAGCGCAGCCGGACTTCTTCGTCCGTGCTGGCGGAGGCTCGGCAACTGGTGGACCTGGGATACAGCGAGATTCAACTCCTCGGGCAGAACGTTAATTCCTACCGCGATCCTGATGGAAAGAAGACATTTGCCGAGTTGCTGGCTGCTTTAGGCGAGATGGTCGGGATCCGGCGGGTGCGGTTTACTACTTCGCATCCGCGGGACTTTGGTCGCGACATTGTCGATGTAATCGAGGCCGTGCCTACGCTTTGCGACCATGTGCATTTGCCGGTGCAAAGCGGATCGACACGCGTGCTGGATGCCATGCAGCGGCTGTATACGCGGGACGAATACCTGGAGCGGATCGGCTGGGTCAAGGCGGCGAAACGCGACATTTCGCTGACCAGCGATATTATTGTCGGCTTTCCGGGAGAGACGGAGCGCGAACTGGACGAGACTTTGTCTCTGCTGGAACTGGTGGGCTACGACAGCACGTTCACGTTCAAGTATTCTGCGCGGCCAAATACTCCGGCGCTGCGGCTGGAGGACGCGATTCCGGACGAGGAGAAAGCGCGGCGGCTGGCGGTGGTCAACGAGAAACAGCGAGCGATTTCGGCGCGGCGTAACCAACGTCATTTAGGCGAGATCATCGAGGTCATGGTAGAAGGGAAGAACGAAGCCCGCGGACAGTGGATCGGGCGGACTTCGCAGATCAAGGTCATGAACTTTACGGCACCGGCCGGAATTGAGCTTAAGAGCGGAAGCTACGTGAACGTGATGGTGACTACTTGCTTCCCGAACAGCCTGGTGGGCGAGATGGTGGCAGCGTCTTAGGCTCGGCCCCCGAGCGCGAGGCGCGCTCGGGACTGCCGGCGGGGCGCCGGCGCTACGATCTTTCGCTGGGAGCTTTGCGGTATCGGGTTTGAGGTGTTATGGAAGTGGAAATGAAAATTCGCGGGCTGATGATGGACCCGGTCTCCAATATGCCCATCGTCCTGCTGAAGGACATTGGGAGCGACACGGTGCTGCCGATCTGGGTCGGCGTGTATGAGGCGAATGCAATCGCGCTCGAGATCGAGAAGGTGAATACGCCGCGTCCGATGACGCATGACCTGATCAAGAACGTGCTGACTGGGCTCGATACGCTTGTGCATAAAGTTGTGGTCACGGAGTTGAAAGACGATACCTTCTACGCGGTGATCTGGCTGGAAAGGGAAGGCCGGGTGGTGAGCGTCGATTCACGTCCGTCGGACGCCTTGGCCTTGGCGTTGCGCATGGATTGTCCGATCTTCGTCGAGGATGATGTGCTGAAGCATTCGAAGCAGGCTTCCAATCTGTCGGATCGGGTTACGAGCGACGAACTGCGGAAATGGCTGGAAGGCCTGGGCGACGACGATCTGGGCAAGTACAAGATGTAGGCAGCTCTCAGCATTCAGTTTTCGGACACACGCTATGGGCACGAGCTTGTCAGGCCCAATTTTCAGGAGCACGAATTCCCTTCATGGCTGATCCAGCCGAACAGCTGCAGCGACTTTATCTTGCGGGATTTGAACTCCAGACATTCGATCGTTATCCGAAGTGCGTGGGCGTGATTCGGGAGAACTGCGTGGCGCTGCTGGTTCCGGGCGCGGGCGGGATGCAGATTCTGGGGAGTCTGGGATGGCGGATGGGCGAAGTGATGGGCGTGCTCACCGAAGTGGGAGGACGGAAAGTGTTTCAGGCCAAGGCGGAGATGGTGGAGGCGACGGCGGAACGGATGGAGACTTTGCAGCGGTTTCGAGATGACCTGAAGGCTATCTTGATGGCGTGAGGCCTGCAAAGCGATTATCGCATCGAGGAACGTCAAGGCATATTTACATAATACCTGTTATCGGACATTGTTAATCCTGTGCGTCTCATGTACTGCATCTGTTCCATCGGTACCAGACACGGCCTGATGCCTCCCGATTTTTTCTCTTTCGGACTCATGTTGTCCAAGTCGGCCAGTGGGCGAGGCTTTCCGCCCAGATCCCGGCTATCGCCGCACAGTCGCTTGTGCGCTAGCTCACTGACAGCATGCGCCGCTTCGTGTCCAATCAACGCGAAGCTTTCGCCTCTCCGAAGAGCAGTTCCCGCCCGTTGAGACGCATCCCCCCTGAGGCGAAAGCCCCCTAATCCCTTACTGGTTTCGTTAAACGAATTAACCGGTCACAAGCGCAAGTGTTCAGGCGGTCGCATAGCTTGACAAACCGCGAATCAAAGGAGGACACCATGCAAATCAATCCAAGTGTACGGCAGAAATCGAAATTCTCACTCTGGTTTATTGCCATCGCCGTGTTCACCCTGTTGGCGATTGCCCTTCCGGCATACGCGCAAACAATTACCACCTTTGACGTGCCCAGTGCGGGCCCGGGTCCGCAACAAGGAACTATGGCCATTGGAGTCAACGGCCGGGGCTCGATCATCGGACAATATATGGATGGCCTCGGCGTCTCACACGCGTTCCTGCGCAAGCCCACCGCTACCTACGAGACGTTTGATCCGGTGGGATCCACAGGCACATGGGCGTTTGCCCTTAACCTGAAAGATGAAGTGGCGGGCTGGTACTTTGACGCGGCAAATGTCTGTCATGGTTTTGTGCGCGACTCCCTCGGCAACATCACGACCTTTGATGCCCTGGGCGCGGGGACAAAGTCTGGCCAAGGCACGTGGCCGGCAGACCTCAACAACCTTGGCATCATCACCGGCTACTTCATGGACGTGAACGGCGTTTACCATGGTTTTGTGCGCGACGCCAACGGCAACGTCGAAGCTTTCGATGCTCCGGGCGCGGGCGCGGCTCAGGGCCAAGGCACCGAACCCCAGTTCTTCTCTGCCCTTACCGGGAACGGGGAGATTACGGGATATTATGTTGACGCGAACAACGCGTCGCATGGTTTTGTGCGCGCTCCGAACGGCGTGATCAAGTCCTTCGACGTTCTGGGAGCGGGCACGGGCGCCAAGCAGGGCACAGAGCCCTACAGCATCAACGGTGCGTACGAGGTTACGGGAACCTACATTGACGGGAACAACGTCTCTCACGGTTTCCTGCGCGATCGCAACGGCGCCATGATCACCTTTGACGTTGCGCGGGCGGGAACGGGCGCCGGTCAAGGCACTATTCCCGAAGGCAATAACATGCATGGAGCGATTGTGGGCGAGTACATTGACCCGAACGGAGCGGACCATGGCTTCCTGCGCGGCACGCCCAATGGAGTAATCACCACCTTCGATGCTCCGGGCGCTGGGCTGGGCGCAAACCAGGGCACCTTTCCGATGACCAACAACAAAGCCGGAGCCATCGCCGGATACTACATAGATGCGGGCGGAGTAATGCACGGGTTTGTTCGCGAGTAGATGAAGTTTAGATAAATCTAGCCGCCCGAGGTTGGGCGGCTTTTCTGTTTCACCCCACCACGAGTGCCTTGTGCAATCAGCTCGCGCACCAGCAGAGAGTACTACTTCGGCTTCACTTTCCGGATCCCACCAAAACGATGCCCGCATGAAATAAGGTGCCCGCAATCCGTGTTGCGATGGCAATCAATTCGCGTTGGCCGTAGAAGACCTTCACCAGCGGGGCCCGCGACATCTCGGGCAGGTTGACGGAGCGGCCGGTGCGGATCAAAGCGACGCTTTCATCGTTCGCGGTGACGCTTGGAAGGGCTGGCGCAAGCTTCCTTGGATGGACAAACAAATCCTCGGCAGTTCCCTGCTGCGTTGCCGATCGGAGATGATCGAGGCTGCACGCATCCTGAATGACGAACTCAGCCACGCTTGTGCGGCGCAAGGAGGCTAGGTGTGCACCGCAGCCCAATTTCTGCCCCATGTCGTGGGCGATCGATCGCAGGTAGGTACCGGAACTCACATGGGCGCGGAAGAAGACTCGATCGCCCTCGGCTCCCAGAATAACGAACTCCTTGATCTCGACCGGCACGGGTTTGAGCTGGACTTCTTGATTCTTGCGCGCGAGTTTGTAGGCGGGAACGCCGGCGATCTTTTTCGCGGAAAACGGGGGTGGGACCTGGTCGATCTTGCCCTGAAACCCGGAGGCGAGCGCGCGGACCTTCTCCAGTTCCGACTGGACGGCCACGTTTTGCTGCGGAGTTATCGGCTCGCCGTCGGCGTCGTAGGTGCTGGTGGCGAATCCGAAGCGGATTGTCCCCTCATAGGTTTTTTCCGAATGTGTGTAGAACTGCGCGAGGCGCGTGAAGTTGCCGACTACGACGGGCAGGACTCCGGTGGCGGAAGGATCGAGCGTCCCGAGGTGGCCGACCGAGCGCTGACCCAGGATGCGGCGTACGCGATTCACCACGTCATGCGAGGTAAGGGCTTGCGGCTTGTCGATTACGAGAACACCGTTCATAGTTATTTGCGATCTGGTAATTTGTAATCGGCGCTGTGTTCGTCACTGGTCGTTCGTCGTTCGCAAAATCTTCACACTGCTGAGGGACGAACGACCACGGATGGGCTACTCTACGGCAGGGCCTGAAATACGAACCACGGTTCGCCTATTCAATGATTCCTCTGCGCGATGACCAGCCGAGCTTCTCTACACCCTTCATCAACTATTTTCTGATCATGGTGAACGTGGTCGTTTTCGTGTGGGAACTTTCGGTTGGTACACCGGGCATTGGGCCGATTTCTTTTCGAATTCGGGGTGGTTCCTCACCACGCCCTCGCGCGTGCTCACGGGCCATTCTTCGCAATCGCCAGTGACCGCGTTTGTGCCCTGTTTACGTCCATGTTCCTGCACGCTTCATTCTTACACGTCGCGGGCAATATGCTCTTCCTGTGGATCTTCGGCGACAACGTCGAAGACTACCTCGGCCACTTCCATTATCTGCTGTTTTACCTGCTCAGCGGATTGGCGGCGGACTTCACTCACGTGCTGCTGAATGCTGGATTCGCGGGTTCCCATCATCGGCGCCAGCGGAGCGATTGCCGGCGTCATGGGGGCGTACTTCATACTCTACCCGCGGGCCCGCGTGCTGGTGTGGTTTCCGCCGATTTTTTTGTTTCACGTTCCTGCGTGGCTGATGCTCGGGTTACTGGTTCGTGATCAATTTCCTGAGTGGCACGTCCAATTCGGTAAGCGACGGCAGGCATCAGGAGGCATCGCCTTTTGGGCGCACGTGGGAGGCTTCGTGGCGGGGATGATGATGGTAAAATTTTTCGGAACGGCCGGCAGCGGTATCGCTACGGGACTTGGTGAGCTTTCAGCATCAGCCTTTCCGCCATCAGCCATCAGGGAAAGGCCATGCTTACGCAACGGGTTAAAGGCTACCATCCTCCGCTGGAAAGTCCAGAGGGGGAGTTCCGCTTGTAAATCGTTGGTCGCATATATTCGAGCGGTACAGGAGAGGACAAATGAGAAACCAGCTGCCGTATTATCTTGTTTGCATTCGGTTGTGTTCGGCGTTCTGGCGGCGCCAGTCTAGCTGGCTGAGGAATCACCGTACCAGGCCATGTCGGATCATTTCTTCACGCTGTTGAAAGACGGCAAGAAATCGGAAGCGGTCGATTACCTACTAAACACGAATCCCGCCATGAAAAAGGTGCCGGATACGTTGATCGGCTCAAGACTGCAATTTGATCTATAGCCAAAACTGATGGGTTCCTATATCTCACACAGCAAGTTGATCGAGACGAAGGTCGGGGGCATGTTCATTTATCAACATTATTTTGTTGCCTACGATCGGCAGCCGATCTCGGTTAAGAATCAAGTATTACAAACCGGGTTCGACGTGGATTTGTTATGGCCTTCAGTTCGACGGGGAGCTCAGCGACCTCATTCAAAAGCAGGCGGACAACAGGCTCGAAATTGACACGCAATACTGAACCAAAGCTGTGTCCAGCAGTATCGCTAGCGCCTTGGCTCGGGTGCTGGGCCTGGCGGGAGAATCTCCTGCTCGCCCTCGCGTACCCGGTGGCGGGTGACGAACCAGACGGCTGCTGTCCACGTGGGAAACAGGTCTGCGCCGGGAATGAGTTCGGCGGCCAGCGAAGGCAGGAACGCCCAGTGCCAGCCTAGAAGGCGAATCAGGATAAAGGCCACGACCAGATCGAGCACGGAGTCTGCGGGAGACATGGCGCCTTCGGCGAATAATGGAAAGGCGAGGATCTGGAGGGCATCCGCGCCCATGGCAATCATCCAGGCCAGGCGTTGCTCGGGCGACTTCATCGACTTGAAATATTCAACGATTGACATGGCCTACCCTCTTGCGGAATTAGATGCTCCGAACCGCGCTGCGGGATCAGGGCCTGTGCCGGTTAGAGCGCGCCTCCGGAGGGCATTACGATCAGCTTTTCGACCGTGGAGTTTGCCGGCAGCAGAAGCGCATTTACCACCGTGCGCGCTACCGTTGCGGCCGACATCATTTTGTAGCGGGGCGCTCTCGGCCAGATTGTTCTCCAGATCTCGGTGTCGGTCGGTCCCGGCATCAGCGCAATCACGCGGATTCCCTTGGGACGCAAATCCTCGCGCAGGGTATCGGTAAAGCCGAGGGCTCCCTGCTTGGAGGCGTTGTAGGCGGCCGATCCCGGAAACGCGCGCTCGGCCGCGATCGACAGATTATTCACGATCGTGCTTCCCCGCTTCATCACGGCGAGACTGGCCTGCGTCATCAGAAACATGCCGGTGAGATTGGTATCGATCACGTCCTTCCACATCGGAAAGGGCAACTGTCCGACCGGATGATTGGCGTGCCCTATGCCGGCGTTGTTGATGAGGAAATCGAGAGGCCTGCGAAGTGCGCGCACCAGCACAAAAAGATAATCGACCGACTCGGGCTTGCGGACATCGCAGGGTTGTGCCAGCACGCGCACGCCGAGCTTTTCGATTTTCTGGGCGGCCCGGGAGAGAGCTTTTTCATTGCGTCCGGTCATGACGAGGTCGCAGCCTTCCACGGCCAATGCGCAGGCGATCTCAAAGCCAATGCCGCGATTAGCGCCGGTGACGAGGGCGAGACGTTTCGCAAGCGTAGGAGCTGCCTTTTTCATGGTTGTTCGGACTTCGCCAATCCGGCTCGCTTCCTGAAAGTCATCACGCACAAAACGAAGCCGCCGAATCCCGCGATCGCGTAGGAAGCATTATGCGCCCACCAGTCCGCCATAAAAGCGTTATAGGAGCCTTGCGGCAAACGCGATCTCACCCACCAGGGCGGCGAAATAGTTCCATGACGGGAGAGAATATAACCCGTCAGCCCGGAGCACAACGCACCGATCGCCATAGCGGCCAGAAGAATCGCAATCGGATGGAATAGTGAAGAGGCGGCGAACTTCGGCGCCTTTCCGACTCGTGCGGCAATCGCAAGCAACACGCCAAGGAATGCGCCCATCCACCAGGTCGCGATAATTCCCCAGCCGATGCCAAGAAGCGTCGGATTGCCAGTGACGAAGACGGGTGGATGGAAGACCGTGAAGTACTCAATGCAAATGTGCGCGGTCACCTGGTCGTGAGCGATCCCATAGCAGATTGCGGCCAGGACTGAGAGCGCGACGATCTTCAGGAATTCCACCCGTTCAATGTGAACGATCCGGTCATGGGTTGGCAAGTGAAGATCTATACCGTGTTCGTGCGCTGACGGATCAGCGACAGGAATTCGGAGCGCGTTTCCTCTTCGTTGCGGAAACAGCCGAGCATGGACGAGGTCACGGCGGAGGAATGCTGTTTTTCGACGCCGCGCATCATCATGCAAAGATGGCGCGCCTCGATGACGACGCCAACGCCCTGAGGCTCGATCGCTTTCTGGATCGTTTCGGCGATCTGGGTGGTCAGGCGCTCCTGAATCTGCAGGCGGCGCGAGAAGACTTCGATCAGGCGCGGAATTTTGCTCAGCCCGATGACTTTGCCGTTCGGGATGTAGGCCACATGCACCTTGCCGAAAAACGGCAGCATGTGGTGCTCGCACATGCTGAACATCTCGATGTCCTTGACGATCACCATCTCGTCATAGCTGACGGTGAAAAGCGCATTGCTGAGCAGGGCTTCGGGATCCTCTTTATATCCCTTGATGAGAAACTGCATTGCCTTCGCGACGCGCTCGGGCGTGCGCACCAGGCCTTCGCGCTCGGGGTCTTCGCCGAGGCGGACGATCATTTCTCGCACCAGTTCTTCGTAGCTGGCGCTGGTCAGGGAGGGAGGCAAATCGGCCGATGTTTTCATAGGTTGGGAATACAGATTAAAAGTCAGAATTCAGGACGTCCTATTCTCCACAGTATTCAAAGGAGTTCATCATGGTCTCTTCGATGCGCACCTTGTCTAGATGCGCCTTGTGGAAGCCGCGCTTCACAATTTCGTAGATCGAGATGCATAGATTTTCAGTCGTCGGCACTTCACTTGCGAACTCGTGCAGCAGGTTCAGGTTCTGGTGATCGTAGCGTTCGAGAATGTTGAGGTGCACAAAGCCGTCGAGGTCGACAAGGTTGCAGACCATCCCGGTTTGCTCGTCGACGGTACCGCTGACCGTGACCTCGACCATGTAGTTATGGCCGTGTCCGTAAGGATTATTGCACTTGCCGTAGGTGGCGCGGTTTTCTTCGTCCGACATCTGGTCGCTATGTAGGCGGTGCGAGGCGGAAAACATGTAACGGCGGGTCAGGTGAGCCTTCATGCTGTCTCAGCGTCCTCTTCGCCGAAGACGTCGACAAATAAGTCGGGGGTCTCATAGACGCGGACGCGATGCAGTTGCGCCGAGACAAGTTTGGGCTCGAGCCGGCGCCAGATGGCGATGGCGAGATTTTCCGTGGTAGGAATCTGCGTCAGGAACTCGGGGACTTCTTTATTCAGAAACCGATGGTCGAGCGCGTCGAGCACTTCCCTGCTCATCACATCTTTTAATTGCTTGAGGTCGACGACGAACCCGGACCTGGGATCGACCGCGCCCTTTACGGTGACTTCGAGGGTGTAATTGTGACCGTGGCCATTCGGATTATTGCACTTGCCGAAGAGGCGAGCGTTTTCTTCGGGCGTGAAGGCCGGATTGTGATAGTAGTGCGATGCGGAGAATTCCGCTTTGCGAGTCAGATAAACCATAATGTCAGTAGCCGGATCTCACGGGCTGTTTTATTTCGCGCATCGCGTCTTGTGCATCCGCGACCGCCGCCGTGGGTTGTGCCGGAAGGCCTCGGCCAGACCCATAGGTGCGTCCTTTCCACGATACGCTTCCTTGCGTATGCGCGCGCTGCGAGCGCACCAGCAAAGATGCAAACAGGGGCGGACCAAAAGCCGTTGAGAGAAGCGTGGTCCACAAACTGAAGTTCGCGCGGCGGATACGGCAGAACAAAAGGACTGCCGCAAGGGGCACTGGCCAAGTGATCCAGGCGAGCAGCCACCAGGCCGTCAGGAAAAACGCACGGCGCTCGGGATGGGGAAACAAGAGCGCCAGATTCTTTGTCCACCCCTCGCGGAGCTGCCCCCAGTTCCGGTACATGCGCGTACGTACAGCGTCCCGGCCGTAGCGGAACAAGACGCGCAGCCCGGCGTTACGGAATGCCTTGGCCAACGCCACATCTTCCAGAATGTCGCGGGCCACGGCGCCGTGTCCGCCAGCCACGGTGTAGGCTGATTGCCGCGCCAGAATGTACTGACCGTTGGCGGCAACGATGCCTGAACTCTGGTCGCGAACTTTCGCGGGCGGGTATTCCGCTGCCAGTTCCGCAAATATCACCGGCATCACGATCCGCTCAGGCAAACTCACGACTACCTGCTCCGGCGAATAGGACAACAGATCGGCATTCTCGCGTTTCGCTTCTTCCAACGCCCGGGCGAGCGAACCGGGTAGATGCACGGTATCGGCATCGGTGAACAGCAGCCACTCGCCGCCAGCCACGCTGGCTCCGGCGATGACCGCGTTGTTTTTGCCCGTCCAGCCGGGAGGGAGCGGCCCTGGAGAAATCACGCGCACGCCGCGGAAGCTCTCGGCAATCTGGCGTGTGCGGTCGGTTGATCCGTCATCGACCACGATGATTTCGTAGGTCGCGCCGGTCTGCGCTGTCAGGGACTGGAGACAATCGCCAAGGCTCGCCTCTTCGTTCCGTGCGGGAACGATGATTGAGACTTCGGGGACCGGGCCTCCGCCGGGCTGCGCTGCGCCTGAAATATCCATCGGTTTTTCGTTATTATAGCGGTGTGAGACGTACGCTCCTTGTGATTGCACTTTGTCTAGCTGGCGCCCTGATGGGATGCTACAGCAGCAGCCACCCGGCGCGCATTGGGTCGAACGCGCCTGATTTCACCATCCAGGATTCCGACCATTCCGTAACACTCAGCCAGTTTCGCGGTCAGGTCGTACTGCTGAATTTCTGGGCGACGTGGTGCCCGCCCTGCATCGAGGAGACGCCGTCGATGGTGCGGATGCAGGCGCGGATGAAAGATAAGGGAGTCGTGGTCCTCGCCGTCAGTATTGATGCCGACGACGATGCCTACCACAAATTCCTCAAGGAATATAACGTCAACATGGTGACGGTGCGCGACGAAGCTAAGAAGGCGAGCACGCTCTACGGCACGTTTGGATGGCCGGAGACATACGTGATCGACCGCACGGGCGTGATCCGGCGCAAATTCATCGGTCCGGTCGACTGGAACAGCCCCGAGATCACTGATTACCTTGGCAAACTGTAGTGGGTTTGCTGTCAGTCACCAACAGCTGCGCTGCGTCGCGCTAGCTCAGGACGACATTAGGAAAACTCATCCGGTCACAGCCGTGACTCCTCCCGGGCCGGACCTGAACTTCCGTTATCTGCCATTCGACGTAGACGGGTTCCATACTCGACGTGTCCCATAGACTTTCCTCCCCAAGAGCAGGTCAGCAATGGCGCGTCTGGCGCGGAGATGGTTCGCAGAGGCTTCTGCTGGATCGCGACCATCATGATGCACCGCATCGTTAACAACCTTTGGCTCGGCGGGCAGCAGGACGCTGACGAACTCGTCCGCCACAATCCCGAGAAGATCTCCGCCATTCTGAACGTGCGCGGCAGCGACGCTTACGATCCGCCGGGGAGGGATCAGGCGGCGGAACATCCGGGCAAGGCGTACCGGTGGATCCCAGCGCCGGACGTAGGAATTCTCTATCCCAAGCATGTAAAGGAAGCCGTCGCGTGGCTGCAGGAACAGGCGGACAAAGGCGCGCGGATCCTGGTGCATTGCAGGTGCGGCGTCTCGCGGGCCCCGGGCTTTCTTGCCGCCTTCATGGTCGCGAGCGGAATCTCGGCGAGCGTCGAAGAGGCGACGGCTGCAATCGGCGTGCACCGGTCGGTAAGCCCTGCGCCGCAGGTTGTGGAAGTTGTGAAGCGCCGCGTGTTGATTTCAGAGTTGACTGGATTGCCGAACCGGCTGGCTTTCGATGAAGGACCAGCGAGCGCATTCGTGGCCATCGCTTACGTCGATCTCCTCAAGGCTTTCAACGATTTTTACGGTTACATCGCGGGCGACGCGCTCTTACGCAGGCTGGGCAAGACCCTGGTCAGCGCCGGGTTGGATGTATACCACGACCGAGGCAATGAATTCTTATGCAAAGGAGAGTCGCGCCAGGAATTGGAAGCCAAACTTTCGCGAGCGCGGCAGATTTTTCTGGAACCTTTTCAGCTCTACGGAGACGGGCGCATCCAGACCATCGAGGAGACGGATTTCTCCTACTGGATCGGCACGGGTCTTGAGGAAGAGCCGGGGCTTTACAAGATTAAACAGGCGATTCCACGGAACGAGTCACCCGAATGGCTGCGAAAGGTGATTGGAGCTGGCGGCCACCGGAGCAACTGGTAGCGGCCAAGTGCCGCCAGTCTTGAACATCGGGCGGCCTTCCGGCGTTCTTCTCATGGCATTCTCATCCCACTCTGGACCATCCTACGTAAAGTCTGGGTCACATCCTGCCGATAAATCTCTGTTCCAGTACCGAACGGCGGGCGGGATGCGCCGGCGGTTCTCGACTGCAATCGTTATGGCATCGAGACAAGGATTCGAACTGTTTTGTGATGACCCCGGACGTACCAGCTCGCAGACCCGAGGCGGACGAATCCGGTTGCCTACCAGTTCGAGAGCCCGCATTCGCGTGTCCAGCTGACCCGAGTGAACCGTCCGCAAATTTCAACCTGTCCGAGTTACTGGATTGGAGGGCAGTTCCTTTCTACAAGCAGTTCGCGGTGGGAGTACTTTTCGTCACCGCGTTTCTCGTTTCCGATGGATCCTCGACAGCAGCGCAGGCGTGGGAGGGATCGCCACCCTGGTACCTACCAGTGGGGTTATCTCTGGTGTTGTTGTTGTGTGGAGGAGTGAGATATTCGCCGCTGGTGCTGGTGGCCAGCATTCTCGCGGCAGCAGTGAATTACCACTGGGCCCTATTCTCCTGGGGCGGAATCCCGGGAGCGATCGCGATCTATCTGGGCTATGTGGGGTGCGCCTGCGTACTGAGGCGATGGTGGCCCGAGGCTCTGCGCTTTGAGACTCTGCGGGACGTGGGAAGGTATCTCGCGATTTCCCTCATGGGGGCAACCTGGAGCGCAGTGGCAGGGATGCTGACGCTTCTAGGCGGCGGCCGCATCCACCGGTCCGATATTCTCTGGACAACGGCACAATGGTGGACCAGCGATGCCTTGGCCCTGGTCTCCTTTACACCTTTCGTGCTGGTGTATATTGCCCCGCGTGCCGGTTGCTGGTTGCAGTCGAAGAACAGTTCCCGTTTGCGGGAGGGTGGGTCCCATTTGTCCGCGGGTGGGATCATAGAACTGACGGCGCAATTCCTGTCGGCAGTGCTGGCGATATGGCTGATATTTGGCTATGCACCGGCAATTCCTTACCAGCCTCTTTATCTTTTGTTTGTTCCCGTGATCTGGGTCTCGGTGCGGCGGGGACTGCCGGGAGCTGTACTGATCACATTCGCAATCAGTGTCGGGATGACCTTGGCAGCGTGGATCACGCAGGCACACAAGGGATCGCTCCCGAGGCTGCAACTGGCCTTGTTGGCATTGGGCTTGACGGGCCTTTGCCTGGGAGCGCTGGTTACCGAGCAAGGGCATGTGCAGCGGGTCATTCGCGAGTCGGAGAGGCGGTACCGTCTACTGTTCGAGCGCAACCTGGCGGGAGTTTTTCGCACGACCCTGACTGGCCGCGTGCTGGAGTGCAATCAAGCCACGGCGAATATCTTCGGTTACGCCTCGCCGACGGAGGTCATGGCGCTACCCGCGGAAACTTTCTATGAGGAGAGGTCGGATCGCGACGACCTGCTGACAAGAATCCGATCCGAAAAGAGCATCACCAACCATGAGGTCAGGTTCCGCCGCAAAAACGGTGATTTGGTGTGGGCCATGCTGAATATGAGTCTGGTTGCCGACGAACCCGGCTCGGGCGAGTTTCTCGAGGCCACAATGGTCGATATCACACAGCGGAAACTTGCCGAGGAACGAGTGCGATCACTCGCATATTACGATGCGCTGACGGGACTGGCGAATCGGACCCTGCTGCTGGACCGGTTGTCCAAAGCGCTCGCGAGCGCCCGCCGGCAGAAGCGCAAGGTTGCGCTGCTGTTCCTGGATATCGATCGCTTCAAAGTGATCAACGATTCGCTGGGGCATTCGGTGGGAGATCTCCTGCTCAAGGAGGTCGCAGAACGGCTCAAGAGGGTGATACGCGATCCGGACACCGCGGCCCGATTGGGGGGAGACGAATTCCTTGTCCTACTCACCGATGTGAAGGACATCTCGGGTGTGGCGGTGGCTGCGAAGCGCTTCATGGATGCCATCAGCGCCGGATACTCCATCCAATCGCACTACCTCAATGTAAGTTGCAGCCTGGGGATAAGCATTTTCCCGGAACACGGAGCAGACAACGAAACGCTGATCAAGCACGCGGACGCGGCCATGTACACCGCCAAAGAGAGCGGGCGGAACGGCTTTCGTTTCTTTACGGCGGACATGAACACGCAAGCAGTGGCGCGTTTAGCCCTGGAGAACGGGTTGCGATCCGCGCTGGCCAATAACGAACTGTTTCTCGCGTACCAACCGCAGATGGACATGAGCACGGGAAAAACCAATGGGCTGGAAGCATTGCTCAGGTGGCAGCACCCGGAACTGGGCCTGGTATCTCCGAACGACTTCATCCGGGTCGCCGAAAACAGCGGCCTCATCATCCCGATTGGCGAGTGGGTGCTTGCGACTGCCTGTTCGCAGGCGCGCAAATGGCAGGATGAGGGGCTTCCTCCGGTATCGATTGCAGTGAATGTTTCCGCGGTCCAGTTTCGCCAGGAGAACTTTCCCCAGACCATCGAGAAGGTGCTCCGCGAAACTGGTTTGGATCCGAAATACCTGGAACTGGAGCTTACGGAAAGCCTCTTGCTGTCGAATGCGGATGTGATGTTCTCAGTCCTACAACAATTGACCGCCATGGGAGTGCGACTTGCGATCGACGATTTTGGAACGGGCTACTCCAGTCTCAGCTATCTGAAGAGGTTTCCCGTCAGCAAATTAAAAATCGACGGCTCTTTTGTGCGCGATGTCGCGCTCGATCAGGACGATGCGGCGATCACGATTGCGATCATCAGCATGGCGAAAAGCCTGAACCTGAAGGTGGTTGCCGAGGGCGTCGAGAACGAAGCGCAGTTGTCATTCCTGCGAGGTCAGGGATGCGATGGCATTCAAGGCTACCACTTCAGCAAACCCCTCGAGCCCAGTAAGGTCGAAGAAAAACTGCGAACCGAGTATCCGGATGCGAAGACGATTTCACAAGACACTGAAGGTTGTGAGCTACGCCGGGGCGCGGGTGCAAATTGAGACAAGTGGAATCGAACTCGCGCCAAGCTGCACTGCTTTCATAATTTCAGGCGCCGCAAACGCAGCGAATTGGTAATCACCGACACCGAACTGAAGCTCATCGCCGCGGCCGCCAGAATTGGACTCAAGAGCACACCGAAAAACGGATAGAGCACTCCGGCAGCGATTGGGACTCCAATCGAGTTATAGATAAAAGCGAAGAACAAGTTCTGGCGGATGTTGCGCATCGTTGCCTGGCTCAGTTTGCGTGCGCGCAGAATGCCTTCGAGGTCTCCTTTGAGGAGCGTGATTCCGCCGCTCTCCATGGCAATATCGGTGCCGGTGCCCATCGCGATCCCAACATCCGCCTGGGCCAGAGCGGGTGCGTCGTTGATGCCGTCGCCGGCCATGGCGACAACACGGCCTTCGTCATGCAGTTGTTTGACGATTTCGGCTTTGCGGCCGGGCAGAACCTGCGCGTGGAATTCGTCGATTCCCAACCTCTTTGCGATCGTCTCGGCGTCAAATTTGTTGTCGCCGGTCAGCATGAGGACGCGAACGCCCGAGCTTCGCAGCGCGCGAATCGCTTCAGGAGTGGAAGGCTTGATCCGGTCACCTATGGAAAACCTGCCGGCGAACTTTCCATCGATTGCCATTTCGACCACGGTGTCACCCGGTGACCGAAGGATGGCGAACGCACCCGTGCGCTCCAGCGCCCCGATGTCAACCATCAGTTTTCGATTGCCTACCGCGACCCGTTTTCCATCGACCAGACCCTGCACGCCCTTGCCAACCTCGTAATGGAAGTCCTTTGGCTCTGAGAGCGTGAGCTTACGGTCTTCGGCCGCTCTCACAATCGCCGCAGCGAGCGGGTGCTCGCTGGCCCGCTCGACACTCGCCGCCAGCCGAAGCAGTTCATTTAAGGAGCGGTCATAATCGGCGCGTGCTGGCTCGGCGCGCTCCGCTGCATCCATTGGCTGCTCGCCGCGCCGCATCTTCTCCGCGCGCCGCGTTTGCGCTTCTTGATCGTCTGGCGCCGGCGAAATCGAGTTCACCTTGGGCTTCCCTTCCGTCAGCGTGCCGGTCTTGTCGAAGACGATCGTGTCCACCTTTTCCATGGTCTCTAGTGCTTCGGCATTCTTTATGAGCACGCCTGCGTGAGCGCCGCGACCTGTACCGACCATGATCGCCATTGGCGTGGCGAGGCCGAGAGCGCAGGGGCACGCGATAATAAGAACGGCGACCGCGTTTACGATGGCATGGGCCATGCGCGGCTCGGGACCGAATACAGCCCAGGCAATGAAGGTCACAACAGAGATTCCGATCACTGCGGGAACGAACCATCCCGCCACTTTGTCGGCGAGGCGCTGAATCGGAGCCCGCGTACGCTGGGCCTGGCTCACTAACTGCACGATCTGCGCGAGCATGGTTTCGCTGCCCACGCGCTCGGCACGCATCACGAGAGCGCCGGTTCCATTTACCGTGGCGCCGATCACGCGCGCGCCAGTTCCCTTTTCAACCGGCAGCGATTCACCGGTGATCATCGATTCGTCTACGGCGCTCGATCCGTCGACTACCACGCCGTCGATGGGGATCTTTTCTCCCGGGCGGATTCGCAGCTTATCGCCAACCTTCACCTGCTCGAGCGGGATGTCTTTCTCGGTACCGTCCGGGGCCATTACGCGCGCCATCTTCGGGCTCAAGTCGAGCAGCGCTCGGATGGCGCTGGAAGTCTGGCTGCGGGCTCGCAACTCCAGAATTTGCCCCAGGAGGACGAGGGTCACAATCGCGGCAGCGGCCTCGAAGTAGACGTCGGGCCGCTGTGCCATCATTCTCGAGGTTGCAGGACGGACGCTCAGATAAATCGGCGCTAACGTGCTTCGAAATGAATCTGGGAAGATTGCCGGGAAGAGAGTGGCAACAACGCTGTAAATGTAGGCAACTCCAGTTCCCATCGCAATCAGCGTGAACATGTTCGCGCTGCGATTCACGACCGACGCCCATCCGCGCTGAAAAAAGGGCCAGCCGCACCAGAGGACAACCGGGGTGGCGAGGGCGAATTCAAGCCACGGCAGAATCGAATGCAGCCGGACCACCCGGAAGCTGCCCGTCCAATCGAAGCCGATTTCGCCGATGAACCTACGGGACCAGATCATGCTTCCCATGGCGATTGCCATCAGCGGGGCGGTCAGCGCCACGCTGATCCAGAAGCGTCGCGTCATGTCGCGCAGTTCGGGATTTTCTTCTTTAGCCGTCAGTGTACGCGGTTCGAGCGCCATCCCGCAGATCGGGCAACCTCCTGGTTCGGCCCGCACAATCTCGGGATGCATGGGGCAGGTAAATTCTGTCTTAGTGGGTGGGAGCCCAGGCGACTCGGGATCTAACGCCATACCGCACTTCGGACACGGCCCTGGCCCGAATTGCCGCACCTCGGGGCACATGGGGCAGATGTAGGCGCGCGCGTCTTTCCCTTTTTTCCCTTTTTCGTCACGCTCTGCTTCGCCATGCGGAGATGGGACCGATGAGGGCGACGGTCGTTCCATTCCCGCATCTGCTACTCCGTGGGAAGTTGGCTTCGGCGCCGCGCCGATGCCGATTGACACCAGCGGCGGGGCCATCGGCTTCGGAGGAGCAGCAAGGACTCCGGCGGGATGGGCTTCGAACTTCTTCAAGCATCCGGCGCAGCAGAAAAAATATTCCTGTCCGGCGTAGGAAGTTTTGAAGCGGGCAGTCGCGCGGGCAACAGTCATGCCACAGACCGGATCTTTGGAAGTGCTCGCGTCCGCGAGTGGCGCCTTTCGTTCTTCCATAATTTCGCTGGTTGCCGGACTCGCCAGAATGCGCTTGGCGGAATCCCACCCTTATTAGATACTAAAGGGTCATCTTCGAACCGCGGGTTTGAGCAGCGGATAATTTGATCACCGAAGCGTTTGGGAAACCAACGGTTTAAGAACCGAGTCCATCGACCTCAGCCGACGATAATTAATGTAATGAAGTTAGGAGAATAAAATGACCTACCTCGAAGCCGCCTTCCGCTATCAAACCGCTCCCGGGGAGAACGAACTGCGCGCCATCGATGCTGTCCGCGAGGTGTATGGGATTCAGCGCATCCAATTTAATGAGAAAGAGCGAACGGTAAGGGTAACGTATGACGCTTCCCGCCTTAAGGCCGACGCCGTGGCCAAGCTTCTGCGCCAGGCAGGGATCGATGTCAAGGAACAGCTTGTGCTTGCCTGAGTTCGCGAGGCCTGAGGTGGAAGGTCAGTCGAGGTCAGATTGCGGAAGTAAGAGTCAAAAGCTAGCGGCTCGGGGTGGAGCTTAAGGGTGTAGGGCTAGAAATGCAAAGGGGCATCCGGAAAGACCTCTGGCCGAAGTATTTTCCGGAATGCCCCGTTGCGCGCCACTTCGTCTACCCAAAGGAGAAGCAGGTCAGCTGCCATCTCTAAGGCATTGCTAACGTTGCACCTTTAGAACGCTCGAGTAGGTAGGTTTTGCGTGGCGGCCGAAAAATTTACTCTTTCCTTCAAAACAGCATGATCTCTGCTGACGCGCGTCGATCCTTCGCACCTGAAATTATCTCGGGACTACCATTCCCCTAGTCGCTGAAGCCGTTCTTGTGTGATTCCCAACAAAGGTGAGGGAGGCGACATCAGTCCACCCATTTTCGTCCGAGCAGATACCCTGCGAGGCTACCCAATGCTTCCAAATGCCGCGTCCAAAGCCGTATCTCGCCTGTAAGTTCCTGCGCCCACGGGCCGCTAACTGTGCTAAACTATTGCATTCTCGAAGGCATCCGAGAAGTCCTGTCATGCACTCTTTTCACTCAAATCTGGCGCTGAAGCTGTGCATTGTTCGGCTCGTCTGCACCATTTGTTGTGCACTTTTGACGACTTGCCTGATGGCCCAAAATCAGGCCGACCAGACTTCGACGGACAATGGGACGGGTGTCGCGGAGTCCCCTGCCCTGTCCGCAGCCCCCACTGGTTCTGGACTTCACCTTGGCCCCGGCGACCTTGTCGAGATGAGCGCTTACAACGTCCCGGAGCTCAATACCAAGGCTCGTGTGACCGGCAAGGGCGACATCTATTTTCCGTTTATCGGATATACGCATGTGGCCGGCCTGACCACGGAAGAAGCGCAAACACTGATCGAGAAGCGACTGGGCGAATACCTGAAAAATCCCCAGGTATCGTTGTTCGTCGCGGAATATACCTCTCAGGGCGCCAGCGTGCTGGGCGAGGTGAATCACCCCGGTGTTTATCCAGTGCTGGGGCAGCAGCACCTGTTTGACCTGATCTCGGCGGCCGGCGGGACGAGCGAGAAGGCAGGCCACAGCATCACGGTTACCCATCGCACCGCGCCGGACCAACCCATCACGGTGGCACTGAGCCGGAATCTCACCGACCAGCCTGAGAGCAACGTGGCGGTTTTTCCGGCGACACCGTGATTGTGCACAAGGCTGACGTAGTGTACGTGGTCGGTGATGTGGGCCGACCGAGCGCGCTGCTCATGGATACCGGCAGCCTGACCGTATTGAAGGCTATTGCGCTGGCTGGCGGCACGAACCGCACGGCGAAGCTTGGAGGCGCAAAGATTCTGCGTAAGACGCCCACCGGGATGGAGGAGACTCCGATCCAGTTGAAGAAAATTCTATCCGCAAAGGCGCCCGACCCCGTGCTGCTGGCAGACGATATTCTGGTGGTGCCGTCGAGCTTTGGCAAGATTCTGGCAGGGCGCTCGCTGGAAGCTGCGATGCAAAGCGCGACCATGGTGAGTGTTCTGGCAGTACCGTAATTTCGTCGTACCGGAAACGATCTCGTTGTACTGAAAAGAAGCGGCACATTGCGAGTTACCCGCCGACGGTCTTCCGAGCCGAGGCAGATTCGCAATATCAATTAGCGCACCCTAAAGGACCCAACATGGCCTATACCAGATCTGCGACCCTTCCTGGTCTTCTTTCGGCAGTTCTCCTCGTGATGCTAAGCGCTGTCACGGCGATTGCCGCCACCACCGAAACCGTTCTCTACAACTTCGCCGGAAGTGGCAGCGGATCGAATCCGTACGGTAGTCTTGTCGCCGATACAACTGGCAATCTCTACGGCACTACCGGCGGCGGGGGAGCCAGTACGAATTGCAATCTTGGCTCCGGGTGCGGAACGGTGTTCGAGTTGACGCAGCAAAGTGGCGTGTGGACGCAGACCGTGCTCTATAGTTTCCAGGGCGCATCGGTTGGCGACGGCTCGGGCCCGCAATCGGGACTGGTCATGAAGTCCGGGGCCATTTACGGCACCACGGCCAGCGGCGGCGCGAACGGCTACGGCACAGTCTTCGAACTGGCTCCGCCTGCGAAACAAGGCGGCGCATGGACGGAGACGGTGCTTTACAGCTTCAAGGGCGGCGCCGACGGAAGCTATCCATCGAGCGGGGTGATCTTTGATGGCACCTCGCTGGTCGGGACCACACCGTTTGGCGGGTCGTCCGCCTTCGGCGTCGTGTTCGAGTTGACGCCCCCAAAGAAGAAAGGGTCTCCGTGGACCGAGGCGATTCTCTATAACTTCACGGGACGCTCGGATGGGGGCAAGCCTTATTGCGCACTGACCCTTAAGACAAACAGTCTTTATGGCACGACTCTGGACGGCGGCCCGGCGGGACAGGGCGCAGTCTTCGAACTGACACCTCCTGCCAAAGCCGGCGGCGCGTGGACCTATACAGTTCTCTACGGCTTTACGGGCGGCGCTGATGGAGGCAAGCCGTACGCGGGTTTGATCTTCATCAAGACGGCCTTGTACGGTACGACCGGACTCGGCGGAGCCAGCGGATACGGCACTGTTTTCGAACTGACTCCGGGAAAAAGCGGCAGCCCGTGGACGGAGAGCGTACTCTACAGCCTCACCGGGGGAGCCGATGGCTCGTACGCCCGGTATGGCGTGGTTGCGGACACCAAGGGCAATCTTTATGGCACCACTGGAGTAGGCAGCAGTAACTCCGGCGTCGTCTTCCAACTCGCGCCCGCCAAAACGGCCCCTTGGCCGGAAACCGTGCTGTGGAGTTTCACGGGCGGCAGCGACGGAGGCAATCCGACCGCGGGACTGTTGCTGAACGGTACTCTTCTTTATGGCACCACAAGCACGGGAGGAGAATACAGCGAGGGCACGGTGTTTTCGGTTACGCCGTAACCGGCGCTTGTCTCGTGGCCGGTCGAGGAGATGTCCCCCTGGGTGATCTTCTCCGCACAGACTGGTCATCCGCTTCGGGAACGCGGACACGAGTGTGCGCGCAGCGCTACTTTGAGCGCGGGTTTGGTGCGAATCCTTTGAGGATAGCCTCGATGCGCGCAACATTGGCGGCATATTGGCCGTCGCTCTGGGCCAGCTTCATGAAGAGGTTTAAGGCCTCCTCGTAGTGGGCTCGGGCGTCTTCGATCCGGTTCTGATTTTGTTCCAGGAACGCCAGATCGCTCAGAGTGCGCGCTTCATCCGGCAAATACTTGCCGGGGTCCTGGTCTGCCAGTTGACGGCGTAATTCCAGAGCTTTCTGAAAATGCTGGCGCGCATCGTCCGGCCGGTTCTGGAGCAGATCGAGGTTCCCAAGATTGTTCGACGTCGTCGCCATGTCGGGCAGGTAGAGTGAGGGATTCTGCTGCGCAAGTCTCGGGTAGGACTGCAATGCTTCCTCGAAGTACTGGCGAGCTTCGTCCAGTCGATTCTCGCGCCCATCCAGATTTCCCAGGTTGTTCAACATTGTCGCCATGTCGAGCAGGTACGCGTTCGGATTCCGCTGCGCAAGTTGACGGTACGCCTGCAGCGCTTCCCCGTAGTGCGCGCGCGCCTCGTCCGTCCGGTTTTGCTGACGATCCAGAAAGCCCAGGTTGTTGAGCGTTGTGGCGAAGTAGAAGAGATACGCATCGGGATTTCGCGGCGCCAGTTGACGGTAGATTTGGAGAGCGCTCTCGAGATGTTGACGCTCATCCTCCAGGCGATTCTGTTGCCGATCCACCGCTCCCAGGTTGGTTAGAGTTCCGGCCCGATAGGGCAGGGACCGTTCAGGATCCTGGTGCGCGAGGGGCTCGCGGAGCTCGGCGGCGCGCTCGAAATGGCGGCGGGCTTCGTCCATCCGCTTTTGCTCTGTATTTAAGACCTCCAGGTCCTGCTGCGTCATGGCTGCTTCGGGGTCCATGAGCGCAGCGCCCACGGCATTGTGGGCGAAGGGATCCTCCGCGACCGCCAGCGTGTGCGACCAGACGTCGTACTCGCTGGCCCAGAAGGTTATCTGGCGGGAGGTTACGATACCCAACGCGATCAAAACACACACTGCGGGAATTACCCTCCACTGCGTGCGCAGTTTTCGCGCATCCGCCCATTCAGCAAAGCCCCATGCCACCATAATGAAAATACCGATCAGCGGGATATAGGCGTAGCGGTCGGCCATGGAGGCTTCGCCGACCTGTACCAAACCCATGACGGGAACGAGCGTGCCCAGGAACCAGAACCATCCCACGGGCAGGTAACCTCGGCTGCGGAAGACGATGACGAATGCGGTGACACTTAACAAAACCAGCGCGGAAACAATCACCTGCCATGCCGGAGGAGCGAACAGCGAATGGGGATAGAACGCAAGGTGCGCCGGCCATACCATCTTCCAGAGATATAAGCCATAGGCCACGACAGCGTTCTCGATGCGAATGGAGAGCGGGAACTCTTCGAAACTGCGCACCGCATTGTGCTGCGCCTTGAAAGTGATCAGTGCGCTCGCGGCGGAAAAAAGCAGTAAAGGCAGTTTCTCCAGGAGCAATTTCGCGAACGGGAGCCGCTTGACATGCGTGGGCGAGCCGGGATGCCGCTGCATTCTTTCAAGAGGCCAATAATCGAGTAGCAATAAAACAAACGGCAGTGTGATGACCATCGGTTTGGCCATCAGGCCTGCGGCAAACAGTGCGACTACCAGCAGATAGCGGCGCCATTCCGGTTTTTGCGCATACCAGGCGTACGCTCCGATCGCCAGAAAAAAGAACAGGGCGCAGAGCACGTTTTTGCGCTCCGCTACCCAGGCCACCGACTCAACATTGATCGGATGCAAGGCAAACAATGCCGCGACCAGCAGGCTCGGTACCACGCGTTTTGTTACCCAGGCCAAGAGCAGAAACAACAAAACTGCGTTGAGGGCGTGGATCAACACGCTATCCAGATGATGCCCCGCCGGGTTCAGCGCAAACAGTTGGTAGTCGAGCGCATGCGAGAGCCATGTGAGAGGATGCCAATTCGCTGCCGCGGTAGATGTGAACGCCCACTTGATCGTGTTCCAACTCAGTCCGTCGTGAACGTAGGGATTTTCTGTGACGTAATCGCGATCATCGAAGACCACGAACCGGTTCCCGGTGGCGGGTAGGTAGAGCGCAATGGTCCCAAGCGCCAGTAGAACGCCCAGAACAGCAATGAGATTTTTCCCGGCGAGGAGCGGTCCGGTTGTCGACGGCTGTTCGGACTTCGGCCTCTTGCGAGCTTGGGCGCGCGCTTTCGCCAGGTTCTGGGCGCGGCTCATTTTGTTATTCCTGCTTTGGACGGGATTTTAGTATCCAGTTCCTGCAATCTCGCCTCGACTCTCGCCACGTCGGCGGCAAACCTGTTGTTTGATTCAGACAGCTTCCGGAAAAGCGTCAAGGCCTCTTGATAGTGTGCCCGGGATGCTCCGATCTGGTTCTCTTCCCCATCGAGGTATCCCATGTTAAACAGGGTTCTTGCCACGTACGGCAGGTATTGATCGGGGTCTCGCTGCGCCAGTTGCCGGTAAATGCTTGCAGACGCCCCATAGTGCGCACGCGCGTCAACAATTCTGTTCTGGATTCTATCCAAGTTCCCCAGGTCATTTAGAGTTATCCCCAGGAAGGGCAGATATGCGGCGGAGTTCTGCTGCGCCAAGGGGTAATAGATCGCCAATGCCCCTTCGAAATGTCGGCGAGCGTCTTCGAGCCGGTTCTGGATTCCATCCAGAATTCCAACGTCATTCAGAGTCATCGCCAGGTTGGGCAGGTATTTATCTGGATTCTGCTCTGCCAGTCGCATTTGAATGTTCAGCGCCTCCTCATAGTGCCGGCGAGCGTCTTCTATTTGCCTTTGGCTGCGTTCATGGTCGGCGACATTGACCAATGTGTCGGCCAGATCGGGCTGATATGCTGGATTCTCTTCCGCCAGTTGCCGGCGCAGGACCAAAGCCCGCTCAAAGTGCTGGCGAGCTTCTTCCAGTCGCGTCTGCGCAGTGGCGAAACCATCCTGGTTTTCTGCTGTTGCCGCCAAATTCGGATCCTCGAGCGCGGCTCCCATCGCGTCGTGCGCGAAAGGATTAAGCTCCGATATGGCCAGCGTGTGCCTCCACAACGTGTACTCGTTTTCCCAGCAACTCAACTGGCGCGAGGTCACGAGCCCGAGTACCGATAACGCGAGCATGGCTGGAATTAAACGCCATGTGACGGGAAGGCGTTTTGCCTTCGCCAAATCATCCAGGCTCCACGCGATCATCACGAAGATTCCAATGAGTGGAATGTATGCATAGCGATCGGCCATGGCGGCATCTCCCACCTGTACCAGGCCGATCACCGGAATCAGCGTGCCGAGAAACCAAGACCAGCCGACTGGCAGGTAGCGCTTGCGATGAAAGACAATCACGAGAGCGGTAACGAGAAGAAGAACGAAACCGGATAGACTCCATGTCCATGCTGGAAGCGCACTCGCGGGATGAGGATAGAGTGCGGCCAAGCGCGCCGGCCAGACCATCTTCCATAGATACATTCCGTAAGAGACGATGGCGTTCTCGATTCGCAACGCGGGAGGAAACTGATGCAGGTTCCGAACCGCGTGCGAGGAGCGTTGTGCCTCTACCGTTATCACGGCGCTCAACGCGGAAAGCAAGAGTAAAGGGACTTTTTCGCGCAGAAGCCTCAAGAACGGCTCCTGCGGTACATCGTTACATAACGATGGGAAGCCTCGAATCCTCCCGAGAGGCCAATAATCGAGTAGCAATAAAACAAACGGCAGTGTGATGACCATCGGTTTGGCCATCAGGCCTGCGGCAAACAGCGCGACTACCAGCAGATAGCGGCGCCATTCCGGTTTTTGCGCATACCAGGCGTACGCTCCGATCGCCAGAAAAAAGAACAGGGTGCAGAGGACGTTTTTGCGCTCCGCTACCCAGGCCACCGACTCAACATTGATCGGATGCAAGGCAAACAATGCCGCGACCAGCAGGCTCGGTCCCACGCGTTTTGTTACCCAGGCCAAGAGCAGAAACAACAAAACTGCGTTGAGGGCGTGGATCAACACGCTATCCAGATGATGCCCCGCCGGATTCAGCGCAAACAGTTGGTAGTCGAGCGCATGCGAGAGCCATGTGAGAGGATGCCAATTCGCTGCCGCGGTAGATGTGAACGCCCACTTGATCGTGTTCCAACTCAGTCCGTCGTGAACGTAGGGATTTTCTGTGACGTAATCGCGATCATCGAAGACCACGAACGAGTTTCCCGTGGCTGGCAGGTAGAGCGTGATGGTGACCACTGCAACTAGAACTGATAAGACAGCAATAAGGTTTCGCGGGCGAAGCACCCCGGAAGTCCCGCGGAGCTTCTGATCTGGCCTGCGGATTACGCTCCGTGGTTTCGGGATTTGTTTACCAGGCCTCATGGTTCAATCCGGCAACGGCGCTCCGGGCGGAGCGATACGAATCCAGTGATCGGTGAATGTGGTATGCAGCAGCGGATTCTTGAATTTCGGCATGTGACAGGTGACGCACAGTTTCACGCCGACCGGACACGCGGTGCGCTCATCATCTTTATTAATGCGGGTGCCTTCACTCTGCGTCTCTTTCGCCTGTGTCCCGGCCGCGCGATGACAGTGCAAACAGGTTGCGTCGTACGATGCGGGATCGCTGGCCAGGGGCAGGTGCGGGTCGTGGCACGAAAGGCAGGTGATGCGAGCGTCTCCCTTCCCTTCTTTCCAGCACCGGCTGTTTTCGAGGCGGTAGGGCTGGAAGCGAACATTCAGCGTTGCTCTTCGGACGGGGCTATCCAACTCGACATCCCGCGAAGTGCGATGGCAGGCGCCGCAAAAGTCGACCGACGCCACGGGGTGCAATTGCAGCGGATTCAGGATCGCTCTCACTCCGGCGTCGTAGTTTCCCGATTTCATCGCTGCAACATGCCTGGCCCCTGGGCCGTGACACGCTTCGCAGGTCACGCCGGGAAATGGGGTACGGGGGTCGAATCCACTTTTCGTCGTTGACGCCGTGGTGTGACATCCGAAACAACGGCTGATTTCATTCTCGGGCACGAGTCGCCCTTCAGCTTCCTTGATGGTCGGCGGCTCGGTACGGGGATGTCCCGGCGTGATGTCGAGCCCCTGCAGTTCCGTGTAAAACGACAAATGACTTTCGCGGAGCCGCCCATTTTCCTCGTAGACATAAGTCTGGGCGATTCGTCCCATTCCAAATGCCCAGAGCAAAACCGCAGAATCCGACGCCGCTCCTTTGCTGACCTTCAGAGTGGGGCGCCCAGGAGCGTCGGTGATGCGGTAAGTGTATGCGCCAATCTTGAAGGTCAGGCGCTCCTGGGCCTCGTGGAGACTGCCGGCATTCGCAGCGTGCGTTGCCGCGTGGAACATTGCCGAGTCTTTATAGGTGTCTTTAAGCTCGTGGCAGGAGAGGCAGACCGCCGGACCAAGGTATTCACTGCGTGGACGGTCGCCTTTGGTGGGCCACCAACCTGGGGCACCAAGGCGATCTTCCGTTGACAGGGGGGAATTATCCGATGACAGATCGCGCGATGGGCTTGTGCGGACTGCGGCATCCTGCGCGAGTGTTTGACCCCCCACGCTAAACGTTGCAGCCAGCGCCATCCAAAGTAGAACAATCGCAAGATGGGAGCCCGGAAAGTGGGCAGCAGAACGAGACCGGCATTTCCGCAGATTGCACTTCAGGTCCAAGTCCTTATGTACCTCTTCTCTCACCCGCCTAAAACTAACGTGACACATCTACTCTAATCGCAAAAAAGGGCACGGACCGAAGTCCGTGCCCCCTGTTGGTTGAGTGTTTCGCTGCTATCGCTTTCCGTGTTTAGTTCCCTTTGGTCCGTCGCCTGAACCCGACGTGTAGCTGGTGGATGTATACAGCCACTGGCCTCCCACATACGAGTACAGAGTGACGTAGATCGTGCTGCCATCTTGCGGCAGGTTGTAGATCGTGTAGTTGGGTACGTTGCCCAGGTTTCCGGATTGATCCAGGTCGTTTGCGCCCGCGGTAACGTTGCTGACATCCACCCAGTATGCGGAAGCATTCGGATCCGGAGTCCAGCTGAAGGTCACCGAGCTTCCGGTGATCGTTGAGCTGTTAACCGGGGAGGAAATGACCGCCAGCCCGCTGGTCGCATTCAATGCTGTGTAGGTGTAAGCATTCGCCACCCAGTTCGCGCCAACCAGCGAGTAGAGCGTGGCATAGATCATGCTCCCGTCCGTGGGCAATGCGCTTACCACCGTCGAGGTCACGTTACCCAGGTTGCCAGACTGGAAGTACTGGCTCCCACCCGGAGTGTTCCCCATGTCAAGCCAGTAAGCCGACGCGCCCGCGCCTGGGGTCCAACCGAACGTTACTGTGCTACCCGTCAGCGTGGTACCGGGCATGGGAGTCGTTAACACTCCACTGGCTCCAGCCAGGTTAAACGCCGTGTAGGTGTAGCCCGTGTTGAGCCAGTTGCCACCAACCAACGAGTACAGGGTGACGTAAACCGTACTGCCGTTTGTGGGCAGCGAGGTTGCCGTGGTGGTCAGTACGTTGCCCAGGTTGCCGGACTGGTAGTACTGGTTGCCGCCAGCAACGTTGCCGATGTCCATGGCATACGCTGTAGCACCGGAACCGGCCGTCCAGCTGAATGTGACCGTGCTGCCGGTCAGGGTCGAGTTCGGAGTCGGACTCGTCAGGACGCCTTGCGCCGCGCTCGCATTGAACGCCGTGTAGGTGTAGGGATAAGTGAGCCACGTGCCGTTCACATCCGCGAACAGAGTCACGTAGATCGTGCTGCCATCCGTCGGAAGACCTGTCACTGCTTTGGTAAGCACGTTGCCGAGGCTGCCGGAGGAATAGTACTGGTTTCCTCCCGGAGTGCTACCGATATTCAGACCGTATGCCGTCGCTGCCGTGCCTGCGGTCCAGGTGAAGGTTGCGCTGCTGCCGGTTAAGGTTGAGTTCGGTGTGGGCGAAGTAATGGCGGCCGCTGTGCCCGTGTATGCGGTGTAGGTTGCCGGGACGGTTTGCCAGACACCATGCACCAGGTAGTACAGCGTCGCATACACGGTGCTGCCATTGATTGGGAGCACGCTGTTCGCGACCGATACCGTGAGCACGTTGCCGAGGTTGCCCGACTGGTAGTAATCGTGACCACCCGGCGTGGAACCAAGTTCCAGCCAGTAGGAACCAGCCGCATTGGCCGCATTCGCGAACCACTTGAACGTTGTTGATCCGGTGTAACCCAACGTGCTACCCGGCAACGGGAAGTACAGCCCGCTGGCGTTACCGGTATTGGTCACGTAGACGGTCATCGAGTTCGAAACGGCTGAAAGATAATTGACGTCGCTGTACTGCGCGGTGATGACGTGCGTCCCCGGAGTGGAAAGCGTGGCGGAGCCGGATGCCGTCCACAGGCCATATCCGCCCTGGGATGCAAAGACATCGTTGGGCACGGCCGTGGCAATCGCGGTAGCGGTGCCGCCGTTGATGGCGTCATAGAACGTCATGACTCCCAGCGTCGGCTCAAAGCCGGTGCTGCTGGGGCTGGGAGTGAATACGGCAGAGAACGTGTACGTGTTGCCACTGACGTCGGCCTGCTTGCCTGCCAGGACAACTGTGCCCGCTCCCTTGGATACCGTTTGCACCAAAGCTGCGGACGTGCTCGCCATAAAGGTCGCATTGCCGCCGAATTGCGCGACGATGTTATGCGACCCTCCGAGGAATGGGTAGCCCGACGCCGGCCGGAATGTAGCCGTGTTAGCGGTACCCACCGTTCCAGTTCCCAGCGTGAGGCCATAAGTGGCGTCGTAGAAGGTAACTGTGCCTGCCGTGGGCGCTCCCGTCATGGTTGCGGTGAACGTCGGACGCCCGTTGATGGTCGTCGGGTTGGCGCTCGAGGTCACGGTGGTGGTGGTTGCCGTGCCTGTTCCCACGGTGACCGTTACCGCCGTCGTCGTCGTGCCGCTGTAGTTGGAATCACCGGAGTAGGTAGCCGTGATGGAATTGGCGCCTGTCGTGGTGATACCGGTTACTGTCCCCAACGCGGTGGCTGCATAGGTCCAGCTCGGATAAGCGCTGCTGCTGCCTCCGACATAGGTGACGCTCGGAACGACGGTTGCGGTTCCGAGTACGGTCGAGGTTGTCGTATCTGTGAATGTCACGGTTCCGGTTGGCCCGGAAGCGCCCGGCGTGAGCGATCCAGCCGAGAGAGCGGTGACCGTCGGGAAAGCGACGTAGAGGTTCGTTGCCGTCCCTGACGTGATCAGAGTTGCGCCGGCGGCCAGAGTCGGTGCAGTGGCGATCTGGGAGACCGTAATCGACGCCGGAGTGGCCGCCGATCCGGATTGGAATGTGTTGTCCCCCGAATAGGTGGCGCTCACGCTGTGCGTGCCGCCCGAGAACATCGGCGCCTGCGAGAAGAGGTAGTCGTAGAGGCACGAGTTGCTGGCAGTGCCGACGTTGCCTGCTACCAGATACCCGTTGCCGTTCGGATCGAGTGTCACGGTTGTGACGTTATTGGTTGGCCCGCCGTTGATGGAGTCGGTGATGGTCACCGTGCCAGTCGGCACGCCATATCCCGACACGCCCGCGACGCTGACCTGAGCCCAAATCAACTGGCCGTAAGTAAACGTGCTGCCGTTGGCGATGGTGCAAGCGGTCAGGTTTATAACACCCGGAGTGATCGTAATTGTGACCGGCTCCGAACTGACCGATATTGCCTGCGGACTCGATACGCTAGAGGCATTCGTACCGTCGCCGCCGTACCGCGCTGTAATGTTGTAATTGACGCCGGCAGGCAGATTGTTGAGGGTGGCGCTAAAGCTTCCGCCGCTCAAGGTAGCGAACGCTCCTGGATAGACGAACGCACCGGTAGACTGGTTCACCGGATCGCCGATTTCTCCCTGGCTGACGATGAAGGCGACATCGCCGGTGGGCGTGCCCGTGCCCGACACTGTTCCGCTCAAAGTCACTGCGCAGCCGTGCCCGCTGCAATTTTGCACGGGAGCGTTGAGCGTGGTGGTGGTGCTGTTGAACACTACGCTGTTCCACTGCATCGCCATGTTGTAGGCGTTCACCGAGCCCAAGCCTGTCGCCAGGTCGAAGCCCACGCCAGCCGGCCAGCCAATCTTCGTGCCGGAACTGCTCGTACAAGTGGATGTGCCGCAGATGTAGGTGTTGCCAGCTTGAATGTCCTGGAAGGCGCAACTGGTCGTATTCGCCGAGTTTGGCGGTACCAGAGCGGAGGCAGCGCAAGTCGTATCGTTTTGCGCCGCTGCCAATCCGTAGTAGACGTAGGCGGGCATGCCCTGGCGTCCGGTGGGATTGCCGGGTTCGGGGTTATTGACGGCGTTGTACTGGTTGATGAGGGCCTGGATTCCGGCCATGCTGGGCGCGGCGACGGAAGTTCCGCCGACGAGGCCCGCATCCGTAATCGTGTTTTGGCCGTTGGTCGTGGTGAACTCGCACGCGCCCTCACTGCAGAACAGTGTGGCATCGTGTCCGTCCGCCGCGTTCAATGCGAAGTCGGGAGTCAAGCGGTGAGGTACGCCCGCGACCAGAGGCTGAGTCTGGATCATCGGACCTAGCACCACCGTACCGGTCGCGGTTGTTCCTCCAGCCGGTGCCGCTCCGAACGTCACAGTGGGGGCTACGGTGCAGTTGAGGCCCTGGCCGGCCGTCACAGTTCCACCCTGCGTACCGAAGGCGAAGTTAATCGACGCCAAGCCTCCGCTCGATGCCACCGAGCCGCTGCTGATGTTGGCCGTGGCTCCTGACGCGGGGGCCGTTGTGCATGTGCCGCCGCTAAACGTCACCGTCGTCGTGGAGGCGGTGTAACCGCTGCCGGGGTTGGTGAGCGTGACGCCCGCGACCCAATTGCCGCCTGTGACGGTAATGCTGCCACCTGTGCCCGACAAATAACTGGCGTAGGACGGATCGGTCGATGACGCAAGGATCGGTGAATTAGCGCCCATCTGCCACGAAGGTCTCATGTAGTACGAACTGATGCCGCCGCTGCTTGACCACAATCCGCTAAGACTGCTGGAGGCGTCGGAGTTCGAGATCGACCCCTTGCCTTCATTCCAAGGAACCTCGGGAATGTATTCGAGCGCCGAGCTCAAATAATAGCCATTCGTCGAAGTACCCCAATACTTGGCATAGTTCGACTGGCTGCAGCCAACTCCGAAGGTCGCGCACTCACCGGCTAACTCCGTGCCACCGACCGCAACGCTGTAAGGTGTGGAAGACTCGGCGCCTGCCGCATAGCCCAAGACTTCCAGGGAGTCGTTTTGATCGTCGCACTCGGCCGGGCCGTTGTCGCCTGAGGCGATGAACACGCTAATGCCTTGCGCGGCTGCCTGTTCGAACACCTGGTTATTGAATGCGTTTCCGCCAACTCCTTCGACCGCTTCGCACGAGCCGTAGCTGATGCTCATGATGTCGGCGAGATTGTTCTCCACGATGTACTCAATCGAGTTGGTGATGCCGTCCACGAGGAAGGTGGGCGTGCCGATGACGAAATCGACCTTGGCGCTCGGGGCCATGCCGCCCGAGATTTCGACGTCCAGATCGGACTCGCCGTCGTCGCCCGGCTGCGTGCCATTGTCCTGACCGGCGTGAATAAAGGTTGGGTCGTTGGGAGGAAGATTGAACAACTGGCGATAGCTCTCCACGTCGCTCATCAGAATGTCGGAGCGGCCAACGATCGCGATCGTCTCGCCGGCTCCCGTAATTCCCTGCGCGAGCAGCGGAGCCGTGTTGTAAATGGTCGCAAAGTCCGCGGGGCCGACGTAGTGCACGGAACTGCTGGACGTGTATTTCGGACCGAACTTGATCATCTTGTGACGATCGAAGCTGGCCTTGCGGTAAAAGTTATTGAGAGTAACGCCGCCGACTACTTTACTGAACGCTTCGGGGACGCTGATTTCTTTGTTGTTCGCGACGTGCAACTCGCCCTTATAGTTGTAAAGGTGCATCTCGGTCTGGAAGGCGTGCTCGACCTGGCCGATGTTGCCGCTGAATTTGATAATCCGCTTGCTCTTGCTGACTTCGTCCACGGTGAAACCTTCGGACTGGAGCCAGGCTGAAATCTTGGCGATGTCGGCATCGTGCACGCCAAAGTGCTCGCCGAACTCTTCCGGCGTCACCCACTGGTGATAATTCGCAGTGCGCTTATCCTGCTGTTCGTCGATAACCTTGCGGATCTCGCGCTTCTGCTCTTCGCTGGACTTCAGGATCATCAGCATGCCCGGAGACGGTGTGCCGGGATGCTGGCGGCCGAGATCGTTGGCCATCTTCACTGCCGCGGATACGTGTCCGGGAAGAACTGTACGCTGGGTGGCGTCGACCTTCTTGGTGACGCGCGGCGTAGGCGCCGCGCTGGTCGTCACGCGGGCAAACATTGCGGGCGATAACAGAAGGGACACAACCAGCAATGTAATTACATACACAAAAACGCGGATGCGAGAAACGCTCATGGTGCTCTCCTCGAAGATGGTGCTTACCCGTAGCTCGGGCGCTGAAGCCGGATCAGTCAATAGATTTATTGAGGTACTTGGAATTACAAACACCTGGCCAGGTGCAGTTCGGAAGGAAAAACTCTGCCCAAATGGTAGGCGGGAGAATCGTAGAGGGTAGCGGAGAGGGTGTCAACAACAAAAATCGCAAAACGAGAAGAAAAGTTCAAGCTTGAGAAAAGGATGCACAGTCTTGCGAAAAGAAATGCAGACGGGAAAGAAACTCAAGAAATACAACGGGGCGACTGCTGCCAGGCGTGGTCGCTTTGCCCCCTTCCGAAGGGAAAAGCAATTAAGCTTTGGACGGCAGTCGCCCCGATCGTGCTCAGTCCCCCTCAATAACTACACGGAACAGAGCAAACTCAAAATTTCTTCTTGGCAAAACGATTCGGCCGGAACACGCAGCAGAAGAGCTATTGTGAACGAGACGTGACTTGCCGTCAACAAAAAAGTCGACGAAAAACGAACTAATTCAGAGTATCCCCCACTCCCGGGCCATCCATTTGACAGCAACTCAACTGATTTAGTAGCGAGAGCGCCGACCGGGGACCGGCGCTCTCGCTTCCTATTGTAGACAATCTTCCTTCTGCGGATGCAGAAGGAAATGAATTCTTTTTGGGAGAAGCCGCCATGTGTTCGTGCGGAAGGGTGCGGCTCTGGACCACTATTCTCTGTAGTAGCCGGGGCACTGTCAAGGAGAATCGGCAGGGGAAGCGGTGTGTCAGCGCAAGTAGAGGGCACGGACCGGAGTCCGTGCCCTCTTCCCTGCTTTTTTCCCAGGGCTCGATCTTACTGTCCCGAGGTGTAGGTGTAAGCGTTGTTCAGCCACTGCCCTCCGACGTAGGAGTACAGCGTCACGTAGATCGTGCTGCCATCCGCCGGCAAGCTGTATACCGTCGTCGTCAGCGCGCTGCCGAGGTTGCCGGATTGATAGTACTGGTTGCCTCCCGGTCCCGATCCGATGTCCAGCCAGTAAGCTGTGGCTCCGGAACCCGCACTCCACGTGAATGTTTGCTGACTGCCGCTCAGCGTGGTGGACGGAGTAGGCGTCTGCATAACTGCCAGTCCGGTACTCGCGCTGAAGGCCGTGTAGGTGTAGGCGTTGGCCGACCATACTCCGCCGATCAGAGAGTACAGAGTGACATAGACCGGGCTGCCATCGGTCGGCAATCCGCTCACCGTCGTAGTCGTCACATCGCCCAGTGCTCCCGATTGCTCGTACTGGTTGCCACCCGGAGTACTTCCCACGTCCAGCCAGTAGTTGGTTGCGCCGCCCGTACCCGGCGACCATACGAATGTCTGGGTGGGACCACCGAGCGTTGCGCCCGGTGTCGGCGAGGTGATCACTCCACCTGCCGCCGCCTGGTTAAACGCGGTGTAGACATAAGCATTGTTAAGCCACTGTCCGCTCACCAAAGAGTACAGCGTCACGTAGACCGTGCCCCCCGTGATGGGCAGATTGCTCACCGTCGTGGTGAGCACGTTGCCCAGGTTGCCCGACTGGAAGTACTGGTTGCCGCCAGGTGAGCTACCGGCATCGATCCAGTAAGCGGATGCGGTCGAGCCAGCCGTCCAGGTGAAGGGCACGCTGCTGCCCGTCAAATTCGAATTCGGAGCGGGCGACGTGATCACTCCCAGATTGCTGGCGTTGTTGTAGGCCGTGAAGGTGTAAGCATTGCTCACCCACGAGCCGTTGGTGAAGTAGTAGAGGGTGACGTAAACCGTGCTGCCATCGAGCGGCAGGGAGTTCACGTTGACCGACTCGGTGGTGGTCGGCAGGCTACCCGACTGGTAGTACTGGTTCCCACCGAGAACGTTGCCGATATCGATCCAGTAGGCGGTAGCTCCCGGCCATCCATACCAACTGAAGGTGGCCGTGTTTCCGGTGAGCGTTGAATTCGCCGGAGCGTAGAGACCCGGAGAGTCCACGTTTACGGTGCTGCCATTGGTCGGTTCGGTGACGTAGTTGGTATCGCCGGCGTAAGTGGCCGTGATGCTGTTGGCGCCGAGCGACAGGGTTGTGCCGCTGACGACCAGCGTCGCCGTCGAGGCTACGCCCGGGTATTCCGGTCCGAGCCCGTGCAGCGTTTTTCTGCCCCTGGCCAGGATCGCCTCGGTGACCATGCGCCGGTGGTTGGACTTCTCGCTCTGCGGCGTGCAGCCTCCCAGACAGCCCGTTCCAAGCACTGTTTGGCCGAGATAGAACGTAACATTGCCCGTCGGCGCGACTCCGTTCGGAGAACCTGTCACGGTTGCGGTCAGGGTCGTGCTGTCCCCCGTACCGATCGTGCCTGGATTCGCCGCCAGCGTCGCCGTCGGAGTTGCCTGTCCGATGTTCAGGAAAGCATTGATGAACGTGAATGTGTAGTTCGTCGCCGCCAACGTTCCCTGGGTGACGAAGAGCGTGTACTGTCCCGGGGTTGAACTCAGCGTTGCGTTCGTGCTGAATGACGGGGCGCCCGAGACCACGGAGCTGCTATCGCCGTTGGTGTATCCGGTGATATTGGCGCTGAACGAGGGGAACGCAGCATCGCCATAGTTCATGCTGGCGTTGTTGGCGCTCACCGTCAGTACTGCCTGCGTAGCGCTGACGCTGTCCGTGACCGTGGGTGCAGCCGAATAGCTGCCGTTGCCGGCCTGATTGATGATGACCGAGCAACTGCTGACCCCGCTCGTCATGGTGTAGGTCGCGCTTCCGTTGCCGTTGTCGACAACGCTGCATCCGCCGGACGCGGTGAATGCCGGCGTCAAACCCGAACTGGCCGTGGCTGCAACCGGGAAGGTTGAACCATAGACCGCGCTCGAAGGAGGCGCTGTCGTCACCGTGATGGTCTGCGATTGCTGGCACGTGGAACCCCACGCGCTCGAACAGACCAGGTTGTACGCGTTGGGTGTTCCGAGACCCGTGGCCAAGTCGTAGCCCGGAGCCGCTCCCCAAGCTGGCTGGTAGGACTGTGCGGCAGTTCCGATGCTCGTGTTCGCTACGGCGATTGCGCCGCTGCCTCCGCCGCCCGTCAGGGTGATCGGAGTCTCGGGCTGGTAGCCAGAGCCAGCAGAGGTAATGGCGATGCCGCTGACATAGTTCGGACCTTGGCCCAACGTGGTGTTCGTGATCACGATGTAGCCAGCGCCAAACTCGAAGCCGGTGCCCCACGACACGCTGAAGTTGCCGGCATAGCCACCGGTTTTCGCAGTGAGCGTCACAGTCGAGGTTGACTCGGTCGCCGTTGCACTTGCATTGGCGCCCGTCACGTTGGCGAAGCAGGGTGACGCGCTGCACTGCGACGAGGTGTTGTTGATTGCCGCTTCCAGGTTTTTCGCCGTGCCAGTTTCCTGAGCACTGGTGGTTCCGCTGGCGACCAGCAGGACTGCATTGGAATAAGGAGTCCCTGTCAGACTGGTGACGAATGTGTATGTCGTTCCTCCGACGGTCACTGATGCACCACCTGAAGGCCAGACTCCTGTCGTGGCAGAGCCGGGAGCGGCATTGATCTTGACGGTCCAGACGGCGTTGGTGGTCCCAGAGTTGACCGATGCCGTGCACGTCGCCTGGGTACCTCCCGTCCAAAGAGTGGTTCCGGTCGGCGACTTGTAGGGCGCGGCATTGCTCGGCCCGGCGATTGTGCAGGTAGGCGCGCTGGTATAACCCGTGCCGCCGTTGATGATTGTGGCTTGGGTGACGTTGTCCGTGCTATCTACACCGTAAGTGCCGGCCGGTTTGTAGCAGTGGGCTTCTTCCGTGCTGCCGTTATCCTCGCACGCCACATCGATGTCGCCCTGGGTAACGTCGTTGAAGGCGCATCCGGCTGCCGGACCGCCAGTCCTGCTCGAGTTGCAGGCGGCGCCGAGGAAGCTCCCGCCTTGCGTGCCGTACTCGCCTTGCGCGATCTGGTAGTAGATGGGATTGGGATTGCCCCACTTCTCGCCCGTCTTTTGATTCACCAGCGCCTGAATGGCCGCCATGGTGGGAGAAGCAACCGACGTTCCACCGAACCCGGACCACGTGCTGGGAGCACCGCTGCAGGAAGCCGCGCCTCCCGAGGTCTGAGATGGATCGGACCAGCAGACCGTCTCGAAGTGGCCCCATACACCGTTAGCGGCGAACATGGAAACGTCCGGAGTGTCGCGCACGCCGTCGTTGGGCACGCCGTATGCGGATTGCCATGAGGGCTTGGCATACCCTTGGCACTGTGGTTGTGAAATGAGGTAAGAGCTTTGATTGGTTCCAGCAGCCCCGACAGCGCAATTGCTCGGACCTCCGCTCGCAGCTCCGGTACTCAGGAACGTAGTCGAAGTGTCATAGGAGCTATTGTTACAAGTGGCTGGACTAGCGCCGTACGGCGTGAAGCTGCCCGTTAAGTAAAAGGAGATCAGTACGCTCGCGCAGGCATCGTTCCAGGGAATTTCAGGAATGTACTGCTTGGCGGAGCCGTAATACGTGGAGTTTGTGGAATTCCAGTATGTGCTGAGCGGCACTGACGCTTCTTTTGCGTTGTATGTGTCCTCAAAATCAGTTCCTCCGACAGACACATTGTAGGGCGTCTCGCCCCAACCGCTGACGCCCAAGCTGGTAACGTCATATTCCGAACCCACCGAGAAGTTGCGTGAACAGCCCGACGCGCCTGCATCGCCCGAAGAGACAAAGACCGAGATGCCCTGGCTCGCTGCCTGCTGATAGGTATTGTAGAAGGCCGCATTGCCCCCAGTACCGTTGTCAGCTTCGCAAACGCCGTAGCTGACGCTCACAACGCCGGGACACGAATTCCCGCTGCATGTATTGATCAAGTTTTGCAGGGCAGTCAGGCCGCCGAAGGTGAACGTAGTATCCGCGCACGAGATCAACTCGATGGCGGCGCTGGGCGCGATTGCAGAGGCTACTTCCACGTCGATAGCCGCTTCTCCGTCGGCCGCGTTGGTGCCGGGATCGGTACAGCCGCCCGGATGCACCTGGCTGTATGTCCCCAAGGGAAAGCTGGCGTTCAAGCCGAAAGTGGTGCGGTACGTATTCCAGTCGGCCGCGCCACCATAGGTGTCAGTGTCCTCAACCAGCGCGATTGTCTGGCCTTGCCCCGAGTAACCAGCGGAGTACAGCGGATTCAAGTTGTAAATTGTCTGGTCGTCCTGGGGTGTAATCGCATAACAGCTACCGGGCCCCGTTGACCCCGTGCAACCTGCAAAGGTGTAATCCTTTGCCAACCGGTACATGGGTTCAGGCTTGAAGTCGTTCAAAGAGGCAAACCCCTTGACCACCGGAGCCAGCGCCGCCGGAACGTGCGGATCATTGATATTGGCCAAATGCGTTTCGCCGGCAATGTCAAGCTGGTGGATCTCGGAACCGAAGGCCGACCGCAGCTGGCCTGCTGTCCCGGAGATGTCGATCAGCATCTTGTTTGGATAGACATAATTAATGCGAAATCCGTGCGACTCCAGCCAGTTCGTGACTTTGTCGATATCTTCCTGTGCCACTCCAAACCGGTCGCCAAATTCTTCCGGCGTCAGCCAATGGTGGAAATTCGGAGAGTTCCTGTCATTGAGTGAGTCGATCAGCCGGTCCAGTTCCTGTTCTTTCTCCGGAGAACGCTGCAACAGGAGGAACATGTGATCGATATCGAGCACATCCGAAACCGGGCCGCGATCATTCTTGATGTTCGCCTCTGGACGCGTGTTGCCCGCGAGCCTCACCACTTTGCTTTCGTCGATCTGCTGCGTAATCCGACCAGCCGAAACCGGATCGGAGGCTCCACGTGCATAGGAAAATAAGGCCGATATCGTGATGAATGCCATTAACAGCACACACCACACTCCAAGCGGGGTCCTCTTCGTCATGATCTCCACCTTATGACGCCCATAGCCAGGCGTAATTGGATTGTGTGAACTCGAGCTTGCGATTGGGTTACGGTGTTCGGAAGGGACGCGGATGCGTGAAACACCCGGTGCCTGGGAGCAACCCGGAATTCCGTTCAGCTCCCAACGCCGGGAAGTATACACTGGATTGTCAAGCTGGCTGTGATGAACCTCACATCAAAAAAGCGATTCTTTCGATCAGTCCTGCGGCATGCGTCCGTCGAGCGGCTGGCGAGACTAATATGGACTAATACGCAAGACTTAGTCGGAACACTTCTCGCGATCATCCTGATCGCGGCATCCATGGGCCATCCCGCCGCCGCCCAGTCTCTCGCTCATCCCAAAGAAGCGCCGGCAAGCGCCGGAGTCTGGGGCGGCCGCGACCTGGAGATGCGCGTCACTTCGAGCGGCGCGGTACTCGAATTTGATTGCGCCCAGGGCGCGATCCCTGAACCGCTCATACTCGATGAAGGCGGAAGATTCGAGGCGCCAGGCACGTTTCAGCGGCAAGGCGGACCGATCAGGAAAGATCGGTCCTCGAACGGAACCGCCGTCGTCTACCGAGGCTCGGTCCATGGAGACAGCATGCACCTGGAATTTACCCTGGGGAGCACTACCGAACCTCCGCAGGCCTTCACGCTGACGCGCGCGCAATCCGGGAAACTCAGGAAATGCCACTAGCGAGGAGACCGGAACTGAACGCGCTCCTTCTTCTTATGTATAGATCGTCTTGCAGGACCTCGCGCAAATCCTCGCGCCTTTCGCTCCTACACTCGGCTCGATTCTTTGCCTGCGCGGTTTGCATCATCGCGTGGCCTGCATTCGGTGCGGGGCAGATGGCGGCTCGAACCGGAGCGGCGCGCAACGCTGCGGATTACCCGGGCGCATCCATCGTGGAAAAAATTCAGGCGGCTATTCGCGACTGCGCGAATGCCCCGTGCGCGGTCTACATTCCGGCGGGAATCTATGAGTCCAGCCCGATCTCGACCTGGAAGAGTGTCGACGTCTCCGGATCGCGTGCCGGCGTGTTACTTCCCTCCAACGTGGAAATACGCGGAGCCGGCAAAGGTATCACGACGATCAGAGTCAAGCGCGCAGCGAGCGATCCTCCAGCAACCCTCTTTGCCAATGCGGGCGCCAGTGCGAGCGCAACCCGCTCGGACGCAAACTCGAGATCCCACAACATTGCACTCCGCCACATCAGCCTCACATGGGACGACTCGAGCTCCAGCTACGACTGGGTTTCCATTTTCATCTGCCACGCCTGCGATCACGTCGAATTCGATCACGTCAGCCTCGAAGGAAATCCCAATAAGCTGGCCAACCTGCTCGACAATACGCATCTCGACATCCATGACTCCGCGTTCCTGTTGCACTCGACAGGCTATGGTCACGGCGACAATGCACTCGGCGTGAGCCATTTCGATCCGGCGCAGTCTCCCGGCGATGAAGCCGGTGTCGTCCGCGACAACCTCTTTGCGGAAACCGGAGACTACCGGTCGTTCTCGATGCTGATCGTGGCGCAGTCGGGGTTGTACGTGCACGGCAACACGTTCGAGGCCCATCTTCCCCCTCCCGGCAATGCCACAGCAATCGAGTCCGGACAGGACAACACGGCGCGACTGCCCGCGAATGTGAAAATCAGCGGCAACATCTTCCACGGCGCAAGCATTGCCTATGGCGGCCTCAATCATTCCGAAATCAGCGGTAATTTCTTCGACCACGGAGATATCTACGTCGCGCTGCAATCGGGCAGCACCGCTTCCCTATCCGGCCTGACTATTGCCGATAACGAACTACACTTCGGCAACATCTCTATTGGAGGGCTCGAACACACGCTCACGAGCGAGGTGTTGATCGCCCGCAATCGCGTAACTGACGGCGGCATCGGCACCGGAAATTCTTTGACCGTGCGCGACGTTCAGGTAATCGATAACACGGTGAGTTATTCGCAGAAGCGTCCCGGCATCGATTGCAACGCCTGTTCGATGATTCGCGGAAATGTCGTGCGCGACATCGGCCAGAACGCTCCCGGCGATGTTCATCCTGGCTACCTGATCGGGGGCACGGTAGACGACGTCAGCGACAACTTATACCTGGAAGATCAACATGAGTATGATTCCGGCACGATCTGCAGCGTGGCCGATCCCGCACATACCACCTGTCTAACATCCGGCGAAAGCCGTTGGATCCTGTTGCGTGGCGGCGAGTGGGGTTTTGGCTGGACGAACCGTACGCTCTTCACCACCCATGGCAACCTGCTCATTCACGCGTTCGTGAACAGCTCTCTGCTTGAGTTGGAGGAAAACGTTTCTGCGTTGGAAGCCGGAACTAAGTACCAGCTCTATCGCACAACCTACAATGCTTTCGAACTGAACAGCGCGACAATCGGCAGGTTCGCGAACAATATGGCCAACTCTTCAACCGGCCCGTTCCGCCATGCCGCCGTACAGGAAGATGGAAACGTCGTCATCCGGAATCTCTCCGGCAACGTATTCTCCCCCTATTCTTGTGATGGAAAGTGCCAGGCGAACTACAATCATGACGCGCCAAGGTAGCGCCGCGGGAAGCGGTCGCTACGCTACGCTGGTAGCGCCGTTCAGCAACGTCTTATCGCTTAAGACGCTCATAGCCGGCACGGACGCGTGACTCTGGCAGGTTCTCTGCAACGCCGCGCTTAGAGTGGTTGCGAAGCCATCCGTCAGGCAGTCGACATCGCTACGCAGCGACCGCGCCGCGTAACTCCGGTCGACCGAAAACGCGCCGCACACCCTCCCCTCTGGCGAAAGCAGGTCCAACCGGAGAACCCATCCCTTGCGGCTGGTTTGAGTCTCGCGATGCCACTCGTACTGCACCGGCGGAGAAAGTTCTAATACTCCATGCCACCCGGGAAGCTCCGGACTGAAGGAAAACTCAAAGCCGTCGAAGTCGTGGTCGTGAAACGCGAGCTTCAGAATCTCGCAGATCTGTTCCAGGGACTCAGCCCGCGCCAGCTCGTCGGTCGCCCGCCGTATGGCAAGATTGTTCGTGATAATCGTCTTCTGCTCCCATGTCCGCCGGGCCACGCGCCGCAATTCATCCACCTCGTCGTAGCCGAGATGCTGAAGCCCAAAGAAAACTCCGAGACCGACAATCGTCAGAACTACCGCGATCATCCCGGAATTCGGCGACAGCAAGGGGAGGCTGATCAAGGCAAAGCAGGCCGAAACCGCATACAACACAACCACCGCCTGCCGGTGCGATAGTCCGCGCTGCAAGAGCTTGTGGTGGATGTGCTCACCGTCGGCGGTGAACAAGGGCCTGCGATTCAGGAAGCGCCGCAGCACGGCCATGAACGTATCCAGGATGGGCAGTCCGAACGAAACGACCGGGATCGCGACGGCCACCGCGGTAGGCGCCTTCTCCGAGCTCGCCATCGAGACCGCGCTCAGCACGAATCCGATCACCAGGCTTCCGCAGTCGCCAAGAAAAATCGTCGCGGGATTGAAGTTGTACCGCAGGAATCCCACGATTGCTCCCGCGAGCGCAATCGTCACGACTTCTGTCAGCGTGTTCCCGCTCACCAGCGAAACGATGAAGACCACCAGGCTCGCAAATAATGCGGACCCGCTGGCCAAACCGTCCAGCCCATCGAGCAGGTTGAACGCATTTGTGATCAGCAGCACCCAGAAAACGGTCAGCACGAGCTCGGCTACACTGCCCAGCTGCCGCCCGCCAAATAGAAGTTGTAGGCGCGTAATACCGAAGCCGTCCAGATAAAGCCATCCCGCCGCCAGTATCTGCACGCCAAATTTCACATACGGGCTCATGGGACGAAAATCGTCCGCCAGCCCGAGAGCAAATATCAGCAGCGTCGGCCCCAGCAGGCCGAGCAGCGTTCCCGATGAAACGACATAATTCCAGTGAAATAAATTCGACGCCACCACGGCCGACGTGACAATGAGCACCACGGCAAAAAGAATGGCGATCCCGCCGAGCCGCGGAATGGGTCGCGCGTGCATGTGCCGCGCGGATTCCGGCGCTGTCACCCACCCGCGCGCGTTCGCGACGTCCCGCACAAAGCGGGCGGTGACCGCCGAAACAATCAGCGCTGCCGTGAAAATGAACAGATAAATCATACGCGCGGATCCCTCACAGGCTCGACCCTGTGTTTACATATTTTTCGCCCGGCCCCGCCAGCACTCCTTCGGACCGCGAACGCTTCGCCGGAACCTCTTGCCAATATGGTTCGGTCACCATCTCCTGATAAATCTGCAGCAGCGATTCCGCCATTCTCGTGGACGTAAAATGCTGCTCCACGCGCGACCGCCCAGCTTCCCCCATCTCCTGCCGTCGCGCGGGGTTCGCGAGAAGATACCGGATCGACTCGGCCAAAGCCTCGACGTCTCCCGGGGGAACCACCAGTCCTGTTTTGCCATGTTCGTTCACCCATGGCACGCCCGTCGGCAAATTGGTCGAGATCACTGGCTTGCGGCACGCCATCGCCTCCAGTTGCACGATGCCGAACATCTCAGCATTGCTGACCGAGGGCAGCACGAACAATTCCGCGCCGTGGTAGTAAGACGCGAGTTCCTCGTCCGGCACATGCCCCGCGAATTCCACGCGGTCGGCCACGTTTGTCTTCTGCGCCAGAAGTTTCAGCGAACCCTCCAGCGGTCCGGTGCCGACGATGAGCAGACGCGCGTTGATGTTCGCGAACGCGCGAATCAGCACCTCGACGCCTTTGTAGCCCACCAGTCGCCCCACGCACAGCACCGTGGGCGGGCCATTGCGAATTTCGTCTGCCCGCTTGCGTCCGGCTTCGTCAAGGTCAAATCGCTCAATCGGGATCCCGAACGGCACCACCCGGCATTTGTCGCGATGCTGCGAAACGAATTCCGAAATTTCGATATGTCGCGGCGTCGGTACGATGATGCAATTCACGCGCCGGTAGAAAGCCTCCAGAAACGGCCGGTAAAGTTTCAGGAGCTTCCGTTGCCGCACGATGTCGCTGTGGAAATGCGCGACCACCGGGACATCCCGGTTGGCCAGCATGGCCGACAATTCCGCCAGCGGATTCGGCAAGTGCACATGGATCAGATCCGCATTGAATCTTCGCGCCCATAGAGGGAAAGTCGGCGCCATCGAAAGCGAGAAAAGTTTCCCCATGCTCGCCACGCGCGTAACCGGTACCGTCTTGCTGTCGTGCTCGGTGCGGCATCGTGTATTTGCCACTACCACGCGCAGATCGACCTGCTGGTGCAGCGTCTCGCAAATCTCCCGCAGCGCACTTTCCATGCCGCCCACCACGGGATCGTAGAACTTTCCGAGCTGCAGGACTCTCATGCGATCGCCTCCCGCAGTGGTGGAGAAATCGTCCTGGTCAGGATGCCGGCAAACTGCTTGGCCAGGTCGTCCGGCACCAGATTCTCCTGAATCCAGCCCCGGCCGCGGCTTCCCATCGTCTTCCGCAACACCCTGTCTCTTCCCAGTTCGATCATCCGGGCCGCAAGCATATCCGTATCCAGCGGCGGGAAAAGCAAACCCGTGCGCCCGTCGCAAATTAATTCGGCTGGACCCCACTGGTTGACCGCAATCACGGGCACGCCGCAGGCCAGCGCTTCCAGAACCGAGCGCCCCAGACCCTCCGGCCCCCGGTTCGGCTGCACCAACACATCCAGTCGCGCAAGAATTTCCGGAACATCTTTTCTGAAGCCCAGAAACTTCACTCTCCCGCGCAGCCCCGAACCTTCCACTTTGCGGAGCAGCGCCTGCTGGTAATCGAGCGTGCTCTCGGTGGCGTAAGGATTGTCTCCCACGATGACAAAGGCCGCGTGCGGCAGGCTCTTCAGCGCTTTCTCCGCCGCTTCCAGGAAAATGTCATGCCCCTTCAGTGGAGTAATCGCGCCCACCATACCGAACCAGATTTCACCGGGACTCTTCTTCAAGTCCGCCGCTCCGGAGAACATCCGTTGAGCTTGGCCTACGTTCGCGCTCGATCCGTGGGTTCCAAGCCGGGCGCCGGACGTGCCAACAGAATTGGGGTGAAAGCGCTCCAGGTCCACGATGTTGTAAACCACATTCGCCGGGACCGAGGCTGAGACATAGCGCCGGAATTGGCCTGCCACGTAATGAGAAATGCAGATCGCAAGATCGCAGCGCCACGAAAGCGCCGCCAGCAACTTGCGGGAGAGCGCGCGATCCTCGAGCCCATCGCGCATGTACCAGATAAGCGGCACTTGTTTCGGTCTGCGAATGAGCGCGCCAATCACGTGCGCCTTGACTGCGTTTGTGATCAGCGCCGACGGTCCGATCCCGGCAATCAACGACGACAGCCGCTGCGTGAATTCGCGCAACGATGCCATCGCGCGCAACAACCGCATCGGGCCCGGATGCGCTGCCGTCTCCCCAGTTCTGGCCAAGGCTTCCGGCCAGGGCAATACCCACGTCTTCGCCCCCGCCAGTTCGGCGTTCTTCTTGAACAACCCTTCGCCTGGAACTATGAGATGGAATTCATACGAGTCGCGTAAACGCGCCACCAACTCCAGCAGACTGATCTCCGCCCCTCCCAGCCCGCTGATTGCGCATAACACGGCGATCCTAGGCAACGCCATGTTGCACCCCGTTCCTGATCGCGTGCCCTGGCTTTAAAGGAATTCGCTGCGAGTTCGGACTCTTGAAAGTCCGTGGCAATCCCCGCCCGTACCCGAAATCCGACATCCTTCCGAAATGCCGCACTCGGCATACGGGCTGAGATTTATTGTGGATTGCACCCGGGACGATGATCTTGGCAGTGTCCCCCTCGATACGTCCGAGTCCGTCTGTTATCGCAAAACGGGCGGCCTGACTCTGTGATGCAGGACACACTAAATTGTGATCTGCGGCGCGGATGGCGCGCCCGGAGCCATGTTCACGCACACTCTTGGACTTGCGTGTGCATACTTTTACAATTTTAGGCAACGGCACAGTCCACCCCGCTTCTCGCCTGCCAGTGCAGCAGCGTGAAAAGTGACCACACCTCCGACCATGATTGCAGACGGTCGTCGCGCTCCAGGCCGTCGAGCAAGTCATGGCCGTACTCGGGATTCAGCAGGAGCGGCTCGTAAAGCTGCTCGTCGCGCAGCGTGCTCGCGATCGTCTGCCGCAAGGATTTCTGCAGCCACTGCCTCCAGGGGAAGGTGAATCCCATCTTCGGCCGCTGGGCCACGCGTTCGCCCGTAAGTTCGCCGAGAAGGCTTCGTGTGATCCGCTTCCCGCGGCCGCCCGCAAAATGATGTTTGGGAGCAATCGAGAGCGCCGCCTTCACCAGCGAACGATCAAGGAACGGAACCCGCAACTCCACCGAGTTCGCCATGCTGAACACGTCGGCATCGCGCAGCAGTTGGTTGCGCGCATAAAACTCCAACTCCAGCGCAGCAAGCTTCTGAAAATCGGTGTCGAACGGGTCGATACTTGCCTGCATTCGTTCCGCGATCGCAGCAGATTTGCCGCGCCGCCAGCGGATGCTTCGCTGCAACAGGTAGGCCTCAGCCAGAGTTCCAACTTCGCCGGCGTCCGCGACTTTCTTCCAGGGAATCGGATTCTTGGTGGGCAACTTCGCCATGAAACGCGCGACCGGACGCAAACCTGCCCCATATCTCAGCAGCCTTGGAGCGTTGACGAATGTGGTGTATCCGCCAAACAACTCATCGCCGCCAATTCCCGCCAGCAGCACCTTCAATCCGCAATCCGCGCCTGCTCTGGAGATCACGTAGGTATTGATCCCGTCCACCGTAGGCTGGTCCATCGCGGCCAGCGCATCCGGCAACAGCCGCTGCAAGTCCGTCGCGCTGAGCGTCACTACCTGGTGCGGATGCGGGAGCCCCTGGGCAATCTCACGGGCGTAAGGCAACTCCGAAAATTCCTGCTCTGGAAACGCCACCGTCAGCAGCGTGATCGGACTGCTTGCAGACTCTGAGGCCAGCAGCGCCAGTAAACTCGAATCGACTCCGCCCGAAAGAAATACCCCCACCGGAACATCGCTAACCAGGTGCGAATCGACCGCATTTTCCAGCCGCTCCCGAATGTAGGAGCTAGCCTCGTCGAACGTCCCGTCGAACTGCGATTCGTCATTCGCGGCATTAGTCAGCGACCAATACTGCCGCTCTGTGACTTCCAGCCGCGCATTCACCCGCAACCAACGCCCCGGCTGCAATTCTCGAATTTCTTTCCGAATCGTGTTCGGACCAATCACCGCTCCGAAAGTCAGGAAAGAATCGACCGCATCTTCATCCAGCGTCATCGGACAAATCTGCGCTTGCTCCAAAGCTTTTACTTCGGAAGCAAACGCAAACATTCCAGTGCTGGCGGGACCGTGATGCGACTGGCCGTGATAAAAGTAGAGTGGCTTGATGCCCATCGCATCCCGCGCCAGCAGCAGAGTCCGCTCCCGCCCATCCCAAAAGGCAAAAGCGAACATGCCCTCAAGCCGAGCCAGCGCCGTTTCACCCCAGGCCACCAGCGCGTGCAGCAACACTTCGGTGTCGCCCGAAGTGTGGAAACGAAAGCCCAGCCTCTCCAGTTCAGAGCGCAACTCGCGGAAGTTGTAAATTTCCCCGTTATAAATTAGCCACGACCCGGTCTCTGCATGCCTGATCGGCTGCGCCGAGCCCGCGCTCAGATCAAGGATCGAAAGCCGCGTGTGTCCGAGTATCAGGGTTGTCTCCCCCGCCGCAATCTCGACGCTGCCCTCATCATCGGGACCCCGGTGCCGCAGTCCTGCCATCATGGAGCGCACGCCGGCCGCCATCTCCTCGACCCGTCCGTCGCCGAACATCCCCATGATTCCGCACATAACTCGCTACACCGCCTCCTTACGGAGTCGTGAAACGAGGAACGAGCCCCATCCACAGGTGTTCGTGAGAAACCGGCTGAAACCATTAGGGATCGCTCCAACCAGCTGATCCTTCAGCTTCCCCGCGGGTATTGGCACAAGTTCAGTTTTCTTCCCGTAGATGCGCGTATCCGTAACGGAAAAAAGATCAGATACCAACTGTTCCCACTCTGCGCGTTTGTAATACCTGGCCATCGCTCCATCTGTTCTGCGTTGGATATTGCTGTGAAGAGCGGCGGGTTTGAAAATCTGCCCCGATAAGAGCGCGAGCATCGCGCCCTGTACGTAGTACTCCCAAATCGTGCGGTGGTACACCATCACCACTGCGTCACCGCCAGGTCTCAAAACTCGATGCATCTCCTCCAGAACTTTTCGGGTATTTGACGAATGGTGGATTACGCCCCAGCTCCAGATGAAATCGAAACTGCAGTCCGCAAACTGCATCTGCTCGGCATCCATCTGCCACACCGTTCCCGTGAGTCCGAATGCCCGCATTCTCTGGGACGTGCTCTTGACCGCATATTCAGTCAGATCGATCCCAGTGAATGACTTCGCATGGGACGCGAGAAGTTGGGCGTGACTTCCATTCCCGACGCCAATCTCAAGCACATCCTTGTCATTGAGAGCGTCGAAATCTATGAGCGAGTCGAAAGGAATTTGTTTCCAGGGAGCATAAAGCGCCGCCGCTGTGAAGAAGCGCCGGTCGATCTCGGCGAAAAAGTCTTTACTGAACTCCTCACTGGGAATCGCGTCATTCCAGTCGTAGCGCATCGGGTGGGTTTCCCACCATGTACGGTTGGCTCGCTGCCATTCCTTCTGTTCATCCGGCGTCGCAGGAAGCGCAGTCGGCTCGCTGAATCCCGCGGGCAGTTCCTCGAGCTCTTTCATGAGCTTCGTCATGATTGCCCACCCGCGTGCGCCAATTCGCCAACCCGCTCATTTTCGAAACCGTAACCGCGCAATAAACCGCGCAACGAACGGCTCAGCGCTTCTTCCGAGAAGGTATCGAGTGCCCACTTTCTACCGTGCGATCCCATCCGAGCGGCCAGTTCCGAATCCTGCAGGATGTCGAGCACCGCCCTGGAAACTTCCTCTGTCGATTCGGGATCGACCAGGAAGCCCGTCTTGCCGTGAATCACAGCTTCCGCCGCGCCGCCCGTCTTGCTGCCCACGACCGGCTTCCCTGCCAGCGCCGCCTCGACATACACGCGCCCAAAGCCCTCGCCGCCAATCTCTCCGCGCTGTTGTCCCCGGCTGGGAAGCACGAAAACGTCGCAGTCGCGGTATTGCTGAGTCAGTTCCGAGTCAGAAATTTCGCCCAGAAAAACCACGTTCCCAGCTACGCCCGTGTATGCGGCAAAGTGCTGCAAGTCCGCGCGGATTTGACCCTCGCCTACCACCGTGTAGCGCAGGTTCGGAAACACCTTGAGCACGGCCGGCAGCGCGCGAATCACTGTGTCGACCCCCTTGAACTCGTTTCCCCGGACCAAATTGCAAACCGACAGCAGCCTGGGAGCGCTCTTCCCTGCCCCTACGCGCGACGGTTCCCTGGCGGCGAATGCCTTGTCGAACGAGTCTGGAATTGCGTTGTATAGCACCGTGACTCGCGAACTCTCGATTCCCTCGATCCTCCGTACCACTTCCGCCGTGTAATGGCTGACCGGCAAAATGAGATCCGCGTGCTTTAAAGCCGCTCGCCGCGCCTGCGTGGTGCCCCACCAGATTTCAATGCTGTGGCACGACACCCAGTACGGAGTCTGGAATATCCGGTTCAGCATCCATGCCACCGGAGCCAGCGCAACATGATTCGCGATGACCAGGTCATATCCGCGGAACCCGGCCCGCAGCGCGTTCCACAGGAAACGCAGCCGGGAAACTGCTCCCGCCCGCGGCCGATCGCTGACCATTCCGCTGATGCGAAAGTCGCGCCGAACATCCTCGGGCTGGCCCCACGAAAAAAAGCAAAGAACTTCCACGTTCTGCGCGCTAAGCATCGTGCCCAGCGATTGCGCGAGTGCAGATGTGTACCGCGCAATTCCGCTGCGCGAGTAGATGTCCGTTGCCAGGATCAGAACCTTCATCGCCTAGCCTCGCTCCAGACCAGGGTCGAACCCCAAAGAAAACTCGGTCTCGCGCCGCCGTGACAACGCAATCACGCCGCTCACCACCACCACCACCACCAGCATCTGGATGAGTCCCGCCACTTCATGATCGAAATCGCGCTCGATCGACATCGCGCAGTGCGTCGCCATTAGCGCCGTCAGCGCGGCCGCCACAAAGCCCGGCAGATGCGACTTCCATCCATCCACCAGCCCCAGCACAGCGCCCCACATCAGCGCTCCCAGCGCCAGGTAGAGCACCCCCCCGGCGTCATACAAATCTCCCGGCATCGAGGGAGCGATCGCAGCCCCGCCATGGTCGCGCGCTTTGGGATCGTCATACGCCCAGATGTTCGCGCCGAATTTTTCTCCCGCATCCGCCGCTTCTTTGCTGCTGTTCAACAGCCGCGGCACGAACCCGTGGATAAACGGACTCACCAGCACGTCGCGCCCCGAGTAAGGCTGCGCATTCGGCACCAGGTGCATCGTCAGCAAGAACGAATCGAAGGAGTGAAAACGCGCCATGCGGCGTCCAAAGTCGCCCGTGAACCACTCCAGCAGGCCAGCGCTCCGAACCTCGCTCGCGACTTCTTCGGGACGCGCGTTTTCCCACTTGATCTGCCGGTAGGAGCCGACCAGCGTGCTCAGCACGAGAAAACAGGCAACACCCACCGGTACCGCCTTCGCCAGCACCGGCCTCCGTCCCGCGAACAGCGCGGCCACCAGCGGGATCAGAAACATCGGCGTAAAATTTTCGCGATACGGGCTAAGCCACCCGTTGACGAAGGCCGGCAGCAGCACGATTACGTGCAGGCTCGAGATCCGCCACCACGGCCCGGGTTGCGCGAAGTGGTCCCACCACACAATCGTCGCGGGAATCATGTAAAGCCCCGCCAGTACGCCGAGTGGAGTCAGCAATACCAGGGGCACTCGATCCGGCACATCGGTCAGGTAGAACAGCAGCGAGAACAGAAGCGCGGCTGGGATCGCTGCGCCATAGACAAGATCAAGCGTGAAGACGCGCGTCAGCCGCAGTGGACCCGCGGTCGAACGGCGCAGCGCCATCACGTATCCGGTCGACACCAGCAGCCAGAACGCTCCGCAATAGGCCAGCGTGTAGTTGACCGTCTCCACCGGCAAGGCGACCAGCCGCGAAGTGTCGTTCCCCCACTCCACCGCGTTGTAGGAGAGCATCAGGAAGCGCAGAACGATGTCCAGCCCGAAGCCCAGCCAGACAAATCCATAGACCGACTTCAACAGCGCGGGCCAACCCTCCTGCTTCCACCCCGGCGTCAGCCGGACGGAAATCGCCCAGCACGCGGCCAGTGCAGTCATGACGAGCCACGTCATCAGATTCGTCTGCAGGCCAGCGCTTGCAGGCATAGTGGAAATCCCTTATTTGAGGAGCATTCCCGATGGTGATCGGGTTCAAACGCAGGCCTGATTCGCCAGCTTTCGCCGACGACGGAAGGATCGCAGACTGCAGCTTTACGGTTCGGGTCGAACGTGGGGAAAAAACTCCCGCACCGTAGATCGCAGTCTACTGAGGTGGTCTCTCCAGGTCAAACAGTTTTTTCGATTCGGTACTGCGGTTTTGCACGTATGTCGCAGTTTTTTGCCAGCCGTGCGCAGCCCGAAACCGGGCTTGGGAAGCGGCGTGTGGCAGGGGTCTCTTCAACGGCCCCGACATGCAGGCTCGTATCCCGCTTTTTGGGGAGCCGACCTGCAAGAATCGCTAGACCTTCTCCCCGACAATCAGCATGACGTCGCTCAGGCTTCCACGAGGCCGAGTGAAGATGCGGCTGAAGATATGGAACTGCCTCATGCTGCGCAAAGCATAAGAAAGATTCACTAATTTGGAGCTAAGGCGCACATCGCAAACCTGAAAGCCGGCATCCCGCATCATCCGCTCCAGAACAGGAAGATTGAAATGGTAGAGATGGACCGGGAACTGAAGGTTTCCCCAATAGTTTCCGAGGACGTGACGATTCCAACTGTCAAACCTTGGCACCGCAACCAGCAGGAGACCCCCTTGACGCAAAAGCGCGTGACATTTTCGGAGAGCCTTACTCGGCGAATGGAGGTGCTCAAGAACCTGGCTCATCACGATGCAGTCGAAGGCACCATTCGGCAGATCAGCCTTCTCGAATGTGGAGCACCACACATTCTGCAGCCCCCGCTTCTTCGCAACCTCGACTGCGCTTTCGCTGATCTCCAGACCGTGGACGTCCCAACCATGTTCTTTTGCCCAAAGCAAATCGGTGCCAGTGCCACATCCAACTTCGAGCAATTGCTGTCCGTCGCCCCGGTAAGGCAGGTAATAAAGGAACGCGTTTCCAAGAACGGCAGTCGCACACTTCCAAAACAGGCGAGAAGGAATACCATCCCTTACGGGATATCCGCACTTGTATTCCTTCAGCTTGTCAACCATGCGCCGCGTGACTGTCGGCATCCTGGGTGTGTAGGAATAGTAAGTTGGAGGGTAGTATCGGCCAATTTCTTCAATGGCTGGGCGCGGTGAAGTAGTTACAAGTCCACACTCGCATTGCAGTAAGCTCACTTCGGCCATTCCCGGTACTCGATCCCCCGTGAGGGCCGCGCCGCAACAGTCGCATGTCTGGACGCTTTCCATCTTCTAGCGTTGTTCTTTCTTCTTCCCGATGACCATAATCCCCGACGCGTAATCCACGCTCAGTAAATAGCACAGCACTCGCATCGCAAAAAACCGCAGCCGCGGCCTGATTCCCTTCGGCCACGCGCCGTAGCGCACGCGAAACCCCTCTACCTCATGCCCCCGAATCGCGAAGTCCGCCGCCAGGTCGGCTATCGGATACTGCTGCACATGGCCCGGATCACCCGCCCACATCGGCACCACGCACAGCGGATTCGGCGTCGAAATCACCAGCACCCCGCCCGGACGCAAAAGCTTGTCGAACGCATCCATCAGATCGACATAATCGTTCAGCGCGATGTGCTCGATCACCTCCAGGCACAGAATCGCATCGAACTCTCCCGTGACCTCGGCAATCGTCCGATATTCATGCGGCTCCTCGTCCGACATGTCGAGCGTCTCGTATTTTCCGCGAAACCCGGCCGCCAGAAACTTCCGCTTCAGACGGTTGTCTCCGCCCCCGTAATCCAGCAATCGCGCTGCATCTCGTGTCCTATCGAAAATCACCTGCTCGTATTCGTTCAGCCCCGGCAAGTCCTCGCATGACAGACAACGCGCCCGCAGCGTCTTGTACATCACGTCGCGAGCCGTATGCCGCGCCCAGTAATCCCGGTACCACTTGTTAACGTCTGACACTACTCTTTATGTCCTCACTCAAAATGTAAGACTACGCTGCGATCTTTCGTTCGAAAACGAACTCGGCAACGCCGTAGTTGAAACCCAGGACCCGGTCGCGCCGGAGCACGAAGCCGGCAGCCATAAGATGCTGGAATAGAGGATTTTCTTCGCCCGTCTGGTGATACTCGATACTTATTCGCTTGAATCGAGAAAGCACTCGTGCGTCCGTATGCAGTACGACAGGATGTTCGCCACCCTCGATATCCATTTTAAGAAGGTCAAACTCGGTGACTCCGATTCGCTCCAGCAACGACGACAGAGAAAGAGCAGGAACTCTCACAGTATCCGGCCCCGAAGGTTTAATCACTTGCCTTGCTTGACTGTCTACGTGGGCCGCCGCGTACATGTTCACGTTTTGATCTGCCGATGCGAGAGCAACCTGCATGCAGGTTACTCGGTCCTCGAGATGATTCGTCCGTACGCTTTCCTCCAACCTGTCAAAGGTCGAAGGAAACGGCTCAACTGCGAAGATCCGGGCCCCCGTCGCGCGCGACGCCGCAAAGACCGAAAAAGCGCCAATATTGGCGCCACCGTCGAGAATTACCTTATCCTCATGTCTTACGTTGTATTCGTTACGCAAATAAATAATCCAGACGGTTGCCAGATCCGACCGGTTGATGACGCGGAACCTATCTCCCGAACGGGTAACACAAAAGAAGGGATATGAAACAGGAAGCCAAAGATATCCGAATATCACGCGAAGCGGCGAGCGAAACACCAGGAAGCATCGCAAGAATTCCTGCACGTACCCCAGATGCCGAACCCCTCGATTCAGTCGTGCAAGAACGTTCGCCATGGCCGGGATTCTACCATCCGCAAATTTCAAGCTTCGGCCAACCCACCCACCACCGCCCATAGTTTTCCGCTTGACATAGGCCGCCTCGCGGTCAAAACTTTTAGTAACCGAATCGTCAACTTGAATTCAACCGGGAGGACGCACGTCATTTGCCCGAAACTAACCAGTGACTCGCGCTTCTCTATACAAAGCCAGTAAAGTATATATTCTTTGATAGTTTGCAGCCATTTTGTCGAGTCATTTCGCCGTAAGTCACTGATTCTAAATAAGGGCACCTGCCGCGATAAGTCTTTAAGAGTCATAGACCTGGAGCTAACTAATTGATTCTTAAAGACCGGCGAAGGGGGGAGGGGGGGAGGTTAGCACTAGGTAAACAAAGAATGAAGAAGCTGACAAATCGATTCATGGAATTTTTCCCACAATTTTCCGCAAGCGATCCCGGTTCCGTGAGAAGTCCCCAAGGTCAGCGGCCGCATTTTCGGACGGCAAAAGCCGGTCATCCTTTGTGCCCTCCAATCCATGAAGCATCGCCTTAACCAGTTCGCGCAAGCGCAAAGTGTCCAGCATGGGAATGCAGGAATTGGGATAAAGCCGCGTATTCAGCACACTGTTATCGCTGAAAATTCCCGGACGCGAGAGCGCCGCTGACAGAAACGTAACCCGTCCCAGAATGCTTCCCGCAGTCAGGTTAATCACGCCATCGCACTCGCCCAGAAAGCGCACAAACGACCGGTATCCACGCTTTCCCTCGAGTACAAATGGCAATCCCTCCGCGAATCGCGACGAATGGTACTTCTCGCGATCGGTCGAGTTGTACACAAAGGTGTGAAACGTAATTCGCTCGCGCAGCGTCGAAGGCAATTCCGCCCAGACGTCCAGCAGAATCCCCTTCAGCACAAACGGATGGTTGAGCACAATGTCATGAAAGCACATGGGAACCTGCACCAGGATCTTGTGCCCCTGAACCGCCCGCTGCGAGCCACTTCCAAGTTTGCGCGTAGCCGCCAGATCATAAGGCCAGGGAATAAGCGCCGCGCGTTCGCTGCCGATCAGGCCATCGCAGAACGCCTTGATCTCCGGAGAATAAGCCAGCACAAATCGTGCTTCGCGGAGAATGCGCTGCACTCGCCGCAGCTTCTCGTCGGTCAGTTCCCGCGAGAGAATCGCGGGTGGTCCGGGAATGACTGCCACCGCAGGATTGCCAGCCATCACCAGCGATTCCACGTAACGCAGTTGGCTCTCTGACGCGCCCAGTTCCGCCAGAATCAGGTTGTACTTCCCGGCCGCAACCTTCTCGTCCTCCAGCAGGAAGTCGAACGAATCCGCCAGCATCAAAGCCAGGCAATAAACGTCTGGATAAACCACTCCCTCCAGCCGCATCTTGAGATACTTGGCCGCCAGTCGCTGCTTGCGCCACCATTGCGTCTGATGGCTGGCGAAGGCGACGCGGAATTCCCCGCTCACCGCGACGATCTCCCCGAATCCGGCGATCCAGCAAGCGCCGAACCAACCTTCAATCCGCACGCGCGCAGCACCTCCGCCGCGCGCACATCGTAGGTGTGCGCCGCGGCCAGACGCGCTCCGTTGCGGCGAAGCCGGAACCGCAACTCGCGATCCTTCAGAAGTACATCCAGTTTGTCGTCGATCTCTTCCGGCGAGCGATAGTAAAGCGCCGCTTCTCCCTCGGGGAAGAACTCGTTCTGGGCGGGCGAGTAGCGGGCCAGCATCACACCTCCGCTCGCCGGAACTTCGAACGTGCGCATGTTCGGTCCACCCAGATTCTCCGCATTCAACACGTTGAGTGACACGTGAGCCCGAGCGCAAATGCTGCCAAAGGCTCTCCCCCAGACAGGAGCGTGTACGCGATGCTGCCCTCCTGCCTCCCGCCATTTCCGAGGCCAGTTGCTGCCCCAGATGGCGACCTTGTGCCGCCGAATCGCGGCAACTTCCTCGCAGCGGTAACGAGTATAAGTCGCGACGAAAGCAACGTCGTGAGTCGTGCGGCAAAGCTCGCAGGCAATTCCCTCTTCAGTCTGCTGTTCCTGATCTTGCTGCGTGTGAAATAACTCCGGATCGACCGCAAACGGCAGATATTGTGACTCGACTCCATCTTTCCGCAAGCGTTCGACCAGGCTTTTCTCCCACATCCAGAGAATGCTGTACTCGCGGAACACCTCGATCAGATCGCGCCGCTGCGCCGAAGCTTCCCGCGGATCCCACCGAATGCCGATATAAGGATGGTCCGGATAATGATTTACGAAGGGCGCGCCGGTCGATTTACGGATCTGCCGGATGGTCTCGGGATGGAAGAACGTGCACTTCAGCGCGAAGATCAGCGCCGGTTGAACGCGCTGCGCAACCTGGGTGGCCTCGCGGTTGACCGCATTCCACAGGCAGGATCGCAGCGCGCGCCGCAGGATGCGGTTGCCCGTAAACCGGCTCGCGCTCATGAATGCGACCTCGGAATCGAAGCGGATCACCTCCATGCCAAGGCGTTCAAAGGCACGCGCATAGCTCTCGGCCAGCGCGCCTTCGTTCAGGGGTCCGATCACGAGTACCTTACGATTCATTGCTTAATGTCACGCACCGGTAAGTCCGAGTCTCTTCGTTCTCCCAACAACGAGAATGTACATCGTAGTTCACGGCGTCGCTGTCAAGGAGTGAAGGGTATTTATCGCGAGGATGCTTTCCTTTCCAGTGCGTCCAGGCTTGCCTGGACTCTGGCCGCCTCGCCAGCATACCTGGTGTCGGTTTGGGACAGCGTCCGAAGAACGCCCAAAGCCTCCTGGTATCGCACGCGGCATTCGTCGATCCGGTTCTGGATCTGCGCCACTCTGCCGAGATTGCTGAGCGCCATCGCCACGTCCGGCAGATATACAGCGGGACTCTCCCGCGCCAGTTCCCGGTCGATCTGCAAGGCTTCCTCGTAGTGCTGACGAGCCTCATCCATCCGGTTCTGGCTCGCGTCCAGAAGGCCGAAGTTCGTAAGCGTGACAGCCAAGTCGGACTGATATGCTCCGGAACTCTGTGCCGCGAGTTGCCGGTCAATCTTCAATGCCTCTTCATAATGTTGCCGTGCCTCGTCCATCCGGTTCTGGCTGGCGTCGAGAAACCCGACCTCATTCAGCGTCAGGGCGATATTCGGAAGCGTCTTCGCAGGATCCTTCTCCGCGAGTTGCCGGTTGATCCTCAACGCCTCTTCATAGTGCTGGCGCGCGTCGTCCATACGGTTCTGCAGTCGATCCAGATTTCCCAGGTTGTTCAGGGCCGCTGCCTGGTACGGGAGGTATACATCCGGGTTCCGCTGCGCCAGTCCCCGGTAAATCTCAAGCGCCCGCACGCTATGCTGGCGCGCGTCGTCCGGCCGGTTCTGAATCCGATCGATATTTCCAAGGTTATTGAGGGTCCTGGCCATGTCCGCCAGATACGCATCCGGTTTTTGTTCGGCGAGCGGTTGGCGCAGTTCCAAGGCACGCTCGAAATGCAGACGCGCTTCCTCCACGCGGTTCTGCGGAGTACCGACGCGCTCCAGATCAAGCTGCGACATTTCCGAACTGGGATGCATCAGCGCAACCCCGAGAGCGTTACGTGCCAGTGGCGTCTCCCCGCCTTCCAGCGTGTGCCACCATAGATCGTAGTCGCTCTCCCAAAATCCCATCTGCCGAATTGAGACGCAGCCAAGAGCCAACAACATGCACAGTGCTGGAATTACTACCCAACTGTGCTGCACTTCCTCCGCCTCTACCAAATCGGCGAGGCCCCAGGCAATCATGACGAAGATTCCGATCAACGGTACGTAAGAATAGCGGTCCGCCATGGCGTACTCGCCCACTTGCACCAGACCGATGACCGGAACCAAAGTGCCCAGAAACCAGAACCAGCCGATCGGCAAGTAGCGCTTTCTTCGAAAGACAATCACCAACGCGGTAACGCTCATCAAAACCAGAGAGGATAAAATCCACTGCCATGCCGGAAGAGCCACCGAATGCGGATAGAAGGCAAGCCGCGCTGGCCAGGCCATTTTCCAGAGGTATAGCCCGTATGCTAAGACGGCGTTCTCGATTCGAACCGCGAAAGAGAACTCCTCGAAGTTGCGCTCCGCGTTTCGCTGCGCGATAAGGGTGATCCATGCGCTGGCGGCGGACAGAAAGAGCAGCGGCACTTTTTCCAATACCAGCCGAGAAAATGATGCCCGCGGCAATCCGGGTGAGAACTCGGGTAGGCTCCCGATAACATCCGAAGCTGTTCCGCCCACCTGCATTCTTTCCAGCGGCCAATAATCCAACAGCAGCAGAACAAAAGGCAGGGTGATAACCATCGGCTTGGCCATCAATCCCGCTGCGAACAGCGCCACAACTGACAGGTATCGACGCCAACCTGGTTTTTGGACATACCATCCATAGGCGCCCACCGCGAGCAGGAAGAAAAGCGTGCTCAGAACATTCTTGCGTTCCGCGACCCAGGCTACGGACTCCACGTTGAGGGGATGCAATGCGAACAAAGCTGCCACCAGCAGGCTCGGCCATAGGCGTTTCGTGGCCCAAGACAATAACAGGAATAACAACATCGCGTTAACAGCGTGGATCAACACGCTGTCGACGTGGTGGCCGGCCGGATGTAACGCAAAGAGCTGATAGTCGAGAGCATGGGAGAGCCACGTCAGGGGATGCCAGTTTGCCGCCTCCGTGGATGTAAATGCCCATTTGATCGTGTTCCAGGAAAGCCCATCATGAATGTGGGAATTGGCAGTCACATAATCGCGATCGTCGTACACCACAAGGGGATGACCGAACACTGGACTGTAAAGCGCAACGGTCACCGCGGCCAGCAAAACGGAGAGAGCTGCAATGAGCACTTGGCGGGAGAGCGCTCCTGTACCCGGGCGAGTTCTTGGCCGCGGCTTCTTGCGGGACTCGGCCCGCGCCTCTGCAGGGCGCTTAGTGCGGCTCATACAGTCTCAAACTGTCTGCTTGTCGCGCCAGCACGCTTTCTCGGCGGAGCGCGGCCTCCGCGCCCGCTATCGAAAAGTCTCGCACAAAGGTGGCGCGCGCAGTCGCGCCCAGGTTCTGTCGTAAGGGAGCATCACGCAGCAATTGGATGATCGCCTGCGCGAAGGCTTCCGGCGAGGAGCGGATTACAACATCCTTCCCGTCATTCAGCGCCAAGCCCTCCACTAATTCAGGCGTAGCCACGACGGCTTTACCTCTTGCCATGGCCTCAATCAGTTTTAACGGCACACCGCCTCGGATAAACACGGGAAGCGCAAGGACCGCGCAATCCTCCATGAAACGGCCCGAATCCACGACCGAGCCGAGTACATTGACGCTCCTCAATCGCCGCAGCCTGGCTGCTACATCTTCCGGCATATTGGCTCCGGCGAGTCGCAACTGCGCGTGCGGGTATTCCGAAAGCACGTACGGAAGGACACGCTCTGCGAGGAACTGAGCCGCTTGCAGGTTTGGAGCGTACGAGTAGGTCCCAATAAACCCAATGACAGGATCAAGAGCAGACTTCGCGGGAATGATTTCAACCTCATCGAGACTGTTTGGCACGACGACCACTCGAACGCGCGGTGCTATACGCCGAAACACAGCTGCCTCGGCAGCCGAAGTGGCCCACACTTCGCTGCAGTGCTTCACGAAGATACGCTCCTGCGCACGGCAAGCAAGATAATTGGCCCATAATCCGAGTTTGCCACCACGCCCGTCGAGATTCTCGAGAAACGACTTGCTGAGATTTGTGAGCACGTCGGCGGCGTCGATAATCACTTCGAGGCCAGAGGCACGGAGAGCGCGTGCGTAGTGCATGAACATCGACGGCAGGGAGACGAAATCCGCTTGATATTCCTGCGCCGCCGCCAGAATTATTCGTTGTGCGCCGATCCGGTCATACGACATGGAGAACGGGTACGAGCCTCCGGGAAGATTTAGCGCGCCGCGCACCAGGAAATCAACCTTGTGACCGACGAGGGAAATGGTGGAGAACTCATCGTGCGGGAACCGGGGTCCACCGTGAGAAACTTCATTGCAAAACTCGCCGATGGCCGAGGATTCGAGCGGTGGTGGCTTACGCTCTTCGGTGGAAAAATATAGTAATGCGCTAAAACATCCGAGCCGACGCACCAATTTCAGGTTGCTGACCATTCGCAAGTGCAGGCCCGTGGTGGCTGGAAAAGGGAAATCGGGAAGAACGGTCAGCACCCTGGGTGTGCCGGTCTTTCGCGATAAGCCGATGTTGGTTGTAGTGGCTGACATTACCCGTCGCTCAAGATCATTCATTGCCAACTGGCGTTTGCTGACAGATTAAAGATCACGCCGCCGCGCCAGCAATATGCCGCAGCCTTCCATCTGCGATGGACGGACCGTAAGCTCATGTGTCGGGCTTAGGACGCGCTGCACGAGTGCCAGCGTTCCCGACACGATCCGGTCGTGGTACTCCATGGCGATCCGCTTGAAGCGCCCCACGATATCCGAAGACACGTTGGCGAAGACATCATGTTCGGATCCCTCAATATCCACTTTAAGGAAATCGACTTCGCTGGTGTGCGTGAGATCGAAAATGCCGGCGAGCGGAATTACCGGGGTCCCGTTTGCATTGCTTTTCGCGTTCGTGAGACCACTATTGACGCGCAGCACGTGGTCGAGCGAACGAGTGCCCACGGCTTCCATTTGCCCTCGCCCTAAAGCTGCTCCCAGAGCCATTTCGTGCACCGTTACGTTTGTAAGTCTCGCCCGCTCCACGTTGGCTTGCAGGTACTTGAAGTTTTCCGCGAACGGTTCCAGGGCGATCACTCGGCACCGGGAATTTTGCCTCGCGATATTGATTGCAAACAAACCGATGTTTGCGCCCGCGTCCACAATAACATCGCCGTCCGCGGGCCGATAGAACCCGTTCGTATAGATCCGCTCAAGCCAGATTTCCTGCACTGCTTCCAGCAGGCCCAGTCGCTCTTTCGGGTGCTCAATCCGCGTGCCGTCCCAGAGCGCAAGCTCATCGCACGGTTGGCCCTTTCGCATTCGCTGCACGAGGGTGCGGCCGTTACGGAAGGTCAACATGAGGGAACCCATCAGGCGGACGCTTTTCAAATACATAGAAAGGGCTGCAGACGCTCATCGGACGGGGCTTGCAACTGCCCGTGGACCACCATCATTTTATCAACCACGAGAGTCGGCGGGTGATATTCCTCGATGAGCGTCGTCCGCACGCATTCAATGTTGCTCGCCATGCAAAGCAACTCGCGGCATGGACCTTTGCCATGGCTCAGAGCGTGAGATCCGACTAATGGCCCATCGTTCTTGTTCGCTCTTCGCGCACTTCTTCCAGGTGCTTGGCCGCCGCCCGCTCGTGCGTAGCCTCCTGTTCGCGCCCTAACTGAGTAAAAGCGTTCGCCAGGTATGTGCGCCGTTCAGGCCTTTGGGGTTGGAGCGCAGCAGCCCTTTCCAGCTTGGGCAGCGCCTTCGCTGGTTGTTTCGCGAGAGCCCAGAGCTTCCCTTCGAGCAGCAGCGCTCCATAGTCGTTTGGGTTGTTCTCGATCACCTTTTCACACTCCGCGATCGCCTCCTGTGACCGCCCTTCTTGCGAATAGGCTCTCGCTAGCATGAAGCGCGCCTGATCCCAACGGAGTCCCTTATTGACTACGAGCTCGAATTCCGGGATGGCCGCAGCCGCGTCCTCAGATCCCAGCAACGCCACTCCTAAATAGAAATGCGGGACGACCGAATCCGAAGCCAACTCCACTAACTTGCGCAGCACCGGCACCGCCTTCTCATACTCATTCAGCGCGAATAGGGCTGAGGCATCCCAGGTTCCTTGGCAATCAATTGCTGGAGCAGCGTAACCGCCTCCTGGAACCGAAAATTATTCATCAGGAAGGTGATCTGACCGAGCCTGTTAGCAACCTCGATCTTGTCATTGGGGTCCGGGAGTCGATTGGACGCCGTTTTCGTTTTGTTGCTGTCCGGCGCGATGTACCCAAGCGCTGCAAGCTTCTCCTGGGATTGGGGGTCCAGCGGCTGCGTCGTCGTTGCCCGGACGCCATTAGTCTTCTGCCGAAAGTCCTCGATCTGGGCCGCCAACGTATTGCTTACCGCCGCAGATTGTAAAGAAAGATTGTGAGCGGCATCGGGATCCGCGGAATCGATCTTCATTTTCATCGGGCCCATGTGCATCGGGGCTTCTTGCGCGCGTCATACTTTGCCGGGGGTATCCGCTGGATCTCTTTAGCCAGAACGGAACGCTCACGCTTGCGCTAGCAATGAACTGTAATGGCGGCACCATAACTGGTAACAGTAGTTCCCGGAGCCCGACGGGAAGGACAGTTTCCCAAACACTTGCCTGTTCGCATCGCGCGTAGTGGACTCCATCCGTAGGCAGTAAAAGGGTAGTCAGTTTCTGCATAGGCAGCCTTCTCGGCATAATCGAGGCTCCGACGCTGCGTCTCAACCCAGGCGACACCCTGAACCTCACCCTGACCAATCAGCTCAATCTTGCAATTTTCGTCAATCTGGGCTTCGACACCGGGCCAGTAGGAAATCCCAATGCCGCACAGGTACTGGCAAATATCATGTCGAGCACTGATGCTGCCAAACGCAAATATCGCGTTCCCCCGGAGCACCGCATTCCGGCTGCCAAGGCAGTTCCGCGCTTAAAACAACGGTTTGCCGGTCTGGCCAATGTGAAACCCACCGCCACACGGAGCCTTTACTTTTCGGAGGCTACCGAAGGAACTAATGGCCCCACCAACTACTTCCTTACGGTCACGGGACAAACTCCTCACGTATTTGATCCCAGCCTCCCGCCTGCCATCGTCACCAACGTCGGCGCAATTGAAGGTTGGACGATCGAAAATCACAGCTCCGAAGAGCACGCGTTTCACATGCACCAGATCCATTTCCTGGTGACGGCGATCAATGGCGTTCCGCTGCAGACACCCGTGATGCAAGACACCGTTAATATTCCGTATTGGAACGGCACACTGCCCTACCCCAGCGTGACCGTCCGGATGGACTTTAGCGATCCCGAAATCGCAGGCACGTTCGTCTACCACTGTCATGTGCTCGACCATGAGGATGGCGGCATGATGGCCGAGATCCAGGTGAATCCCTGATCTGTTGGTGATCCAGACGCTTTGAGTCACGAACTTCGAGCCCCCAGCAATCACGAACAAAGTTTGCTGGTAACTCGCGACCCGAATCTCGCCGACGTACCATCGATTGGGCTTGGTTGTTGGTTGTGTATTTCTCCGATCTGGGCCACAATAATTTCGCTTGGAGTCGTGTTTTTGATTTGCAAACCATATTCATCTCTCCGACTTGCCGCGCCTGTACCGGCGAGAACACCTGCGGTGCCGAAGCTCATATCCCCTCGCGTCGCGGTTCTCCTTTTCGCCATTCCGTTCCTTTTGGCCGTTGGTTGTTGCGCGCAATCTGGTACAGACGATAGCGGCGTTGTTCGCGGTGTCGTCATCAACAGTGTGACCCGGGAGCCGATCGACCGCGCACTCGTTTCTTCCCCTGACAATCGTTTCGCCGCATTGACAGACAGTGAAGGCCGGTTTGAATTTGCCGTAACGAAAGCAGACAGCAGCCGCGATGGCGGAACAGATTCGAGCAGCCCTTACGGTAGTTCTAACCGTTCGGGCCTCAATCCTTCTTTGTCCCTCATGGCTCGCAAGCCGGGTTTCCTGAGCAATCCCAATAACCAGGGGAAAGCAGTGCGCAAGGGAGCCTCCAGAGAGTTGACTCTCGTTCTCACACCCGAAGCGCTGATCGTCGGTACCGTATCTCTTCCGACGGCGGAAGTTCCCGACCCGATAACGCTCCAGATCTTCCGTCGAGACATTCAGGATGGTCGTGCTCACTGGGTAGAGGCCGGCACAACGCAATCCACCTCGGACGGTCAGTTCCGATTCGCGAACCTTCCAGGAGGCTCTTACAAGCTGCTGACGCGCGAACTGCTGGATCGCGATCCGATCAATATGGATCCGATTAACTCGGGCCCCCGTAAGACCAATTCGCCCGCGGCCGATCCATCTGATTTTGATGCGCAGCTTTTGTTTGGATATCCACCCGTCTACTATCAAAACGCACCCGACTTTGGAGTTGCCAGCGTCATTCAGGTACCCGCTGGTCAGACCCAGACAGTAAGCGTCTCGCTAGTAAGGGCTCCTTATTACCGCGTCAAAGTGCCGGTCTCCATGCCGATGACCGACGCGCGCGAACGAGGTGTTAACGTCAGCGTGTACGCGCACGGACACAAAGGACCTGGGTTTTCCCTTGGCTATAACAGCGCCACCCGGGCGGTTGAAGGCCCTTTGCCCAATGGCGTTTACACCATCGAAGCATCGACTTCCGGGCCGAACGCGTTAGCGGGGACGCAGACGATCAGTGTTAACGGCGGCCCGGTGAGTGGTGCGGGGATCAGATTGTTGCCCCTTGGTTTGATCCCGGTATACGTGAGAGAAGAATTCTCGTCTTCCGATCGCGACCGCAGCTCATCGATGAGCGGACCGAGTCACTACTTAAGCGTGACGCTAGAGTCGGCGGAAGACGTTGGTATGGGTCGGGGCGCTGCATTGCGCGATCCCAAAGGATCTCAAGACGATGCCCTGGTGATCGAAGGGGCGCTACCTGGGAGCTATTGGGTGCGAGTCCATTCGTCGCGCGGTTATGCCGCTTCGATCCGATCAGGAAATCTCGACCTGCTGCACCGGCCCTTGGTCGTCGCTTCCAGCGGTGGAGCGGCCCCGATCGAAATCACCATGCGCGATGATACGGCGGAGATCAGCGGCACGGTAGAAGGAATTACGTCATCGCAAGCGCCGGGCAGTCCCGCCAGCGATCCCGGGTCGAATCGTGCGCATATTTATTGTGTCCCTTTGCCGGATAGTAGCGGCCGGTACACCGAGGGATGGGTCCATTCGGATGGGAAGTTCGATCTCGTGGGACTGCCTCCTGGAAGCTATCGCGTGCTCGCTTTCGCCGATAACCCACCCGAATTCGAATACCGCAATCCCGAAGCCATGCAGGCTTATGAATCCAAGGGAGTGGTCGTTCGCGTCAGTGGTGGACAAAAAGAGCGCGTGCAGCTGAAACTCGTTTCCGCGAACGCTACGGGGAGCGAGGAATGATGGTGCTTCCTCGATTATTTCGAGCCGTCAGCCCAAGCGGAGCCCTGCTCGCGGCGGTTTGCCTGATGCTCTGCTCAGGAGGCTACGCGCAAACTGAGGGCCGCCTACGGATGCCAATTCCCTCGGGCCCCTTCCGGATCGCTGGGACGGTGGTGAATGCGAAGGCGGGAAACCCGCTCTCGCGCTGCCGCGTCACCCTCACCGACTTAAAGAAGTCCGACGTGCTGTCCGTGATCACTGGCGACAACGGTCGTTTCGAGTTTCACGTTCCAGCCGGAAGGTACTCGCTCGATGGCGCGAAGCGGGGGTTTGTCGCCGCTTTGTATGACCAGCACGATCAACTCTCGACCGCGATTGTAGCTGCCGCCGATCTCGATACTGAAAACCTTGTTTTGCGCCTGACACCCAATGCCGTGCTCGCCGGCAAAGTTCTGGACGAAGTTGGAGAGCCTGTCCGGCATGCGCAAATTACGGTGTATCGGGAAGACCGGTCTGAGGGAGTTAGCCAAATCAACCGGATTCGTTCCACTGCGACGGACGATCAAGGCCGTTACGAAGTAACGCCTCTCGATGCCGGAACCTATTTTGTCTCCGCTCGAGCCACTCCGTGGTATGCGGTCCATCCGAGTTCTAATGGCGGTGCACCGCCTGGCCAGGTCGATTCTTCTCTCGACGTTGCTTATCCCATCACCTTTTATGGGGATGCCACCGAGGCCGAGGATGCTGCTCCCATCCCGGTTCGGGGCGGGGACCGCTTGGAGGTTGACCTTCATCTGAATCCCGTTCCCGCCCTCCACATTCTCTTGCACATTCCTCAGGAAGGCGGCGGCGAGGCTGGTCTCCCGATGCTCCAGAAACCGGTGTTTGACACCACGGAACCGGCCATGATCGGCAGCCTCCGCCACGTCGCCCCCAGTACCTACGAACTCAATGGGATCGCTGGAGGCCGGTATTCGCTGCGCATGCCCGATTCGACTGGCCAAGCAAAAGAGCCTGCCGACGTCAACTTCAGTGGAGGTGGCGAACTCGATCTCCCTCCTGGGATAGCGACGAGCAAGGTAAAAGCAACGGTGCAGCTTGCCGGCTGGGGCAGCCTACCTTCGCAGTTACAAATTGCGCTGCGTGACGGAAGAGGCAAGAAAAGCCAGGCCGAGTTAGATGCCAAGGGCGAGGCTGATTTTTCGGAAGTCGCTCCTGGAAAATACGACGTTCTCGTGGTCTCTCCCGCTCAACCGTTCTTGGTGGTCCGAATTGCGACCGAGGCGGGGACGATGTCCGGGCGTGCTTTGAACGTGCCTCCGGGCGCCGCGCTCAAAATTTCGCTCTCTGTGGTAGGCGGCTCGGTCACCGTGGAAGGCCAAGCCAAACGAGCTGACAAGCCTGTTGCCGGCGCAATGGTCGTTCTTGTTCCAAGAGATGCGGACGCAAATCCCGATTGCATTCGGCGGGACCAGAGCGATCTCGACGGCGGTTTCAGCCTCCGGAACGTCGTTCCCGGAACGTACACCATCGTCGCCATCGAAAACGGCTGGGATCTGGATTGGGCCGAACCGCTCGCCCTCGCCCGATATCTAAAACACGGACAAGTCATCGAGGTCGGCGCTCGCGCCCAAACGTCCCTGCGCAGGGCAGATCCGGTTGAGGTTCAGACCAAGTAGAAACTCGCGCAGCTATCGTTCGGATGCAGTATGCGAGAGTCCCTCGAATCTCGACATTCTGGCCATCACAAGAAACCACCGCCCGGGTCATGAGCCCGGGCGGTGGTTTGCTTGGCGAGAGCCTTGCTACAAGCCTGTCTAACTTAGGAAAGGAAGAATTCTTTCGCGATCGTAGCCCACTCCGCGTCCGGAACCTGATCGGCCAGGTTGCCGACTGCCACGCCGCCGTCCTGCGCCAGGGCGCCCGCGAACATCGGCATCTTTCTCTGCAAGCGGCCCGCCGACTCTTCCGTCCACCACCGCGCCATCGCGCCGCCGATCAGGTTGCGGAAGTTCGTCTTCGCATCCGGAGACTGCACCGTCACCAGCCAGCCTTCTCCGTAGGGATCCTTCTGCGCCAGCTTCGGGTCCGCACTCACGCTGTCGTTGACATCGGCGATGCTGCCTTCGATCGGCGAAACCATATCCACCGACGTGCCGTCGCGGAAAATCGTCGCAATCTTCTGTCCCTGCCGGATCCACTGTCCACGTTGCGGCAGCGCCACCCGCTCGACTTTGCCGATCAGCTTGGAGGCGAAATCGTCCATGCCGACGCGAACCAGGCTGGGGCTCTCACTCAGTGCCCAGGTGTGGCCGGGATGATAGCGCAGATTCTCTGGGACGTTGAAGCCGCCCACCAGTCCCGGGGCCGCTGGAGCTTTTTTCTCCGACTTGGCCGCGATCATCGCCGGCTGCACAATAACTTGTTTGTTGCTGTGGAAGTGATCGATGAGGAGGAAACTCGCGAAAGTGAAGAGAACCAGGATGACTGTCATAACCCACCTTTAGTTCGAGGGCTCTTTCTTTTTTTTAGGCCGCTCGCCACCTTTGCTAAAGGCACTCCGCGTGCCAAAGTCAGCGACGCTCCAAGAAGATCCGGAATGCGCGCTCAACTCAATGACAACGCAGCATTTGCGCGATCATCGCAAGCCAGCGTCTGGAGATTCCGCTGAAAATCGAAACAGCATTTTGCTGAGAATCGCATCAGTGATTTTTGAACAGTTGTCCCGCAAACACTAGGTTTGAGAAGTTGATCTCAAAGAACCAATCACTTACAACGAAGCTAGCTGGCGTAACATTTCACAACACCGAATGCTGAACAACACAACACAAAATCGTAGATCCGTGCTCCAACGGAAGAGCCAGTCATCGGTTACTGAAGACGGCACTGCGTTCGAGACTGGAGAATAACCCCGATGCGAAATGGGGAGTCAGTCCGCGCCTAACGCTTTCTTAGTGCCTATCCCTCGAGCGTCAGGTTTCGGGCCCTCTTTCTTCTCCAAGCTACGCAAGCTCGCCTCGACTCGGGCGACATCGCCCGCATAGTGAGTGGGATCAGCACGAAACAGCCTTCGGTAAAGGCCCAGAGCTTCGTTGTAGTCGGTACGGGATTCCTCGATTCGATTCTGGCGCTCATACAGGAACGCCAGATTGTTCAGGGTGCCTGCCAAATAACGGGAAAATGTATCCGGATCCCGGTCCGTGAGCTGGCGATACAAATTCAACGCCTCTTCATAATGCAGACGCGCTTCCTCGGTCCGGTTCTCCGCCCCGTCCAGCACGCCGAGGTCGTTCAAGGTCATCGCCAGGAAAGGCAGGTATTCCCCCGGGTTCTGCCGTACCAACCGGCGCCGAATTTCCAATGCCTCGTAATAATCCCGGCGCGCTTCGTCCATCCGCTTTTCGTCCCGCTCTGTGACTGCCAGGCTGTTCAGCACCTCGCCCACATTGGGCAGATACTGGTCCGGATTTTGCCGCGCCAGTTGACGATAAATCTTCAAAGCGTCCTCGAAATGCAGCAGAGCCTTATCATTTTCGAGTTTGCTCCGCTCCAGATAGGCCACGTTATTCAGCGCCTGGGCCCGATCTGCCGGATACGGATCGAGATTCTGCTTTGCCAGTTGCGCATGGATCTCTAACCCCTCCTCGTAATAGCGGCGGGCCGACTCAAGGTTGTTCTGCGTCCGCTCGAGGTTCGCGAGGTTATTTAATGTCACAGCCATATCTGGAAGGTAGGTGTTCGGATTTTCCCGGGCCAGTTCACGCCGCATCGCCAGCGCCTGCTCCAGGTGGCTGCGCGCTGCTTCCATCCGCTGCTCGGGAGTGAAATTCTCCTGATCGCGTTGCGACATTGTTGTATCGGGATCCATGAGCGCCGCACCCAGCGCGTCATGGGAAAAAATGTTTCCCTCGGTAACCGCCAGCGAGTGCGACCACAAATCGTACTCACTTTCCCAGTACGCCATCTGGCGGTGCGTGGCCACACTGAGCGCGATCAGCGCACCCACGGCCGGAACTATCAACCATGTCTGCCGGATATTCTTCACGCCGGACCAATCGTCCAGCCCCCAGGCAATGATGACGAAGACTCCAATCAACGGAAGGTAAGCGTAGCGATCCGCCATGGCGGCATCTCCTACCTGCACCAGGCCAATGACCGGGACCAGCATCCCAAGAAACCACAACCATCCCACGGGCAAATATCGATGAGCGCGGAAAATGATTACGAGCACTGTAAGGCTGATCAAAACCAATCCGGATGAGATCCATTGCCATGGTGGCAGACTGGCTGCGGCATGGGGGTATGCGATCGCCAGTCGCGCCGGCCAGAGCGTCTTCCACAAGTACAACGTATAGGAGAGGATCGCATTCTCAATTCGCGCGGCAATAGAAAACTGATGCAACGTTCGCACCGCGTATCCGCCACGTTGCGCCTGCATGGTCACCAGCGCGCTCGCCGCAGACAACATGAGCAGCGGAATTTTCTCCAGAAGCAGTTTCGAGATGGCCAGCTGCGGTGGGTGAAGTGCTGAAGCGGGACTGTCCGGAGTTCTGCCTAACGGCCAGTAGTCTAACAGGAGCAGAACGAAGGGCAGCGTGATGACCATTGGCTTGGCCATCAATCCCATGGCGAACAGAACCAACACGGATAGATACCGCAACCCACGAGGCCTTTGTGCGTACCACGCATACGCGCCGATGGCCGCCAGAAAAAAGAAAGTGCAGAGCACATTCTTGCGCTCGGCGACCCACGCTACCGACTCGACGTTGATGGGATGCAGGGCAAAAAGCGCCGCTACCAAAAGGCTTGGTGCCACTCGCCCCGTCAGCCAGCGAAGCACCATGAACAGTAAAACCACGTTCAGGGCGTGAATCAGGATGCTGTCAAGATGATGGCCGGCCGGATTCAGAGCAAAAAGTTGGTAGTCGAGCGCGTGCGATAGCCAGGTCAGTGGATGCCAATTCGCAGCCGTAAATTCCGTGAATGCCCACTTGATCGTCCTCCAACTCAGACCGCCATGCACGTGCAGGTTTGAGGTGACGTAATCGGCATCATCCAGCACGACAAATGGATACTCAATCACCGGGCTGTACAGTGCGATGGTACCTGCCGCCAGGAGAAAACAGAGCAGGACATTCAAGTTCCCCTGGTTGAGGACGGAGTGGACGTTTGGGCGAGCGTTGGAATCCGCCGTGTTGCGATCGCGAGCGCGTGTTTTTGCAGCGTTAGGGCGGCTCATTCCGTTAGCTTGTCGACCGTTGAACGTTCTTTTCAGTTGCCGCGCCGCGCCAGCGCTTCGGCGCCCAGAGCGCGCGGCATGATGAGGTCATGGGAACAACGCGTTTCGGGTACACCCGGAGAAGCGAAGAGGCTCGTGGGACTGGCCTTGTAACTGCTCATACACTTCGATCATCTTATCAACCACTGGTCCGGGCGAATAACGTTCCTCGATCAGCGTCCGCGCAGCCGCGCGCATGCATGCCCGCTCGGCAGAGTCTCCAAGCAGCCGGCATGTGTAGTCGGCCAGTTCGCGATCGCTTTCCCCGACCCAACACTCGCGCCCGTTCTCACAGTCGATTCCCTCGACTCCTTCCCCCGTCGTCACCACCGGGACGCCGTAGGCCATGGCTTCCATCACCTTCACTTTCATTCCGCTGCCGCGCGAGGGAGCGTACACCAAGGTCGAAATTTCAGAAAAAAACTCCCGGGCATCCGTCAGATTTTCCGTCAGCGTGAGGTCAGGGCGCGACCGATACTTCCGCAGATACTTCTCTGCGTTCCAGCCTGCGATCAGGAGCTTCGCTTTTGGAATCCGTTCTTTCACCAGCGGCCAAATCCGGGTAATCAGGCGCTCTGCCGCCGAACGCGATGGCTCCCAATGCATCGAGCCGATGAGTCCCACCACCGGTTGCGCAACCGTGGGCTGCATGGCATACAACGAAACATCCAATGCGAAAGGCACGACCCAATAGCGGCCTTTGGGATTGATCTTCTCGGCGGCCCGCTTGAGCCGCGGCGTCAGCAGTCGAACATCGGGGATTGCGCGGAGCAATTGGCGCGTGGCCCGCTGCGCCTGCCAGAGTGCCTTGTGATCATGCAGCGTTTTGTTTTTCTTCTCGGCCCAATCGATCACATCGAAGAAATGAACGTTGAGAAGCGCGTGCGGTACCCCGACGCCGAGCCAACCGGTCGACATCTGCTCCAGGTGCAGGACGTCATAACCTTCGGCCAGTACACGACGCACCAGGGCGGCAAATTCCGAATCCTGCAGCAGTTCACTGCGCGGACGTATCAGGTTCTGCCATTTCCGACGCAGCGCCCGCGCATCCACGTGGAGCCGGTGGCAATGGAGTGTGAGTCCTTTTCGCATAGCCAGCCGTTGCCGGGCCTCGGTGATGCGCGCCTCCGCTTCTTCGGTCGCGGCCAGCGCTATGACCTCGTGGCCCCGCGCCACAAGTTCGGTAAGCAGGACGTAAAACCAGCGCGCTGCCGTGTCGCCAAAGGGATGGGGAACAGCCGGCATCACGACGACGATCCTCATCGGCTATGCCCCGAAAGCGCTGCTTTCTGGTTGCATGCAACGGGATCTTCAGTCTTCAGGCCGAGCACTTGCTCGTACACCTCAAGAGTCTGGGCGGCAGCCTTCTGCCATGAGAAAAAGCGACCTCGCCGGCGACTTTTCTCGGCGATTGCCGTCCGCAGGGTTGGATTGCGAGCGATGTTTTCCATCTGGCGCGCAATCGACGAAGCATCTTCCGGGTTGAACAGCAAGCCGCTGCCTTCGAGCACCTCCGGCAGGCTTGTGCTGTCCGAGGCCAGCACCGGAATTCCCGAAGCCATTGCTTCCACGAGCTGGAGCCCGAAGCCCTCATAGCGCGAAGGATGCACAAGCGCGAGAGCGCTTTGATAAATGGCCGGCAAGTCGGCGTCATCAACTTGGCCAGGATAGAGAACTCGCCCCTGCAGCCGAAGCTCACGGATCTTCGCCTGGATCTCGCCGAATCCCCACTTATGTTCCCCCGCTAATACCAGCGGCGGAACATCCGGGGACAACTGGGAAAACGCGTCCAGCAATGTCCCGACGTTTTTTCTCTTGTCGAAACCGCCCAGAAAGAGGAAATAGACTGGCGGTAACGAATACTTGCCTCGTGCACGAGCCAGAGGTTCTGCTGTCAACGTCTCATAAAAACGCGTATGCGCCGCATTATAAATCACTACCACGCGTTCCTCGGCGAGTCCATGGAAACGGCAGATATCCTGTTTCGAATAATTCGAAACCGTGATGTAGCGGGATGCGCTACGCCGGGAAATGAAGTCTGAATATCTCTTCCGCAACGCTCCACGCAAGTTTTCGCCCTCGCAATATTCGGACATGCGATCTATCACGTCATGACAGGTGGCCACGTAGGGGCAAACGCGGTGGTATGGCAGGCCGCGGTTCGCGGTGGCGTGATAGACGTCGATCCGCTCACGACGGAGCTGCTTTGGCAACTCAATCTGCTCCCACAAAATCTCCCGTCGCTCCCGCAAGACAACGGCTTTGATGTCCAGCAATGCCGTGAATTCGGGTGCAATCGGCCCCGGAGAAAATGAATACAGAGCAATACGCTCGCCCGCATTCTCCTTGAGCGCGCGCAACACCTCGACCGTGTAACGCGCGAACCCGCGCATCTCGTAATGCATCAGGACGCGTCCATCGATACCGATGCGGATTTGTTTTCTCGCGCTCAAGTCGGTCCAGAATTAATTTGCCAGAAAAGTCGCCTGGAGGATGCGCCCGCCACGCATACTACCTCGGGCCGCCGTCGCAAGAACAAATGCGCCGTAAGGGTCGGCCGTTATTTCGAAGTATCTCAAAAACCGCCTGTACATCGTGCAATCGCCGCATGGCACGCCAGTGCCATTCCCGCGGGCGGTTCCGGGGAATAGTCTCGCTGTTGAGCAGCACTCGGGGGAGGGCTGATTCAACAAACGTCCCAGGACTCGATTCGAGTCTGGGACGTTTTGTTTTGCGGACTGTAGAACTTCCCCACTACCGCATCGGCATGTAGGGTGATGGACGCGGTCTCCGGCTGTTGTGCGAAGTGGCCGCCAGCGGCCCATTGCAGGTATCGCCCCCCAGAGTCGTGTAGTTTACGCTGCTGTAGGAGTTGTTTGACTTGACCACATTGCCCGTGCCGGTTCCCAGGAGCACGCCGGCGCAACCCTCGACGATCGTGTTCTGGCTCACCGTGTTGTTGTTGCCCGTTCCGCCGCACGTGTCATCGAGGTGAATGGCCGATTCCGCGCTGCCTGCAATTGCATTCAGTTGCACCGTGTTCGAACTGCTGCACAGATCGACGGCATCGAAAATCTGCGTGCCAGTGATGCTATTGTTGGCAATCAGAGTGTGGTCCGCGCTTCCATACCCACCGATGTCCGACACGGTAAGGATTCCGTACTGTGCGCTGTTCACATTGTTGTGTGTCACGGTGAAGTTGGATGAAGAATAGATGATGATCCCGCTCGCCGCATCCCCCGTATCATTGATCGTGTCCGGACCCCAGATATTGTCGTTAACGGTGTTCTCCACAATCTCTCCAATTGCGCCAAATCCCACCTGGATGCCGTTTTCCGCCGCTCCCGGATTCTTCCAGTTCATCCCCGTGGCGGCCAGGCCCACAATATAGTTGTTCTCAATCTGCACAACCGGACCCGCCAATCCAACTCCCGTCGCCGCTCCGGTCGCGGTGATCCCATTCTTCTGATATGCGCGCACGGAGTTGTGCGCGATGATCACCGTGTTCGCGTCCGTCAGACTTTCCACATTGATTGCCAAACCATTTTGGCACGAGCCATCGCGCGCGAAATCGCTCTGATATTGATTCCGCACCACGTCGTACTCGATCGTTCCGGAAGCATTTTGGAAGTAGATCCCTTCCATCGTGTACGGCACACACGTCGCAACATTATTGCCGATGCCGTCCACGGTCAGATTCTTGATGATGACTCCCGAAACCCCCTTGACGAAGATCTGCGCGGCCACACCGTTGCCAAAGATGTCGGCCCCGTTCACTACTAGGCCGCTCTTCGGCGGATACACCGCGGCGAAATCACTGGTCCCGGCCGGAACCCCGGCAAGAGTCAGCTTGTTCTTCGTGATCGTAACCTGCTCGTAGTAGCTTCCCGGGCAGACATTAATCGCGGTGGGTCCGGCGGTACTTGCGGCGTTCACCGCCGCCTGGATGGTGGTGAATTGTGGGCCGGACTGGCATGTGCCTACGACCAGGGTGGAGGCGTGAGCGGCGGGTTGCGCCGCGAGATACATAGCCGATATCAATGCCAGTCCCAGTAATGCTCGTCTCACTCGAATCGTTGCGATCATACTTTTCCCTTCTTGCTGTTATCGTGACCTGAAAGATAAGAAACTATTGCAAAGGCTTCTTCGCGAAAACGCTTCACCAGGCCCGGCGTCGACAGGATTGCGCCTTCAACGCAAGCACCGCGGCAATGTCCAGACCTATCGAGCGACGAAGCGCAAGGTGCCAGGCCAGATTGTTTTCCGCAAGAAATCCCCCGAGAGCAAAGCGCGGACAGCGAGGGAACTGCCTTACTTCCCGCTTCCTGGCGGGTCAGTTACGCCGGATGACCGGAAGGGGCGCCAAGCCGAGCCTGGCACCATGCAATCCAGCAGACTGATTATCCAAAACTCTACACCTAACATTTGCCAAGTCAAGCTTTATCGTGGCGAAACTCCCTTCCAGCGCGGCTTTTGTGCAAGCTATTTCACTTCTTCGCCAAGTCGTTCGTCGTAAGCTCAGAGTAAATTGCCAGCACAAGTTGAGGCGACGCTTTAGCGGAGATGATTTACGAAGATGGGACGGAAATGGCTGGCACTCCCCCCAGCCGCCAGCTCAGTAACATTCGCACCAGAAACAGGCCACAGATCAATCCTTCCAACGTTAGCACCACCGCCAGCTGGGTGAACGACGCAATCCCCAGCAAACGGACCAGGAGCAGATTCCCCAAGACCAAACCCAGGCTCAGGATCAGCGGCTCCAGTAATGGGGAGAACACATGCAGCCCCTCCAGCTTTCGCGCGTGGAAAAAGGCCAGCAGCCAGGTGCTTTGAAGGGCGGCTTGAAAAACGGCGAACCCGACCAGCCCGTGGTGATAAACCGCATAGGTGCCCAGAGTCCAGGTAGGAATTGTCCACCACAAACAAAGGCGCAAATTGAACCAGGCGTCATTGCGTGAGAAAAACAGTTCCGTCAAGGGAAGCCCGACGGCAGTCATTACGGCGTTCACGCAGTACGCGTAGAGCAGGGGCTGCGCCGGAGACCACTTTGCGCTGAATACATGAGCGATGATGGGCGTGCTCAGACTGGCTAGCACTGCGCACGCGGGCCAGGCGATACTTGCGTTGATGCGCAAGGATTTTTCGACGCGCGTGCGCAACAGCGAGAAATCGTGGGCCGCCTCGCTGAATGCCGGCAGGTAGATCCGAGCCATGGCATTGCAAACCACCAGCGGGTAAAGCGACAGCGTCGATGCCCAGGACGCGTACCCTACAGCGTTCCTCCCCATTAGCCTTGCGATCATGATCGGAGGGAATGCCAGAGTACACATGTTAAGCAGTGACCCGCCCTGATACACCAGGCTGAAACCCACGTGCGGGCGAATCGACGCCCATGAGAATCGCCGCCATGGGGGGCGAGCGATCAGGTTAAAGGCGACGCTGCCGAAAAGGTCGCGACATCCCATGGCGATCACATAACACCAGATACCTTTGTGAAGAAATGCCAGGGTGGCCAGCAACAGTGTATAAATGAAGCTCTCGCCCGTCTCCACCGCGCTTACCACCTTGAATCGCATGGCACGCTCGAGCACGGCAAGCGGTACCATTCGCTGATTGCGTACGATGAGCAACACCAGGAAAATTGCGGCCGGCAGGTAATTCTCGGGTCCAAGTTTGACCAGGCGAAGCGCAGCTGGCAAGAGCGCGCCAATCGATAACGCGAACAGGGTCGAGATCGCGAAAATCATTTCTTGTGCGCTGGCCAGTTCGGTGGGCTCCAGGTCGCCCCGCTTGCGGATCAGTGCGGCTTTTAATCCCAAGTCGCCGAAATATCCCAGAATTCCCTGGGTCACGAAGATCAGGATGGCAAAGCGTCCCACTATTTCCGGGCCAATCCAGCGCGAAACCGCCACGCTGCTGCCCACGCTCAGCGCCATGATGGCAATTTGCCGGATCACCAGCGCGATCGCTGCGCCACTCATCTTTCCGCGAAAAAGCGTCTGTAACAGAGCCCGGTAGCCCGACGAAGACGGTACGGACGCGATCGCATCGGCGATGTCGCCTCTTTCTTTAGGTAACTCTTCCTCGAGAAGCAGGGGGGGGGTGTCCATCCTACCGGTCATCCCTCGACCCCGGCCCGTTCGGCGGTACAAAGAGCTTGCGGGTGGGCGGGGAACATGTTGTCCGTCGTGGGCACTGAATTCAAGCCGGATTCCACCATATCATCTCGCCCGTCTTAGGAGATGTCACCCATAGTTACTGTGGCGCGTCTGTCACCAGGCCCGGGCCAGAATAATATCCCGAAGGTATAACACCCTCGCACTGTTCCGGAACTAGCTTCTGGCAGGCTATTTGCTACAGTCTGCGGCGGGCAGGCACCGCAAAAAGTCTTCGCCATTGTTCTTACACGTTGTACAATAGATGAGACTTGGTCGCGCGTCCCCCGCAGGTGAGTTCCCGCTAGTCATCGTCTACCTTCAACGCGAGCATCGTGTGAATGGAGCAGCCTAGGTAATGGAGCCCGAGAGCGTTCAAACGTTGGTGCCTCAGGGTGGCGGACTGCCAGCCTCCCATGCTCACGCCGTAGGAACGCTTCCTGGCGGCTACCCCGCCCGTCAGATTCCTAGTCTGTGGGATTACTGGCCCATTCTGCTTCGCCACAAGTGGACCATTCTCTCCGCTATGCTCGTCGCCCTTTTAGTGGGAGCTATTGTTTCTTTCTCTGCCACGCCAATCTTTGAGGCCGTCGGAAGCGTCGTCATCAATCGCGAGGGCGCTGAGACGGCGGGCATGAAAAATTCTGATGCCAGCGGCAATGACGCCGGCGACGACTACATGGTCGCAATGGATACGCAGACCCATGTTCTGCAAAGCGATGCGATCGCGAAACTGGTCATCCGAAAACTCAATCTCGATTCCAATCCCGCGTTCGCCGGAAAGGCCGCAGTCCCCGCTCCCAGCGCCACCGATGCGTCATCGATCGAGTCTCGCTTTATCGAACCGCATCGCGAAGCGTCTCTCGTCGGGAAGTTCCACCGGGCTTTACAGATCAACTCCATACCAAGAACGCGCTTGCTTGAAATCCGTTTCTCCAGTTCCGATCCTAACCTCGCCGCCAAAGCCGTCAACACCCTGATCGACACCTACATCGAGCAAAATTACAAGACCCGCCTCGATGCCACCACCCGCACCGCTGACTGGCTGACACAGCAGCTATCCGAACTGCAGTTGAGAGTCGAGGAATCGCAGGAGAAACTGGTTCGCTATCAGAAAGATCATGGGATCCTCGGCATCGACGAAAAAGAAAACATCATCACATCGAAACTGAATGAGCTAAACAAGGAATTAACGGCGGCGGAAGCGGATCGCATGCAGAAAGAATCCATCTACCGCATGGCGGGCTCGGGAGACCCCGAACTGCTCTCCAGTCTTGACCCTTCCAGCCCGCTCGTGAAACTCAGAGGCCAGGAGGAGGACCTCCATCGGCAACTGGCGCAGGCTTCGGTCCGTTTTCAATCGACTTTTCCCAAGGTGCAGGAACTCAACGGCGAATTGGAAGCCGTGCAGGCCGACATCAAGACCGAGGTTGATCGCCTCGCCTCGAAGTACAAGAAAGATTACTTTGCCGCTCTCGAGCACGAAAAGTTGCTGCGCGCGTCTCTGGAAAATCAGAAGACCGACGCCAACCAGTTGAATGAAAGCGCCATCGAGTACAGCCTTCTGAAGCGCGACGTCGACAGCAACCGCCAGCTCTACGAAGGACTGTTGCAGAAGTTGAAAGAGGCCGGAGTCATGACCGGGTTGCGCTCCAGCAACGTCCGGATTGTCGATCCCGCGTCCGCTCCGACTGCGCCGTCGTCCCCGAATATTCCCCGCAATCTGCTGGTGTCTCTGTTGGTCGGCTTGGCTGGAGGCGTTTCGCTCGCCTTCATTCTGGAATCGCGCGATGATGCCGTGCACTCACTGGAGCAGGCGCAGATGGTCGCTGGCCTCCCATCGCTTGCCATCGTTCCTCTGGAAGCCCGGTCCAACCGGATGCTCCCCTCAGGCAAGCGTCCTCCAAAAAGAGCGGCCGCGATTGCCACCGCTCTTCACCCGAAATCCGAAATCGCCGAAGCCTACCGTGGTCTCCGCACTTCGATTTTGCTGTCCAGAGGCGGAAAAGCCGCCAAGGTGCTGATGGTCACCAGTCCCCTGCCGCAGGAAGGCAAGACCACCACCAGCCTCAATCTGTCCATTGTGCTCGCGCAAAAGGGCTCCCGCGTGTTGTTGATCGAAGGCGATATGAGGCGCGCCAGCATCTCCCAGATTCTCGGCCTGCAATCCGAGACCGGGCTCAGCACCGTGCTGACTCAACATCTCGATGTTCACACCGTCCTCCAGCCGGCGCCGGACCTCGCAAATCTCTTCGTGCTCCCCGCGGGGCCGGTGGCTCTCTATCCCTCCGAGATTCTCGCCTCCACCCACATGCGCGACCTGCTCGCCACTCTGCGGGGCGAGTTCGATCACATCATCATTGACACCCCGCCAGTGCTGAGCGTCACCGATGCTGTGCTTCTGTCCGCCTTTGCCGATTCTACCTTGCTCGTGATTCGTGCCGGCAGCACCAGCAAAGCGGCATTGCGTCGCGCCCGCGACATTCTCGCGCAGGTCGATGCCCGCGTTCTCGGTGTGGTTCTCAACGCCGCCGACTTTACTGAGCCGGATCGCTATTACTATGGCAGCCGCTATGGCGGATACCACGAGTACACATCCGGAAAATCCGGCACCTTGGATTAGTCGTGCCTCCTCGCGAACCGGCCGTTTTACACAGAATTCTTTTTTCCCTGATCTGTATTGCGCTGGTCACGATGTACTGCGACCGCGTTCTGCGCGTTTACCTCGCCCATCGGGCGGCCGAGGCTCCAGACATCATTCCGGGGCTCCAGCGCGCAATACGACTGGTGCCAGGGAACGCTACCTTCCCTCACCTGCTCGGTTTGCAACTCTCTGTAGCTGGCCAGGACCGCGATGGCGCGCTCGCAAATCTTCGCCGAGCCGCCGCACTCAATCCCTATAAGGGTCGTTACTGGCTGGATCTCGCGGGCGCTTATCAGGAAGCGAATGACCTGCAACTGGAGAATCAAGCGCTGCAATCTGCCATCGCAGCCGAACCGGGCAATCCGGAAGTAGCCGCCGAAGCGGCACAGTACTACCTGGCTGCGGGCGATACCGCGCGCGCGCTCCCTCTTGTTCGCCAAGCTCTCAGTCAGGATCCACAGGTTGCCCCGAGTCTCCTGCTCACCTGCTGGCGCGCGACCCACGATGCCGATCTGTTGCTCGCCAATGCCCTTCCCCCCGACCCTGGATTACAGTTCGCCCTCTTGCGCGTGCTTGGGGAACAGAACCAGCCCGCTGCGGCCAGTCATGCGTGGGGGCAGATTGTGGCTTCGCGCCGTCCGTTTCCTCCGGAGATGAGCGTCTTTTACCTCGATTACCTTCTCAAGGAACACGACGTGGCTGGATTCGAACGCGCGTGGCACGAACTGGGAGGCGTTGCGGCCAGTATTCAGCCTTATCTTCCCACCGCCAATTTGATCGTGAACCCGAGTTTTGAGCAGCCAATCCTGAATTACGGATTCGACTGGCGCCACCAACCCACGGATCACATTGTCGCCGGGATCGACGACACTACCGGCCATTCCGGGACCCGCTCGCTCTCCTTGTCATATGACGGCAGCCCCGCCTACGACGCCGGCTGGACGCAATTTGTCCCCGTCCGATCGGGTGCCGCATACGCCTTCAGCGCCTGGATCAAGAGTGAAAACGTCACCAGTTCAAGCGGGCCGCGTATCGCCATTGCCGACGCCTTCAGCGGCGCGAACCTGCTTGTGACCGATGATGTGCTCGACACCCATCCATGGCACGAAGTGACCGGCCAGTTGCAAATTCCCGCGGCCACCAACCTGGTCGCAATAAAGTTCATTCGCGGACCCGCCAATACCAAGATTCGCGGCCGGGTCTGGATCGACGACCTGCGACTGGAAGCGAGATAAGGAATCCTAAATGCACTCCGCCCATGTCATCGAGGGTAGCGCCCCAGTCGTAACAGAGGTCAGCCGGCGATATCGTCTGGAACGTGCTCTGCGTACTGCCTGGCTGTCGGCATTTTCGGCCCTCCTGATTTTCGGGCCCCTCGCGCTGGGCGAGGTACAGGATTGGTCAATCGCGGTGCTCGAAGCCGCGGCAGCTTTAGTGTTCTTGCTTTGGGTGGCTTGGAGGCTCGCCGCACTCGACATGGGCAACGCCGCATCGGCCGCGCAAATCGCCCCGGGAGTCAGTGTCCGATGGAATCCATTATTCGCGCCCCTCCTCGCTTTCCTCGGAATCGTGCTGGCGCAGATCGTATTCCATCGCACCGCCTACCTCTACGATACGCTCGCCGAATTGTGGCTCTGCATCGCCTATGGAATGCTGGCATTCACCGCGGCCCAACTCAACCACTCGCAGGTAAGGCTCTTCGCCAGCACAATGGTCCTCTTCGGAGCCCTCTATTCGGCCTTCGCCGTGCTTCAAGGCTTTACCTCGAACGGAAAAATTTATTGGCTGATCAAGCCGCGCGTCGGCAACGTCTATGGCAGCTACGTAAATCACAATCACTACGCTGGCCTCGTGGAAATGCTTCTCCCGCTGGCGCTGGTGCTGGCGCTCGACCCGGCTCTTCGCGGCGAAAAACGTTTCCTTCTAACCTGCTCCACCGTCGTGATGGCCGCTTCTGCTTTCCTGTCGCAATCGCGCGGCGGAATGATCGCGATCGTTGTAGAAATGCTCTTCCTGGGAATCGTCTGGATGATCCAGTTCTCGCCTCGCAGATCCGCCGCGGTTTTTGTCGCCTTTTGTATCACCACCGCTCTGTTTCTGGCCTGGATTGCTCCCCAGGAACTTGGCAACCGTATCACCGACATTCACGATCCGGCGCGCCTTTTGATCCACCGCGACTCAATGCGCATGTTTCGCGCACACCCTTTCCTGGGGAGCGGACTGGGAACCTTTGCCACCGTCTTCCCACATTACCGCGTCTTCTATGACGGCTTTTTCATGGATAACGCACATGACGACTACCTGGAACTTCTGCTTGAAACCGGCCTGCTGGGCTTCGGTGTCGGAGTCTGGTTTCTGGTCCTGCTGTATCGGGGAGGAACCGCCAATATCAGGCTTATTAAGAAATCGTCCAGCGCGAGGATCAGTACGGCCGCGCTGGCCGCGTGTACCGGACTGCTAGCCCACAGCTTTCTGGACTTCAATCTTCACATCCCGGCAAATGCCGCGCTGTTTTACGTCCTATGCATGATAGCCGCCGCCCCGGCGGGCGAAAAAATCTGCACCCCCCTCACCCGCGAAACTCATTGACTGGCAAGGAATCTAACGGTACCATTAGCCAGTTTCTCTGGCGTCTCTGGAGCGAGTATGCGTACCCGCATTCTGGTTGTTTGGACATTGATTCTTCTTCCCGTTTCCCTCCTGGCTGCGGGGCTGAACCCGGCCATGGTCCATTCGTATGGTGCGTCCTGGCTCAATGGCGCATCCGTCGAGCATGCCTCGGCAATTTTTCCCGGCGATCTTGTTCAGACCAATCCCGGCGCCATTCTCAAGATCGACGCGTCCGGATCCACCGTCACGGTTCTCTCAGACTCGCTGGTTAAGTTCGAGGGCGATGCGGCGGCCGTCGAGCACGGAAGCGCGCAACTGAGCACCTCCACCAGCATGTCCGCGCGTGCAGGCTCGGTCACCGTCACGCCACTATCCAGCGCCCTCACCGAGTATCAAGTGATTCGCTCCAACGGTAGCGTGCAAGTAGTAGCCCTCAAGGGAGACGTGCGCATCAGCAACGGCTCCCAGACCGCGACTCTGGCGCAAGGTCAGCAAGCCACCCAAACCTCCAGCCTCGATTCCAGGGCAGCGGCGCAGGGCATGGAAACCGCGATGTCCAGGCAGAAGCCTCCCGCGTTCAGCATCACATCCACAAAAGCGAGTGGTGTGGAACCGGACGTCAGGGCCGTAGGTGAGAGTTCGACGAAAAAGGGCAAAGGCAGCCCCAAACTTCCGTAGGAATCGGACCATCTTCCTCAATCCGGGATCCGGCGGGCGAGCCAAACGCACGATTCATAGCTGCCTGGGTGCTCCCCCATTCTTGACGCGATTCCTAGCCTTCGTTACGATTGAGTGCAGTGCCTTCAAGCGTTGCGGCAACTGCGGACGACTGAAAGGTTAAGCCTCACTAAACCTGCGTAAAGCGCCCTTAGCTCAGTTGGATAGAGCGTCTGGCTACGAACCAGAAGGTCGGGAGTTCGAATCTCTCAGGGCGCACCATCTTTTCAAGCACTTGCAAAATCCAGATCATCCCACTTCACCGTTTTGTGATTGTATTGTGATTGAAAGCCTGAGACTGGCTCGGCGGGTTCTTAGTGTAATCGCCTTGTTTTCGTCACTCATCTCGAAGTTGTGTCGGGATAAGCGTATAAGTTCTAGGTGCGACGGCCACGTGTACTGACGGGATGGCGACTGTGGGCGACTATCGCACTGTCCAGCCTTGCCTTCTTCCTTGTGGCCTTCTCTCTTGCGAAGATTACCTCCCTAACTGGTTCGCGTTGGGACATTTCACGGTCTGCCGTCGCGTGGGTTGCGGCAGCAGCAGCCGCAATAGTCTCGCTGTGGACCCTAGTCGATTCTGGTAGGAAGGGCTGATTTTTACGACTGTCAGGTCAAACGTGAAATCGCCTGTGGCTGTTGAAAAACTCGGCTTTAGCCAGCGGCTTTTTGGGGTGAGTGTCCGCTCCTCGTACTTTTCTTACTCCTTACGGTTACGCGGTAGCCGGCAGGACGGGTGTTGCCAGTTGGCTGAGGAATCGCACGAGTCGCTTGATGTTCTGCGCCGTCGCTGCCAGGAAGAACTGCTCCCGCACAAACTTCAATCTCCGCAGGCGCAGGCGACGCAGTCCGATCTGGTTCTTGAGTTCCGCAAACAACGCTTCTACTTTCTTCCTCTGCCGTTGTGCCTTGGCGAACTCGGGTGTGTTGGCTAACTCCCGTGCGCGTTGCCGCGCGGATTCGTGCTGGTGGATGTTCAGAGACCGAAAAGCGGCGCTGGTGCATTGGGCTTTTAGAGCACAACCACCACAGCGTTTGCGGGTTCCAATGTAGTTGAAGGCGCGATTCCGATACACTCGCCCCCCATAGTTCAGCGGCTGCCCAGCAGGACAGATATAGCGATTGTGTTCGGGCTCGTACCGGAAATGCTCGGGACCAAAAAACGGGCTGTTCTTGCGGTGGATACTGTCGCGGGTTCGCATATACGGGGTGATGTTACGCTCCGCCAACCATTGCAAGAAGTCTCCGTTTCCGTACGTCGTATCGGCCGCCACCGATTCAGGCGTTTGTCCGCTCCATTCGGCGAAACGGGTCAGCATATCTTGCGCGGCCACCGTCTCCTGACTCATGCGTGCCGCTGTGCCCTGCACTCCCACAATCACGCAGCTGTCATTATCGATCAGATAGTTGTCGTAGTAACCGAGACGCGCCGGCGTCCCGCCTTTCGTCGCGTAGGTGGAATCGGGATCCGTGGTCGATACCTGATCCTGCTCGTGCACTGGCTCCTCCACCGGGTTCTGCTCTTCCACCTCCCGCAGATACTGCCGCACCGTATGATGCACCTGCGCCGCTTCCCGTAGTTGTTCACGTGGAATGCGGCTCTCCTTGGCCGCGTTTGCTTCCACGAAACTGCCATCCACCGACAGATGCTGGCCCTGCACCAGTCCTACTTCCACACACTGCCGCACGATCTCCTCAAACAGTTGCTCGAACAGCTTCGACTCCTGGAACCGTCCGTGCCGGTTCTTCGAAAATGTCGAGTGATGCGGGATCTCCTGATTGAAGCCCAGCCCGGTGAACCAGCGCCACGCCAGATGCATGCGCAGTTCCTCGACCAGCTTGCGCTCGCTGGTGATGCCGTAGAGATAGCCGATCAAGAGGATGCGCAGCAGAAGTTCGGGATCGATCGACGGCCGCCCGGTCTCGCTGTAACTGTCTTTCAGTCGCTGCCGGACGAACTCCAAGCTGATGTGCTTCTCAATCAGCCGCAACAGATGAGTTTCTGGTACCTCATCTTCCAGGCGGAAGTAATAAAACAACGGCTCCGAACGGGTGTGTTGCCCCATCATGATCAGCAGGCCTCCGACGATGAGAATCAAACAAAGCACGCGAATGCTTTTCTTCTAACATGCTTCTGCCCAATTTCATCCTGCTAATCGACGTGACTTTTTCAACACCCACGCCTGATAACAACAGTTATGATGTTTTCTATGCAGCAGGGGTGTACTTTGAGAGTGCATGCCCTCAGCGATTGGCCGTACACGTTGGTTGGTTGTCGCCGCCGTATGCGTCACAGCGGCTGCCACGCTCACAGCAAGCGGGGGATTTCTCTTAACGATTCCTCTGGCTTTGGGGGTGATCGCGGAATCTCGCTCGCCCCGTCGCGGAAGATGGCTGATGTGGGTAGGGGCCGCGTTTTTGAGCGCGACGCTGCTTCAGATGCAGATTCTGATCCTGCCCGAGTTCATTGCAGAGTTACGTTCCTACCACCGTCTCGGCGGGCTTGGGCCGATTGTCTTTCCTCTTTCTATTGCCTCCATTTTGCTGATCGTCTGGTGTGATGTCGCGCTTCTGATCGATGCGATAAAGACAAGTCGCAGCCGGATAATTCCAGGGGGAGAATCTTCAAGGGCGATGGACGTGCTCGTCTGGATCACCGCTCTTTGCTTTAGCGCATACTCATTTGCGGGAATCCCGTTCCTCGTACGTGCATTCAACTATGGCTTCGACCGCCGTGACATTCTTCTGACAGACTCGGCGTTGATTCTAATTGCGATCGTATTCGATGTGGCACTGGTGATCGATGCGGTCGGGATGTTTCATGCCAGAACGTAGGGGCGCTACCGGCCAATAACGGCGTAGTTGTCTTAACATCGCCATCTCACTAGTCGACCAGCGGACAGCCCATTCTCAGTTAGTGTAATCGCCTGTGGGTGTTGAAAAAGTCACGTCGATTAGCAGGATGAAATTGGGCAGAAGCATGTTAGAAGAAAAGCATTCGCGTGCTTTGTTTGATTCTCATCGTCGGAGGCCTGCTGATCATGATGGGGCAACACACCCGTTCGGAGCCGTTGTTTTATTACTTCCGCCTGGAAGATGAGGTACCAGAAACTCATCTGTTGCGGCTGATTGAGAAGCACATCAGCTTGGAGTTCGTCCGGCAGCGACTGAAAGACAGTTACAGCGAGACCGGGCGGCCGTCGATCGATCCCGAACTTCTGCTGCGCATCCTCTTGATCGGCTATCTCTACGGCATCACCAGCGAGCGCAAGCTGGTCGAGGAACTGCGCATGCATCTGGCGTGGCGCTGGTTCACCGGGCTGGGCTTCAATCAGGAGATCCCGCATCACTCGACATTTTCGAAGAACCGGCACGGACGGTTCCAGGAGTCGAAGCTGTTCGAGCAACTGTTTGAGGAGATCGTGCGGCAGTGTGTGGAAGTAGGACTGGTGCAGGGCCAGCATCTGTCGGTGGATGGCAGTTTCGTGGAAGCAAACGCGGCCAAGGAGAGCCGCATTCCACGTGAACAACTACGGGAAGCGGCGCAGGTGCATCATACGGTGCGGCAGTATCTGCGGGAGGTGGAAGAGCAGAACCCGGTGGAGGAGCCAGTGCACGAGCAGGATCAGGTATCGACCACGGATCCCGATTCCACCTACGCGACGAAAGGCGGGACGCCGGCGCGTCTCGGTTACTACGACAACTATCTGATCGATAATGACAGCTGCGTGATTGTGGGAGTGCAGGGCACAGCGGCACGCATGAGTCAGGAGACGGTGGCCGCGCAAGATATGCTGACCCGTTTCGCCGAATGGAGCGGACAAACGCCTGAATCGGTGGCGGCCGATACGACGTACGGAAACGGAGACTTCTTGCAATGGTTGGCGGAGCGTAACATCACCCCGTATATGCGAACCCGCGACAGCATCCACCGCAAGAACAGCCCGTTTTTTGGTCCCGAGCATTTCCGGTACGAGCCCGAACACAATCGCTATATCTGTCCTGCTGGGCAGCCGCTGAACTATGGGGGGCGAGTGTATCGGAATCGCGCCTTCAACTACATTGGAACCCGCAAACGCTGTGGTGGTTGTGCTCTAAAAGCCCAATGCACCAGCGCCGCTTTTCGGTCTCTGAACATCCACCAGCACGAATCCGCGCGGCAACGCGCACGGGAGTTAGCCAACACACCCGAGTTCGCCAAGGCACAACGGCAGAGGAAGAAAGTAGAAGCGTTGTTTGCGGAACTCAAGAACCAGATCGGACTGCGTCGCCTGCGCCTGCGGAGATTGAAGTTTGTGCGGGAGCAGTTCTTCCTGGCAGCGACGGCGCAGAACATCAAGCGACTCGTGCGATTCCTCAGCCAACTGGCAACACCCGTCCTGCCGGCTACCGCGTAACCGTAAGGAGTAAGAAAAGTACGAGGAGCGGACACTCACCCCAAAAAGCCGCTGGCTAAAGCCGAGTTTTTCAACAGCCACGCCTGCTTACAACAGTTGACTCCAAGGGGGTTGCGGTGTTTTCACAGGCTGAGTTGGCGGACTGCTATTGTTTCTCGTACACGAGCACTGTTTTTTCGTCCGGGCTGCTTGGTGCCCAAGACGATTCTGTTAGCAAGTGCCCGTCTGCGCTGATTTGCCAGTATCCGACGCTGACGACTTGACCGTGCAACTTCATCGTCGAACTGAACTCTCGCGGACCCCGTTCTTCGAGCGCGAATGTTCCATCTGGCGGCTCCCCTAACGCTGCGTCCGTGCCATCAAGCGTGACATCCAAGTGCCGATCGTTCGCCGGGAGGTACCGATGGAGTGTGTGCCCCTGCAAGGTTATCTTCTGAATGGACGGTGCCTCTTCCACGGGGTTCACATTCCTCCACCCGCCAACGAAACCTACCGATCCAGAAGTGCGCGTATACCGCGTCTCTCTCTCTTGTACGCTTCCGTCAGCGTGAAAGTTGGTTGATTTGACCAATAGCGCCTTTCCATCGGGAGACAATTCCCAATGTCCTACGAACAGCTTCGATCCATTCTTGAAGCCAGTGAGTTTCACGTCGGAACTGTTCACTTGTGTGCAATTAATGGTGAGGATGTGGTTGGCTTGGTAGTCCTTGCCGTCGCATCGGAAGTTCAGAGATGCGCCGCCGACACTGCTGTTGTGCCACGTGCCATCTGGGCTAATAGAAACCACAAAAGATGGTCCGGGAATATCGCCCTTGGCCGGATTCAGTTTCCACGTGCCGTTCCAGTCGGGCGATGCCCCATGACACGAAACTGTGGGGATCAGAATCAGGCCGACACAGACACCACGAACAGTGCGCGTAACGGTCGCAGCGATGCAGTTCGAGAACCTATTCACGGCAGTAGTATAGCGAAGGAAGGTGCGAAACCAAGGCCTGGCCAATTGATGTTAAATCGTCATTTATCGTCATAGTTGGCGAAAAATCCCCATTACACCAACAACCCTGTAGTCGCTGAAATCGCCTTCCATGAGAAGGCCCGTCGGAATCATGTAGGGTTCTGTCGTTTGGTCCCGGCAGGATCTAACTTCGAATGTTCACAGTGGCGCCTGCATCGGCCCTCAGTACGTCCACGCTAAGGCCCTCGCCATCGCGCCGCAGTCTGAAGTCGACTGCCAGACTGCCCACTCGAAAACTCGTCATTTCAATCCAATCAACTTCGTCCGGGAGACGGGGCGACGTGAACTCGACTGAATGCTGCTCGGCTTGAACGGCAACACCCAGGCAGGATCCGAGAATAAGATAGACGCTTCCTGCCGCCCACGCCTGTGGAGAACAAGCCACAGGGTAGAGTGTCGGCCCTTCGTGCTCCGAACGCTGATGGAACCCGCAGATCAGTTCTGGAAGCCGGTTCAACTCCATAAAGCTACTGGTTTGAAGCAATCCGCTTAATATCCGCGATGTTTCCAACTTATGGCCGTATCGGGCAAGTCCGCTCGCGATGATCGCGTTGTCGTGGGGCCACACCGATCCGTTGTGATACGACATCGGGTTGTAACGCACCTCACCGCTACTCAACGTGCGAACGCCCCATCCGCAAAAAAGGTCGTCGGCCATCAGGGTAAGGGCCATCCGGCGGGCGCATTCCTCGCTTGCGATGCCGGTCCAAAGGCAGTGCCCAGCATTGGAAGCCTTTACGCGGCAAGGGTTTTTGTCGGCATCGAGCGCGAGAACATAGGTCCCCAATTCTTCATCCCAGAACTGCTGCTCGAATTTCCCTCGCAGAGTTTCCGCATCGCTTTCAAACTTCTGGGCAAGGTGAGGAACCCCTAATCGCGTGGCCATGCGGGCGGCCGCTTTTTTCGCCCCATAGACGTAGGCTTGTACCTCGCACAGGGCGATCGGCGGATTTGCAAGGGCACCATCGCGGTGAAAAACCGAGTCATGGGAATCCTTCCACCCTTGCTGTACCAACCCCTTGTCCCCTTTCGCTCGATACTCCACAAAGCCGTCTTTATCGGAGTCTCCAAACTCATCGATCCAATCGAGCGCCGCCAATACGTTCGGCCAGATCTCCTTTATGAACGGGATTTCCCCCGAGCAAGCGAGATAGGCCTCGGCCAGCATGACAAACAGCGGAGTCGCATCGACTGTGCCGTAGTAGCGGCCAAATGGAACTTCCTTAAGATTGGCCATCTCTCCGTGGCGCATCTCATGCAGAATCTTCCCTGGTTCCGCCTCCTGCTCAGGAATGATGCTGGTGGCCTGGGTCTCGGCCAGATATCGCAAAACGCTCTTCGCAATCCAGGGCGCCGCCCACAGACACTCCATGGCGGTAAGAATCCCATCTCGTCCAAACACCGTGTTGAACCATGGCACACCCGCGTAGGGATAGGCTCCTTCCGGGTTGCCGCTGATCATCATATGGACGTCAGCTTCCGACCTTGATAACCACAGATTCAGACGGGGGTTCGAGGTCGTGACGCGACAGAATCGCTGCCGGCCCCGCTCCAGGCTCGCGCGCGCCTCGTGGATGGCCTGGTCGTATTCGACCGTTACACGTTTTGCACTCTGATGTTGGCAACCAATGTCCACCAAGATGGCAGTCTCTTCCTTGGGCTGAAGGGTCACCGCAAACTCCACGGAGTCGCGCGAGATTCGCGACGGGCGGGGATTAAACTTAAGCCTCGTGGATCGTAACTCCCCATCCAACCCCTGGTAGGAGAGAATGACACAATCCTCTTCGACGATCGGCGGCAGCGTATCGCCGGTTCTCCGGCGCTTCGTCCCTCGAACCTGAAAGATATCCGCATAATCTGCCGCAAAGTCGATGCTGACGGAGGTTTCAACCGGTGACATGCTGAAATTCGCCAGGCGCAATTTGTCATAGCAGACGTCTCGCCACAGAAACTTCGAGCGGAACAGATGCAGCGATCCCCGCGGCAGTAGCAAGCTGGCTTCCCGATAAACATCGGGATTCATCATGTCCAGCGTGAGAAACGCATTGTCATCCTGAACGGTGGAACGCAGGAGCTGGGGAACCGTGTCGCCCATGCGCAGCGCGAGCTGGGACAAATGTCGCGTTCCTTTGTAATAGAGACCCTGCTCACCCAGTCCCGCCGATTCAATATCGCCGAGTCGGTTCAGAACTGCAAAGGTCTCGCCCCACTTCAAAACACGCGTGCGATCATCCGCCAGCGACGACGTAGCCAGCACATAAAACCGGTTCTCGACCTGAATCACGTCTTTCAAGACTAAGCGGCATCCTCAACCAAGGGGTCTTCTTCTTCCTGCTGGGAGGGGACCTCAGTCGAAATCTCCCGGAAGCTTTTCTTGTCTGCGATGAGGCGCTCATAGAGTCGCTCGTAGTCCTGCGCCATCCTGCGGGCCGTGAACCGCTTCTTGAAGGCCTCCCGGCATGCCGCCCGCGACATGGTCTTAACTCTCTGAACGGCCGCTACAGCTTCCTCGACGCTGTCCACCACGATGCCGCTAATGCCGTTGTCGATGACTTCGGGGACCGAGCCGTGCCGGAACGCGATGGTAGGCGTTCCGCAGGCCATCGCTTCGATCATGTTCAGGCCAAATGGTTCAGGCCAATCGATCGGCGCGAGACAAGCCAAAGCATTTCCCAGGAACTCGGACTTTTGCTCATCGCCAATCTCCCCGATAAACTCGACCCCGGGCTGGACGAACAGCGGCTTGATCTGCTGTTCGAAATATTCGCGGTCGGCACGATCCACTTTTGCGGCGACCTTCAACGGTATTCCGACCGCGCGCGCGATCGCAACCGCGCGATCAGGACGCTTCTCCGGCGAAATCCGGCCGATGAACGCGAGGTAGGTTCCGGGTTCGCCTTGAAACCGCAACAGGTCTTCCGGCATCCCGTGGTAAACATTCCCGACCCAATTGGCTTGCGGCAATGGACGCCGTTGCGATCGCGAGATCGACACCACCGGAACATCGTTGAACTCGGAATACAGGGGAGCCAGGTCGGGAAGATCCAGGCGGCCGTGCAGAGTGGTCAGGTGATTCAGACCCCACGCTCGGCAGAGGGGAAAATGCAGGTAGTCGGTATGAAAATGGACGATATCAAACTCGTGCCGATATATTCGTAACTTCTCCAGCATCAGGATGTGATGAGCGAGGTAATCCTGGCACTCGGGATTGGTGCGCAGAGATCGAGCGCATCCCGGGATCAATCTCGCGTGGGTTCGCGAGTCTCCGCTGGCGAAGAGAGTCACGCGGTGTCCGAGGCGAACCAGTTCTTCCGTCAGCCAACTGACCACGCGTTCGGTTCCACCATATCCGTGAGGCGGGACGGTTTCGTAAAGGGGCGCAACCTGGGCGATATTCATGAAGTGGATCGAGGCGTTCGCACTCCTCCACTGTAAGAATCCAAACAACGTCCAACAATCGGGGATATGCTGTAGTGCGGCGTCTTGTCCGTGCTCTTGCAACTGCAAACAGGTGAGCATCGGTTTAGGAGATTGCGTGACAGTCCGCATGGAGCGGGTTCGTGTGAGCTTTGGGCTTGTCAAAGCCAGCTGCTCTGAGCTTTGCCGGTATGGTGCCGACTGCCTCGGGCAGCAGCTAGATTTCAGTCACTGACTCGTGAGCGCTCCGACCAGCGAGTCGAAAATCTTCACGCCGTCTGTGCCGCCGAGTTCGGGCTCAGCGGCCCGTTCGGGATGCGGCATCATCCCCAGAACGTTGCGTCCTGGACTGCAGATGCCGGCGATGTTTTCTAGCGATCCGTTGGGATTCGCTTCTTCCGTGATCTCTGCCTGCGGACTCGCATAGCGGAAGACAATCCGGTTGTCGCGCTTGAGTTCCTCGAGCGTCGCCTCATCGCAGAAATAGTTCCCTTCCATGTGTCCGATCGGGATCGTCAACACTTCGCCTTTGGCGCACGCGTTCGTGAACGGGGTCTGATTATTCTCGACTCGCACCTGCACGGGCTTGCAGACATATTTCAGGCCGATGTTGCGCATGAGCGCTCCCGGCAAAAGCCCCGCCTCGCAAAGGATCTGGAAGCCGTTGCAGATGCCGAGGACCAGACCGCCCTCATCGGCAAACTTGCGAACCGACTGCATGACGGGAGAGAACCTGGCGATCGCTCCCGTGCGGAGATAATCGCCATACGCGAAACCTCCCGGGACGATGATCGCGTCGCAGTTCTGCAGGTCCTCCGAGTCGTGCCAGAGGAAAGTCACCGGCTGCCTGGCGACTTGCTGAATCGTCCAGAAGGCATCGTGGTCGCAGTTGGAACCGGGAAAGATGATGACGCCGAATTTCATGGAGCGTTTCTCCTTCCCAGTGAATTTAGCAGAAAGCGCCGTTCGCGCACTCGATCTAGTTAGAAGTCATGCTGAGAACCTGTGACTTCTTGGATTCCAACGAGGTTGTCGATTGCGGCCAGATCGCACCTGGATTTCGGTTCTACCCCCCTCTCTCCTCGATCTATTGGAATCAACAACTTAGCAGGGTCTTGCCGCTATATTTATGAATAATAAAGGCTTACGCTGATTCATTGAAAATACATGACTTGTAATGGGTCTTGGAGGCTAAGTGCTTTAGAATGAGTAGCTAGATATTACTACTTAGTTACCTATGCTTCGCAAGATGTCGGATTTACAGGACTTAGCTCGAAATTCGACTGGTGCCCTTCCCCAAACCAGCCGGAATCAGAGTTCTCCGCAACCTGCCAGGTGATGGTTCATTCGTTGATTCAGGCGAGCGGATAGAATTGGAATTTACGGATCGTTAATCTGAGGAGTGCCTCTAGTGGCAACGAGTTCCGTTTCGCGTCGAGCTTTTCTCGAATCTCTAGCCGTCTCTCTTGCGGGGGCCGCTCTCCCCCGCCACTTGCGGGCATCCTCCGGGGTCACGGCGCGGGCGCTGGATGAATTCGGATACGGCGACGTCGATCTCAACAGTGAGATCCATGAGAAGCAACTCGACCATCACCTGGAGTTGCTGATGTCCTTGAACGAAGACAGCCTGCTGAAGCCGTTCCGCCAGATGATTGGCAGGCCGGCGCCGGGGGAGGATCTTGGAGGCTGGTACAGCTACAACCCGAAACACAACGGCAGTGACGGCGCCTATGCCCCAAGCTGTACGTATGGCCAGTGGGTTTCCGCTCTGGCGCGCATGTATGCGATCCGGCAAAGGCCCGAGATTCGCGAAAGAGTGTTGCGGCTGAACCGCCTCTATGCGGGAGTGATTGACGGCGAGTATTTCAGGAACAATCACTTTCCGACGTATTGCCACGACAAACTGCTGTGCGGGCTGATGGATGCTCACCAGTTCGCGCACGATCCTGACGCGTTTGAGATTCAGAAGAGCAGTACGGCCGCAGCGATGGCCCACATGCCGGGCCGGGCCGTCGACAATTCCGATGAGTCCTACACCGCCTCCGAGAACATGTTTATCGCCTTTCAGCGCGGGGCGGGCGAGATGTACAAGAAGCTTGGCGTCGATTATCTGGCCGACTATTTCTATGACCCGCTCAGCGAAGGACACAACAATCTCGGAGGCCGGCACCCTTACAGTTACGTCAATTCGCTGTCGTCCGCCGCGCAGGCTTATCTGACGCTCGGCAGCGAGAAGCACCTGCGGGCGGCGAGAAACGGATTCGATTTCCTGACCGCGCAAAGTTACGCCACCGGCGGATGGGGCCCCGACGAAACCTTGTGCACGCCGGGCAAGGGAGAGCTGGCCGCGAGTCTTACTAACACTCATGCCAGCTTTGAAACTCCCTGCGGGGCTTATGCTCACTTCAAGATCACGCGCTACCTGTTGCGGATCACACAAGACACGCGCTACGGCGACAGCTTGGAGCGGGTGATGTATAACACCGTGCTCGGAGCGAAACCGATGCAGCCCGACGGCCGGTGTTTCTATTATTCCGACTACAACTTCGAGGGACGCAAGGTCTTTTCGAGCCGGCGCTGGGCCTGCTGCTCGGGAACGCTTCCGCAAGTGGCCGCCGACTATCGCATCTGCGCATACTTTTGCGACCGGCAAGGTATCTATGTAAACCTCTATATTCCTTCCACGGTAAGGTGGCAGCACGCTGGCTCGCCGGTGTCATTAATCCAGAAAGGCCCGTATCCGCTCGAGGGCGCGGTTCAATTTGAGTTCGCGCTGGCAAGGCCTTCGGAGTTCACGGTGAATTTCCGGATTCCGGAGTGGGCGCAAGCGGCGGCGGTAGCGGTCAACGGAAAGCGCATGATGACGGACGTTGTTCCGGGAAGATTCGCATCGATCCGCCGCGAATGGAAGAATGGAGACCGGGTCGAACTGGACCTGCCGATGTCAGCGCGTTTGCAGGCACTCGACACAGAACATCCGAACACGGTCGCTCTGCTGCGCGGCCCGCTGGTGCTGTTTGCGGTCACGAAATCGGCTCCCAGCGTGAGCCGCGCCCAATTGCTGGCGGTTGCCAGCGCAGGGGCCGGAAGATGGCAGGTTGCGACCGCCCAAGGACCCATCACCATGCTGCCCTTCACGGCGATTGAGGACGAGCAGTATTCGACGTATTTGCGAGTCGGCGGCGAGTGACGGGCGAAGGGGAAGTCAACTTGTTGCCAGCGATTTCACCGAGTGAAAACTGCCGGGATAGTTGATGGGGCGATTTTGGCCAACCCGACTGGTGCAGCCTGATCTCGTTGGCGTCGCGCCGACCGCAGCGGCTAAGATCCAATCTTTCAAAGAGGAAGCCCGTCGCAGCACGGAGAGTGCTTGAGAACTCGATATTCCCACCGGACTTATATCTCAGGCCCCACTTTCCCGGCGCTGAACGCGCCGGGCTATTGTCAGTCGCCCCTCCGGGGCGGCAGTGGCCATGTTGTCAACAGGCGTCCTGCGGGGTCTCGTCCTCCCGCAGACTCTGAAGGCGCTACGACGCCTAAAAGCGATCCAGATCTAGTTTTTCGGCAGCTTGCTCGTGCTCCCCGCCTACCCAAGAGCGGGGGAGGCAAGCTTGCGATCAATAGGCCCAGCGGAGGAGTGTGGTCCCGACGGTGAAGCCTGCGCCCACGGCGGCCAATAGCACCAGACTTCCCTTCTTCAGCTTGCCTTCCTCGATCGCGCTATGCATGGCGAGCGGGATCGTGGCACCGGTCGTGTTGCCGTAGCGATCGATGTTGATCATTACTTTTTCGGCGGGAAGTTTGAGGCGCTCGGCGGTGGCATGGATGATGCGCAGGTTGGCCTGGTGGGGGATCATCAGGTCGATATCGTCTCCCGTGAGCCCATTGCGCTTCAGGATGTCGACGCACGCTTCCGACATTTTGCGCACGGCGAATTTGAAAACCGCGGAACCATCCTGATGAACATAGTGCATCCTCTTGTCGACGGTTTCGTGGGAAGAAGGATGGAGGCTGCCTCCGCCGGGCATGTAGAGCGAGACGCCGCCGGAGCCGTCCACTTCGTGCATGAAGTCGATAAGCCCGAGGGAATCCCCGTCGGCCGGCTCGAGAATCACCGCGCCTGCGCCGTCGCCGAAGAGAACGCAGGTGGCGCGGTCGGTGTAATCGATGATCGACGACATCACGTCGGCGCCGATGACCATGACTTTCTTGTGCGCGCCGGTGGCCACGAATTGCGCACCCACTTGCAGGGCGTAGACGAACTGCGAGCATCCGGCCTGCAGATCGAAGCCCCAGACATTTTTCGCGCCGATCTTGTCCTGCACAAGGCAGGCGGTGGCGGGAAACATCATGTCGGGCGTGACGGTGGCGACGATGATGGCATCGAGATCGTTCGGGGCGATGCCGCGCTGCGCGAGGGCGCGCCGGGCGGCCTCGGCGGCGAGGTCACTGGTGGCGACACCTTTGTCGACGATATGGCGTTCCTTGATGCCGACGCGGCTCATGATCCATTCGTCGTTGGTGTCGACCATTTTTTCGAGGTCGGCATTGGTAAGAAGGCGAGGTGGAACGTAGGTCCCGAGAGCGCTGATCTTGACGCGCTGAAGCTGGGTCAATGAAGTCTCCTGTATGAAATGAAGCTAGTATTTTGAACGATGAAGAGGAGAATGTCTAACCGGCTTTTGAGGCTGCTATCGCGTGGCCGATTTTTTTCACCACAGAGTCACAGAGACACGGAGAAACGCGGATGCCTGGGAATAGGTTCTCTCGTGACGGGGCTCACAGACGCGTGTTTGCGCTCGCGGCTATCGTGATTGGGAGACATTCTTCTACTGATTTCGAAAGGCTTTCTCGATGACGACTGTTCTCCTACCTTCGACCACTACGCGTGTATTGAATTCCAAACTGGCGCAGAAGATCATGAGCGCCGAAGAAGCGGCGGCGCTGATCCAGTCCGGCGACCAGATCGGCATGAGCGGCTTCACCGGTTCGGGTTATCCGAAGGCCGTGCCGATTGAACTGGCGCGGCGGATTGCCGAGCGCAAATTCGCGGCGAGAAATTTCAGGTCAGCGTCTTCACCGGAGCCTCTACCGGTCCGGAACTGGATGGCGCGCTGGCGATGGCGGGCGGGATTCATCTGCGGCTGCCGTATCAGTCGGATCCCGGAGACGCGGAAGCGCATCAACGCCGGCGAGATGGAATACATGGATATCCACCTGAGCCATGTGGCGCAGTTCGTGGAGTACGGATTCTTGGGCAAGCTGAATGTCGCGCTGATCGAAGTCACGGCGGTGCTTGAGGATGGGCGGCTGCTCCCGAGTTCGTCGATCGGCAACAACAAGACGTGGATCGATTGCGCCGACCGCGTGATTCTCGAGGTGAACTCGTGGCAACCGGCCGCGCTGGAGGGCATGCACGACATCTACTACGGGTTGAGAGCCGCCGCCGAATCGCGGACCGATTCCGCTGGTGCAGCACGGGGACAGCGGATCGGCTCGCCGTATCTTGAAGTTCCTGCGGAGAAGATGGCGGCAATCGTGTTGACCGATTCGCCGGACCGGAACAGCGCGTTCAAGGCGCCCGATGAGGCGTCGAAGAAAATTGCGGGACACATCCTGGAGTTTCTGAGCTGGGAAGTGAAGAAAGGACGCATGCCGGCGAACCTGCTGCCGCTGCAGTCGGGCGTCGGCAACATCGCGAATGCGGTGCTGTTCGGGCTGGAGGAAGGTCCGTTCGAGGGGCTGACGTCGTACACGGAAGTGATTCAGGACGGAATGATCCGGCTGCTGAAGTCGGGCAAGCTGACTTGCGCGTCGGCGACGGCGTTCTCGCTGAGTCCGGAGATGCTGAACGAAGTGAATGCCGAACATGGCCAGCTATCGCGACCGGATCGTGCTGCGGCCGCAGGAGATTTCGAACCATCCGGAGATCATCCGGCGGCTGGGCGTGATCGCGATGAACGCGATGATCGAGGCCGACATCTATGGCAACGTGAACTCGACACACGTGATGGGATCGCGCATCCAGAACGGCATTGGCGGATCGGGCGACTTCGCGCGCAACGGATACCTCTCGATCTTTATGGCGCCGTCGACGGCGCAGAAAGGGACGATCTCGACGATCGTGCCGATGGTGTCGCACGTGGACCATACCGAGCACGATGTGCAGGTGCATCGTGACGGAAAAGGGGTTGGCCGACTTGCGCGGGCTGTCTCCGCGGCAGCGGGCGAAGCTGGTTATCGAGAAGTGCGCGAACGGAGATTACAAGGCGCTTCTGCTCGATTACCTGAAGCGCGCCGAGCGGCTCTCGTATGGCAAACATACGCCGCACCTGCTGACGGAATCGTTGGGCTGGCATAACCGGTATTTGCGCACGGGAAACATGCGGCGCATGGAAGAGAACTAGGAGAGAACCAGGTATAGAGTCGCGGCTTGCTGCCCTCGAGCGGACCCGGCAGAGGATACAGAGCAAAATCCGTGCCCTGCCCGTTCCTAGCGCATGCGCGCTGCGAGTGGGCCTAATAAAGGCAGTTCAAAGCGTTCGCCGCGCCATGCCTTGATGGTGAGAACGATCCAGAGGAAGAGCATCGCCAGCAAGGCCAGAATTCCGAATAGCAAAAGCAGCACGATCTGGGCCACGATCGAAAGCGAGATTCCGATCATCGACAGCACCAGGAATATCGCCCAGATGAGCACGCTTTGCCAGGCATGAAAACGCACGAAGCGGTGGCTGCGAAACCTGGGCAACAGTAATAAGACTGCAGCCGGAACAAAAGTGAGGTAGGCCAGCGCGGCGGCGGCGCGGTCGCCTTCCGGGAGCGGTCGCATCGACCATCCGCAGGCGGGACAGAACGCCCCGTCCACGGGCACGGCGGTCTCGCAGTGCGGACACGGCAAAGAAGCGTCCGGCGGAGTCGGGCTGCTAGACAATTCACCGTCCATTCGTTTTCTTTCGGGAATCCTCTTTGTGGGTCTCTTCTTTGCCCGAGTCAGCGCTGCGCGAGTGGGCTTTCCGCGCGCCACCCTTTTGACAGTCGTCGCAGAGGCCGTAAATCTGAAAGGTGTGGCGAGTAGTCAGGTAATGGTGCTTGTGCCCGATCTCCTTCTCGATGTCTCCCACTTCGGGGGAGAAGAATTCGACCGATGCGCCACATTCGGTGCAGACCATGTGGTGATGGCTGCGGCGGTTGTACTGGTGCTCGAAGCGCGCAATGCCGTCATGGAAGGCGACTTCGCTGGCGAGGCCACAACCGGCCAAGAGCTTCAACGTGCGGTAGACGGTGGTAAATCCGATGCCCGCATCTTTCTTTTTAACCAGGCGGTGAAGTTCGTCGGTGGAAAGATGCTCCCGGGTTTCAATAAAGGTGCGCAGAATGGTGCTGCGCTGCCCGGTCTGCTTGAGACCGACGCGGCGGAGATGCTGCAGGAAAATAGCCTCGGCCTCGCGGATGCTCTCGCGGGAAATGCTGGGCTGATCGTCGATGCGCTTCTGTAGCATGAGGACGCGCAGAGGGATAGAGACCTCCCAAGTCTGCGATTGGAGACAATGATACTGGGGGAGATGGTGTTGCGCCAACCTCGTGGATTAGGGGGTGGCAAAGATTACAGGCCTTGGCCCGCCAGGCGGAGGCAGGGATTCTCTGCGCCGCGACGGTTGTCACTGGGCTAGCGCACCCCTACAATCGAAAAACAATGCCGGTCACTTCTTCGTTTCCCGAGGTCCGCTCCAGAAGTTGGGCGGGACGGATCATCCTGGTTGTCGTTCTACTCGTGCTGCTTCTGGCTGCCGCCGCGGCCGGGTGGGCTTACTGGATCGCGCGGGCGGCCCTGCCGCAGGTAGATGGAACGGTTGTCGCGCCGGGGCTTTCGGCGAAGGTGCGGGTGGTGCGCGACGAACTGGGAGTTCCAACCATTGAGGCCACTACCCTTGAGGACCTGTTCTTTGCCCAGGGTTATGTGACCGCGCAGGACCGGCTTTGGCAGATGGACATCACGCGGCGCGCGGCCGCCGGTGAACTCTCCGAGATCATCGGCGAAGACACGTTGAAAGTGGATCGCGAGCAACGGATTCTGGGCTTGCGGGGCGTTGCCGAGGCGAGCGAGCGAAATCTCTTGGCGCGCGATCGGTCGTATCTTGAGGCCTACACGCGCGGTGTTAACGCGTTGATGGAAGCGCGCCGCGATCATTTGCCGATTGAGTTCCGCATCCTGAAATACCAGCCGCGCCCGTGGACGGTCACCGATTCGCTGCTGGTCGGCGCACTCCTGGTCGAGGAACTCAACCACTACAGCTACGCGCGAGCCCTGACGCGGGAGAAAGTGCTGGCGAAGATCGGTCCGGGACTGACCGCCGATCTGTATGTGAATTCATCGTGGCGCGACCGTCCTCCCACGGAAGTGCGGCGCGGCATGGATGAGGATCCCAGCGTCGACGGAGACGATGAAGACGATGAGGAAGAAGTGGAACCGCAGGGCGGAGTCACCAAAATTACGTCCGTGAGTCCAGCGGCGCCACGGCCGTCGCCAGCGCCGGGCACGACCGTCCAAAGTCAATACGGGCAGGACAACTCCGGCCACGAAAATGAGACCGATGTTTTCCGTCCCGGCTCGAACAATTGGGTCATCTCGGGCCAGCACACGACCACGGGAAAGCCTCTGCTATCGAATGACATGCATCTTGACCATCAAATGCCGAACCTGTGGTTTGAGGCCCGTCTTAAAACGGAAACCCGGATGGAAACCGGAACGAAAACCGGGACGCAGTCCGGGGCTCAAACCGCAGCCCCGGAAGCCGACTTCGATGTCGCCGGGGTCACGCTGCCAGGCGTGCCTTTCGTGGTCGTGGGACATAACCAGCGCATCGGATGGGGATTTACCAACGTCGGCCCCACCGTTGAAGACGATTACATCGAAGAGTTCAACGCGCAGGGGCAGTACAAGACTCCCAAGGGCTGGGTGGATCCCCAGCACCGGCAGGAGATCATTCACATCAAGGGAAAACCGGATGTAGTGCTCGACGTGGTAACAACGCGGCATGGGCCGGTCATCACCGACCTGGTTCCCGGCGAAACCCGCAAAATCGCGCTGCGTTGGACGGTCTACGATGGGATGGCGCTGCCATTTTTCGACCTGGACCGCGCACAGAACTGGGATGAGTTCCGCAAAGCGTTCTCGACGTTTACCGCGGCGGGGCAGAATGTCATGTACGCGGACGTTGACGGAAATATCGGGTACCAGGCGACAGGGCGCGTTCCGATCCGCGCCGCCGGCGACGGCAGCCTGCCGGTCAGTGGCAGCGACGACGCGCACGAGTGGAAGGGCTATATTCCGTTCGACGACATGCCGCGGGTGTACGATCCGCCTACCGGCATTCTGGCAACGGCGAACGGACGCATCACTCCCGACGACTACAAGTATTCGATCAGCACGGAATGGGACGGGCCGTGGCGCACGGATCGCATTTACCGGGTGCTGGAATCGGGCAAGAAGTTTTCTCCGGCAGACATGCTGGCGCTGCAGATGGATGTGTCCTCCACATTTGACCGCCTTTGCGCCGACAAATTCGTGTACGCGCTCGATCATGCGCCGAACCTGTCGGCGCGGGCGAAACAGGCCGCCGACATCCTGCGTGACTGGGATGGACGAATGTCGAACGACTCTCCGGCGCCGACCATCGAGACCAAAGCGCGGCAGGAGTTGGCACGTATGCTGCTGGAGCCGAAGCTGGGTGCGGCGCCCGACTCCTCCGGCACTGGGTCGGCGAAAGGGGCCGACCCGGAAGCTGCAAAAGAATCCGGCGCGCTCAACTGGAAGAGCTACCGCTGGAGCATGTCCACGGTGTGGCTTGAAAATGTGCTCAGCAAGCAGCCAGAACGATGGCTGCCTCCGGGCGACTCCGATTACGGCAGTCTGCTGACTGCGGCGATGGAGAATGCGCTCAAGAAGACGGGACTTCCATCCGACCTCACGAAATGGAAGTGGGGCGATGATTATGCCGTGGAGATCAAGCATCCGGTGTTGAGCCAGTTGCCGCTCGTTGGACGGTTTACCGGGCCGGGGCGGCATCCGCTGAGCGGGGACAACTACACCGTGAAGGCCGGGGGACGCAACTTTGGAGCCTCAGAACGCGCGACCTGGAATTTTGCCGACTTCGACCAGAGCACTCTCAACGTGGTGACCGGGGAAAGCGGTGTATTCCTGAGCCCACATTACATGGACCAGTGGAACGCCTGGTATGAAGGCTCGACCTTCGTATTTCCATTTTCGGAGTCAGCGGTCGAAAAGCACCGCGCGCATGAGATGACGTTGCTGCCGAAGTAGGTTCGCTTTGGGCTCGTCGTGGGTTCGAATTCTTAAGCCTATTTGGAATGTCTGGAACGCGAATCGGGCCCCGATAAGAGTCAGTGTTTCGTCAAGTGGCGGGCATAGAGCGCCAGGGCACTCACATCCAGATAGAGGTGGGCCAAAATTACAGGGAGTATGCGACGAGTACGAACGTAGTAGATCGAGAACAATAGAAACGTCGAGGCATGCAGAAGCGTTGCCGACAAGCCTTGATACAGGTGGTAGGACGACTGAATGGTGACGCTCACCAGAACGGCGAAAACCGTACTCCTATAGAAATATTCCATCTCTGTAATCAAAAAACTGCGAACGATCAGTTCCTCGTGAAATGGATTGAGACAGACAAACAAAACGCTCCATACTGTTATTTGACTGCCAAATAAATCGGCATCGTCGAAGGTACGATGAGTTTGATGTCTGAGGGGCGGGTAGACGATAAATACCAAGAAGAGGACCACGAATCCGAGCGGAAAGGCTCCCACGAATAGGGCAAACGAATGCCACACCTCGCCGATTCGCATGGGAAATGAAAACCCAATGTCTTTGAAGGTTCTGCTCTGATATTTCAGGACGACGTAGAGGCACAACAGACCAACCAACTGGTACAGAACCGTTGCAAAGAGGCTGCGCTGGGATTTGGGATGAAGAACTCGCAGCCCTAAATAGACGCGAACGGAACCCACAATAGGGAGAAGGAAAGCGACAGCAAGGACGAGGAAGAACTGAATCCTTCGAGACATTTATCGGGTACACCCAGCGCAAACGGTCGAAGAGTAGCGGCGACGCTGACTCAATTCGATTCTAGACGAGTTTCGCGGCCCCGAGGTGGCCCCCTCCCCAGTGTAGTCATTAGGGCGCAGGAAGAGGTTATGTTTTGCAGAAGCTACCTTTTTCTAGAAGTCGACTGTCTTGACGTCGTAGAAATAGCCCACCAGACCGAAGATCTGGCCGGGGTGGTTCGGGTCATTGGGGTTGTATTCCAGGGCGTCGATCGTCACATCATAAATACTCAACGAACCTCCCTGGACCACGTAAGCGACAGTCCGTTGAGAAATCGGCTGGAGGCCGGTGACGTCCCCGTTTGCGGGCGGGATGATAACCGCGCCCGGCTGAACAGTTCCGACCGGGACCGTCAGCGTGTTGTAGATGGAGAGGCAGCCACGGGTTTCTGCGCCTTGCGGCGGAGGCTGCGGCGGTATGATTTCCGTGCAGGTTCTGGCGCCGATGAAGAGTTGTCCGTTCGCAGCCATGGCAATGCGGTTATGGTAGCCGTCGGTGATGGCAATCGGCGTCGGATTCGTGACCGTCATGCTATTGAGGTCAAAAATTGAAAGCATTCCGCAGCTCAGCGTCTCGCCCAGCGCGCCGGCGCAGGTATAGGAAGGACTGCCGCTATTGCCCGGACTGTAGGGCGTGCCTGCCAGATACATCGTGGAGCCAATCAGCAAGGCTGTCGAAGCAGCGCATTCCTTGCCCTGGTTGGGATCGGTTGCGCAGACAGCGCCGTAGGAACCAAGCGCCCCCGTGGTCATGTTCAACTGTTGAATGCTGGCTTGCTGGCCTCCGCACTCGGCGCCACAATTGACCACGTACGCGGTCGTATCGTCACTGCTGAAAAAAGCCTGGACAGGGCGGTCGAATCCACCAACGTAAGTGACTACGGGATTCTGGGTTCCCAGATTCGAGGGCGTCACGATAGCGACCGAATCGGAGTTAGTGCTGAAAGCCAGCAAGCGGTCGCCCGCATTGTCGATCGATAGATACTGGACGGAAGGAATGTCAATCTGACCAACGATACCGCTGCTGACACTGACCACCTCAATCACTCCCTGAGGCTGGCCAACTACCTGAGCGATGGGCACGGCAACATACACGGTGGAACTGTCGGGAGAGACGACAAAGCTTTCGGTGAACCCGGGCAGCGTAAGGTGTGAGGCCAGGCTCTCCGTGGCGTTGTTAATGACGCCGAACTGGTTGTCGGAAGTAGGCAGATTGTTGCCGCTGTAGACGAAGGTTTCAGCCCGGTTGGGGCTTACTTGCATGATCGCGGGAGTCTGGCCGGCGGAGATGGGAGCGACGCCTACCGGACGGGTATCGAGCTGTGCGTTGACGATATAAACGCCGGGGGTCGAGGTGCCAGAGCCGACGAAATTCGAGACGAACGCCCGGTTTGGGAGACCGCTGGTCTTAGTTCCGGTAGAAGACGAACCACCGCCGCAGCCCGGAAATAGCACGAGAGCAGGCAGAATGGATGACAGGCAGATAAGCAGCTTTTTCAAACCTGGGACCTAACCTTGTGTCGGATAATCTGTTGGATGCGAGAACAGGGATTATAACAAAAGGAATTGTCAGGTTCGGGGGTGCAGCGGGAATACCCGCAATCCGGAGACCCGACCACTGATTACTCCAACGGTAGACGCCCTTACGACGGATGCCAGATTCTGGCGGCTTCCTGTATTCTCAAGAAGATGCCCCAGAACTTCAAGGAACGGTTGCAACGCGCGCCCATCCTCTGTGACGGAGCCATGGGTACGCTGCTGTACGCCAAAGGCGTTTTCATCAACCGCTGTTATGACGAACTGAACCTTTCCCAGCCCGAGCTGATTCGCGGGGTTCACCACGAGTATCTGGCCGCGGGAGCCGAGATCATTGAAACCAATACCTTCGGAGCGAACAGCTTTCGCCTGGCCCGCCATACTCTGGGCGACCGCGTACGAGACATCAATCTGGCGGGAGCCCGGCTGGCGCACGAGGCTGCGAAGAGCTTTGACGCCTGGGTCGCCGGATCGATCGGTCCCCTGGGGATTCGCATTGAGCCTCTGGGCAAGACTTCGTTTGAGGAGACGCGGGCTTCGTTCCGCGAGCAGATTGCGGCGCTGGTCGCGGGCGGCGTCGATCTGCTGATGCTCGAAACCTTTGGATACCTCGATGAACTGAACCAGGCGGTGCTGGCCTGCCGCGATGTGGACCCGAAGATCCCGATCATCGCCCAGGTCACCATCGACGAAGACGGCAATTGCCTGGATGGTTCCGACCCAGAGGCGTTTGCGGCCCGGCTGACGGAATGGAACGTGGACGTGGCGGGCATCAACTGCAGCGTCGGCCCGGTCGCCATGCTGGACGCCATAGAACGCGTTCGCGCCGTGACTTCCCTGCCGCTGGCTGCCCAGCCCAACGCCGGTATGCCGCGCTCGGTGGAGGGCCGAAATATCTATCTCTGCTCGCCCGAATACATGGCGAGCTATACGCGAAAATTCGTGGCAGCCGGAGTCCAACTGGTGGGCGGATGCTGCGGCACGACGCCGGACCATATACGAGCAATGAAGTCTTCGCTCCGGGCGCAGGGGGCGCGTGGGCATGTGGCAGTGGCGGAGGTCGCGCATTCGGCGACGGCGCCGTCGGTTCCGGCGAGTATTCCAATGGCCGAACGCTCCCGTCTCGGCGCCAAGCTCGCGGCGGGCGACTTCGTGACGATGGTCGAGATCGTACCTCCCAAGGGAATCGACATCCAGAAGGAGATTGAGGGCGCGAAGTACGTCAAGTCGGTCGGGGTGGACGCGGTGAACATTCCCGACAGTCCGCGGGCCTCTGCCCGTATGAGCAACCAGGCGCTCTCGCTGCTGATGCAACAGACGGTGGGGATCGAGGCCATTTTGCACTACACCTGCCGCGACCGGAACGTGCTGAGCATTCAGTCGGACCTGCTGGGCGCGGCGGCCACCGGCATCCGCAACCTGATCTGCATCACCGGCGATCCGCCGAAGATGGGGAACTATCCCGATGCCACGGCGGTTTTCGATGTGGATTCAATTGGACTTGTAAATATTGTGCGCAACCTGAACCAGGGATTGGACTTAGGCGGTAATCCAATTGGCGTTGGGACAGGCTTCGTTATCGGGGTGGGCGCCAATCCCGGACTGCCGACGCTGGACGAGGAGATCCGGCGTTTCGAATACAAAGTACAGGCAGGGGCGGAGTATGTGGTTACGCAGCCTGTGTTTGACATACGGCTCTTAGAGAACTTCTTGAGGCGGATCGAGCACTGCCATGTTCCGGTGGTGGCCGGGATCTGGCCGCTGGTTAGCGCGCGCAACGCGGAGTTCATGAAAAACGAGCTACGGGTGTCGGTGCCGGATGAGATTTTGAACCGGATGACCAGGGCGAAGACTCCGGAGGCGGCTCGCGAGGAAGGCGTGTCGATTGCGCGCGAGATGTTGCGTGCGGTGCGGGATCGGGTTCAGGGCGCCCAGATCAGCGCTCCTCTGGGCCGCTACACGTCTGCCGTGGATGTTCTTGAGGCGCTCGGCACGAACCGCGCTACATCAGTCTAGAGTTATGTTTGCTTAATTTTGCTATAGCGAAAGCATTCGTTCGCTTTCGGGAACATCGTGAACAAAAAATTACACAATATACCCCGATTTAGCTGGACAATTCCATCATGAAGCGGCATTACAATATAAGCAGGAGCAAATGGATTGGTGAAGTTTGAAGATTGCCTCGAGCGGTTAGAGAAAATTGTTGGGGAACTTGAAAAAGGCGAAGTTCCGCTGGAAAAGTCTCTTACCCTGTTCGAAGAAGGCATGCAACTTTCCGCTACCTGCCGGAAACAACTGGAGGAAGCGGAGGGTAAAGTTGAGATTCTGTTGAAGCAGAACGGAAAACTCCAAACTGAACCATTCGAGCCCCCGACCGAGAAGGCGTTGCGCAAGTAGCGCTATTCACGCTCGGATTGAGAAAGCCTGTGGTAGCAGGGTGCTGTCGCAGCCAAGGCCCACCGCAAACTGCGGTGAATCCAAAGGGGGATATATGGAACCGCTCAGTCTACTGATCTATCACAATGACCCCGGAACCGCCGAAACTCTGGCGGCCAGCCTAGCAAGATATTTTAATGTGGTGAATCGCGTGACCAACTGCGAAGAAATTCGCGCAGCCGTGCGTCGCCATGCGGTGCACATCCTGGTGCTTGATCTGGAAACTTCGCGTTCCGACGAAATCCGACGTTTGCGTCACGAATTCCCGTCCCTTCGCATCGTGGCTACGCACCGCCTGGCCGACGAAGGACTCTGGACAGAGGCAATGAATCAGGGCGCGGATGACGTATGTGAACCGCGCAATGAAGATGTCGTGCGCTCGGTGTTGCGCGGGCGCGCACATCACGCAGCCGCGGCCTGACGAACATTTGTCGCTCACTAAGATTACTTCGTAACATGAGGACGCCCGCGGGCGTCCTCTTTCATTTTCGCAAAATATCAGACTGCGTTGTTATAAACTGCGGTGCGATGCTCAAAGATGTTCTAGAAACAGGGCGCACCACCGCCGATGCCGCGCTGGAACGCCTTCTACCGCGGGCCACTCAGCATCCGGTTTCCATTCATCGGGCCATGCGCCACAGTGTGTTTGCGGGCGGCAAACGGCTGCGGCCGATTCTCTGCATGGAGTCGGGGCGCATGTTGATGTCCAGTGCCGCGCCACGCCCACAACAACTGCCTGCCGGAATTGAATATCTGGGCGCAGCGCTCGAAATGCTCCACACTTATTCGCTGATTCATGATGACCTGCCCGCGCTCGACAATGACGACCTGCGCCGCGGCCGTCCGACTTGCCACAAGGCATTCGGAGAAGCGACGGCCATCCTCGCGGGCGACGCTCTCCAGACGCAGGCTTATGAGGTGCTCGCGCAAATCGGATGCCCGGCAGAGGCCCGGGTGGCAATCATTCGCGAGATCGCCCATGCGACGGGCACGATTGACGGCATGATTGGCGGCCAGGTTGTCGATCTGGAAGCCGAGCACAAGAAGCCTGATCTGGCTACGCTGGAATATATTCATCGCTCCAAGACGGCGGCGCTGATCACGGCGAGCGTAGTGACCGGGGCCATCTACGCCGGCGCTGACGCCGGGGACATCCAGCGAGTCCGGGTTTATGGGCAGTCAATAGGGCTCGCCTTTCAAATCGTCGACGACGTGCTGGATGTGACGCAGACCTCCGAGCAATTGGGCAAGACCGCGGGCAAGGACACGGCGGCAGAAAAGGCGACTTATCCAGCATTATTCGGAATCGAGGAATCGACCCGCAAAGCCGACGCACTCATCGAACAGGCCTGTGCCCAGTTGGAAAAATTCGGCGATGCTTCCATCACGTTAAGAGAGCTGGCCCACTACCTGGTAGAGCGCAAGAAGTAGGAAGCAGCGGATCGCACAAGCCCTGTCCATGGCGGATTTTGGGGCAGTTTTGCGCTTGAATCTTCCGCTGCCCGGGGGTACAGTACAGATGCTCTGGCGGTCTCCCACCTCGCAGTGAATCTTTCCACTAAGTTTCGATTTGTGCGCGCCAGCTGCAACGTCCCTGCAACTAAAGGCGGTCGTCTGAAGGGCACCCCAATATGTGGTGTTTTATTACTTGACCCGTCCCCTCATTCGCCGTTAAAGTTGGTCCAACGCCAAGGGTGGCAACCTCGATTTCGGAAGCCATGCCGTGGCACGCGGTCAGGAGGAACCACGGGAGTTACCCTCGGAAGTCGCCCCCGTGAGCTCCACACCCAGGATTTGCAGAACACCCAGCCGGCGCGGGCGGAAATTTCCGCCCAGACAAGCACGCAAACAGGAAGTGTCGAAGAGCGCATTGTCGGATCGCCTTTCCACATTTCGCCGTCAAATAGTAGGTCGGCAGGCATCTGGTTTTACGTATTAAGGAGTGACCTTGCTCAAACTCAAGAAGCTGCAAATTCTGGGATTCAAGTCTTTCTGCGATCGCACCGAACTGAAGTTCCACGGCGAAGGCATCGCTGCCATTATCGGCCCGAACGGGTGTGGCAAGTCGAACATTGCCGATGCCATCTCCTGGGTGCTGGGCGAGCAGTCCGCCAAGACGCTGCGCGGTTCGCGCATGGAAGACGTAATTTTCTCCGGCACGCGCGAGCGCAATCCCACTGGCATGGCGGAAGTGTCGTTGACCTTGATTGATCCCGAAATTTACAACGGAGCCGACACCAACGCTCCCACCCAGATCGAGATTCAGGACGAGCTTCCCGAGCAAGATTGGGACGAGGCCGAACTGCGGGCGCAGGCTGCCGCTGAGACCGAACAAGCCGTCGAGGAAGCACAGCCCGGCAAAACTGAAGGGGTGCCGGGCGATGCCCCCGTGGATGGCGCCACCCCGCCGGCCGCAAACGCCTCGCCGGAAGCGCCTTCCCAGAGCGCTGCCGTGGCGAGCGGTCCGCAAGTAGTTTTGAAGATCCGCCGCCGCAAATTCAACCAGCAGCCCACGCACGATGGGGAGATCGCCGTCACGCGCCGCCTGTTCCGCAGCGGAGACAGTGAATATCTCTTGAACGGTAAACTTTGCCGCCTGCGCGATATCCAGGAACTATTCATGGGGACCGGCCTCGGCCCTGAGTCCTACGCGCTCATCGAACAAGGTCGCATCGGCCAGATTCTGAGCAGCCGTCCCACCGACCGCCGCAACATTATTGAAGAGGCCGCCGGGATCACACGATTCAAAACCAAGAAGCGGCTCGCCGAAGCTCGCCTGGAAGAGGCCAAGCAGAACCTGAACCGCGTGAATGACATTTTTGAAGAAGTCACGCGCCAGATGAACTCGCTCAAACGCCAGGCCAGCAAGGCTGAGCGCTACGGGCGCTTGCGCGACGAGATGCGCGCCAAGTTGCGCGTCGTACTGGCGAGCAAGTTCACGCATATGGATCAGGAGGGTGCATCGCGCTCGATTCGCAAATTCAGCAAGCTGGGCGAAGCAAATTCGCGAGCTCACGGAGAGCGTGCAGCAAGCCGAAGCCGAGCATGTGAACGCACGCAGCGCGGTTATGTGATCGAAACTGAAGCGCGCCAGAATCGCGATCGCTTAAGCCAGATCGCGATGGAGACGCGACCGCGGCAAGGCGCGCATGCAAGCACGAACGAAGAGCGCTGCGGCGGAACTGTTTATGCGCATGGCGTCGTCCGAAGCCGAACTAGCGCAGGCGAATCACCGGCTGCGCCGCGCTGGAAGAAGAGCTGGCCGAGCATCGGCGCGCTGCTCGATTCGGCCGCGGCCGATCTGGCTTTGGCGCAGCAAGAGCTTGCGCTCAGCCAGCAGGAAACGGCCTCGCGCGGCCACCGAATTGTCGGCACTCGAACATGGACAGGAATCCTGCCGCGCTTCGATTCTCGAAGCCGTGAGCCAAGCGTCTAATCTCCGCAACCAGCTCACGCAGTCGCAGGAGCGCCTGGCGGGGATTGATCGCGAAGACCAGCGCCTGCGCACTGAGATTGCGGCCGCTACGACACAATCGGAAACCTTTGGCGGGCAACGCGGGCAGATCGCGCTCGAGTTCGAAAGCGTTTCCCAACGCGCCACCGGATTGGCCGAAGAGATCGTGAACATGCGCGGACTGCTGGAAAGCAAACGCGCAATGGAGAGTGACACGAAGAAGCATCTCGATTCCATTCGATCGGAATATGCGACTGCGCTCGGAAAGAAGGGATCGCTCGAAGCCGTCATCGCGGAGCATGGCTATTCCACGGAGTCGGTGAGGCGGCTGTTTCAGTCGGGCGCGCTGCAAGGTGGACACGCGCCGGCCGGCGTGCTCGCCGATTTTCTGGAAGTCGATCCGCGTTACGAGAGGGTGGTCGAAGACTTTCTGCGCGATGAACTCAACTACATCGTCGTGAAGAGTTGGGACGCCGCCGATGAGGGATTGCGCCTGTTGCGCTCCGACGTCGATGGACGCGCGACGTTCCTCGTCCATCCCGAGGACTCGCAGGCGAAGTTTTCCTTCGTCGCCGATGAGAGCACGCACTACTCGCCGCTGAACGACACCGTCCTTCCGCTGAAGAAATCGATTCGCGTGCTTAACGGGTTCGGCAAATCGCTGGAAGTGATTCTCCCCAAACTCGGCAACGGATACATCGTGCCCGATGCGAGCGTGGGCCGTGAGCTTGCGCTTTCCAGCCCGGACGCGTTTTTCCTTTCGCAATCGGGTGAGTGCTTCCACAACGTGACCGTGACCGGTGGCAAGCAGCGCAGCGAAGGCCCGCTTTCGATGAAACGCGAACTGCGGGACGTTCTCCACTTGCTGGAAGATCTGGAGCGCGCGTTGCGCGAGAAGGAGATTCTGGCGCTTACGCTGGGCCGCGAAATTCGTGAGCACACTTCCCTGCTCGACCGCCTTGAAGAAGATAAGCGCGAAGCGGAAAAGCAGGCGATGACGTCCGGCCACTTGCTCAAGCAACTGGAAAACGAGATGTCGCGCGTCCGCGAACGCATCGCTGTCATCGAACGCGAGTTAGTGCGGCTGGCGGCGGAGCGGCAAGAGCAGGACAATTTTATCGTGGCTCGCCAGGCAGAACTGGCGGCTATTGAGGAAGCGCGGATGGGCTTCGAGGCGCAAGCTGGCGGCGGGGCACGATCAACTGGCCGCGCTGCGTGACCGCCGCGATCTCGCCGCCGAAACGACCTCGCAGCGCGCTGCCCGCGCTGGCCACGCTCGAAGAGCGCCATCGCTCGGCGGCAGCATTGCTGCAACGAATCGAAACAGTTGTCTCCGAAATGCGGGAGCGAGCGGCCACTTTGCAAACTCAAATGGAATCGGCAACGGCCGAAATTGCCCGGCGGAAGGACGAGAACCTGCAATTGGCCGAGCAACTCGTCGAGTTCGAAGCGGAGCGTAACGCCGGCGAAGCGCGGGACGGACTGCTTCAAGTGCGAGTCCGAGCAACTGCGCGCGCGTCTGGCCGAGATCGAGGAACTGTTGCGAACCACGCGCCAGCAACTCGATTCCGCCCGCGACCGCCGCGGCGAACTCTCAGCACACGCAGCCAAGCTTGAGTCGGACCTGCAACACCTGGCCGATACCTGTCTCAACGAGTTCGAACATCGAGCGGCCCGTGCTTTTGGCCGATACTACAATCGTTGTGCTGGCCGGAGAAGAACTCGCCGCGGAAGATCAGGCACATCGCGAGATGCGCGCCCGTCTCGATGCAATGGGTCCGGTCAATATGATGGCGCTCGAAGAATACAAAGAGACGGCCGAACGTCACCAATTCCTCGAAACGCAGCGAAAGGATCTGATCGAGGCAATCGAAAACACCGCAGCCACCATTAAGGAGATCGATCAGGTCTCACGCGAGAAATTCGAAGAAGCCTTCCACAAAATCAATGCGAACTTCCAGACCACTTTCCGCAAGCTCTTCGGGGGAGGCGATGCGTTCATGCGCCTGACCGACATCGAAAACAGCGCGGAGAGCGGCATTGACGTGGTGGCATCGCCTCCGGGCAAAAAGCTGCAGAACGTGCTGCTGCTTTCCGGCGGAGAAAAGGCGCTAACAGCGCTCTCATTGCTGGTGGGAATATTCCAGTACACCCCCAGTCCGTTCTGCATCCTCGACGAAGTCGATGCGCCGCTCGACGAGGCGAACATTGGACGGTTTACCGAACTCGTGCGCGAGATGAGCCTGCAGACACAATTCATTTTGATTACGCACAGCAAGAAGACCATGAGCATCGCTCCGGTGCTCTACGGCGTAACCATGCAGGAGCCGGGCATATCGAAGCTGGTGTCGGTCAGGTTCGGCGCGGCATAGGAGTGAGGCAATGCTGATTAACACGCTATACCTCGCCATCTTACCGATAGTCCATTTGGGTGATCGATACGGTTTGACTGAACAAGTAGTCACTTTATTTCCAGACAGCCGCTTTGCAACCCTGTTTCACCCCGACGAGGTCGATGGCTACCTGCAGCTTTTCCAGAGCCGAGCCGAGAAATATCTGAAAGGCGGCAATGTCCTCAGCTACAAGTTCGAGAAAGAAGTAGTGGTCGGAACCGGGCTGATACGCGTTCAGGTGACGCAACATGTCTCCCAGTGAGCCGACCGGTGGGTTCAGTCCACCTGCGAAACTTACCTTTACGCAATACAAGGAGATGGCTCTATTCTTTAGGGATTTTCTCGCTGACAAACCCGTGATAAAGTGGTCGATCATTTTGGCGGGATTTGGCGGCCTTTTGGATGGACTCCACGTAGCCTGGTCGGCCCTTAGGTTCATATTTCGTTTTTGAGCTAGAATGTATACACTTGTTATATAATGTATACATTATGGCTGGCTCGTCGGTTCTGACCCTCCGCCTCGACGCTAAACTGAAAAAACAGCTCGACCGTATATCGAAGTCGATGAACCGCAGCCGCTCCTTCGTTGCCGCCCAGGCGATCCAGGAATACGTCTCCGTCAATGAGTGGCAGATCGCCGAGATCAAAAAAGGCATAGCCGAGGCCGACGCGGGGGATTTCGCCACTGAAGAAGAAACGCAGCGTGTGTTCAGGAAGTGGACGCGGCGTGCGCGTTGATTGGCTGCGAGCGGCAATCAACAATTTGGACTCTATAGCGGAATATATCGCCCGCGAGAATCGACCTGCAGCCGAGAGAACGGTTGCGGCAATTCGATTGGCCGTAGAGGATCTCGAACAATTCCCATCTTTAGGTCGACCCGGTCGGATTTCCGGCACTCGCGAATTAGTGGTGCCGGGGACGCCATACATAGTTCCTTACCGCGTGCGCGGCAATGGGGTCCAGATAATCCGCGTCCTCCATGCCTCCCGCAAATGGCCGAGTCACTTCTGACGGCTAGCGTCATGCTTGACGGACGCAAGTGTATTCTGCTTAACGGCCCTGAAAAACACCGCCGTTCTTTTCCAGAGACGTCCTCAGTTTTTCCACATGGCGACCACGCTGGACGCAGCCACAGCCAAGGCTTCCGGCGTATACTGGAACTGTCAACTCTTTTTCTTCCAATGGGGTGCTTCGCGACCGCACCGCTGTGATTGAAGGCGTTGACAAATTTTCTGCCGCAGTTAGAATACGCGACAGTTTTCAGCCGGTATTATTGATCCATGAACTCAGACACTCTCGACTCCGTTCTGCTTCAAACCGACTATACCGACCTCGAGTTGTTCGCCAGCGGCAAAGTCCGCGACGTTTACAGCCTCGAAAGCGAGCACCTGCTCTTTATCGCCACCGACCGCATTTCCGCCTTCGACTATGTGCTGGCGACCGGCATTCCGCACAAGGGCCGCGTCCTGACCCAGATCTCGCTGTTCTGGTTCGACTTCCTCAAGGACATTGTTCCCAACCACTTTGTCACGGCCGACGTGAATCACTATCCGCAGGCGGTTCGCAAGCACGCCGACGAACTACGCGGCCGCTCCATGATGGTGATGCGCGCCGCAGATGTTCCCCGTGGAGTGCGTTGCGCGCGGCTACCTCTCTGGCTCGGGCTGGAAGGAATACAAGGCGAGCGGTACCGTTTGCGGCATCAAGCTGCCTGCGGGATTGAAGGAGTCCGACCAACTACCGGAGCCGATCTTTACACCCGCCACCAAGGCGACGACCGGGCACGACATCAACATTTCATTCGAAGAGATGTGCAAACTGGTGGACCCCAAACTGAGCCACCAACTCCGCCACCTGACGCTTGCGCATCTACAAGAAAGCCGCCGACTATGCGCGGCAGCGTGGCATTCTGATCGCCGACACCAAGTTTGAATTTGGCATGACCGCCCAGGGGATCACCCTGGCGGATGAGGTTCTTACACCGGATTCCTCACGCTTCTGGCCGGCCGACACGTATCTACCGGGCAAAGCGCAGAATTCGTATGACAAGCAGTATGTACGGGACTACCTCGAAGAAATCCGCTGGAACAAACAACCGCCCGCGCCGGCCCTCCCACAGGAGATTGCGCGGCGGACGAGCGAAAAGTACCTCGAGGCGTATCGTCAGTTGACGGGACGCGAGTTGGAGATCTAGCCGCCGCGCTCGCTTCACGGTCGAAGAACATTGTCGTGATATGAGCGTTGCGGACTGGATCATCCTGGCATTTCTGGCTTTTTCGGTCGTCGGGGCGGCCATTGAGGGCTTCTTCCATGAGGCCTTTCATCTGGCTGGCCTGGTCGTCGGATACTTGCTGGCCGCCTGGCAGTATCCAGCGGCTGGCGGACTGGTTCGCGCCTCACTTGAAGTCGCCATGGGTTGGCGAGATTGCCGCTTTCCTTATCATCTTTTTCGCGGTTCTGATTTTGGCTGGTTTCGCCGGGCGAATCGCGCGCTGGGCGATGAAGAAAGCCGGCTTGAGTACGATTGATCGGATTCTGGGAGCTGTTCTGGGATTGTTGCGCGGCGCTTTGGTGGTAGCGATTGTCCTCACTGCCATGGCCGCATTCGCGCCCGCCGCAAAGATGGCTGGCAGAGTCTCAATTGGCTCCCTATTTCCTGGTAGGCGGAAGGGCTGCGATCTGGCTCGCACCGTCAGAATTGCGCCAACGCTTCTACCAGGGGCTGGAATTACTTGCGGCATGCGCCGTCGGCGACGGAAGCAAGTTCATCCCAAGCCGCTCGAGCCTTCCAGGTAATAGTTGTCGGCAAGTTCCGTGTTGAAGGTGCGGAAAAGAGGCGGCGGGTGAAAGACCAATTGGAAGCACTCATCCTTCAGATGTACAAAAGCAACATTCTTTATTCCGAAGCGGTCCGCGAATTCAAGAAACGCTTCATCGTCACGGTGCTGGAAGAGAACCGCGGCAACCAGTGCAAGGCCGCGCGCGAACTGGGCATGCACCGCAACACCCTAAGCCGCACCATGCAGGAACTCAAGATCGACGTTCGCCCATTGCGCGCCGGAGCCAAACGCCCGCCCCGCAGCGCCCGGCCGATCCCGGCACTGGAAAGAAAACAGGTACGCTAGCGTACCCACCTGCGGCCAGGCCGCAATGAAAATCACAGAGCAAAGATAAAAGGCGATCCCAAACGGGATCGCCCTGTTTTTCTATACCTGACGCGCTTCGTTACTGCGCCGCAGGCTTCCTGTGGGTGGCGGCCGGCTTCGGTTTCGCTTTCACCAGCAATGCCCCGTCGTTCATCGTCATCACAAACGGCTTCGGCACATAGGAAACCGGCGTCCCTTCAAACTGCAGGTCCGTGTCTTCCTTGGGCATCTGTAGTTTTGGAATCGCGGCCGTCATCGTAAGATCGATATCGGCGCGCTTGGCATCGATATCATCGGAGCTGCCAGCCAGCTTCAACTGCTTAGCTGACTCGATGCTCATCACGTGCGCCACCATCTGCAGAGGCTTCCCTTTCAGCGTAGTCCACACCTTGTCGGCATCTGCGGCTGCGCCTTCGGAGAAGCACAGCTGCCACTCCGCAAAGGCCATCTCTTCCACCTTCTTGGACTTCAGCAGGTCGGCGCATTGCTGCGCAGGCGTCGGCGGAACATATTGCGTGATGGTGATTCCGGCCGGCGAAGTTGCGGTCGCGGCCTTCGCCAGCAGATCGTTCCATCCGTCCTCCGCGCCGTGAAACTTGTTGTACTTGCTGTCGCCAAACTTCGCGATCTGCGCTTTACCCGCTCCTTGCGCCAGATCGGCGGCCCGCGCGATGTAGAACAATCCGGCGGTCTCACTATCAGGGCTGGAGCAGTTTGCCGGGGGTGCGGCGGCTGTGGAGCCGTCAGAAGGCGGCGGCGGACAAATGGGTGGCGTCAGATACGCCAAGGCCAACGGATAAATGTCACGCAAACTGGTGGCGTCAGGCGGATCGGCTGCGACGGCCGCAGAAAGTTCCTGCTGCGCTTTCGGATAATTCTTGGCCTGATATGCGGCCATTCCGGCTGCGCCATTAAAGATGCCGGCGGTCTGCGTTTTCAGCTTTTGAAAATCGGCGTCCGCTGGTACCCTCGGGCTTGGTTGCCGTCTGCAGGCACTGCAGGCCTTTTTCGCCGTACTGTCCAGCCTCGGTCAAATTCTGGGCTGCGCCTGCTGCCCGGCTTCCGCCAGCGCCCGCTTGGTGTACGAGAGCAAAGCCAGCGCCCGCAGATTGCATGGGTTAGCCTGCAAGACTTTCTGCGCAGTGTCCAGTGTTTTCGGCCGTGTTTCGGTCTGCTCGTAGGCGCCCATCAGGAGTTCCAGCGCGTCTTCCTTCATCACGCTGTTGGGATACTGCGTCAGGAATGCCTCCAGCCCGCTGATCTTGGCTGCCGCATCCTGTCTGCTGGACGGCTCCGACGTAAGCGTTATATTCGGCTGGGTCCTTGATTTCTTTCTTTTGCGGCGCTGGGGCGGGCGCCCGCTAGGCGGCGGGTCGCTTGGGTTGGCGCCGAGCCGGTTTGCGCGACGGCGGTAATTGCGGCTACCAGCAACATCGCAAGAACGATTTTCTTCATTCCTGTGGCTCCTTAGGCTCTTAGGAAAAACTGGATTCAGGTACTCCCCGGCAGTATTGCGAGCCGGGTTTTCCGATGGACGCTTGCTCGTCACCATGGATTGCTCCCGTCAAATCCTCGACCGCGAGCACAAGCCAGCGCGGCTTAAGGATTATTCCGGTGAGCGGATTATAAGGATGTATTGCGCCTTAGGCAAGCAACTTGCACTCGACACTGCACCCCGACACCTTGGATGCCAAAAAGATCGCGGAGGGATGGGTCCGTGAGACGCTGGCGGGTGCACAACAAGCCGATTTCGGTTGCGCGGACTCCGGTCGCGCTGCGCTCCAAATGATCGAGAGATTCCCACTGGATTATGATTCCCTCAGGAGTCACTCTTGAATCCAAGCGTATCGCAGTCCCCTCTGGCAGGACAAATCGCCCTCGTCACGGGCGCAGGACGCGGCATTGGCGCGGCCATCGCCTGCAAACTATCCAGTCTCGGCGCGCACTCTATTCTCTGTGGACGTTCGCGGGCTGCCCTCGACCACACTGCGGCGGCCATTCAAAAAAGCGGCCATCAGGGCGCGGTCATCGAATGCGATGTAACCGATCCGCTCTCGGTGGAATCCCTCGCCGAGCGCGTCGAACACACATTCGGCCGGCTCGACATTCTCGTCAACAACGCCGGCATCATGGGACCGCAAGGTCCGCTTCACCAACTTCCGCCCGAAGCATGGGACGCCATCTTGAATACCAATCTGCGCGGCGTTTACTCCCTGATCCGGAACCTCGCCCCGTTGATGATCCGCGCGCGCGGCGGACAGATCATCAACATCTCATCGCTCGCCGGCAAGAATGCCCTGCCTAACGGGGCCGCCTATGCGGCGTCGAAATGGGGTCTGAACGGACTCAGCTATTCGCTCGCCGAAGAGTTGCGCGTCCACAACATCCGCGTCTCTGTTATTTGCCCGGGATCCGTGCATACGGAGTTCAGCCCGCACGAAGGAAAGAACGCGGAAAAGATGCTGCAAGCGTGTGACGTCGCACACGCCGTGGAGATGCTCGTAACACAGGCGCCGCAATCGTTCGTCAGCGAAATACTGTTGCGGCCCACGCAGAAACCGTAGAGATCCAGGAAGGCTTCGAACGCCCGTCTCCGAGGATTGCATATTAGAATAGTGCGGATAACTTGGGCACGGAGATGGGCTTGGGCGATACAATCGCGCTCGTAATATGTTTCGCCGGGATCGTGGGATGGGTGTGGATGCGCATTCGCCTGCGGAAGACGCAGCGGATCTTCATCATGGACTTCCAACGAGGAGTTCGGTACAAATCAGGAACTTTTGCGGACGAACTCGGGCCCGGCTCTTACGAGATATACGGTCCGAAGGAACTTGTGGTAGTCGTCGATATGCGGCCTCAGCCGTTCGTTATTGACCGGTTGTTGTACCACGACGCGCTGAGGGCCCCATCGGTGATCAGCCTGGGCGGCGAACTCGTGGTGGACGAGCCGTTCACGGCCTGTACGGCGTTAAGAGATCAAGTCAATGAGTCGGTTGCAATCGTCCGCGACGCGCTACGGGAGTGCGTATCCCACAGCATCGGTGACGCTACCCCGGAGGTCCGGGGAAACTTTGCCCACGACATCGAGCAGGCTGCTAACGCGGCGCTGAAAAGGGTCGGGATGCGGATCACAAATGTGGAAATTACCGAGATGTGGTCGCAGTTCCTGCGGCCACCCACGATCTCGGGAGCGAATTAGATCATGGGTATCGCTGCGTTCATTGCCTGGGCGATTCTCTTAGTTGCCCTTGGAAGGCGACGGTACGTGGGCAATCGCACGACTTTAACGCTGTTGCAATACCAGGGCGGACTGATTTACAGAAAAGGCCAACTGGTGCGCAAGTCGGACGCGGGCCAGCATCGGGTCTGGGCCGGCGTTGAGAAGATGGTTATCGTGGATAAGCGTCCCACCATAGTTAGCGTCGAGAACCGCGCGGTTGCACTCGTGGACGGGGCGACTGCGGTTTATGGATTCTCGGGAAGCGCCCAGATCAGCGACCTCTCCAAGGCCGTCTATTCGGCTCGCAATCACAACGAGGTTCCGGCTTTCATTCTGCTGTGCTGTACCCGGAGTACTCTCAACGGATACAGCAGCGGAAATCTCGTGGCGAGTCGAGAGGTCGCCACTGAGAAGGTTATTGCGAAGGCGAAAGAGCGGCTTGCCAGCAAGGGCTTCGATTTACAAACGTTCCGGTTTACGCATCTCTCCGTAGCTAGTCCCCCTCCCGCGAAGCCCGGTGACGGGCAGGAAGGTAGCACTGCACAATTTCACTAGCTGTTACTTCTTGAAGAGATTCTCAAACGCCTGACGCGCATCATTGGGGCGTTGCGCCGGCTTGCTCGAAGTTTCCTTCTCGATCATCACGCGGATTGAATAGAACGTGCAGTTGTTGCGCTTGTCCTTGGGCGAGATTCTTTCCGGAATTGGCTGGTTGCACTCGAAGCGGCTGGAAGGGTCAAAGTGCTCGCATTGCTTGCAGGCGTGCAAGTCGAATCCGCACTTCGGACACTGCCCGAGGGTATCCTTCAAATTCTGCAGCAGGGCGCCGCACTCGGCGCATCGCGAAACCGTCCGCGTTCCCGGCATATTCATCGGCCGCGGTCCGAAGGTGTTGTCTTTTTTCGGCGCTGCCGCGGGCTTCTCCGACTTCTTCTGAGCGTCACCCCCGGAGTCCTGATATCCCCGCTGCCGGTACTTGCGATCGGACAAACGCGCCTCCTGAAAATGGTTCATTGTCCGCTTTTGGCGCGACTTGCACAAGAGCTTTATCGGCGGGACGGCAACCCCGCGGGCCGCTGACTCATCTATCTGGCGTTGCCTGTGAGGCCGAACGGGGCGTCACTTCTGGCATTGAGTGCGGTAGTGCTCTGAATTGTCTTTCAGATATTGGAGTGCTACCATCCGAAGATAGAAGAATCATGTTGGAACGACTAAAAATATCGGGGAGGCAGTAATGGCGGATCGTGATGGCAGCAGCAGCTTTTTGTGGTTTCTGGCGGGTCTGGGCGTTGGCGCGGCAGTCGGCGTTTTATATGCGCCCAAGTCGGGTGACGAAATGCGCGACGTAATCCGCTCCAAGGCGCAGGAGAGCGCCGAACGCGCGAAGCATCAGGCACGCCGGGCACGCGAACAGGCCAATGATTGGGTCGACCGCGGCCGCGACGTGATCAACCAGCAAAAGGAGCAGTTCCGCAGCGCCTATGAAGCGGGACGGCAGGCTTACAACGAGACGACCACTGCCTCGGCGGAGCCGCAAAAGAATCTGTAACGTCAGCCTCTCGAGGAGCAGCCATGGACGACACACTCCTAAGAATTTTTATCGCGGCGACTTCATTTGCCGTGGTGCTGCAGGCGCTGGTCCTGGCCGCTCTTTATCTCTCGGTCCGCAAGAGCACCGCGAAGATGGAGGCGCTCGCCACGGAAATTAAAGAGAAAGCGCTGCCCACGATGGAAACCGTGCAGAGTTTCCTGGTCGAGATGCGTCCCAAGGTGGATACCATTGCCGCCAACGTTTCGGAATCCAGCGAGCTGGTGAAAAATCAACTTGCTCGCCTCGATGCCACGCTTACCGACGCTTTGGATCGCACCCGTTTGCAGGTCATCCGTGCCGACGAACTTCTAAATCGCACCATGGATAAAGTGGAAGAGACGAGCGAGATCGTGCACAAAACCGTGCTCTCTCCGCTGCGTCACGTCAACGGGTTCATGGCAGCCATCTCCACCGGCGTGGAAACTCTCCTCAGCCAGAAACGGCGCCACGGCAAGAACGGCATGGGCGTGCCGCAAGACGAAATGTTTATCTAAAGCTCTCGTGTGGTGACTGGGCTTTGCCCGTCACCACGCGGGCTAAACCCCCAGAGCACTCCTTCCGCGCTCCGTCTATTCATCCCCATCGCCGCCCATCACAACCTCGCTTTTGATATTCGGCACGTAAATCGGCGTGCACATTCTGCTCCGCTGCCAGTTTCTGGAAGTTCCCGATGTCCACGTTCTCGACCTGCTCCCAATGCGCCAGCAATTCCTCGGTCTGTTTTTTCAGCTTGTCGAACTCCTGGTACTCCGCCTCCGTCGGCGCGGAATCGGCGAATCCCGCGATCGTTCATCGAGAGAAACGCCAGCCTGCCATCGATCCCCGGCACATATGCCAGCGAATCCTCGCTTGCGCTGATCTTGAAATTGATCAGCGGATCACGCACCGCCATCAGCTTCGCGTCCAGTGCGGTGCATGCCGGACAGCAACGCTTCGTGTCGGCCGGCCCGATGCGTTTCTTGAGCCCGTCCAACTGCTCGCGCACGTCTTGAATCTGGTTCACGGCGTCGTAGACGCGATTCAGTTCTTCCTGAATATCCATCTGCAGCTTGAATTGTTTCTCCAGATCGGCCTGCGAAACTGTCACGCGCGGATCGATCTTGACTTCAAACGCCGCCGTCTGGCTCTTGCCATTCGCTGTGAGCCGCACCTGGTATTTACCGGGCACCGCCAGCGGACCATGCGCGCCCTCGCCATATTCCCACAGGTAGTAATTGGGAACGCGATGCGCCTCCTCGTAATGCAGATCCCAGACGAACCGATTCAGGCCGTCTTCAACCTTGATCTGCTTCTCGGGCTTCTTGTCCTCCGGATCGCGCGGTTCTTCCAGCGGCTCCGCACGGTTGCTGGAGTAGCTGCGGATTACGCTTCCGGCGGCGTCCAGTATTTCCAATTTCACTTCCTCTTTTTCTTTCGGCGCCTTCTTGAAGTGGTAGTAAATGACCGCGCCGTTGGGCGGATTCTTACCGTTAAATACATTGCGCAGCGGACCTTCTCCCGAGTGGATGCGATACGCCGTAGCCGGCTGGTACAAGTGCATGTCCTCGCTGGCCACGGAATCGGCGAACTGCCGCAGCGGCGTGACATCATCCAGGATCCAGAACGCGCGCCCATGCGTGGCCACCACCAGGTCGTCGTTCTTGATGACCAGGTCATGCACGGGGGTATTCGGCAAGTTCAATTGCAGGCTGCGCCAGTGCGCCCCGTCGTCAAACGACACGTATATACCTCGCTCCGTCCCCGCATAGAGCAGGCCTTTTTTCTTCGGATCCTCGCGCACGGCGCGCACAAACGCGCCGTCGGGAATGCCGCTGCCGAGCCGGGTCCAAGTCACGCCATAATCGCTCGTCTTATAAATGTATACCCCAAGATCATCGTTCTGATGCCGGTCAATCGCCACGTACGCGGTTCCCGCTTCGAAGGGAGACGCTTCGATCAAACTGACCCGGCTCCATTCCGGCAGACCCTGGGGCGTGACGTTGCTCCAGGTCTTCCCTTCGTCGCGCGTGACCTGGATCAACCCGTCGTCCGTGCCCGCCCAAATCAAGCCTTTCGTGAGCGGCGACGGAGCAATCGAAAACACCGTGTCGTAATATTCGGTGCCGGTATCGTCAATCGTGACCGGGCCGCCCGAAGGAATCTGCTTGCTCTTGTCATTCCGCGTCAGGTCCGGACTGATCGCCTCCCAGTGCATGCCGCCGTCGGTCGTTTTGAAGATGCGCTCGCCGCCGTAGTAAACCGCGTTCGGATCCTGCGGCGAAATCACGATGGGGGCCGTCCACTGGAAGCGGTGCTCGAGCGGGGCTGCGCCGCGCGCATCGCTCAACTCCGGCCACACTGCGATGCTCTGAACCTGGTTGGTCCGCCGGTCGAAGCGGGTAAGGTTGCCCTGGTAGTCGCCGGCGTACACAATGTTCGGGTCGGGCGGATAGGGCGCAATGTATCCCGCCTCGCCTCCGCCTACCGGATACCAGTTGTCGCGTCCAATCGCGCCTTCATCGCTGCGGCTGGCAATGGCCACGCTCGAGTTGTCCTGCTGCGCGCCGTACACATAATAAGGAGTGCGCGTGTCAGTGATCACGTGATAGAACTGCGCGGTCGGCTGATTGTCTTCGCGTGTCCATGATTTCCCGCCATCCAGGCTTACTGTCGCCCCACCATCGTTGAAGGCGATCATCCTTTTCGTATCTTTGGGATCGATCCAGAGCCCGTGATTGTCGCCATGCGGCACTCTTACCTTGTTAAAATTCCGCCCGCCGTCGGTCGACTTGAAAAATTCCACGTCCGCCACGTACACCGTATCCACATCCTGCGGATCGGCAACGACGTGCATGTAATACCACGCTCGTTGATACAGACCGTGGTTGCCATTCACCCGATCCCATGTCTCTCCGCCATCGTCGGAGCGATACAGGCCTCCGCCATCCCTGGCCTCGATGATGGAATAAACGCGCTCGGAGTTCGCCGCGACCGCAACACCCACGCGTCCGTAGGGTCCTTTCGGCAAGGCCGTGTTCTTCGAGATGTTTCCACGTCGTACCGCCATCGTTGGAGCGGTAGAGTCCGCTGCCCGGTCCACCGCTCGTCAGCGTCCATGGAGCCCTGCGCACTTCCCACAACGCGGCAAATAAAATATTGGGATTTTGCGGATCGAAGGCCACGTCGATCGCGCCCGTGTTCTCATCCTTGTAAAGGACCTTCTCCCAGGTCTTGCCGCCATCGGTCGTACGAAAAACTCCGCGCTCCGTGTTTGGCCCGTAGGGATGTCCGAGCGCGGCCACAAATGCGATGTCCGCATTGCGCGGGTTGATGATCACCTTGCCGATCGCTCGCGAATCTTTCAGGCCGACATTCTTCCAGGTCTTCCCGGCATCGACCGATTTCCAGATACCGTCGCCCTGCGCAATGTTCCCACGCAGGCAGCCTTCGCCCGTGCCCACATAGACCACGTTCGGATCGGACACCGCAACCGCAATGCTGCCAATCGATGGCGATCCATCGTGATCAAAAATCGGAGACCACGTGTTCGCCCCGTCCGTCGATTTCCAGACGCCTCCGCCCGTTGCGCCGAAATAATAGGTTCTCGGGTCGCCCGGAATGCCAGTCGCGGTGATCGACCGCCCCCCGCGAAATGGGCCGATCAGCGATACTTCATGCCCCGGAACAGCGGGTCGCCTTCCTCCTTGGCGTCCTGCTCATCTTTCGCGGCCGCCTCGGTCGCAACGGGAGTTCCCTTTTGTGCCGTATCCAGCTTGCGGTTCCGCTCTTTCTGCTGCGAAAAAGTGAAGACGGTGAACACAGTGATGAACAGCGCGAGTGTCTCGATTCGAACGTGCAGTGATTGGTTCATGAGATTGTGATCCCCGAAAAGAACATTCTTGGTTCGGAACATGGTAATGCCCCAACCGTGAAACACACAAACCCTGAGCACTTTCATCAAGCGCCGATCTGTTGGCCGCCAAGAGCGCGGCTTTCTCTCAGGACTTGCCCATGAGACAAAACCGTCCGCAACGTACCCGTATAGTCAATAACCACGATGCCGAAACTTTGGAGGATTTACGCGAGTCTCCGCCTAGAATGTTTCAAACATTTGTTCCACTATTTGTTTGAAACACGTTGCCTTCGAAATGAAACGGCAGTTCACAACCAACGAAGTCATCGCACTCACAGGCATCACCGCCCGCCAGTTGCAATGGTGGGACGAGCGCGGCCTCGTGAAGCCCGCCCGTCAGGGCCACCGCCGCATCTACAACTGGGATCAACTGGTGACAGCCGCCGTCATCTGCCAACTCCGCCGCCGGGGATTTTCACTGCAGGGTATGCGGAAGGTGATCGCGTTTCTCGGACGTGAATTCGGCACTACCTGGCAGCCACCGTGCGCGCCGCCTCCGAGTATCACCTGCTCACCGACGGAACCCGTCTCTACCTCCGTACGTCGGCCAGGCAGGTCGTGGACTTGCTAAAGAATTCTTCGCAGCCGATGTTCGATATATGCCTGAGCGACGAAGTACGGCGCGTCAGGGGAGAAATTGCGCGCGGACAGATTCTATCCGGCAAAAAAAACGCAACGTCAGAAAGCGCCCGGCCGGTCCGCCGGGCCCGTCGAGCATGAAAGGATACCGGGAGGCATGATGATCGGCGAATTGAGCATTATCAACGAGTGGATTCCCGAGCAGATGGAACCGGGCACCGTCTTCGTCTTGGAAAATGCGGGCGAAGTCGGCGAAAAAGAGGATCCCTACTGGGCCGTGCTTTCCTGCCCGTCGTGCGGCACGCTGGGCTTGATCACGCGCAAGCAAATGGCTGGCCTGCTGCCCACCATCTGCGGTTCCTCTCAATGCTCAGCCCAATTCTTCATTAAGGATGAAGTGATCACTCCGCGAAAACCCTTCTAACGTTAGTCGGCTCTTCGTAGATGTAACATCGCGCTCCGCTAGAGGATTTCGATTCCGACGCCTTTATTGAGACGTTTTTTGGGCCGGCATCCTCACCGGAATCTGCTCCACAATCTCAATATCAAATCCTTCCAGCGCGGCTACCCTGCGGGGATGGTTCGTGAGCAACCGGATGCGCTTCAAATTCAGGTCGGAGAGAATCTGGGCTCCCAGCCCAATCTCGCGCTGCGTCTTGCGCTCGCTGTCGGGCAGCGTTGGCAGGCTGCGCTCGCGATGGAAAGTCAGGAACGACTGTTCGCCAATCTTCTCCGCCGAAAATCCGCGCGAAGACTGGTGCAGGTAAATCAGGGCGCCGCGATCTTCCGCGGCGATGGTCTCGAGCGCCGCTTCCAGCGTGCGATTGCATTCGCACCCCGTGGCGCCAAAAACATCCCCCAGCAGGCAGTGGGCGTGCATGCGGACCAGCACCGGTCTGGTCGAATCGCCGATATCGCCGCGAATCAGCGCAATGTGCGAGTCGCCCCCGTCCACTTCGCTCTCATACGCGATCAGCCTGAATTCCCCATGCTTGGTCTCAACCATGGCCTCGCCCACGCGATGCACGTAACGCTCGTGCTGCATGCGGTAGCGGATCAACTCGGCCACCGTCAGCATCATCATGTTGTGCGTCCGGCAGAAGTCGATCAGGTCGGGCACCCGCGCCATGGTGCCGTCGTCTTTCATGATTTCGCAGATAATCCCCGCCGGTATCAAGCCCGCCAGCCGCGCCAGGTCCACGGAAGCTTCCGTCTGCCCGGCGCGCACCAGCACTCCGCCCTTGCGCGCGCGCAGCGGAAACACATGCCCCGGCCGCGCCAGATCAATGGGCCGCGAGGCCGGATCAATGGCAACCTGAATGGTATGGCAACGGTCATAGGCGGAGATTCCCGTCGTCACGCCCTCCCGCGCATCAATCGCCTCGCAGAAAGCCGTCCCATATTGCGAGGTATTTTCAGCCGTCATGTTGCCAATCCGCAGATGATCCAGGCGTTCTTCCGTCATGGCCAGACAAACCAGACCGCGCCCGAACTTCGCCATAAAATTGATGGCTTCAGGGCTGACTTTTTCTGCCGCCAGCGTCAGGTCGCCTTCGTTCTCGCGATCTTCGTCGTCCACGACGACGACCATGCGGCCGGCACGAATTTCTTCAATTGCAGTTTCCACGTCGGTAAAAGGGGAGTTGGGCGTCATGGGTCTTCTCTCGCGATCTCGCCGCTAGGCGGCATTCAACTTCCTCCGCTTGGCCAGCGCAAGTTCGCTTTCGGCACCGCGGAACAGGTTCTTCAAGGCTCGCACGACCGCGCGGGTCACGATTGCGATGGCCGCCAGAAACGCCACCACTATGGAGGCCGCAATCACCGGATGCTGGCTCGCGAACCAGGTCAGGAAAATAGCCAGCGTATCCTCTCCCGCGCTCAGGGCGAAATTCGAAACCGGCTCTGGGGAGGGTGTCACGGCCACGCGCGCGGCCATCTTGCCGCCATGGGCAGCCAGAGCAATCGCCCCTCCGGCCAGCGTCGCCAGCAATTGTTTCTGAGGGGATAGTTGAGCCGTCGCCCCGTAGGCGATCAACGCGGCCGCCGGAATCCGCACAAAAGTGTGCAGGGCATTCCACAGCAAATCGAAGGCGGGGATTTTGTCGGCAAAAAATTCAATGCCAAATAAGAGTCCCGACGCGGCAATCACCCACCAGCTCGAAATGAGGTGCAATCCCGACGGCAGATCGAGTACTCCGGCATGGGCGAGCAATCCCAACGTCGCAACCGTGGCATATACGTTGAGGCCAGCCGCGAAACTGACCGCCACGATCAGACCAACGAGTTCCGTTCCTCTGAGTTGCACGCCCGCAAGCATACTCGAATATCCTGGATCTCAAATAAGAAAGGGTCGCACAAGGCGACCCTTCCGGCAATCGGTACCCCCCTCAAAACTTACAGGGTAGATTCGATTTCGAAACCCCAAGCCTCAAGTAGTGGCTCAGGGATATACTTGGAGTTCTTGTTCCGGCGCGCCCATTCCCTCAGCCGTGTCGACCGCAGGTACTGGTCGGGCGAGAGTTTGTATTCGTGCACTACCTGTTCGAACTCTGTAATGGTGGGAGTAATCGGCCCTATCGGCTCGGGCTTACCCCAGTTTGGGTTTCCGCGTCGTTTTGCCATGAAAAATATACCCTCGTTTGAGTGAAATGATGACTGCGCCAAATTGCCTTACTCAATTAGATTCCAGCACTCTCTCAGGGGATTCATCGACACTGAAGGAAATACCGCGTCGCATCCTAAAAGACAATCCCCTTGGAACGTATGGAAGCTATTGATAATAATAGAATTTGTGGCCAGTTGTCAACAATAAAAATGATCCTGGAGACAGAAAAGCGCTGAACCGCTTTGTAAACAGTGGCTTGCGGCGACTTCTGAAAACCATAGAATCTGGTCGCACACCTCCCATTTTTGGTGTGATGCCGATTTTTCTTTCCGCGGACTTCGCTTGGGAAGGGCAAGGCCCCCCCTGGGGGGATGTCGCGGGGCGTCTCAAGTGACGGGCGTAACGGAAGACGCCCCTTAGCCGTTGACCCAGCCAACTCAGAGACATAGAGTGCAATGCAGGGTCCTATTCCGTATTTCATAGCGGACGATAGTAAGTACAGCCCAAGTTTTGTAGAAATTCGCAACTGACTAGACCCAGCCAGACGGCGCATCCACCGATTTAGAGGGTGCCTTCAAATGGATTTAAAGTCTTTACTCGTAAGCTCCGACGATCGAACGGTTCGCGTCCTGCGACGCGTCCTCAGCGACCTTGAAATCGGCGTCGACCACTGCGCCGACTCCGAAGACGCCGTTCGCCGCCTTACCCGGCAGCGTTTCGAAGCCATCATCGTCGACTGTTCCGATACAGAAGAATCCAGCAATATTTTGCGCGCCTCCAAATCCGCTCCCGTCAACAAGCGGGCGCTGTCGATCGTCCTCGTCGAAAACGACGTGGGGCTCAAGGGGGGCTTTGAAATGGGTGCGCATTTCGTCCTTCACAAGCCCTTGGCTGTGGAGCGGGCGAAAGCTAGTTTCCGCGCGGTTCGGGCCCTGATGAAGAGTGAGCGCCGTCTGCAGATGCGCGTCCCCGTTCAGGTTCCCGTCGCCTGCATCGGGACAGGCAAATACAACGCACGCACCATCGATTTGTGCGAGGGCGGAATGGCCATCCAGTTTCTGGGTCGGGCATCCAGTGAAAACTCTCTGCGCTTCAGCCTGGCCTTGCCCGGGATGGGTGAAAAACTCGAAGTCTGGGGTGAATTGGCATGGGAGGGTGAGGGCGACCGGGCCGGTGTACGCTTTAAGGGGATTACGGAGGAGCAGCGCTACACGCTTCGTAACTGGCTTAATACCCAGCTTCCGGACCGCGAACCGGACGACCCGCCACAGGTCTGCCGCCTCAAAGATGTCAGTCGTGGAGGCTGCTATCTCACCACGACCTCGCCATTCCCCAAGTCCACGCGCGTCACTCTTTCCATGGATGAATTCAAGGTTGGCGGTGTCGTTCGCGTCGCACACGCGGAGTTCGGTATGGGCATCGAATTTGTCCAGTCCACTCCCGACCAGCAAGAGCAGGTCCGCCAGCTCATTGAAGCATTACAAGCAGCCGGAGAATCCGCTGAAATTCAGGTCGCGCCCGACGGGCTCGAATCGGCGTCGTCCGACGACCAATCGGTCACCCATGCGCCTGGGCGCGCCGGAGACAGCCTGGTCAATCTTTTCCGGCAGCAGTCTAAAGTATCCGTGGAAGTCTTCCTCAAACAAATGCAGCAACAGCGCCAAATGCATCAGTCGCGCTAAACCTGGAGTCCGGGCTCGCTCGGTTTCACGCCCGCGCCCCACTCTGCAAGACCTACTTAGGCGGCCACCGCTTTAAAACGGCACCTTCCAGCCCCGGTGATTCGCGCAAATAATCAGCGGCCGTTTCCGGCCGCTGAGGGGCATCCCTGCAATCGCTTTGCTCCAGTCTCCTAGTGCCCGATCAGCATAGCCGTTTGCACCGGGCTGGTCGCCTTTTTCGCCAGCTCCGTCTCGAGCTTTCCCTGGAGCACTTCCCATCCCACATCCTCCCCCGGCGTCCAGATTGTTGCCAGAAAATAGTCGTTGCCGTAGTGGCGGAAGATGAAGTGGGCTTGTTCAGAAGTGGTTTTGCCTTGTGTGGGAATCGCTATAAAAGTTGTATGGACGCGATCGTCGTTGCTGCGAATCATCAACCTGCCGTTCGCGACCCGCTGAATGGTGTATTCGCCCGCCGGCAGCCGTTCGTTTTCAACGGCAAAGTTGAAGGGAACATTGACTTTCATCGGTCCGGAATGCTGCGCGAATGTCGGCACCGCGGTCCCCAATACCATTACCGCTGCCGCTACCATCATCGTTGCCAGAGCTGCCAGATTCTTTTTCATAAATCCTCCTGTTTGGTCGCGACGCCGCTCGGTTGGTCGCGCTCACAAACGCATTCCACCGCAGGTCAGAAAAAACGGAAATGCTCTGGAGGTGAGACGTCACCCATTCGCGGGTGACCATGCAAGACCGTGAAAATGCGATCTTTAAATTGTCAGGTGACCTGTGAACAAAGGAAAGCTGGCGATCGTCTTTCGGGTCTGGAGCGTCAAGTCAGAGAGGTGAACAGCTCAGGAACTTCAATGATTCCCAAACCGTATGATTCTTATATACGATGTCTTACGACGTTAGCTTGACCTTTGGTCGACCGGTGCGCGCGTGCCTCTAGACGAGACCAAGAACGGCGGCATCCTGCGTTTCTCCACTTTTGAGCTTGACCTGCGTGCCGGCGAACTCCGCAAACACGGCATCCGCATCAAGTTGCAGGACCAGCCCTTGCAGATCCTGGCTTTGCTTTTGGAAAAGCATGGGGAATTGGTCACACGCGACGAACTACGGGAGCGCCTCTGGAAGGCCGATACCTTCGTCGACTTCGATCACAGCCTGAACAGCGCGGTCAAAAAGCTGCGCCAGGCCCTGAACGATGATCCCGACACACCCCGCTTCATCGAGACTCTCCCGCGCCGCGGCTATCGTTTTATCGCCCCGGTTGGCAATGGTGCGACGATTGCCCCCTCGCCCGCACCATCTCCCGAGCCGCTTAATTCGACCGGGATCCCGCTACCCGCCGATTCGTCCCCGAGCCAGTCGGCATCGCCCCCGTCGAGCCCGGCGCCTTCGGCTCAGTTGCATCATTGGAAGCTTTGGGCAGCGGGTGCCTTCGGCTTTGTTTTGGCGTTGGGCTTGGTGGCGTGGTTTGCATTTCGACCGGTACGCCAGGCAAATCTTGCGCCGATCCGGCTGGTTTCCCTCACCACGTATTCCAACGGCTCCTCGAAGCCGTCTTTTTCCCCCGATGGCAACGAGATCGCGTATTCATGGGAGCAGGATAAGCAGGATGGAGTGGACATCTATATCAAGGAGATCGGGACTGAGCGCCCCCTCCAGCTCACCCATGATTTCGGTTACAACTTCTTCCCCGCATGGTCCCCGGATGGCCGCTATATCGCCTTTTCCCACTACTCGGGCGGTGCGGAGCCCCCGGGAATCTATCTTGTGCCCACTCTGGGAGGACCACCGCGGAAATTGATCGAGTTGCTGAATACCCAGAGTTGCAAACCCATTCCTAGCTGGTCGCCGGACGGAAGATTTCTGATTTTCAGCGACAGATCGTCTTCCACTCCCTGCACCGTGAATCAACTTAGCCTTGCGGATCTGAAGGTTCGCCGGCTCTCAATGCCCCCATCCCCCTCTAATGGCGATGGATCGGCGACGTATTCACCCGATGGCAAGACCATCGCTTTTGTTCGCAATACAAAAGACGTTGAGGACATTTACCTCATGCCGTCCGTCGGCGGCGAAGCCCGTCGGCTTACGTTCGACAACCGGTTGCTAATCGGCGTGACGTGGACCGCGGACAGCAAGGAGCTGGTGTTCGCCTCAAACCGCGGAGGGGCGAATTATGGTTTGTGGCGGGTCTCCGCCGACGGTGGCGCTCCGGAACGCGTGCCCGTCGGTTCCGATGGTGCTTTCGGCCCAACCATCAGCTTGAAAGGAAATCGGCTGGCCTATGGAGCGGGGCGGTGGAATGAGAACATCTGGCGGATGCCGCTCAGCCCGGCTCATCATGGCGGCAAACCTGAAAAATTAATCTCCTCATCCGACCAGGACGAAGGTCCCCAATATTCGCCAGACGGAAAACACATTGTCTTTCAATCCACGCGGTCTGGCAGTTTTGAAATCTGGCGCGCCGAGGCCGATGGATCGAACCCCGTCCAATTGACATCTTTTGGCGGACCGCTTACCGGCACAGCCCGCTGGTCACCGGACGGCAGATCGATATGCTTCGATTCCCGTCCCGGGGCGCATCCCAATATCCACATCATTAACGCCGGCGGCGGCCCGGTCCGTCGATTCGTCAATGAAACCTCCGACGATGCCGTGCCCAGCTGGTCGCGCGATGGCCGCTGGATTTACTTCGCCTCCAACCGCAGCGGCTCCTGGCAACTGTGGAAGCGAAGCGTCGATGACGGTCCACCCGTTCAAATTACCGCTAACGGAGGATTTGCTCCCCTCGCATCCCCGGACGGAAAGTCAATCTACTATACGAAGTTCGACGCGCCCGGAGTGTTTCAAGTTCCGGTCGACGGTGGGAATGAAGTAAAGATTCTCGACGAGCCGCCTTCTGGCTATTGGGGATACGCAACGGTCGGACCCGACGGGGTATACTTCGCCGGTGACGTCGGCAAGAAGCAGCCAGGTCTTAAGTTCTACAATCCCGCGACTCGAAAGATAACCATCATCGGCCCATTTGCGAAGTCGCCGTTCGAAGGAACCCCGGCTCTTTCCGTCTCCCCCGATGGCCGCTCCATGCTCTTCCTGCAACTCGACGAGGCGCGCTACAGCCTGATGTTGGCTGAGAACTTCCACTGAGCCGGCCCGGAAAATCATCGGTTCAAATAATTATTTTTCCGCCCTAACGCAAAATGCGCCGGGAAAGCGTGCCCAGGTTCAAAAACCTGAAGCCAGCTCTCCGCGGCGCACTCTGTGTCTCGGCAGTGAGAAGCCTCAACGGCCGTTCTTATTCCTCTTTACCAAACTGCTTCAGGTCTTCCGGCCCATCCGTGACCGCGACCGGCTCTTTACCCTGCACCAGCTCCCGGACCTTTTCGACGACGTCCGGATTCGCTAGCGTGGTAATGTCCCCGGTATTCATCCGGTTCGAGATGGAGGCCAGAATGCGCCGCATCAGTTTGCCGGAACGCGTCTTCGGCATATCCGGCACGATATGGACATGCTTGGGACGGGCAATCTTGCCGATAATGGTTTCGATTGCCTTGTTGACCTTGTCGACGATCTCCTGGCTGGACTGAATGCCCGGTTGCAGGGCGATGTAGACTTCGGGCACTCGGCCTTTGACATCATCCACTACCGGAACCACCGCCGCCTCAGCAACCTCGGGAACCGTCAGGCATGCTGATTCGATTTCCTTGGTGCCCAGCCGATGGCCGGCCACGTTGATGACGTCGTCGACGCGTCCCAGGATGCGGAAGTAGCCGTCCACCGCGACCACCGATCCATCCGCCGCAAAATATGGCCAATCCTGCCATCTCTTGCTCTTGGGATCTTTGCAGTATTTGCGATAGTACTGGTTGACGAACCGGTCTTTATCACCCCAGATGGTCTGCATAATCCCAGGCCATGGATTGCGGATAATAATGTTCCCCGCTTTCCCCGATCCCGGCAGGACCACTTCTCCCATTTCGTCCAGTATCTCCGGATAAATTCCCGGCATTCCGGGACCTGCGCTGCCCGGCTTCATCGGATCGATGCCTGGCTTCGTGCTGCACAGGAAACCTCCTGTTTCGGTCTGCCACCAGGTATCGACGATGACGGCCTCGCGCTTGCCGACTGTTTCGTAGTACCAGCGCCAGACTTCCGGCTCGATCGGCTCGCCTACGGTCGTCATATGCTTGAAGTGGTAGTTGTACTTGGCAGGCTCATCGTGCCCGGATTTCCGCAACATGCGAATTGCCGTGGGCGAGGTATGGAAGATATTCACGTCCAGCCGCTCGGCAATGCGCCACACGCGGCCCGCATCCGGATAGGTGGGGACGCCTTCATACAAGACACTGGTCGCGGCCAACGCCAACGGGCCATACACGATATACGAGTGTCCCGTGATCCATCCGATATCCGCCATGCACCAGTAAACGTCGGTGGGATGAATATCCTGAATGTACTTCGACGTGCCCGTGACGTAGGCCAGGTAGCCGCCGGTCCGATGCTGGCAACCCTTCGGCTTTCCCGTGCTGCCGCTGGTGTACATCAGGAACAGCGGGTGTTCTGCATCCACCGATACTGGAGCCACGATTTCACCGGAGTAATTCGGCAGGACCTCGTCGACCCAGAAATCGCGGCCCTTGACGAAGGCCGTAGCGGTTGCGCTCTTGCCTTGCTGACGCCGCCAAACCAGGACCTTATCGATCTTATGACCTTCCTTGGCGGCCACCTCGATGGCAATCTCGGCGGAGGCTTTGTGATCGAGCATCTTGCCGTTGCGGTAATAACCGTCCATCGTGATCAGGACATGGCTGGCCGAATCGGCGGCGCGCGTACCGCAGGCCTCGCCGCTGAAACCTCCAAACACGACCGAGTGAATCACGCCTAACCGCGCGCAAGCCAGCATCGTGATCGGCAATTCCGGCACCATGGGCATGTGAATAGTGACGCGATCGCCCGCCTTGAGACCGCAGAAGTCGCGCAGCAGCGCCGCAAATTCGTTCACGCGGACATAGAGCTCGCGATACGTCACCGAGACAGTGGCGTCGCCCTCCGGCTCCGGAACGAAGATGAGCGCCGCCTTGTTCTTGTATTTCTCCAGATGCCGGTCCACGCAGTTATACGACGCGTTCAGCTTGCCGCCGACGAACCATTTCCAGAACGGCGGATCGTTGGTGTCCAGCGTGGTATGCCAGTATTGGTCCCAGCTCAGCAGGTCCGCGTATTCCCGGAAACATTCCGGGAACTTATCCTCGCTGAACCGGTCCAGCACGGCTGGATCGGACAGGTTGGCCTGGCCGATGAACTTGGAAGAGGGATAGTAGTATTCTTCCTCTCTCCAGTGAACTGCGATTTGTGCCTCGGTGGTCTCAATCACCTGCTGTTTCTGACGAATGTCCGCCATATCGGTTACCCCTTATATGAAATGAATTTATGCGCTGCGTTGCAGGCACTTCTCCGCCATCGTGTCACCCTCGATTGCGGAGTCCAGCAGAATCTTGCCGCTCCTGAATTCCACGCTTGTTTTTCACCCGCTCGTGCTCATGCAAATCACGAGCTTGGGAGAAGGGGCGCTCGCGGTCAGAGCGCCCCTTGAACCATTACTTCCACACATGATGAGCCATCGCTTGCCACAATACGACGCTTCCGTAAGGTTACGCCGCCGACGGAGCTTTTCTTCCTGCCATGGCTGCTGCCGGAACCTCCGGACGCTTCGCCAGGAACTCGCAGACCAGCGCAACCGCCGCCAGCACCGCCGCCGTGTAAAACGCCATCTGGTAATTGTGGTACTTGTCGAAGAGCAGCCGCCGATGCGGCCACCGAGCAGACCAGCCACGCCCCACGCGGTAAACAGCATCCCGTAGTTGAGGCCCAGGTTCTTGGTTCCCCAGAAGTCGGCTGCCGTGGCCCCATTCACCGAAAGCTGCGTGCCATAGCACCAGTAGACGATGAACAGCATCACGAACAGTCCCACCACATTGCCGCCCACAAAATACAGGATCGGCATGGCCACCATGGAGATGCCGATCATCAGCCGCAATACATTGATGCGCCCCAAATGGTCCGACATCCAGGCGGAGAGAATGCGGCCAGAAGCATTGCCCACCGCTCCCACCACCAGTCCATAGGCCGCCAGGGTGGTGCTCGGGATGCCCACGCTCTTTGCGAACGGCACCAGTTGGCTGATCACCATCAGACCCGCCGCGCACCCGAGCGCATACGCTACCCACATGAAGTAGAACGTCGGCGTACGCAGCACTTCGCCCGGCGTGAAGTCATAAGTGGTCGCCACATGATTTGGAGGCCGGTGCCGGCGCCCAACCCGCAGGCTTGTAGCCCACCGGTGGATTTCTCAGCAGGAACGCGCCAAATACCGTCATCACAAAGAAGATGCCGCCCAGCACCTGGAAGGTGGTGCGCCAGCCATAAGTTGGGATCAGGTAGTTGGCTGCCAGCGGTCCAAAGATCGCCGAGCCTGCGCCATATCCGCCCACCGCCAGGCCGACCGCCAATCCGCGCTTGTCCGGAAACCACTTGGACATCACAGGTATCGGAGTCGCGTAACCGAATCCGTTGCCCAATCCTCCAAGTACTCCGAAGAAGATGAAAAATTTGGTCAAGCTGTCGGCGTACGAGCAGAGGAAGAACCCCAGGCTGACCAAGACCGCGCCAATGATGGAAATCTTGAAAGGCCCGAGTTTATCCTGCAGCCGACCAGCGACAATGAACGTCAGCGCGAAGACCACGACCGCGATGATGAATACGTTGGAAGTGTCTGCACGCTTCCAGTGGAATTCTTTTTCGAGCGGGGCCACGAACACGCTCCAGCCATAAAGGGAGCCGAGCGCCAGGTTCATGGAGACTCCGCCGACCACATGCCACCACCGGTTAAGGTGGGTAGCTTCCAAGCCAGATCCAGATGCATCGTTAGTAGCCACAGTTTTTCTCCTTTAGAGGGTGCCAATCTCAAAACCGGAAGCCGGTAGTTCCGCAACGCCTTCCAACTCCCGCCCTACGTTTGCCGCCTCAAATTAACCACAGCTCAAACTGGGCCGGGGTTGGAGAGCGCCTGTCTTATACCACGAAACATGCCGACCGGCCCGGACTTTCTTCCAGTTCACACTTTCTTGCCTGGTATCTTTGCCCTACGACTTACTGTGCTTTCTGCAATACGGCATTGACCGTCAAATCCGCTCCCGACGACACCGCCAGATCCCGCTTCCACTGAGCGAAGCCCGGCATCGAGATTACAATCACGTGGCTGCCCGTCGTCACCCCGAGTACCGATGGCGTGCTGCCTACATAGCGTCCGTCAACTGTAACTTCGGCACCCACCGGAGTCGAAGTAAAATTGCACTTCACGGTCGCAGGCAAACTGCTGGGAGTAACTGGTGCAACGGCCCCAGCAGAAGTCTGCGCGGCATCTTCCGATACCTTCGCGACTGTCTGCGTTGACACCGGAACCACCGGCGCTGGAATAGTGTCTGCTTCTACCAGCGCATACAGTTGGCTGCGCGCCTTCCCGCTTCCGTCGGCGTAGTACACCGTTACACCGTGCTTTTCCCTTTTGGCGTCGAAGGTCTGGCCTTTAGGAAGCGGCACGCATCGGGACCATCGTGATTCAACGTTGCATGCAATGCGAAACGCCGCCCCGTTGCCGTCTTGTACCAGCAAGGTATTCGTCAACAACACAGCCCGGCTGTTATGGCAATAGGCGTCGAAATTGGCGCCATCGCAGTTCTTGGGAACTCCGCCGTCGTCCTGGCTCACGGAATGAGTTTCCGAATCCAGAACCTTGATCCGCATCGTGTTGTTCTTCACCGCGGCGTTCGCCAACAAAGCCACGACCAGAAAGCCCGGCAGCAGGGCGGCTATTCTACGCGCACTCATCAAACTGACTCCTGCAAAAAGTACTGCGTGTGCAACGTTTGCATCCCCCGATTCTCCAGGAACCGAGGGATGGCTCCGGCAGGACCGGTACATTGTGATCTTTCGTTTCGCCCCGTGCAAGAGCTTCCTTTGCTGGAGGAGGCTTTGAATGAGGGACTCGCCTTGCGGCTATGGCCCGAATGGAGCCGTCCCGTTCCCGGTTCTGCCAGCCGGCGCCGGCCGTCTTTTCGACCGGCGCCAACCGGTAATCAGTCAGGCTGGTACTAGAAGGTGAAGACCGGCCCGAACTCCGTGCGATGATCCTGCCATTCGTTGCTCGCCTGTCCGGCGATATCGTAGAGGGCAAGGTGATTCTGGAGACGAGTCGCATACACCGACTGCTCGAGAGCAAACGTGCACCACGGATTTACCTTGTAGTACAGGGTGGCGGCGAAGACTTTGCCCATCAAGAGCGGCAACGCGCCGGCGAAATTGGCCTTGTTCAGGTCTCTGTTCACCACCTGGTCTTTGCCCACGTGGAGATAGAGCTGCCATCCGGCGTTATGGCCCTTGGGATCCGCGTTAAAGTAACGCGAAAGCGGCAAGCCCAGATTGATGAATCCGCCAAAGGAGCGCACAGGTCTTTCCGGAGCGACCACAACATTGCTGTTCGAGGGACAAACACCGTCCACGAGCGCGGTATTGCAGGCGAGTTCCGTTGGACCGGAAGCTCCGACGACGCCGTCGAGCGGAACATAGGCGGTTGCACCGCTCAGTCCACCCGTATCGGTCACATAGCCGTTGACCTGGCCGCCGAAGAAGAAACGCAGATCGCCGCCCCGGTAGCCGCTAGCCACCAGCGTGAACCAGCGTGTTGGCAACTGCAGCGCGAGCTGGTTGCCATATTCCACACTGGAGGCCTGGAAGCCATTCGGGAAGGCGGACTGCAGCGAGCACGCCAATGGGTTCGCATCCCCGGCGCAACTGGCATAGGCGCTGGTGGGAACGATGGATGCGCGCCGGGAGTGGAAACCGCTCCAGAATATCTGGGCCGGAGCCACGCCGGGTGCCTTGTCGAGTTGGAACTGCAATGCCAGTCTGGCTTCGAGTTCAGCCCGGTCAGCGTCTGCGCCTTCGCGTTCGCCCTGTCCCAACTGGCCTTCGAAGCCCGCCAGATTCCCGGCGAGTTTCTCAATCTGCCCCGTGCTGGGCATCATGATCGCAACCGTCGGATCCAGTTTGAAGTTCCACGATGAATTGCCCAGCTTCTGCACCAGGCCCACCATCATCTGGGGAGAGCGCTCGTAGATGTCGCCGTAATAAGCCCCCAGGAACGTGGTTTCGAGGATGTTCGGCAAGGCCGTCGATCCAAACAGCGTCCAGTCCTGTCCACCTTCGAAGAAGACGTCTGTCCGGTCGCTGGCGGCGTAATCCATCCGCACATACGCCAACCGCAGTTGGAAGGCGTTGCTGCGAATCGAAGAAACGTCGCGGTTATCGACTTCGCTGAAGTTGCCTTCATAGTCGCCTTCAATGCGGCCGGTGAAGGTCAGCTTCGGGGACGAGTCGGGCCACTCAAGGTTCGCGCCAATTCGAGTGGACCGCGCCTTGATGTGAAATTCAGGGTCCCTGGTGGGGCCCGTGCTAAGAGCGGAGGTTGAGGTTAGAAACAAGCCGACGAAGGGAAAATCGTCGCCGTTCGGAGCGCTGGAATCATGCACGGCCGTCGCTTTGATGAAGCCATACGGCGTCATCTTTACTGGGCCCATTTTAAAAGCTGCATTCAGTCCGTCTCGTTTGGGAGGATCGGCCGCAATCACGCGCAAGGGAGCAACTGCCGGGATGACCGCGGGAGCGGCGGGTTTCGCCTCTGCCTTCGGGGCCGGCATGGCCTGCGATAGCCCGGCGGGGATGATCGGTGACGTCGACGCCACCAGGTTCGGATCTACTTGCGACGAAGCCGACGGCGTGGCCAGTGCCTCGTAATCCAACGCGCTCAAAATTCCCTTCTGCCGCAGCAACGCCAGCAACTTGGTTCTCTGTTCCGCCGGAGTTCCAACCATCGATTTCGCCTCATCGGCGCTTAAAACTCCCTTGGCCACCAGCAACTGCAATAATGGGTCACTCTGTGCCGCCGCGTTGGTTGACGCGCCGGCGTTAGGGGCGGGTTCGGCGAAAGCCGCCATCGAAAACAATAAACTCAGGATTATTAAACTGCCGAGAATCGTACTTCTTACTCGCATCCGTTCCTCCTGTGACGCCGTGCTGTTTTGCATCTCCCGGATTACAGCGGGGCTCCGATAAAGCGACCGGGCGACGCGCCGCGAATTCTGCCCCGTTCTTTCTTTCCTGACAGTGATGGCCGTCACATATCTTGGTGATAATTCTCGCCATCCTCCTGCGACCTATAAGAAAAGGTCCTTACCTGCCGGGGGCCTCCCCCTGTGATAGCTGTCACAACTCCCTGTGACCCACGTCGCGCCCCCGTCCCGCTTTCATGGGTCATAGTGGAAGGCGACGGCAGGCAGACTGCCGCTCCCGGATCAACATTTGTGGGGTTTTTTCAACTGCGCTGCCAGTTCAGCAGCGCCTGTTCTATTTCAAGAGGAGATTCATGAAGCGCAAATTCAAGACCATGGACGGAAACGAAGCCGTCGCCAGCGTCGCCTATCGCGTTAACGAGGTCATCGCCATCTATCCCATCACGCCTTCCTCCAACATGGGTGAGTGGGCCGATCAGTGGGCCTCGGAAGGCCGCCTCAACATCTGGGGCACGATTCCGCAAGTCACAGAAATGCAAAGCGAAGGCGGCGCTGCCGGTGCCATTCACGGCGCCCTCCAGACCGGAGCCCTGGCGACCACTTTCACCGCCTCGCAGGGTCTGCTGCTGATGATCCCCAACATGAATAAGATCGCGGGTGAGCTTACCCCCACCGCGTTTCACGTCTCCGCCCGCACCATCGCCACTCACGCGCTCTCCATTTTCGGCGACCATAGCGACGTGATGTTCTGCCGCACCACCGGCTATGCGCTGCTCTCTTCGAACTCGGTACAGGAAGCGATGGATCTCGCGCTCATCGCCCATTCGGCCACTCTCGAAACGCGTATTCCGTTCGTGCATTTCTTCGATGGATTCCGCACCTCGCACGAAGTCAACAAGATCGAAGTTCTCAACGATGATGATCTTCGCGCCATGATCAATATGGATCGCGTGTTCGAGCATCGCCAGCGCGCGCTCTCGCCCGAGCATCCCGTTTTGCGCGGTACCGCCCAGAATCCCGATGTCTTCTTCCAGATGCGCGAAACCATCAATCCTATCTACGACGCCTGCCCCGACAAAGTCCAGGCCACCATGGACAAGTTCGCACAGATCGTCGGCCGTCAATATCACTTGTTCGATTATGTGGGAGCCCCCGACGCCGACCGCGTCATCGTGATGATGGGTTCCGGAGCCGAAGCCGCGCATGAGACGGTCGACGCCCTGACCGCTCGCGGAGAAAAAGTCGGCCTCCTCAAAGTCCGCCTCTATCGGCCGTTCTCGGTCAAACATTTCATCGACGCGCTGCCAGCTACAGTAAAGAAGATAGCCGTCCTCGACCGTTGCAAGGAGGCCGGAGCCGCCGGCGAGCCGCTCTATCTCGACATCGTGAACGCCCTGCACGAAGGCAAGCGTTCCGTTGAGGTTATCGGTGGACGCTACGGCCTCTCCTCCAAGGAATTCACGCCCGCCATGGTCAAGGCGGTGTACGACAACCTCAGCAAGCCCGCACCCAAAACGCATTTCACCGTCGGCATTAACGACGACCTGGGCCACACCAGCCTCGAATATGATCCTTCGTTTTCGACCGAGGCGGACAGTGTGATTCGCGCTCTGTTCTACGGACTAGGCGCCGATGGCACGGTGGGCGCGAACAAGAATTCCATCAAGATCATTGGAGAGAACACGCCCAACTACGGTCAGGGTTACTTCGTGTACGACTCCAAGAAATCCGGCGCGGTGACGACCTCGCATCTTCGCTTTGGACCCAGTCCGATCCGTGCCACCTACCTCGTCTCGAAAGCCAACTTCGTGGCCTGCCATCAATGGATATTCCTGGAGCGCTACGACATGCTCAGCGCCCTGGTCGATGGTGGAACCTTTCTGATAAACAGCCCCTACCCGACCGACCAGACGTGGGACAAACTCCCGCGCATGGTCCAGCAGCAGCTCATCGCCAAGAAAGCTCGCCTTTTCGTCATCGACGCCTACAGCGTCGCGCGCGACACCGGCATGGGCAGCCGCATGAATACGATCCTGCAGGTTTGCTTCTTCGCCATTTCCAAGGTTCTTCCCGGCGACGAGGCGATCGAAGCCATTCGCAAATCGATTCGCGATACCTACGGCCGCAAAGGCGAAGACATCGTCCAGAAAAACATGAAGGCCGTGGATGAGACGCTTGCCCACCTGCACGAAGTCAAGATCCCGACACAGGTCACGAGCACGCTCGAGATCGCCGAGCCCTTCTCGAAAGACGCACCGGCTTTCGACAGAAACGTTCTCGGGACCATCTACGAAAATCGTGGCGACGAGCTGCCCGTTAGCGCTTTCCCCGTCGATGGCACCTTCCCGACTGGCACCGCCAAGTGGGAAAAACGGAATCTCGCTCTCGAACTTCCCGTCTGGGATACCAACATCTGCATCCAGTGCGGCAAATGCGCCATGGTCTGCCCGCACTCGGTCATCCGCATCAAGGTGTTCGATTCCAGCGAACTCGCGGGCGCTCCCCCCACCTTCAAGTCTACGGACGCCCGCGACAAGGAGTGGGCGGGCCTTAAGCTCTCGATCCAGGTCGCCCCGGAAGACTGCACCGGCTGCGCCATCTGCGTCGATGTCTGTCCCGTCAAGAACAAGCAGGAGACGCGGCTCAAGGCGCTCAACATGGCGCCGCAACCGCCGCTTCGCGCTCCCGAGCGCGACAACTGGGATTTCTTCCTCAAGATCCCCGAACTCGACCGCCGGAAGATCAAAGTCGGCGCCATCCGATCGCAACAGATTCAGGAGCCGCTCTTCGAGTTCTCGGGCGCCTGCTCGGGTTGCGGCGAAACCCCCTACCTGAAGCTGATGTCGCAACTTTTTGGAGATCGCGCCCTGATCGCCAACGCCACCGGCTGCTCCTCAATCTATGGCGGCAATTTGCCGACGACTCCGTGGGCAAAGAACTCCGACGGGCGCGGCCCAGCGTGGTCGAACTCGCTGTTCGAAGATAACGCCGAATTCGGTCTCGGCTTCCGCCTCTCGATCGATAAGCAAACCGAATTCGCCCGCGAACTGGTCAAGCGCCAGAACGGCAATCTGGGCGACGAACTCATCAGCGGACTTCTGAATTCCCCGCAGAAAGATGAGTCCGACATCTACGATCAGCGCCAGCGCGTTGCAGAGTTAAAAGACAAGCTGAAAAATGTCAACACTCCTGACGCCAAACAACTTCTACAACTCGCCGACATGCTGGTAAAAAAGAGTGTGTGGATCGTCGGCGGTGACGGCTGGGCCTATGACATCGGCTACGGCGGCCTCGATCACGTGATCGCCAGCGGCAAGAACGTCAACATTCTGGTGCTCGACACCGAGGTCTATTCCAACACGGGAGGCCAGCAGTCCAAGGCCACGCCCCGCGCCGCAGTCGCCAAATTCGCGGCCGGAGGCAAGGCCGGAGGCAAAAAAGATCTCGGCATGATCGCCATGAGTTACGGAACCGTCTACGTCGCCAGCGTAGCCATGGGCGCCAAGGATGAGCACACCCTCAAGGCATTCCTCGAAGCCGAAGCCTACGACGGACCCAGCATCATCATTGCCTACGCGCATTGCATTGCTCACGGCATCGACATGACCACGGGCATGCACAATCAGAAAGCCGCCGTTGACTCGGGCCAGTGGCTGCTCTACCGCTTCAATCCCGACCGCATTCTCGCGGGTGAAAATCCGCTGCTGCTCGACTCGCGTTCGCCCACGCGCAAAGTGCAGGACTTCATGCAAATGGAAACGCGCTTCAAGATGCTGACCAAGAGCAAGCCCGAAGATGCGCGCAAGCTCTGGGACGAAGCGCAGCACGACGCCGAGGCCCGTTACAAGTTTTACGAGTACCTGGCATCAAGAAAACCACCGGCGTCACCAGCAGAGCTGCCAAAGGGGGCGCCGACGCTGACCAAGATCGGCGGCTAAGATAGCAGGCACCGTCGCGCCGTAAGCTGCGCCCGTCGTGGTGTCGGCGTAGCGGCAAAACGGAGCGGCTGGCGCAACCCTTCAGCGCTGCGATAAGAAGTTTGCTTTTGATCGGCGGCTTTAGCCGCTGAGGTTACCGGCAGCCCCAGGCTAGCCGAAAGAAGACAGGAGAAATTAATGCTCGACCTCTCGACCCGCTACCTCGGCCTCAACCTTCGCACCCCGCTCGTAGCCTCCGCGTCGCCTCTCTCCCAGGAGATCGACAGCATCCGCCGCCTCGAAGATGCCGGCGCTTCCGCCGTGGTTCTTTACTCGCTCTTCGAGGAGCAGCTGCGCCAGGAGAGTCTGGAACTTGATTTCTATCTCAACGAAGGCACCGAGAGTTATGCCGAGAGCCTAAGCTACTTTCCCGGGCCGGCGGAATATAACCTCGGCCCCGATGAATATCTCGAACACATCCGCAAGGCCAAAGCGGCTGTCAAACTCCCTATCATCGCCAGCCTGAACGGCAGCTCGGTCGGCGGCTGGATTCAATACGCCACCCAGATCGAGGAAGCCGGCGCTGATGCGCTCGAATGCAACGTCTATTGGATCGTCGCCGATCCCGACACGACTTCAGCCGAAGTCGAGCGCCACTACATCGACATTCTTGAGGCCGTCAAAACCGCCGTCCACATCCCGGTCGCCATCAAGGTCAGCCCTTTCTTCAGCAACTTCGCGAATATGGCCAAGCGCCTCGACGCCGCCGGAGCCGACGGCCTGGTCTTGTTCAATCGCTTCTACCAGCCCGATATCGATCTCGAGGCCCTTGAGCTCACTCCCCACGTCCTGCTGAGCACGCCGCAAGCGATGCGCCTGCCTCTCACCTGGATCGGCATGCTCCACGGCCGAATCAAAGCGAACATGGCCGCGACTAGCGGCATTCACGGAGCCGAAGATGTCATCAAGTTGCTCATGGTCGGCGCCGACGTCACCATGCTCTGCTCCACCCTGCTGCGCAACGGCATCAATCACCTCCGCTCGATCGAGCAAGGCGTCCGCCAGTGGATGGAATCGCACGAATACGAATCCGTTCAGCAGATGAAGGGCAGCATGAGCCAGATGCGATGCGCCGATCCTTCGGCCTTCGAGCGCGCTCAGTACATGCGCGCCGTGAAAGGAATCCAGCACGTTGTGCAAGCCCGCTAGCTCGCCACTGGAGCAAGCACTTGACGAGAATGCGCAAGCGAGCCGAGCGGATGCGTTCCTGAATCAGGGAGACGTTTATGAGAGCAGCCTCGGTTGTTCTGGTAGTACGTTGGGTAGCTCGCGTCTGGAGCATCCTCAGCATCCTTACTGCCCTGACCTTCGGCGTCGGCGAAGGACTGGCAAGCCAAGGGCTGGCTCCGACAACGCAGGAATGGCTGGCGTTAAGCCTCTTTCCCATAGGAGTAGGCCTGGGACTGGCCCTTGGCTGGTTTCATGAAACGCTCGGCGGTACGCTCGCGCTGGGGAGTGTCATCGCCTTCTATCTCTGGAACTTCGTCCGCGCGGGACATCTGCCGCGGAGTCCGTTTTTCTTCCTGATGGCAGCGCCGGGGTTACTCTTTCTCATCGCCGCATCCCTATCTCAACGGGGCGCTGTCTCTGGGAATTAAACGTTGAGCGTGTTCAAAGTCAAAGCTGCTGCAGGCGCGGTAATCGCGGACGACCGATTTAATTTGATTTCCAGAATGCCAGCAGCGTCATATTGGCGTAACGTCGAAACCTGAGAGAAGCGCGGACTCCCGGAGCCTCGTATCAGCCGTAAGAAACGTTTTTCCGTTCGGGATCCGCTCGCACCATTCCAGCGCCGCCGCTAACTGCAGCGCGTCCGCAGCTCGCAAATCATAGCGGTCCACAAGCTGCGTCGCCAAAGCACGAAGTACTTCGGAAGGCTGTATCACAGCCCAGACGTTTGAAACAATCTCTGCAAGTTTTCGCGCCTCCGAGTAATCCCTGGGGCTTATCTGCTCGACCCGCACAAGCCGAGCGAGCGCACTCGCAACTTCCACCGGCGTGGCCCACCAGACGACGATCTCGTGTGCCTCATAAAGAGCAGTGGCTCGGAGCGTCGCGCTCTGCCGAACAAACAGCGGGACCAGCGCGCTTGTATCCCAGAATGCTGCCGTCCGCTTTAGCGGCCTTCGCGCTCTTCCCGCCATATTTTTCCAATCGCGTCGTTGGAAACACCACCCGGTGGCTTCGGCAATGAACCCACTGGCCTCCTTCGCAATGGAGGCGCGAGCACGCCACGCGCCACCAGTCTCTGCTCCCGGCCAGACGGATCCTCCGACCGTACAGGCACGATGCGCGCGACCGGCTTGTTCCGATCGCAGACCAGCACTTCCTCCCCATCGCGCACAAACCGGATGTGCGAGCTCAGCTGCGCCTTCAGGTCGCTGATATTCACAGTCCTCATGCCGCAATTATAGCAACATGACCATGTTGGTCATCTAACTTTGTGAGGGGGTCCCAACAAGCTCACGCCGCGCCGATCAGCCCGCCCACCGTGCCTCGCTGCAACAGATAAGCCCCCGGCCCCTGCTGACCGCGCACCGAGCGGCAGAACTCGGCCACGACAAAACCCGCCTTCAGGCTTTCCCGGAAAGCCCAGCGCGTAGCCTCCCGCCACTCGCGGGCCAACCCAACGTCTGCATGCTCCACCGCCAGAATGTCACCCGGAATTTCTATGCCGATCCGCTCCCGCGCCAGCGCTTCTCCCAGTTCCGCCCGCACCGGCAGCCCCTTACCGTCGAACCGCACCAGCGGAGCCAGAAGCCGCAATGCATCGAGCGTCTCCATGCGCGCGCTTTTTCCCGATATCCGATCCCGCACTCGCCGTGACTCCAGCATCCATCGCACCCACAGCCGGTCGGTCCCGTTCCGATGCAGCATGCTGGAAGTCTCGGGCCCGTAAAAATCCACCTTATAGGTTTCAGCCACAACTCCCAGCTTCGCAAAATTGAAATGTGCGTTGCGGCTTTGCAGCGGATCGAACGTCCAGGTCATCTCGTGGACGCCCATCGCCAGCGCCCGCTCCCGTTGCGCATGCTTCAAGCGCGCGCCCAGATCGAGATGCCTGTACGCATCCAGCACGGCCAGCATGTGAGAGTGAATGGTTGTTTGTCCGTGTTCGCGCCCCAGAAATCCAAATGCGAATCCGATCAGTTTCTCGCGCCCAGGCTTCCCTGCCGCGGCCTTTTCATGATCGAAGGCGCCCACAAAAATGTTGCCGGCAGCCTCCAACGCGATCGCCATCGTCAGCGGCATGGCGTCGTCGTCTGCCATACCCCAGACTTCCTTTTCCACAACTCGCATCTGGTTGAGGTCGTCGATCGTCCGTAGATCGCGAATCGTAATCTGGGAGGCCGATGTAGTCATTGCGGCCCTTCTTACAGGAGCCGTCACATTCCTGTCAAATGCGCCGTGAGGGGTGTCGCCTGGTCTTGGTGCCACGACCGCAGCTGGCGGCTGTCGCTGGTACCTACTGCCTGCCCGCCGGATAGTTCACCCGCAAGCCGACCCGAAACAAAATCGGCGGCCCGAGGTTCACGATCGGCGTTCGCGCCACCTGGTAGCGCTGGTCGAACAAATTCTCAGCCGCGGCAAAGGCCTCAAGATGCCGGGTTAACGAGCGTCCTATCTGCATGTCCATCGTATAAAACCGGTCCAGCGGATATTGATTCTGATCGTCGTCGAACTGCCGGCCCACAAAGCGCCCATCGACGCTGAACAAGAATCGCGAGGGATTCCAGTAACGCGCCTCCCACGTGAATACATTACGCGGCACTTGCGGCACGTCCAGGCCCGCCAGATCAACTCCGCCCGGATTTCCCGGGTAACTCACCACCGTCGCGGCCGTATACGCATATCCCGCTGTCACCTGGAGGTCGCGTCTCACATGCAGCACGCCATCCAGTTCCACGCCCCGCGAACGCGTTCGCCCGAGATTTTCTTTTTCGTTCGTGATCAACGTCGGAGTCTTCATGATGGTCACGTTCTCGATCGGGTTTACGATATCGCTCCAGAAGAATGTTCCACGCAAATCAAAGCGGCGATCCCACCCGGTCACATTGACCCCCGTCTCGGCTCCCGTAAGTCGCTCCGCATTGAGTAGCGGATTATTGAGCGTAAGCGTGCCTCCGACGCGGAACGGGCGATACAACTCGTTCAGAGTTGGCGCGCGAAAGGCTCGATACACCGACCCCGTTACCGAGACATGCTCGTTAAGCGACCGCAGCACAGAAAGCCGCGGACTGAATGCCAGATCGCTTCGCCTGGGAAAGAATGTCGCTGCTGGAGTCCCCGAGACAGGAACCGCGATCGTGAGCCCGTTGAAATTGCTCCAGTCATCGACGCGTGCCGCGAGAATGACGGTCCACTTCGAACGATGAAAGATGTCCTCCCCAAACCACCCGAAGGTGCGCTGGCGGCCTGAACCCAGTTGGCTCTTGTTCTTTCCGGAAAATAAGAGGTCGGAGCTCGCTCCCATCACTTCACTGAAGTCCATGCCACCGATTAGCGTCTGGCTCTTGCCCCACAAATGCGTATATTGCGCACCTCCGCCTACAGCCTGTTCCGGAACATGCTGCAGGTCGGTCAACGTCTCCGAATCGCGTCCGCTTGCGACCGCCGAATATCTCTGGTGGTAGGTCTCGACCTGTCCATAAATGCGCGCGCTCAGGGAGTCGCTGCCAAATTGCTTGTCGATGCCACTCGCGCCTTCGCCGAGGTGGGTATCGTTGGTCTGAATGGCTGTGCCATTGTTTCGAAACTCGGTATAGAAATTTCCACGCCCGAAGATTCTTCCGTCCCCACCAAGGTCGTGTCCGAGATGCGCATAGACGGTCGCGTTTTCGGAATTAGCGGCCTTGTCCACTGTGCCGCGCAATGAATCTGGCACGAGGATAAACCCATCGCTGCGAAACATCTCCGATGCTATCGAGTAGTCCCACGGTCCTGTGCGACTCCCCGCCCAGAAGGAAAGATCAGGCGTACGCTCGTTTCCATATGAAGTTTCCAGCGCAATCGCGGGAGCCTCCGGCTGGCGCATGAGGAATTGCACCACCCCACCCATCGCATCGCTGCCATAGAGATTCGAAGCGCCGCCGCGAACCACCTCAACCGTTGAGATCGCACTCCTCGGCAACCGATCCCAGTCGACCCAGCCGCCAAAGGGATCGACCAGCGAAATTCCGTCGACCAGCACCAGGGCCCGGCTGGCCGCGGTCCCCCCCAGCCCGCGCAACGAAACACCTTGCGAGGATGCGTTCGCGGTGCGGCTGCCCGATCGTCGAAAGAGTGAGAAGCCGGGCACCTCGCGCAGCACGTCATCCGCTCGCAACGCCGGAGCGGCTGTCACGTCGGCGGTGGAAAGCAATACCGTGCTGCCGGGCGCGTCTGACAGCCGCACCTCGGTGCGCGCCGCCGACACGACGACTTGTTCATTCACCAAAGAAGGCTCGAGAACAATCTCCAGGTGAAGGGACAGATTGCTCTCGCCGCTCTTCCCTTCTTCATTCCTGGCCGCTTCGGCCCAGGTCTTCCGCGCGGTGACAAATCCTTTTGCAGTTATAGATACCGTCCCGCTTCCCCGGGGTACGTCAGCAAATGAGAACCCTCCCTGGTCGCCGCTCTTGGTTTCTCTCCGGAATGTCCCGCTCTCCAAAGAGACCACTGCGCCGCGAATCACCGCGCCGGATGAATCGCGGACCACGCCATCCACCGTCAAGGTCGAAACCCCGGCTGCCTGCGCAAGGCACGTTAGCACCGCAGAATAAGGCGTGGTGATCAACAACAAGCCGGTAAGCAGGGATGCGAGAAAAGAAAAGTCGTATCGAAATCCAGTCATCCGTTTGGCGAACCGCGTAACTTTGCGCGCTTCTCGCAAACATAGCAGAGTTCACGAGCATCGTTCAGTGCATCTCTGGTGACTATGGTTTCGACGTCGCGCACCGCCGCCTGGGCTCGTTGCTGTGGCATACTGGCCTGAGGTGCCGCAGGATTCCCATGACCATAGACGACTTCCGCCGCATCGCTCTCAGCTTCGCGGGTGCCGAAGAAAGCTCTCACATGGGCGCAGCGGACTTCCGCGTCGGTGGCCGGATTTTCGCGACACTTGCATCGGCCAAGCAGGGCTACGGTAACCTGATGATCACTCCCGAACAGCAGGCCGCGTTCGTGGAGGAGATGCCGAAGATTTTCCTTCCAGTCCATGGCGGCTGGGGACGGAACGGCGCGACTCATATTCGCCTGGCCGCCACCACGGAAGACGTGCTGACCGGTGCTCTGCAAACCGCATGGAAGCTGCGCCTCGATAAGAATTCCCAGTCGCGTCCGAAGGGACGCAAACCCACCACCTCAGCACAGGAAATCGCAGTGCCCCGGCCAAGTCGCAAGAAATCCCCGACCTCCCGCCCGGGAAAGCGAAAGTAGTAGCTATCGCCGCGGCCTAAGCGCAGGACCGCGAGCGTCCCGCCGCTAGATCCTCTTGAACGCCCGCTGAATCTCTGTCATCGTGTAGCGGAGCACGACCGGCCGGCCATGCGGACATGACATGGGATGCTGCGTTTTAGCCAGCTCCGCCAGTAGCCATTCCATTTTATTTTGTTCCAGCGGCATGTTGACTTTGATCGCGGCGTGGCACGCGATCGAGGCGGCGATCCGCGTGCGCACCGCTTCCAGATTGATAGCCTGGTCCTCGCGCGTGAGTTGCTCCAGAACTTCATTCAGCATGTGCTCGATCTGCCCCGCATCCACACCCGCGGGCGCCACTTTCACCGCGATGCTACGCGACCCGAACGGTTCCGCTTCAAAACCGTTGTGCGCCAACTCGGTAGCAATCTCGCTGAAAACGGCCTGCTGCGCGGGGGTCAACTCGACCACCAGCGGCATCAGCAGGCGCTGGCTCTCCACCTGTTGCGCAGCACGTTGGCGCAAGACGCGCTCGAACAACACGCGCTCATGCGCCACATGCTGATCGATGATCCACAGTCCATCCTCATTCACCGCGAGGATGAACGAGCTCTTGATCTGTCCCAGCGCTTTAAGCGTTCGCAGCGATTCCAGCGTTGGCGGAGACTGTGCCGCCGGTTCGATTGGAGGCGCGCATCCATGATCCGGGACCGTCAACTCCGGTGCGCGCGCCAGTGATACAGCAACATTCGCCTCGATCGCGATGCCGCCATCAAATTCCAAACGCGCACTTGTAGGCGGAATCGTGGGCGCTTGCAAGCCAAATCCGCCCGCCACGGCCGGTTCATACAAACTTCGCCAGGGCGCGCTCTGGGCCCCGTCGCCTGGTCGCGCTCCCGGAGTGAACGACGGACTGGCCGTGGGCTGGGCGTTGATCTCCGCCAAAAACTGCGGCACCGGACGCGCCTTCATTAGCGCATCGCGGACCGCGTCGCGGACAAAATCGTGCATCACCGTCCCTTGCCGGAACCGCACCTCCGTCTTCGAGGGATGCACATTCACATCCACCTCGGCCGCTGGCATTTCAATAAAAAGCAGCACCACAGGAAAGACCGTCGGAGGCAGAATGTTCCGGTAGGCCTCGGTCAGCGCGTGCTGCACCAGTCGGTCGCGAATTAGCCTGCCATTTACAAAGATGAAAATCGAATTGCGGTTGAGCTTCTGGATCTCCGGCTTCGAAACAAAGCCGTGCAGCCGCATCTCGCCCGGTTCCGGTTTCTCCAACTCATCTTCAGGATCGCGCCGCCATGGCGGAGGTTGCGGCAGACCCACCCGTTCCAGCGGTTGCACCGCCGCCAGAGGAATGAGTTGATCCAGCGTCTCTTTCCCGAATACCTGGTAGACGCGTTCGCGATAACCCGCCACCGGAGCCGCTACCAGCAAGGCGTTCGTGGCGGAGTGCAACTCGAAATGCATTTCTGGATGGGCCAGCGCATAGTGCGTTACCAGCGACGCGATGTGCGACAGTTCAGTCGACTCCGAGCGCAGAAACTTCTTGCGCGCCGGCGTATTGAAAAACAGATCGCGAATCGTGATCGACGTCCCCAGCGGCAGGCCAGCCTCCTCCACCCGCATCATCTTTCCGCCGTTGATTTCGATAACCGTCCCGGGCGTACCCTCCTCCGCGCAAGTCTCAAGGTGCAAACGCGAAACTGATGCGATCGAAGGCAGAGCCTCGCCGCGAAAGCCTAGAGTAGCGATGGTGAGCAGGTCGTCCGTATCCTTGATTTTGGAGGTCGCGTGGCGCTCGAAGGCAAGCGTGGCGTCATCGCGCACCATGCCGCAGCCGTTGTCGACGATCTGGATCAGCTTCTTTCCACCCGCTTCCACATTGATGCGGATGCGCGTCGCACCCGCGTCCAGTGCGTTTTCGAGCAATTCCTTCACCACCGACGCGGGACGCTCCACCACCTCGCCCGCAGCAATCTGATTGGCGACGCGCTCCGGCAAGACGTGAATTTTTCCCATGAGATCGTTTGTCCAGAAGGGCTTTTGAGAAGTCGAAGCCAGTCCAATTTCGCTGTCCGGTTCGGCGATGTCCAGTTTGACAGACAGCGGTAGTCGGTGGCTAGTGCCCGGCCGGGTCGAAGCCTTCACACGATGTCAAACGGAAATGAACGGAAATGAATAGCAGCGGCCGTTAATGCTGGTTGAGGGGATCGATCGCCTGTTGGTGTAAGCAGCTCCCCTCAAACAGTCAACTGTCCGGCCAAGGGTAGTCAGGCAACTTCCTCGTCCGCCGTCGCTCGGGAATTCGCCGCACCAACGGGCGATTTCCCCACCGGCATCACCGCTCTTACGATGGTGCCGTCTCCATTGGATTCGATCTCCAAAGTCCCGCCCAGTTGCTTGATCCGTTCCCGCATGCCGCGAAAGCCCACTCCCGACTGCTGCGATGAACTGAGCGACAACTGCTTCTCGAGCGGAATACCATCGCCCGCATCTCTGATTTGCACCCTTACCTCTCCCGACTCATTCGTAATCCGCACTTCGGCGGTGCTGCTGTTGGAGTGGCGATGCACGTTGGTCAGGCACTCCTGCACCATGCGGAACACGGCAATCTCCATGTCACTCGGCAGGCGTCCAAAATCCCCGTCGATTTCAAGCTCGACAGCAATTTTGCTGCGTTTTGAGAATCCATCGATATACCAGCGCAGCGCCGAAGCCAGTCCGACCTCATCGAGCAAGGGAGGATGCAGCAGGTGCGACATCGTGCGAATTTCGCGGCTGATCTGCTCCACCAGGCGGGCATTTTCTTCTGCGGCAGCGGCGGCCTCAGGAGCGAGCGGCGTAGACCGCACCGTACTGATGTTCATGCTGATCGCTGCCAGCAGTTGCCCCACACTGTCGTGCAATTCGCGGGCCAGGCGACGGCGCTCGTCGTCCTGGGCCTGAAGCAGGCGCGCCGACAACTGGCGAAGCCCTTCCACGGCCACATTCAGGTCCGCGGTTCGCTCCTCCACCCGGTCCGCAAGTGCGGAGTGCAGAGCTTCCAGTTCTGTCTCTCTCGCCCGGAGACGCTTTTCGGTAAGTGTTCGCTCCCGAAGCTCCCTTTCGGATCTTTCTTTGGATCGCCGGTGTGCTTCGCCGAGCGCGATAATAAAAGCCGATAAAATCAGGAATCCGATGATTCCCGTAATCTGCGCTTTGGGATCGGAGAGCGCGAAGCCGTGACCGGGCGGAATGAACCAATACCATATGCCCAGCAGCGACAGCACGGTGGTCACAATGGCTGGCCCCACCCCGCAATACCAGGCCACAAATACGATCGCCGCCCATGCCGTGTGATAAGGATCGTGAGTGCCCAGCAAGGGAGAAAAAAGGGCGCGCACTATGAGCGCGAGGATCGCCGTAAAGATCGCGATACCGTAACGGCTGAGGCCCGCTCGGGAAGCCGCGGAAGATGTCTCTTCTACGCCATCCCATCGTTGCTCGCTGCTGGATGAGGTCTGTGTATCCATGCGGGCATCACCCTGCCTGTCAGAAATCTCAGAAGCATGATTCAAATCGAGCAGACGTCCCCACAATCATCTTTCTTGTATTGTATCCATTCGAAGCTATTCCGCGCTTTTTTTTGCTTCGCGGCCGCCGCAATCAGGGCAGCCATTTTTTTGGGGTCCGTTACCAGTCGCACATGGCGAAGCAGGGTCTGAGCCCTTTGCCGGTCCCGCCATGAGGTCGACCGGTAGCGGCAGGTTCGCGTCGTTGTCATGAGGCTCCTCGTGGTGTTCTTTTCTCGTCTCCAACGTCCGATTGGATGACTGCAGGAACGGCTTCCATGGCGGAACTCAGTTCGTGTTTTTCGATCACCCTCAGGTTATTGTGGGCGTCGACGAGCGCTTGCCATTCGACGCTCGATACTGGTTCACCGGCCAGCATCAACTCACTGGTGCGCTTTTTCAGCTCAAAAAGAGCAATGTTGATCTTGGCTCGCAATTCCAGAGGGTCTATTTCGAGCATCGCATCCCGGTAGGATCGTCCCCAGGGAAAAGTGCGCATTTCATCGTCACTGTTGTTCATGACTTCGAGCATACCCCCGCCACTAAAGAAAGGTGGAAATAGTGGGTTCCTCTGACGTAGCCAGTCCAGACTTGAACAGTTCGCAAAACGCAACGAATCACGCGCGCTTCACTATCGTATAACTGGCGTAGTGTAACAGAACATGTAACATATCGTATACGTAGAATAGACTTGACACATCCTGCGACCTTTTATAGAATGTTTGCCGTAACGCAGGGGGATTCGATGGCGAAAGAAGATAAAAGCAGATCGCAACGGCCAGCCGGCAACAAGTATCGTCGCGTGGAAGTTTCTTCCTTAAACCGCGGCCGTCGCGGAAAGCACCACGAGATCGTGCAAGGGATTCTGAAAGAACTCGAAACTGCCGAACCGAATTCCGCCCTCGAAATCCCGCTCGACGGTGTCGGAGATATTGGTCTGGCTAACCTGCGGTCCGCTATTCATCGCGGAGCGAAGTCAGACGGTCTCGCCATCGAAACCCTGGCCGATGAAAAGAACTTTTATGTCTGGAAAGTTGCCTGATCGAAATTAAACGAACGGGTTTTATTGCAGGCCGCTTCAGCTACTCGGTGCCCAGTGCAAGACGCATTTCTCGAGTATGCTTTTCGAAATTGATCGAAAGGACTTGCTGTCCGCCTTTAGGAAACTCCCCCGCAATCGTCTTCGATTCGTCATACTCATCCGCAGCCGACTGCACCTGGATCCGTAACGCGTGATGGCCGCCCGAGATCGGAATTGTAAGCTTCTCTCTAGCGCCTCCGCCCAGCAGAATCAGCCGTTTCTTATGGCCATCGTGCAGCGCGTGTTCATACGCGCGATGGTCGTCGACCCAGACCGACAGGGTCGCATCCGAAAAGTGATTCTCAACGCGGATTTCCAGGTTCGAATCGGCGGATGCCGCCACTGGCAGGGGTGACGCTGCGGCCGTCTGATCGGCAGTTGACGCCGGGTTCGTGGCGGACGCTACAACCGCGGACTTCGCCACGCTTTTCGTAACGATTGCGGCGGGCAGCCTGGGAGCAGCGTATGTCATATCCGTGGAATCGGCGGGTGTTCGGACGCCTGGCGTTCGGGCGACGTGAGAAGGGCGGGCCAGCGTTTTCGAACGCGCAGGAGCAGCGGCCTTTTCAATGGGCGCAGCCGTGGGGGCATCCGGCTCATTCTTGATTTCGGTTTCCGCCTGATTTCCAGCGCCGGGCGGGGATGGCTGGGAAATTTGTTTCTGTGGAGTGTTCTCGGTCGCCGTCGCCTTAGTTCGCGCTTCAACTGCGTTCGCCGGCGCGAGCCTCGGCGTTCGCATCTGCCACCACGAGAAAAAGCTAAGCACGAGCGCCGCCACGAACATGGTGATTGCCGCGCCTGTCTGGGCGCGCGGCGAAGAAAACATCGCGACCACGCTACGCGAGCGCAGGGCCGGCTCGCGCTGCTGTAATGCCAGCACATTTGGTGTGGAGGGTACCGGTCGAGGGGGCGATGTCCGCCGAGTAGACGAGCCCGCGCGTGAAGATGTGGACGGCGCCGTCTTCACCTGACGAGAAAGAGATCCCAGTGCCGCGCCAGATGCCCTACTTAACACGGCCAAAGGCTGCGAACCGGATGCAGGACCCGCAGCCGCCGGTTGGGCCGGCGCGATTGCCATCTTCAAGGTGGCGTCCAGGAATCTCGACCGCCCGTCGGAAGGCGAAAACCAGAGTTTGCCCTTGCCCTGTCCCGGACTCCGCTCCAGTAACTCTCGCAGAGCGCGCGCAAACTCGGTCCCGCGCTGGTATCGTTCCGCCGGATCTTTCGCCAAAGCCCGCGCGATCACCGGATCCAGTTCAACCGGCAATTCCGGATCCAGCGTGGTGGCCTCCAACGGGTCGCGATTCGCCACCTTGAAGCACACCGTGGTCGCGCTGTTTCCCTGAAACGGACTGAAACCGGTTACTGCTGAATAGAGGATCGCGCCCAGTGAAAATAAGTCGGATCGACCATCCACCTGCTGCCCCTCCAGTTGTTCGGGAGACATAAAAGCAGGCGTCCCAAAAACGCGCCCCGGCACGGTCAGCTGCGTCAGATCCAGTTGGGCGATTCCGAAATCTCCAATCTTGGCTTGCCCCTGCTTCGTAATCAGAATATTTGCCGGCTTGATGTCGCGGTGCACCACGCCTTGCTCGTGCGCGTAATCCAGGGCCTCGGCAACCTCCAACGCAATCCGCAAAGCATGGTCCAGGGGCAACTTGTTGCCTTTTTCCGATAGCAGGTCCCGCAGCGTGGGACCCTCGATGTACTCCATCACGATGTAAGGATCGGAGGTCTCCGGTTCTTCGCCCACATCGAACAAAGTAACAATCCCGGGATGCAGCAAACGTCCTGCCGCTTGCGCCTCTACGAAGAAGCGGCTGCGAAATTCTCTTTGTTCATGAATGCCACTTTGATGAAGCAGGATGGTCTTGATGGCCGCGAACCGTTCGATTTTAGGATCCCACGCCTTGTACACGGTGCCCATGGCGCCGCGGCCCAGTTCCGACACAATTTCGTATCTTCCCAACATTTTTGGGCGATTGGGTTCCATCGAGTACACAGTCCTTAATGAGTGGGGAGTTTCCCTGCTTTAGGGTAACTGGATGCAATGGCTCAGAAAGGGTCAATTCGACGAGCCCCGATTACTGCAGTAATGAGAGCAGAATATTAATGGCATCCAAATTTGTGCGCTGGTTATTGGTACCGCGGATGGCCCTTCGGTGACCGGAATTCCAACATCTCGCAGATAGCTCTCGGTCGAAGCGAGCGTGATGTGGACATCCAGTAGAAGAAGTAAAACAGAGATAAATCAGAGATGAGTTGGCACTCCGCTCTCGCTCACGCCCGTGGCTGCGTGCGCCGGCTTGAACCGCCGCTGCGCGCGTGCCCGCCTTCAATTACTTCCAGGTTGGGCAGGCCTTCCCATTCGCTCACATCTCCCGAAGTGGATCGCACAACGATATAGAGACGGCCGTTTGCGTCACGCCGGGCCTGGTTCCAGAGCCGCCGCCGTTGCACAACCTGCGGATTACGCCAGATGATTGCCGGTGCTGCCATACAAAACTCCTCCCTCACTGTTGAGGAGTATCGCTTGGAAAGCCCGCCCTGCCCGTAGGTAAGATCACATCGCAACGTGACGACAATCACACTACGTTCGCAGGCCGAAATAAATGGGGCCATCCTCTCTCACTTCCCCGCCGCAATATATTTCCCAACCTCCTCATCCAGCAATTCGAGCGGAAGCGACCCATCCCGCAGCACGGCATCGTGAAAGTCCCGCACATCGAATTTCGTCCCCAGCGTGGTTTCCGCGCGCTTGCGTAGTTCGACGATCTTCAACTGCCCTGTCTTGTAGGAGAGCGCCTGTGCCGGCCACGATATGTAACGATCCACCTCAGCCTGGGCCTGCGTCGGAGCGTGCGCCTTCAGATATTCCTGCGCCTGTTCCCGGGTCCATCCCATCGAATGAATTCCCGTGTCGATCACCAGTCGCGCCGCCCGAAAGCGCTCGCTCGCCAGTTGTCCGAAGCGGTTATACGGATCCTTATAAACACCAAGATGTGATCCCAGCGATTCCGCATAGAGCGCCCAACCCTCTGCGTACGCGCTGTTGCCATAAAACTTCCGGAACTCCGGCAAGCCCTTCATTGAACGCGCCAGCGATCCCTGGAAAATATGTCCCGGCACCGCCTCATGCAGCACCAGCGATTCCTTGTCGTACTTCACCTGCTTCTCGGGTTGGTACGCGCGCAGGTTGAACCATCCCGGAGCGCTCCCGTCCGGCATGGGAGCCTGGGCATTCGAAGCGCTCGCCTGTTCGCGATCCTCCGGGATCGCCCGGATGCCATACAACAGCAGCGGTATATGTTTGAACTGGTTGGGCAACTCCGGCTCAATAATCTTGGCCGCGTTCCGGCAATACATCAGCATCTCGTCTTTGGAGTGGAACTTCTGCTCCGGATCAGTTCGCCAGCTTGATTTCCAGTTCGCTTACCGATCCCTGAAATCCAGTCTCACGCGCAATGGCCAGCATCTCCGCTTCAATTCGATCCACCTCGGCCAATCCGATCTTATGGATCTCTTCCGGCCCGCCGTCGGTGGTAGTCAACCGGCGGATCAGAACGCGGTAGGCGTCGGCCCCGCCAGGCATCGTCGAAATGCCAATCCCCGAGCGAACTTTTGGCGCATAAGTCGTCTGCATATAAGCGAGCGCCTTGCGCCAGGCGGGACGGAAATCGTTTTCGAAGGCGTCGGTCGCCTGCTTGCGCAAGCGCTCGCGCTCCGCTTCCGGAATACTGGAAGGCATTTTCTTGAGAAAAAACAGCAGCGGAGTCGTCGACGCATCCTGCCCGGCCTGCGCGGTCAACTGCTCGATCACCAGATCGGAAACAATTTTCGGCTGCGTCCACCCCCGCGCGATCGCCTCATTCAGGATGGCGAGGTTCTGGTCTACATACTCTGGCACCCCGTGAATACGCGCAATGATGTTCTCGCAATCCTTGACCGTAAACGCCGGCATACGATCAATGGTCAGGTAGACCGAATTGTGAAACCCGGTCATCTGCCCGACGCGCAGCAGATAGGTCTCCAGGTCAAGCGCATCCAGTTGCGTCCGCAAGTCGTAGCGCAGCAGCTTGACGCTCAGTTGATCCTGTTCGGAAAGCGACGCCAGGCCGGTGGCGTACTTCTCAACCCTGGTCCGCGCCTCTTCAAGATGAGCGCGTCGGCGGTCGCGTCCCGTTTTTGACAGGTCGGTCCAACGGTCGTCATATTCATGCCGGCCGACGTTCGTAGCAAATTCCGGAGAATCCCGCAGCCGCTCCTCAAAATAATCTGCAAAGAACTTTGAGAGTTCCGCTGGCGCCGCTGGCCCCGCAGCCGAAGACTGCGCTGAACCCGTCATGGACGAGGTCTGCGCCCTTGCCGATAAACTGAGCAGACCGAGGAACAACACGAACGGCAAAGCAAGTCGAGCTTTCATTTTTCGAATCCCCACGGCCGAGATTGTATACCGGAGAGTCTGTCACCGCGTCTTCAGAAGGCGAATAGGCCTCGCGATCGGCGCGACGACGCTATACTGATTTTCGATCGCGTAGCGTTTCATGAGTCTTCTCTCTGGCGAAAAAGGCATCTCGGCCAATCTCGATCTCCTTCGGACCATCGCCGTCCTGCTCGTGTTCGCGCAGCATCTCTCCATGCGCCTGAATGTATACCGGTTCGCCGGGATGCCCACATCCTCGTGGGGCCTGTTTGGAGTTCTGCTTTTCTTCGTTCACACCTGTCTGGTGCTCATGTATTCCATGGAGCGCAGCGCCCTGACCGGAGCGCCGCTCATCACAAACTTCGCGATCCGGCGCATCTTCCGTATCTATCCCCTAAGCATCCTCGCGGTCCTCACCGCGCTCGCTCTGCATCTCGATTCCGACATCAACGGCATTCACGGACTCTCCCGCGGCCCATTTCCGGGCATTGTTTCCGTCGCTTCAAATCTGCTTCTGGTGCAGAACCTGACCTACGCAAAGTCGATCGTGAATGTCTTGTGGTCGCTGCCCTTCGAGTTGCAGATGTATGCCCTGCTTCCCTTCCTGTTTATGTGGATCCACAGATCTGCGACCCGAGGTAAAAGCCTGACCTGGCGTCTCCTCGCGCTCTGGCTCGTCAGCGTAGCCGCGGCCGTAACTCAACCACGCATCCATGGACTCGGTCGCTTATCGATCATGGGCTACATCCCGAATTTCCTCCCCGGAATCCTCGCCTACACCATTCCCCACCGGCCGCGAATCAGGAGCGTGCTCTGGCCGGCCTTCATCCTGTCGCTGGTCGTGGTTTTCGCGGCCCGCCCGGTTTTTTCCACCGGATGGATCCTCTGTCTGGTCCTGGGATTGATGATTCCACGCTTCCGCGAAATCCAGTTCCCATGGCTGCGCTGGATCAGCAACCGCATCGCCACCTATTCTTACGGCATTTACCTTTCCCACCAGTTCTGCCTGTGGACGGTCTTCGGCCCGCTCGCCGGACATTCGCTGGCCCTTAGAATTTCCCTGCTGGTCGCGATGCTGATCACTTTGCCCGTCCTTCTCTACCACGCCATTGAGAGACCGATGATCAAACGGGGAGTCCGCGTGGCCGCAAGATTTTCAAGTTGCGCAATGACAGACCGACAAATCTGAATCCAGAGGACGAACGCGTTCCCGGAAAGCTCGACCTGCGAGAAGAAGTGGCGCCCTGACAGATACGGGACTGCAGCGGCCGGCAAAATGCAAAACTTCTTCAATCTCCCTTCTGACTTCTGCCTTGCATTTCGTGTTATTTTGAACTCCCATGATCCGCTCTCACAAAGGCATCACTCCCCAATTCCCGGATACCAGTTACGTTGACGAATCGGCCCAGTTGATCGGAGACGTCGTTCTCGGCGAGCACTCCAGCATCTGGATGAACGCCGTGTTGCGCGGCGACGTGCACGAGATCCGTGTCGGCCACTATTCCAACATTCAGGACGGCTGCACGCTGCACGGCATGAAGGAACAATACGGCGTCTACGTGGGCGATTACGTTACCGTCGGCCACAACGTAATTCTGCACGGATGCCGCATCGAATCCCGCTGCCTGATCGGCATGGGATCGATCATCCTGAACGGAGCGGTAATCGGCTCCGGATCGATCATCGCCGCCGGCACTCTGATCCCCGAAAAGACCGTAGTCGAACCGAATTCGCTCTGGATGGGCTCTCCCGGAAAATTCCGCCGCAAACTGGAAAAAGCGACGAAGACATGATCCTGCGCTACGTGGAAAATTATGTCGGCTACAAGAAGCAATACTTGCTGGAGAGGAAAGGCTTGTAGCGGTTGGCTGTGAGCTAGCATCACTTGCTTACAGCGTCGCAGTTAGACAGTCGCGAAAGCGGAACGCATCAGCCACCACCGTCCCCTAGTACAATGTCATCCTGAGCGGAGCAACCTCTTCGCGCAACACGCGAAGAAGTTGCGGAGTCGAAGGACCTCCATATCGCCCTCCGGGACTCGATGGCCGTTGGGCCCGAAACAAGTGATGTAGGTTCCGGCTAGAGGCCAGTAGCTAGAAGCTAGAAGCTCATGATCAAATCACCCCGAGGAACCCGCGACCTTCTTCCCCCGACACCGCTCTGTGGAACTTCGTCGAAGCCACTGTGCGCGACGTCTTCCGCGCCTACAACTTCCACGAGATTCGCACTCCCATTTTCGAAAGCACGGAACTTTTCGCCCGCGGCGTGGGGGAAGAAACCGACATCGTAGCGAAAGAAATGTTCACCTGGGAAGATCGCGGCCGCGCCGAAAGCGACAAAGGCCAATCTCTTACTCTCCGCCCCGAAAACACCGCCGGAGTAGTCCGCGCCTACATCGAGCACAAACTCTGGGACCGCGGCCTGAACAAGCTGTTCTATATCGGTCCGCAGTTCCGGCGCGAGCGTCCGCAAAAAGGACGCTACCGCCAGTTCTACCAGATCGGAGCCGAGGTCATCGGTCCCGCGCCGTCCGGCAGCGAGTCGCCCGCGCGCGATGCCGAAATCCTCGAACTGCTGGCGACGCTGCTTGATCGCGTCGGCATTACAGGTTGGACGCTCGAGCTCAACTCCGTGGGCTGCCCCAGCGACCGCGTGAAATTCAACGAAGCCCTGCGCGCCGCCCTCGAACCCGTGGTCGGCCAGATGTGCGCCGACTGCCAGCGCCGTGCTATTACCAATCCGCTGCGCGTCTTCGACTGCAAGGTTCCCGACGATCAGCCCATCATCGAAACTCTGCCGCGTATCAGCCAGTTCCTCGATGAAGGCTGCCGCACGCACTTCGAGCAGGTAAAGGAAATTCTCACCGCCGTCGGCGTTCCCTACACACTGAATGATCGCCTGGTGCGCGGTCTCGATTACTACACGCGCACCGCGTTTGAATTTACCCATGGAGGCCTGGGCGCGCAAAACGCCATCCTGGGCGGCGGCCGCTACGACGGCCTCTCCGAAGCGCTTGGAGGTCCCGCAGCTCCCGGGATCGGTTTTGCCATTGGAGAAGATCGGCTGGTGCTCTCGCTGAGCGTTTCAGCCGACTCCATAATTCGCAAGCCGGACGTCTATATTGCTCCGTTAGGCGCGGGGATGAATAGCGAAGCAGCCCGCCTGGCGCGCGATTTGCGCAAACATGATCTGGTAGTCGAACTGGGGGACGACGCGTTTCGCCTGAAAAAATCTTTCGAAGCGGCTGACAAGGCTGGTTCGCGTTTCATCTTGATCGTTGGAGAGAACGAGGTGAAGACCGGCGCGTTTGCTCTCAAGCACCTCAAATCGGGCGAACAGGTGACGGTGCCGCGCGCGGACCTCCCCGAGCGTATCGCCCGGCCTGAGCAGGGTCTTTCGTAGCGAAAGCCCAGCCTCGCAGCCGAAAAAAACGCCGCCTTGCATCTCGGCAACCAGCTTTCCAAGCCGCAAGGCGGCAATGAATCTGCCGAAGAGCGACTGTTATTGCGCCGTCGCCACCACGGTTTGCTCCCATTTCTGTCCAGCCGTGTTCACGATGTAGTAGGCGAACGTGTGCGTTCCGGCCGAAAGTGAAATGTTGGTCTTCAGAGTGTCCGACCCGTACGTCGAATACTTCTTGGCCCCATCGAGCCAAACTTCCATACGCGCGATTGTTCCTGTCACTTTTCCGCTCGCCCAGGCAACGACGCTGGTTCCCAGCGATGAACCTGCAAGAGGACTGCAGACATTGACCCCAGGCGAAGTTGGAGGAGCGCACTCGTTCGAACCGACTGTCAGAGGGAACGTGACTTTCTGCAGCAGATTGTCCCAACCTGCGGAGTAGACGGTCACAGTATGTGTGCCGACGGCCACGTTGTACTGCGCGTCCAAAAAGCTGTAGTGCGACCAGCCGTTGAGTTCTTCGCCTTGCTTCTTGCCATCGATCCAGACCTCGACCTTCCGGCCCGGCGTCTGGTTGGCAGCACCGACGCTGAACGTCACCGGAGACGAGGCGACGACCTCACTGGTGGGGCTGCAAAGCGCGATCCCAGTCCCGCGGTTCGGCGGGTTACACGACGGGAAATCTTTTCCCTTGCTGGTGTTCAGCAGTGTGATCCCCTCGCTCCCAGACGCACCCGACAGTTGCCCATAAGTGCGCAAATCCGGTTTCGTATCCAGATTCGCCCGAATTACATTCAGATCTCCAATGTAGTCGGAGGAAAAAACATGTTGCTCGGGCTGGAACGTCTCATTCCCGTTCCCCAGCAGAATGTCGATCGGAAAAGGCTCGCCGCCTTCACAATTGGAGGCTTCCTGAACCGCGATGTCGCGAATGTTATCCCCGTTAAAGTCCGCCACTGCGGGCGTGAGGGCTCCTGCCGTGCATTGCGCCAGCGGGATATTTTGCGTCGCGAAGGTGCGGTTCGCGCTGCCGTACATGACCCGGACAGTCTTGTAGTAAGTGCTGCCGTTGAGAGAAAAATCAAAGGGATCCCCGACCAGATCCATCTTGCCGTCACCGTTCAGGTCGTAAGGAGCGTAAACGGCGTCGTCGGAAATGATTGGTGTTTCGGTAAAGTTTCCGTGCCCGTCGCCGTAGTCCACCTGGATCGAATTCCCATAAGTATTAAACTGACTGAGAATGTCGGCGTTGCCATCGCCATCGAAGTCTCCAACGCTCAACGTGCCGGGAACCTCGATCGTCGATGTCGGTCCAACGCTAAACCCGCCGTCCCCGTTGCCGAAATAGACATACAGATTCGTGTCGTTGAATCCGTCCCACACGAGATCGATGCGGCCATCGTGATTGACATCCGCCCCCACGATGGATGTTATTTGCGAAGTCTTGGTGACGTAGGTCGCCTGCAGATGAAACGCGCCCTTGCCATTGTTCAAATATTCGTAGAACGAATTCGTGCCATTGATGACCGCGAAGTCAAGGTTGCCGTCGCTGTTGAAGTCGCCGATCGCGACGCCCGTCACAGTTCCAGTGGGAATCGAATAGCATACCTGCGGCGCGTAAGTGCCGTCTCCATTTGAAAGGCTAACCGCGAAAGAACTGGCGCCTCCGTTCGAGCATTGCGAGATTAGATCTTCGCGCCCGTCATTGTTAAGGTCGGCATAAGCAAAAGTGTAGGGATAGTTGGCGATGGTCTTCGGCGTAAAGCTCACGCTTTGCGCCGCCATCGAAACGGCCGCGAGCAATGAGCATATTAGTAACACGTATGGAACAACTCGAAACTTCACAAATCCTCCAAAGTGGCGAAAGAAAGCTCCAATCGGGAAGCGTCCGAATTTTCCAAACGTTCCACGATTGCGGCATACAAGATGCAGCAAGCCATTTGGGCAGTTGCATTTGACGCACGACACCCCATGGCGAGCGTAGGACGGACTACCCCACTTCGTTTTTTCTACAAGAATGTGGGTAGTATCTTCGCCACGGAGGCTGTCCATCCCTCCATGTTGGTCGCTTGGGATTGACAGTTCTAAGTTGACAGTTCGGCCTCGCCCTTCTACTATCGCCCACGCGAGTTTTCCCTCAAGAAATCACAAAAACTCAGGAGCGTATTCCATGAAAACCACATTCGTCATGCTGGTGGGAATTCTTCTCGCTGCCAGCGCCGCCTTCGCTCAAATGGAGATGCCGAAACCCGGCCCCGAAGTCAAAAAGCTCGCCTACTTTGCCGGTCACTGGAGCTCGGACGGTGACTTGAAGCCCGGGCCCATGGGTCCAGGTGGAAAGGTGCATCTCGATGAAAACTCCGCCTGGATGGAAGGCGGGTACTTCATCGTCATTCATTCCAAGTTCTCCGGCGGCGGCATGGGCAATGGAACGGGCATCGCCTTCATGGGTTACGACCCGCAGGAAAAGGTTTACACCTACGACGAATACAACAGCATGGGCGAAGTCACCCACTCCAAGGGCACAGTGGAAGGCGACAACTGGGTCTGGACCAATGACATGAAAATGGGCCCCCAGACGATGAAGGGCCGCTTCTCGATGAAGATCGTCTCGCCCACCGTCTACACCTACAAATTCGAAATGTCGCAGGATGGCACGAACTGGAATCTGGTGATGGACGGCAAAGATACCAAAGTGAAGTAAGGCACCCGGCTCGTCACAGCGCGAGCCGGACCCTCCATTTATAATCATCAATTCAGCATTAGCGGATCTCTTACACGATCGCGTTCTGCGCGATTGTGTGAGTCCGCATTTCTACGTAAAAGGCGAAACTGTGCTCGACTTTCTAGGCGATCTACGACGGACTCATATGTGCGGGGCTCTGCGCCTCGCTGACGCAGGCAAGAAAGCTGTTCTCATGGGATGGGTCAACCGCCGCCGCGACCTTGGCCAGATCATCTTCATCGATTTGCGCGACCGCACCGGCGTGGCGCAGGTCGTGTTCAACTTTGAATTGAATGCCGCCGTGCACGAGAAAGCGGAAGAACTGCGCAACGAGTATGTCATCGCCGCCCTCGGCACGGTCAAAAAGCGCGACGCCGATACCATTAATCCCAATATCCCCACCGGGGAAGTCGAACTGGTCGTGGAAGAGCTGCGCATTCTGAACGTATCGAAGCAGCTTCCCTTTTTGCCCAGCGACACCGTTCTCGCCAATGAAGAAATGCGCCTGAAGTATCGCTACATCGATCTGCGGCGCGACGTGATGCAATTCAACATTGAGTTGCGCCACAAGGTCTCGATTGCGATCCGCGACTACCTGTCATCGCAGGGCTTCTTCGAAATCGAAACGCCCTTCATGACGCGCTCGACACCCGAAGGCGCAAGGGATTACCTCGTCCCCAGCCGCGTGCAGCCGGGCATGTTCTACGCCCTGCCGCAATCGCCCCAACTGTTCAAGCAGATTCTCATGATCTCCGGCTTCGACCGCTATTTCCAGATCGTGCGCTGCTTCCGCGACGAGGACCTGCGCGCCGACCGCCAGCCCGAGTTCACGCAGATCGATCTTGAAATGTCCTACCCGCAACCCGAGCGCGTGTGGGAGGTGGTCGAAGGCTTCCTGACAGCGGCTTTCAAGGCAGCGGGGCACCAGATCAAAACGCCTTTCCCCCGCATGGACTACGACGACGCCATCCGCCAATACGGCATCGACAAGCCCGACCTGCGCCTCCCTGCATTCACCGATGTGCGCGACTGCTTCACCCCCGCCGATCTCGAGACGCTGGCCGTCCACAAGGATCTCCCCGTGATCGCCATCCGCATTCCGAAGGTGGGCGAGTTGTCGAGGAAGGAGCGCGATGACATCAAGCCGATGTTCGTCTCCAAAGGCGGAGCCCGTGTCTTCGAGGATTTCAAGCGCATCGAGAACAAGCACCCCGAGGCGGGAAAGAAAGTTCGCGAGAAGTCAGGAGCGCAACCGGACGACCTGATCGTGCTGGTCGTGGGCTCCGCGCCCGCGGGAGCCAAATCGGACGCCGAGGCGCATCCGGCCAGCAAGCGCAAGGTGACGCCCGCGGAAATGGCCATCTACGCCTCGGCGGGAATTCTACGCGTGGCCTTGGCGCAGAAATATGCCGATCGCCACGGCATCTTCAAGAAAACCGGCGACCCCGCGAACGACTACCGCTTCCTGTGGGTGACAAACTTCCCCATGTTCGAATACGACGAAACTGACCGCCGCTGGATGGCCGCCCATCATCCCTTCACCTCGCCGCACGAAGAAGACATGGACAAGCTGGAAAGCGATCCAGCCATGGTGCGAGCGCTTGCCTACGACGTGGTGCTCAATGGCACGGAGTTGGGCTCGGGCTCGATTCGTATTCACCGCCAGGACATTCAAAGCCGAATCTTCCACGCGCTCGGCATGACGGAAGAAGAAGCTCGCAACCGCTTCGGATTTTTCCTCGAAGCCCTCGAGTACGGCACTCCTCCACACGGCGGCATCGCGCTGGGATTAGACCGCATAGTAATGATCCTGGCGGGAGCCGACAGCCTGCGCGAGGTAATTCCCTTCCCCAAGACCGCCGCCGCAAAAGATCTAATGATGGAGGCGCCGACGCCGGTAGCCGAGGGGCAGTTGCGCGAACTGGGGATTGGGGTTGTGAAAAAATCCTGAACGCTTAAGCCTTCGCAGTTGAGTATCCCAGGTTTCAGCCCGGGCTACATCTTCTGCTGAAAGCTGCCCGTCCTGTGTTCTAATCGACAGCAATGACCGAACAGGAGCTCCAGCAGGCACGGGCTGCGAAATGGCATCTCGAGGGACATGCGATCCGCACGCTCGAAGAGGGCCGCGCCTTTCTCGAGTCGGTGGGATTTTGTCTGATGTATCCCACGCGCCCGCCCGTACTCGTGCCGACTTTTGTAGGAGCGTGGGTGGGCGAGGACGACCGCCTACCCCTGCAGCAGCACGCGTTTAACGATGCGCGCGCGAAGGAAGCGACTGACCTAATGGTCCGCATGCTGCGCGCCAAGGCCGCCTATGAGGCTCCGCTGATCGACGAGAACAATGCCTTCCTGGTCTCGCCCGCGGCTTTTCCTTATTTCTACGCGCTGGTCGGAGAGCGCAATCCGAATCTCGCGCCTAAGGCCGGGTCGCGCTCAGGATATTCGCAGCTGGCATGCGATGCCTTTGCCATCATTCGAAAGAACGGGCCGATTTCAAAAAGAAAGTTGGGCGAGTTGCTCGGCGGAGGCCTTTCTACGGCCGGTTCAGACCGTGCCCTGGCCGAACTTTGGGCCAAACTGCGCATCACGCGAGTCGATTACTCGGAGGAGGAGGGTTCCGTATGGGATGAATTGTCGCGCTGGGCTCCCGACCAGGTGTGGGAGGGCGTCGGCGTTTCGATCGGCGAAGCGCTCTCGGCGCTGCTTTCGAAATACATGGAATGCGTGATCGCCGCGGAACAGGAAGATGTGGAGACGTTCTTCTCGAATTTTGTGCCCCGCTCCAAAGTCCGCGACGCGATCAAGGCCCTGCTCGCGGCTCGCGAATTCAGCTACGTGCGCATGGGCAGTAAGTCGCTGCTGCAGATCGCTCCTCCGAAAGAAGTCTTCGTACTACGTCCGCGCGGGGCGAAAGCGCAGTAGCCATTTCGCGCCCAGCCTTCTCACTTCAAGTCTTTCTCAATTCAACGCAAGCGGAGTAATCGCCGTCTCCCCCGACTTCCTGATTCCCAGCTCGATCGGCCGCGGCGGCCCGTGACGCGGAATAGTCGCCAGCACCCACAATTCTTCGCCTCTCCGAAGACTGGTCGGATCCTTTGCGGTATCCGGAATAAAGAACAGGATTTGCGAGTTCAACTGCAGTACGGTGTGATCGCCCACGCGGCGACGCGAGAACGACAGGTTATCGCAGCCCCACTCGCCGGCCCCCGGGCGGGCGTCGAATCTCGCCGCCGGAGCCCCGCCGCGCATTTCAATCTCGCCGCATTCGTGGCCGAACTGGTAGAAGCTGTGATAGGGCTGCTTCTCATAATTGTCGATTTCGTTCTTGAACTTGTTTTCCACTTCTTCCGGCGAGCGCGGATCGGTAACTTCGATCTGCAGGCTCACGTAGCGTCCTCGAATCGGCAAGTTGGGATCAAAGCGTTCCGTCTTGAACCAGGCCTGCGGCCGAGTCCGCCGGTCGTAAAGCAACTTGGCGCCCAGCAGGCTGACGATCAGCATCTGAATCAAAGCCACCGCCACGGCCTTGGTCATCGGCTTCACGATGCGCTCCTCGTGGCACGTGCCACCAGTTTGCGCCGAAGTTGCTCGAGTTTCCATCCACCCAGCAGAAACAGAAGGCCGAAAGCCACGAGTGACGCAGAGCGCCCGAGCTTGTCCATGAACGTGGAAAAATAAAATGCGATGATGGTGACGGCAAAACCTGCGACCCCAAGATTGATGCGTTCCCGCCGCTGTTCCTGTATTCCCCAGGTCACCAGCGCGACACAGGCGGCCGCACAGAGACCGTACACCCCAAGATTTTGCAGCACGTCGTGAGTGTCCAGCGGCGCCAGCGCAAGTAACCAAACCGCGAACCCGGCATTCCATATCGCGCCGCGGCCGCGCAGAATGGCAGCCAATGCAAGCGGCAGGATGAAAGCCATGGTCCAGCCCGTGACCTGAAACGATACCGGCATATGCGGCAGCGCGCGCCATTCCCAGATCGCCTCCCGTTCCCAGGCCGCCGCTGCGCACATCGGAAGCAGGGCGATACCGCCAATCCAACAAAGAGCGCGCCGAAAATTGGAACCGGTTTCCGCGTGCCGGGCACCTAGGTAAGTAAAGGCCAGCAGTGCCAGGAACTGAATCAGCCGATGCTCGCCACCGTGAAAGTGCTGCGTGCGAAAGTCCCACTCCGAAGCAATCCATGCCGGAATCAGAAGCGCCGTGAGCGTGGCCTGCACCCAATCGCGCAGCACCGCCCACGAGATCAGCGCGCCAATCGCCCACATCAGGATTCCAGAAGGCCAATGCTCCTCCAGATTGAAGATCTGCCCCGCGAGGAAAATACCCGCGCCCAGCGCAACCGTGCCCACCCCATGGAGCGCGATGCCGAGCGCCTCCAGGCGCGGCGTCAAGGCGCCGGCCGCGAGGTGAAAAACAGCAATCATTGCGAGCACGAGCAGGAACCGCTGCGCCGGCGAAAGCTGGTCCCAGTGCGCGGCGACAAAAAGCAACACACCCGCCGCGACCATGATCGCGCCGAATGCGATAGCCAACACGACCGGCCAACGCATGCGTCCGGAATCATGCGCCGCCTCGAATACGCGAATGCGCTCCGCCGCCGGCAAGTCAATCACGCTTGCCGCAACCCATTGTTGCAGCTTCTGGTCGAGTTGTTCCGAAGTGGCCATCGCTTGAACTGCCCACGATAGACCGGCGTACCTCAGAACGCAAGCATTCGGTAAGCGCCGTTACCGGGTAGTTTTCCGGGCGTAAGCCGTGTAGAATCGCCCTTCGCACGATGATCTTCTTTGCCGGATGACCGATCCTTCCACTGGAAAACTCATCATCGCCATCGACGGCCCGGCCGGAGCTGGCAAGAGCACAATTGCCTCCCGCCTCGCGCGCAAGCTCGGCTATATCAACCTTGAAAGTGGCGCCATGTATCGGGCGCTGGCGCTAAAGGCGATCGAATGGGATGCATCCTTCGAGGACGAGGCGGCGCTCCTGAAAATGGCACAGGACTCCCGCATCGCCCTCGAGCCCACAATCGGGGGCAACCGCGTCCTGCTCGATGGACGCGATATTTCGGGACGCATTCGCGAGCGCGACGTAACCGAGGCGGCTTCCAAAGTTTCCGTGCACCCCAAGGTGCGCGAGTGGATGGTGGCGCGTCAACGCGAGCTCGGCAAAGGTGGCGGCGTGGTAATGGAGGGACGCGACATAGGAACCAAGGTTTTTCCCGATGCCGACCTCAAGATTTTCCTGGACGCGGACCCCGTAATCCGCGAGCAACGCCGACTCGACCAGCAAAAAATAAAAGGAGCTCCGGCAGAATCAATCGCCGCCGAATTGCGGGAGCGAGACCACCGGGATCGAACCCGAACCGCGTCTCCACTGGTTGCGGCCGAAGATGCAGTCGTCCTGGATTCAACCCACATGACCGAAGATGATGTTGTCGAACGCATCGAACGCCTGGCCGAAGAAAAGCTCGAAACCGCTGACGATCCCGATTCCAGAGGGACGATCCACCAATAGCCCGGCGTCTTAGCCTTCGGCCCTCGACTGTCCATTCAAGCTCTTGTCAATATCTCCCGCACCGCGCGATGGGCCTCGTCAATGGCCGTGTCCGTTTCCGCCGAAGCCCCCGCGTCGGAATTCGCAATCGTGATGCGCCCGAATGGCTGCCGTCCAATCACCCACGGCTGATTTTCTTCTTTCCACTCCGGATCAAAAAGCGAATTCGGACTGTAGGCGTACCCGTGTGCCCATCGGTTCACAGTGATCCCCTGAATGTCGCGAGCCGGATCAAAACCAGCCGATCCCAGCATGAGTCCCAACTGCTCGCGGACATTGCGCTCGAAGGTCGCGAATGTTGTGCTCATGAGTTCCATGCGCCCGGCGCGATTCTGATCGCGCGCCGGTAGGCCACGCTGGCAAGGAGTACGCAGCATAAACAGAATCATCGGCTCTTCCGGATTGCTGGGAAACCGGTAATCGCCCATGCTGACCGGATAATCCAGAGCCGTGAAGCAGTGATAGCTGCCCGGAGACACGATCTGGTGAACGCCCAGCTTGTGGAAGCTGCTCCAGTTCGAAATGGCAACATGCGTGTACACCAGCGGCGCTTTCACTAAATAAGAAAGCCCTTCCTTCTGCTTGTCCGGAAGTTCCGGGCAGAGATACGGGATCATCGTGTTGTAGCAGGCCAGAACGCAATGTCTCGCGCGCACGGTCTGCAACTTCCCCCCGCGCGCGTAAGCGATCTCGACTTCTTTCGCCGTATGCGGCGCGCCCACATGATTCACATGGACGACCGTGCTGTTAAGCCGGATGCGGACCGGCGAACCGGACATGTCGAGCCGCCCATAATCAACGCGAGCCGTTACGACATCGTCCATGGTATGGCCCGGCACCGATCCCGGCACCAGCGTCCGCACCAGCAATCGTGCGATGGAGGCGTTGCCGTCCGGAAAATGAAAGATGTAAGGCTCCGTCTGGCGCCCCATTTTGTCGGCCACGCTTTTCAGGCCAAGTCCGTCGAAGCCGGGATAGCTCACCGCCCCGTAGTCGTCGCCGACCATGTAACAGTCAAGCGCGGGCACCGCATCGATTCCGACCGCAAAAAGATCGTTGGTGTAGGACTGGAAAAACGGCAGCGCCTCGGGAGTGACCTTGCAGATCTGCGTCAGGAAGTCAGCGTAGCTGGTCTTGCGCAGGCGCTCGATCTTCTCTTTCTGCGTCAGCCCGGCAAGGTAGTCCTTCTTCTCGGTGTGGATGCGCGCGATATCGCGTCGCGCACTCTCCGAAAGCGGAGAGTTCGCCAGAAATTCCGGCCAAGGCGTTTTACCCATCCCTGGAACCAGCCGGTCCTCGCCGAAAGTGGCGCGATCGTAAAACACGCCGGTTCCCAGATGGCTGTAAAGCTTCCGGTCAAAATCTTTGTAAAAACGCTGCACATCGATGCCCAGCTCCGTCAGCAATCCCATCGCAACCTTGCTGTACTCGGCGGGCCGCTCGATCGACATCGTGCCGCCATGGGCGATCAGCATGCGGTCGCCGACGCGAAACTCGTTACGCTTGGCATGGCCTCCGAAGTCGTCGTGATTATCAAGAACGAGGATGCGCGCTTTACTGTGGTTGGCCTGGCGATAAAAATGTGCGGCTGCGAGGCCGCTGATGCCCCCTCCCACGATGACCAGGTCGTAACTCTCCCCTGTACTCTCCGGCTTGCCGGACGAGTTCCACGATTCGCCATCGCGCAACTGGTGAGCATAGGTGAACGTTCCGTCGTGGTTGCCGCGCATGCCCATGAGGGCCGGAGGGTAGTAGCCGGGCGCCTTTTCGGGAGCATAGCCCGAGTCGTCAAATGCCAGAGCCGCATGCGGTAAGAATGTGCTGCCCACCGTGAGCGCGACTCCGTTGAGAAAGTCGCGGCGGGAGATCGGACAGTTCATCCCAAGCTTTTTGTCGGTTTCGTCATTCATAGGAATTTAGACCGCCGAAGATTATAGCGTCTCCTTTTGCGCACGCGCCGTTTGTCACGAGCAAAATCACTAGGGGATCTTCGGAGCAGAGCTCGAATTCCCCATATCCACGACCACCTTCCACGATCCATCTTTCTGCCTTTTCCAGATCGAAGTGTACTTGCCATAGTCGGTGATCAGTTTCCCCGCCTTGTCTTTGTGCTTGAAGACGTAGTTGCCATAGGTGTAGCCAAGGTCTCCCGACGCGGACATGTCGGCTTCAACGGGCGTCCACGTCAGCGAAGTCCCTTCGGCCCATGCCGGTTGCTTCCGCATTTCCTCTTTGCTGACGATCCCGCCCCCGTCGTCCAGTTCCACTCCATCCTCGGCAAACCAGGTCAGGAACGCGTCGTGACCGTGCAGGGCAGCATCCCGGGCAAAGTCGGCTTCCAGTTGAAACAGAAGCTCCGCGCCCTTTGCGGACTTTGGCTTCCCCGCGAAGGCAGGATTTATCAGCAACGCAAACAGCAGCAGAATAAAAGTTGTGGATCGTTTCATGATGTTTCCTGGCGATGGATTTTCGGCGCCTCGCTACAAAGCGCCGCTTCCGTCCGCGACTTTCTCGAGGCGGGCCATTTCAGGCGAATCTAGGGTAGCACGCGCAGCGGGAGTTACTTCGAAGCTGTCTTCTCACTCGCGCGCAGCAACTGTTCTCTGATCCCCGTGGGAAGCCGCGAGGCCTGCAGGATTTCGCGCAACTGCTCAGGGGGCAGCCCCCCAGCGAACGCGAGCGCCCGCGCCAGTGAAAGATGCTCGGATCGCAGCAGCGCAATCTGCACATCGCGGCGCGGCGACCATTTGCCATGCCCCGACACCGCCTGAACCAGGGCAATACTCGCCGAAGGATTGAGCACGGCCTGCACGACATAAGTCTCCGTGAGCCGCGAATTCTCCAGCGCCACGCGCATGATTCGCTGTTCGCGATCCAGCAGCAGCGCCCCCGCGACTCGCCCCGAGCCCTGTCGCGCCAGCGTCAAACGCTCGCCGAGCGTTGTCGTCTTAAGCCGCGCTACCAGCGTCTCGTCCGCCGTAAGTTTCACGTCTGCGGGGACCAGCGGCGATAACGCCACCTTCATCAGATCGAACGTATAGAACTGCCGGATCAGCGGCACCGAAACATGGCGTGGCGTGCGAGGATAGCACGCCAAAGCGATCTTCACCTTGCGCAATGCAAGCGCGGAACGATGCTTTGCGAGTTGCTCAAGCAATGCTCCCGATAGATCGTTACGTTGCAGCAACGCCAGCGCCAGATCTCCAGTCAGGGCGGGATCGGCTGCCGCCCGCAATAAGTCATCTGGGTCGGCGCTGCGAACGGCGTCCGCCAGCGCAGTGCCGGAAGCAGGCGACAGATCGTGCGCAGATGGCCATGCGTTTTGCTCTGTCATACGAAGCAATACCCAAACGGGCGACTGTGCAACACCGATTCCGGGGCCGCAAGCCGCGGGTCTACTTCATTTTTCCCGCAGCCCGCCGGGCCAGCGCGAGCGCGCCCAGCGCGGGATCTACGAATTCATGGCGCAGCATGATCCCCGGAAAACCTATTTCCAGCTGATTGTAGAAAACCCGCCGCACCTCCGCCGACTGACGAAAGACGCTACCCGTCATGGCCACTGGGACATAAGGCGGAGCCGGAGAGATACGCCGAAGTACGATGCCGGCGAGCAAGGCCAATTGGGTTCCAGCATCCTCCAGAAGTTCGCGGGCAATCGCATCGCCCTCATCCGCGGCGCGCACGACGATGGGGAACAGGCGCGGAAATTCCGGAGCCGGAGTTCCGTTGGCATGCTGAACAAGCAATTCAATATTGTCCAGTTTCCACGACTCGAGAATCAGCTCGGTCAACGCAGTTTCCTGGCCCTGGTCACGCGCGCGCAAAACAGCCGCAATTGCGTGGCGTCCAATCCATTGCCCCGACCCTTCATCCGATACAGCGAATCCCCACCCCCCGGCGCGCGCAATCTTTCCCGCAGCATCCCGCCCGTAAACCACCGAGCCAGTGCCGGAAATCGCGATCACCCCGGGTGCCGTGCCAAACGCAGCCTCCAGCGCAATCACGTGATCGCCGACGACTTCGATCTCCATCTTCGGATTCAGCTCGCCGAGGAACTCACGCAGTCGCGCAGCCGTATCCGGTCGAGCGGCCCCAGCGGCGCCGAGACAAATCGCCAGCAGATCCTGAGGAGAAATTTTGGCAGCCGTACACGCCTGACGCACCGACGCATGAATCGAATCCCGGGCCTTGCTCTGCCCTGCCTTCAGTTCGCCCAGACGAACAATATTGCAACCGCCGGAAACCGCCGTAGCCAGCACACTGCTTTCGTTGCCCACAACGCAGCGAGTCTTGGTGCCGCCGCCGTCGATTCCCGCATAGAAGCCCATCGCGCTAGTTCTAACACAGGTTCGCCGGCCCGCAGCGCGTACGGAACATCCTTGTACAATGCTCGAAACTTCATCCGTCTCTCCGGAACACCGTGGTAAAGACGCGGCCAGCCGCGTCTCCTGCGAGCGACGAAAAGGTGCGCGGTTGGGACTGAACCGGATCGACCTCCTCATTATCGCGTTGTACCTGGCGGGGATCACTCTGTTCGGCCTGCGCTTCCGCAAGCGCCAGCGCACCATGCGCGACTACTTTCTCGCCGACCGCGATATCCCCTGGTGGGCAATCTCGCTCTCCATCGTCGCCGCCGAGACCAGCACGCTCACCATCATCGGCATCCCCGGACTCGCCTACGATTCGAACCTGACCTTCCTGCAATGGGTTATGGGATACCTCGTCGGCCGGGTCATCATCAGTTTCATCCTGTTGCCCCAGTATTTTCGCGGCGATCTCTATACCGCTTACCAGCTCATCGAACGCCGCTTCGGCCCCGCGCTACGCACGGTAACCGCAGGACTGTTCCTGCTGACCAGGGCTCTGGCCGAAGGAGTGCGCGTCTACGCCGTATCCATTGTGGTGTCGATCGCGCTCGGGACAGGCGAAATTACCTCCATCGCGATCATCACCCTGCTGACATTGATCTACACCTTCGAGGGCGGACTAGCAGCGGTCATCTGGACCGACGTGGTGCAGACCTTCATTTATGTTGCCGGAACGCTCGTGGGACTATTCACCATCCTTCATCTCATCCCTGGCGGATGGCCTGCCGCGCGCGCGATTGCCGCAAGCTTCGACAAGTTCCACCTGTTCGATTTCTCTCTCTTAAGTCATGCGGACGGTGGGACTATGCCGGTTCTGAATCTCGCCCGCCCTTACACGCTGTGGGCGGGCATTATTGGCGGAGCGTTCTTTACGACCGCCAGCCACGGTACCGACCAGCTCATCGTGCAAAGACTGCTGGCGGCGCGTAATGAACGGCAATCTGTGCTGGCTCTCCTCTCCAGTGGCATCGCCATCCTGTTTCAGTTTGGATTGTTCCTCTTCGTCGGCGTGATGCTGTTTGTTTACTACCGCGTGCCTTCCACCACCTTCGGAAAGGCTGACCGAATTTATCCAACCTTCATCGTCACTCACATGCCGCACGGTATTTCCGGTCTGCTGATTGCGGCGATCCTCGCGGCCGCCATGTCGAACCTGAGCGCCGCGCTCAATTCCCTTTCCTCCAGTTCCATGATGGATCTCTATTTCCGTTTTCGCCCCGAGACAAGCGACGCGAAGCGTCTGGCGATGGCGCGATGGACAACCGTCGCCTGGGCCCTGCTTCTGTTTTCGCTAGCGGTATTGGCATTGCACTTCGTAGGCCGCGTGGTCGAAGTGGGACTCCAGATCGCTTCGGTAGCCTATGGCGCATTGCTGGGCGTATTCCTGCTCGGAGTGTTAACGAAGAAGGCAAATCAGAATGGTGCCATCATCGGCATGTTTTGCGGGCTGGCCGTTGAAGTTTATCTGTGGGGATGGTCGCACGTCGCGTTCACCTGGTGGGTAGCCATCGGCGCCTGCACAACCTTCGCAGTGGGATATGCAGCCAGTTCACTCTTGAGGGCCGATGAAATCTGAATCTTCCGTGCACACGAACACGCAGAGAATTACACCCAGGCCCGAACTCGCCCGCGACTTGAAACTCTCCCACGCGGGAGCCGTTGTTGTCGGCACGATTATCGGCAGCGGAATCTTCCTGGTGCCAAAAGAAATGATGCAGGCGGTAGGCTCGGCCCGCATCGTATATCTGGCATGGATGGTAGGTGGCGTCCTCTCCTTTTTCGGCGCGCTCACCTACGCGGAACTCGGCGCCATGAAGCCCCAGGCCGGCGGCGAATATGTCTATGTCCGCGATGCCTACGGACCCCTCGCCGGCTTCCTCTACGGCTGGACCTGGTTTCTTATCGCCAAGCCCGCATCGATCGCAACCGTCACGACCGGCCTCGTTCGCACCCTCGGAACCTTCCCCGCATTCTCTTTCTTCACGCATGCTTGCTTCGCGACGCTTGGGCGAGCACATCCATTCGTCGTCACCTACGGCCAACTGGTCGCGATCGCAGCCGCCATCGCCATCACGGGGCTCAACTACATCGGAGTGCGCAAGGCGGGAGAATTCCAATTGCTGTTCACGCTCCTGAAAGTCGCCATCATCCTCGGAATCGTAGCCGTCGGATTCAGTTACAAAGGTGGGACCTGGGGAAATTTCGCGACCGAGTTCGCCGGCGCGAAGGGCGGCATTGCCGGATTCTTTGCCGCCCTCGTCGCCGCGCTCTGGGCTTACGACGGCTGGAACGACCTGAACATGGTAGCCGGCGAGATTCGCAATCCTCAGCGTAACATTCCGCTAGCCCTCATCTGGGGAGTCGCCACCGTCGGACTGCTGTACGTGCTGGTCAATGCGGCCGTGCAATACGTAATGCCGGCCGCGGCGGTAGCCGCCTCCGATCGTCCGGCCGCCGACGCGGTAGCCTTGGTGCTCGGCCACGCCGGAGCCGCTCTGGTATCCGTTGGCATTGCCATCTCGATGCTGGTAACCCTAAATGGCACCACGATGAGCGGAGCGCGCGTTCCTTACGCCATGTCGCGCGACGGATACTTTTTCAAGGCCATCGCCGAAGTTCACCCACGCTACCACACTCCCTACGTGTCGCTTGTGGTCCAGTGCGCGCTCTCGATCCTTTTGCTACTGCTGGGCGCGAGTTTCCGGCAGTTATTCTCCCTGGCGATCTTCGCGGAGTGGCTCTTCTACATGATCGCCGGCAGCACCATTTTTGTCTTTCGCCACCGGGAGCCCAATGCGGATCGTCCCTACCGCGTGCTGGGATATCCCGTCGTGCCCGCAATCTTCATCGCCGCTTCCGCCGCTCTCCTTTATTACACCTTCACCGACAACCTGGCCAATTCCGCCGGCGGATGTCTCGTCATCCTGGCGGGCGTTCCGGTCTTTTATTACTTCGCGTGGCGGCGTGCCGCCACACCAAAGTAATTGAGCCATTCCTCTTCCGCGCCCCTATCCCACATTCTTTCAGTAATCGGACCTGCTACCCAAAGTGGTTACCAAAGGACACGCGCAGCCGACACGTTTACCCTCTCCTGAAACTCCCCTAACTTAAAGACTCCAACTCCGGGCGATCTCCCCATCCCGGGCCCCTAGTGGAGTCAATGGATGCCTACGTACAACGGTGAATTCCAACTCGGCCTGTTGCCCGAAAAGAAACTTGACTGGCGGACTTTCGCCGCCAGCTATGGGCTGATTACGGCATTCGTTGTCGCACTCATGTTCCTCGGAGTGCTCTTGCCCGAAACCCTGAGCATCACTTCCAACTACCACGTAACCGAACTCATTCCTCGGCCGGCTCTGGTCCCCGAAGAGTTGCCCAAGCCGAAGCCGCTCCCAGTGCACGCCAAACTGCTGCCAAAGGATCCGGTGTTCGAAGCGCCCAAGCTGGTCGTGCCGCGCGAGGTCCGCGCCCGCAAGCAGGAACCGCAGGAGATCGAACCGCCCAAGGTCGCGCTTAACAATTTCGCGCCCGCCGTCCTCAAACAGACTCCGGGAGGCGCCCGCCCGGTGCTGATTCACACCGGTGAATTCCAGGGAAGTTCGGTCGCTCCCACCGTGAATGCTCCGATTGACAAAGTGCAGACTGGCGGCTTTGGCGATCCCAATGGATTGAAACCAAATGCAAACAGCAAGCCGAACGGCAAGCTCATCGCGTCCGCGGCGGGATCATTCGACATGCCCGCAGGCCCAGGTCAGGGCAACGGTTCGGGAGGAGCGAAAGGAATCAAGGGAACGGTAGCCAGCGCTGATTTCGGCAACGGCGTAGCTACCCCGGGACGAGGCGATGGACGCAGCAGTGGCCGGGGCAATGCAGCCGTGCAGACCTCGGGATTTGGAAATCAGGAGATCGCGCAGAACGTTCCGCACGTGCAGCGAGTCGATAGCGGTCCCGCTACTACAGCGGTCGAGATCATCGATAAGCCGAGCCCGGTCTATACCCAGGAAGCCCGCAATCTTCGTCTCGAAGGCGAGGTCCTGCTCGAAGTGCAGTTCGGAGCCAACGGCAAGCTACAAGTGAGTCGAGTTGTAAGGGGTTTGGGCCATGGACTGGATGAAGCGGCCATAACCGCAGCCAACCACATGCGTTTTAAGCCGGCGTTGCGCTACGGGCAGGCCGTCGATTCCACAGCAATTGTGCACGTCGTATTTCAACTGGCGTACTGAATTTGGAGAGGAATGTTATGCGCATCACGAACTTCATGGTATTAGCTCTGCTGGCGTTGACGATCACGGCGGCGGCCCAACAATCAGCATCCGCACCGCAGAATTCGCAGGCGGCACAGACGGTCCAGATCTCAACGGCGGCCCAGCCGACCACCATGGATCAGGTGGTGGATCGCGTCATCATTCGCGAGAAGGATCTGATCAAATTCCTCGCCTCGCGCACGCCTATCGTCGAAACCTATCTGCAGAACCTCACGCAGGACACGCAACTCGGCCCGATCCCGCAGGATGACCACTATTTCCTCGGCCGCATGGACCTCAGCGAATCCATCGACCGCTCCGATTACCTCATCGAAAAAGGCAAGGGCAAAGAGAAAGACAAGGACAACGAGGAAGGCATGGCGAAGCATTTGCTCGGCGGCCTCGTGAACAAGTTCAAGTTCCAGTACCAGCCGCTCGGCTTCTCCTGGATGATCTACGCCGACCGCAACGACTTTGACCGTCAGCACTATGATTTTCACTACGCGCGTCGCGAGTTCCTGGGCGACGTTCGCTGCCTGGTGTTCGATGTCACCCCCAAGAAAGACGCCGGCAAAGGCCGCTTCCTGGGCCGTATCTGGGTTGAGGATCAGGACTTCAATATCGTGCGCCTGAACGGCACCTATGCGCGGCCGATGCGCAATACCTACTACTTCCACATGGATAGCTGGCGCCTCAACCTGATTCCGGGCTACTGGGTCCCGACCTACATTTACAGTGAGGAAGGCGACTTCACCGCCGGAGCCCGCAACAACATCGCCTTCAAGGCCCAGACGCGCCTCTGGGGCTACAACCTGAAAATGGGCACGCCTAACGACGAGTTGACTCAGATTCGAGTTGACAGCGTGAAAGATGAGACGCCCTCCGCGCAGGACGCCTCGCCCTTGGCCGCCGAGCGCGAATGGCAGCAGCAAGCGGAAGACAACGTCATCGAGCGCCTCGAGCGCGCCGGCCTGCTTTCCCCCGAAGGCGACGTCGATAAGGTCCTGCAAACCGTCGTCAACAATCTCGAGATCACCAACAACGTGGAACTGCCGCGCCCGGTACGCACGCGCGTCCTGACCACTTCTCCGCTGGAAACCTTCAGCGTCGGCAACACCATCATCGTCAGCCGTGGCCTGATCGACGTCCTTCCCGACGAAGCCAGTCTCGCCATGGTGCTTTCGCACGAACTCGCTCACATCGTCCTGGGACACAACCTCGGCAGCCAGTATGCCTTCAACGACCGCATGCTGTTCTCCGATGATGGCACCTTCCAGAACCTCGGCTTCAAACACATTCCCGAAGAAGAAACCGCCGCCGACAAGAAAGCCGTCGAGATGTTGAAAGCCTCTCCGTATGCCCAGAAACTCGACACGGCCGGGCTTTTCCTCAAAGCGCTGCAGACGCGCTCCCCGCACCTGACCGCTCTGCTGCAGGCTCACCTCGGCAACAGCATGATCGAGAACGGCACCGTGACCCGCATGGCGCAACTGGAAACCACGGCCCCGGCGCTCGATTGGAACAAACTGGATCAGATCGCCGCGCTCCCCATGGGCGGACGCGTCAAGCTGAATCCTTGGGATGACAAAGTCGAAATCGTCAAGACGCAGCCCGTGGCCATCACCTCAGCGCGCGACAAAATGCCGTTCGAGGTGACGCCATTCTTCCCACGCCTCTCGCGCTACAACGCGAACCCGGCTGCGGCTTCAACCACCGCCACTACCGCAGCCAACACCGCCTCCAGCAAAACAAACTAGAGGGGTCCACAAGTTGATCGAAGCGCAGGCTGGAACCGGAAGAGATTCCGGGCTTCCAGCCTGTGTTGTTTGTACCCGCGCAACCAGGACCGGAAGGCCTACCCCGCGCCCGTTTTCCACGCCCGTCTCTGGTACCATGCCTTATCTCACTCTGCTGCACCCCGTTAACCCCCAGGAGGGTTCGAATGGTCGGTCATCCACCTCAACGCCATCATTTTGCCTTGGCCTTCGCGGCATGTCTGCTCCTCTCCACCGTCCTGTCCGCGCAGACTGTTACCGTGCTGAAGAACCAGCCCCCCGATGGCGCGCAATTGACTTTTCAGTTGACCGACGGCACCGTTCTGGCGCAGGGCAACAACGACTCGGACTGGTGGAAGCTAACGCCCGACATCACCGGCAGTTATGTGAATGGAACCTGGACTCAGGTCGCGAGCCTTCCCTCCGGATATTCCCCCGAAGCATTCGCTTCCGCCGTTCTGGCAAATGGAAAATTGGTCATCGCCGGGGGCGAGTACAACTTCGGCAACTTCACGCTCACCAACCTCGGCGCCATCTACGATCCCGTGGCGAATACCTGGACCAATTTACCTGCGCCCAAATCCTGGAACTACATCGGAGATTCACCTTCCACCGTGCTGCCGAACGGCAACTTTCTGGTGGGCAATAAACTGACCAAGCAGTTGCAACAACTGAATCCCAACACGCTGAAATGGACTCCCCTCCCATCCACAGGTAAGGCCGATTTCGACGCCGAAGAAGGATGGACCTTGCTGGCAAACGGCACGATTCTGACCGCCGACGTGAAAGCCGCGCCCAACTCCGAAATTTACTCCACCACTGCAAAAGAGTGGACCTCCGCCGGCAGCACCATCGTCGACCTTCGCTCTCCATCCCCATTCGGCTGCATCCATTACGGGCCCAGCGGCAAGCTTTGCTACTACCCGCCCGGAGAAATCGGCCCACAGATTCTCCGCCCTGACGGAACCGTGTTCGTGACCGGTTCCTATACGGCGAACAACGGCCCCGGAAATACTGCCGTCTATGACAGTCTGACCGGCAAATGGACGGCGGGTCACATCTTCCCAAACGGCGATAATGCAGGCGACTCTTTCGCCGCGCTCCTACCCAACGGAGATGTGTTAGTGGAAGGCGATTCCGGCACGTCCTATGTCTTCAATGGCACGGATCTCGTCGCCGGCCCCTCAACTCCCGGATCTTTGATGTTGTTGCCCACGGGACAGGTGTTAGTTGGAGGCGGCCCGACGGAAGTTTATACTCCCACCGGAACCTACCAGACATCATGGCAACCCGCGATCTCAACTTATCCGACAACAGTAACTCGAGGCATGACTTACTCGATATCCGGCACCCAGTTCAATGGCCTCTCCCAGGCGAATGCTTTCGGAGACGAATACCAGACCGCCACCAATTACCCCTTGGTGCGGATCACCAACAATGCGACAACCCACGTCTTCTACGCGAGAACTCACGACCACAGCACCATGGGCGTCGCCACCGGCTCCGAAGTGGTATCCACCCATTTCGACGTGCCGGCCTCCATGGAAAAAGGTGCCAGCCAGTTGGAAGTCGTGGCCAACGGCATTCCATCTGCCCCAGTCAGCGTCACGGTTCAGTAACTGAGTGAAAAGTCAAACGTGCTTTGAAGGGATGCGGCTTGTAGCCGCACCCCAACTCTAGAAATGTTTTTGCAGGTCGGCAAACCGCTCCACCACTAACAGCCGTTGTGCCGGGGGTGCACTAGCCAGCTCCTCGTGCTCCAGAATCCACGTGTTGCCATGCGGCACGAAAACCGCATGCAGTCCGGCCGCAAGTGCCGGATTTATATCGGACTTGGGACTATTCCCGACCATCCACGTGACATCGGTAGGCAGCGCATATTTCGAAATCACGGACCGGTACGTCGGCTCGTCCTTCTCCGCCACGATCTCCACCGCTGAAAAATAATCCTTTAATCCCGAGCGTTCGACTTTCCCTGCTTGCTCGGCCGGATGCCCCTTCGTCATCAAAACAAGATGATGTCTCGCTCCGAGATACTCCAGCGTCTCCGGCACGCCGGCGATGACCTCGATCGCATGGTCCGCAATCTGGTGCGCAAAACTGTGAATCCGTTCGTGCATCTCGGGAGTCACCGGATCGACCGACAGTTTTTCAAATGTCTCCATGAGCGAATGCGCGAAGCTGTGCAGCCCATATCCATGCTTGAGAATTGAGCTGCGCTCCACATCGTTCAGGACCAGGCGGACCTGTTCCGGCGAATATTCGCGATGGTCGAGAAACGAAATGAACTTCGCGATTGCGCGTTCAAAATAAATATTGTTTTCCCAGAGCGTGTCGTCCGCATCGATGAGAAGAGTCTGTTCGCCGTTTGCTTCCCACATCATTTCATCATAACGTCTGCGGGATGCGCAGAGGCTTTGATAAGATCGAAGGCGCATGAAAGTTCGTGTGCTCTTCCTGTTCGTGATTCTGCTGTTCTCGATTTCTGCCTCCTCGCAAACTCGAACGCCGCATTTCATGACGGGCTCAGCGTCGAAAGCCGGCGTCCCCGCCAACCTGCACGTAGTGCCCGACCTGGCCGCGCGTGTCGCGGAGTTCCGGCGAGTCCAGATGCCTTTCAACACAGCCGGTCTGAGTGCGCGCGAAATACAACTCATCCACAAACTGGTCGACGCCTGCGGCTATCTCGAAAGCATTTACTGGAGGCAGAGCGATCCCGAAGCCTTGTCCATCTACCAGTCGTTAGCTGGCAGCAAGAGCGCAAAAGATATTGAACTGCGCCGCTACTTGTGGATCAACGCCTCGCGCTTCGACCTCATCGATAACAACCGACCATTCGTCGGCAACGATCCCATGCCCCCGGGTCGCGGTTTCTATCCTGCCAATCTGACCCGCGCGCAGCTTGAGCGGTACATCCACGATCATCCCGACCAGAAAGCGGCCATCTACGATCAGTTCACGATTGTGCGCTGGCAGGGCGGGAAGTTGGAAACAGTTCCGTACCACATCGCGTATCGCAGGTTCCTCGATCCGGCAGCGCAATCCCTGCGGGCCGCGGCCGTTCTCAGCAACGACCCGGCGTTCGCGAACTTCCTCCGCCTCCGTGCCGTCGCGCTGCTGACCGACGATTACTTTCCCAGCGACCTCGCATGGCTTGAATTGCACAACCCGAAGATCGATCTCGTCTTCGCCCCCTATGAAACTTACATGGACGAACTGCTGGGAGTGAAGGGTTCCTACGGCGCGGCGGTGATGGTGCGCAACGAGCGCGAAAGTAAAAAGCTCGATCTGTTCGCACAGTACGTGCCAGAAATTCAAGACGCCCTCCCACTGCCTGCCGAAGACCGGCCCTCCAAGCATGGTCTCGAAACGCCGATGGAAGTGGTCGACGCTCCCTTTCGCGCAGGCGACTTAACCCACGGCTACCAGGCAGTAGCCGACAATCTTCCCAACGATCCCCGCGTGCACGAGCAGAAGGGCAGCAAGAAACTGTTTTTCAAAAACTTCATGGACGCGCGCGTCGAATACGTGATCGTGCCGGTAGCCCGCAAACTCATGGAGCCGGAGCAAGCCGCGAAGGTCACGAACGAAGGCTACCTGGTCGGTACGATCATGCATGAGATCTGTCACGGACTCGGCCCAGCCTTCGCTCGCACCCCCGCGGGCAAGGTCGACATCCGCGAGTCGATCGGCCCTCTCTACAGTTCTCTCGAAGAGGCCAAGGCCGACGTGACCGGAATGTTTGCCTTGCAATGGCTGGTGGATCACGCCGTGCTCCCGAAGGAAAAGCTCGAGGAGTATTACGCGTCCTACGTAGGCGATCTGTTTCGCACCGTGCGCTTCGGAGTCGCCGAGGCTCACGGCCAAGCCGAGATCATGGAGTTCAATTACCTTTTCGAGCGTGGTGCAGTGATCCGCGACCACCGCGGACGTTATGCAATCGATTACGAGCAAATCCCGGCCGCCACCGCCGACCTTGCAAAAGAATTACTGGAAATCGAAGCAACCGGCGATCGCCAGCGCGCTGAGAACTGGTTCAAGAAGTACGATCAGATGTCACCGGAGTTGAAGATTTCACTGGCGGAAGCGTCGAAAGTGCCGGTCGATATTGATCCTGTCTACTCATTTCCCATGAAGGTGAAGTAGGAAAGCTACGAGTTCCGAGTTTCGAGCCGTGAACCCTCAGCATCAATACACCATAAGAGCCAGCCCGTGAAGCCAGCCCACTTTTATAAATTTCTCACTCCAATCAAAACTGTCATCCCAATCAGAAAATTGTCATCCCGAGCGGAGCGAGGGATCTGCAGTTGGCACTTTGAGGATCGAAGGCCAATACGACAAATTCGGTAACCACTCGAACCATGGGGTCAAGAGGCTCTTGCTAGCTCGCGGCTCGCGGCTCGAAACCCGCGGCCCGAAACTCGCCACTCCCCTACACCCACTCCACCCGCGACTCCAGCGGAATGATCCCCGCCTTGTATCCCATGTCCAGAAGCCGCTCCACTGCTTCCCTTCCGTCATCGCCGTAATCGAGCGTGCGCTCGTTCACATACATCCCAACGAATTTGTCCGCCATCTGCGGATCAAGGTCGCGGGCAAATTGCATTGCGTAGGCAAGCGCTTCCTCGCGATGGTCGATCGCATACTGAATACTTTCATGGAGCGCCTGCGTAACACTGGCCATCAGTTCGGGCCCCAGCGAGCGCCGGATGGCATTTCCCCCCAGCGGCAGCGGCAAGCCCGTAGCTTTGTGCCACCATTTGCCAAGATCGAGCACACGATGCAATCCCGACTTGTCGTAAGTCAATTGCCCCTCGTGGATGATCAGCCCGGCTTCATACTTGCCATCGAGAATCTGCGGGATGATCTGATCGAAAGGCACGACATCCACCTGGATTCCCGGCGCAAACAGTTCCAGCGCAAGATAAGCCGTGGTGAGTTTGCCCGGCACGGCAATCCGCCGGCTCTTGATCTCCTCCGCATCGAAAGAGCGGGTGGAAACCACCATCGGCCCGTAGCCGTCGCCCACGCTTCCCCCGCACGACATCAGCGCGTACTTCTCCTGGATGTAAGGGTAGGCGTGGAATGAAATCGCGGTCACGTCGTAAACGCCCTTCTGGGCATCGCGATTCAGCGTTTCGATATCGCACAGGGTGTGCGTGAAGCGCAAGCCCGGCACGCGCACCTTGTTCGTGGCCAGACCGTAAAACATGAACGCATCATCGGAGTCGGGGCTATGCGCCACCGTAATTTCACGAACCGGAGAAGAAACTGTAGTCATAATTTGGGCTTTCGCTCGGGGTTTCAACACGAGGTTCCGAGCGTCGATCTAATAGCGCGAGTTCTCTAATATTGAAAATTAACTCAGGATTGCGATGACCGCCTGCTCCACCGGGCGGCCACGCTCGAGGCCATGAGCACTTTGATCACTTCAGCAAAAATGAACCAGTAGAGCCCGAGCCAAATCGCCCGCGCGACCGAATGGGTTTCCAATGCGAGCCAGCCCAATCCACCAGCGAACAGCAGCACCTCGCCCGCCACGGAAGCGAGTGCGGCGCTGGCGAAGTGCCCCGCCTTGCGCGCTGGCAACTTCTCGTAAATCCATCCCGTGGCGAACGCCACCACCGGGTACGCCATCAGGAAACCGCCTGTCGGTCCGACAATCTGCGCAATCCCGCCCAACCCCGCCGGATTAAACACGGGCAAGCCCGCGGCTCCCTCGGCCAGATAAAGCGCGAGCGCAGCGAATCCACGTCGGGACCCGAGCATCAATCCGACCGCCAGCACTCCGAAGTTTTGCAGCGTGAGCGGAACCGGCGTGAAAGGCAGCGGTATCGTAACCCGCGCGCACAGCGCGACAAAAAGGCTTGCCCCAATTACGATGCCCGCCTGTTTCGCCCACTCCATCGAGCGGCTGGGTTTCGCCAACGACTGCGCCAGAGCTTCCGTGGATAAGACTTGCGTCGCGACTTTTGACATGTCATTTCCCTTCGTGACGGCAAATCAGGTTTGCGGCGGAGGCGAGTGCCGGTCAAGCCCGTCCGATTCCGCCGCGTGCGTAGCGGAGTGTTTCATTTGGCGCCGCACCCGCATGTAGAGCGAAATCACAACCGAGACGACCAGTACCAGACCGACTCCCAGGATCAAAAACCACCAGAGCATCCGCACAACGCATTAGGATAGCAGAAGCAGGCTGCTCCGGCAGCGATTACATGCCAGAAAAAACCGCTCCGAGGGAGCGGTTTTCTGCCTGCAAAATGTCGCCAGCCAAAATTCAGAAGGCTGCCCTCCTACTTCTTCGCCTTGGCAAGAGCCGTGCGACGCGCCGCAACGTTCGCGGAAACCCGCTCCAGCCGCTTGCGAGCCGCCTTCGAGCCGGTCGCTACTTTCTCGATGTTCGACCACGCGTCCGGATTGTTCATCTTCTGCCGGATCTCTTTCAGAAACGGATGAATCTTCGCGAAGATGAAAAACATTTCCCCGCTGCACCCCGGCTGCAGAAAGAGTTCTTCGTGGAGAGCCCCGTGCAGAACCAGAGCCGCTGCCATATCCCAATAGCTTCCTACCTGACGTATCCAACTGTTCTCCTGGCTAGGAAAAGCGTTCGCGACTTTCAGAAAATCGTCGGCGCTTAGCGGCCAGAACTCAGTCACGAACCAGTTTCGCGCCTTGCGCATCTCGGCCTCGCGGCGCAGATCGTAAAGCTGGAGCAGCAATTGTCCATCGTGTGCAGTGGCTCTCTTTGCCATGTTCGCCTCGTTATTTCATTTGTCGTTAACTTAGACTGCCTGACACTGGCGGTCTCTCAGCTCGTCTTGCCGCCATCCGGAGCCGCACCCACCGGCTCTCGTTCGTAATCGCATTCCTTGTTCGGACACGCGATCACGGTTCCCTCTTTGCGCAACCGCTCCACCAGGTAGTCATGCCCGCAATCCGGACACTTCTCCGCAATCGGTTTCGCCGCCGAAGTAAACTTGCACTTCGGATACTTCGAGCATCCATAAAACGTGTTGCCCTTGCGCGCGCGTTTTTCGACCAGTTCGCCTTCCCCGCACAGCGGGCACTTCACGCCGATAAAGTTCTGCTTCACGTACTTGCAATCGGGATACCCGCTGCACGAAGTGAACTCGCCATATCGCCCGTGGCGGATAATCAGATTACGCCCGCACTCCGGACACTTTTCATCCAGCGGAATATCAGGCACGCGCTTGCCCTGGTCGAGCCGCCGCGTGGTTTTGCAATCCGGATACCCGGTGCAAGCCATGAACTGGCCAAACCGCCCGCGCTTCAGCACCATCACCCGTCCGCAGTTTTCGCAGTACTCTTCCTGCGCGGTCTCCTGCATATCCGCCGAATCGAGATCCGGCAGGTTGATGGGATTCTCTTTCGTAAAAGTGCACGAGTTCGGATCTTCCTTGTCATACGTGCTGCAAGCGTAGAACGAGCCATGCTTGCCCCATTTGATCACCAGCGGAGCGCCGCACCGTTCGCACTTTTCATCCGTAGGCTTCTCCATACGCTTGATGTTTTCCATGTGCTTCTCAGCGTATTTGAGGTCCTTGGCGAACTTTTTATAGAACTCGCCCAGCGCGTCGGTCCACTTCTCTTTGCCTTCCTCAATCTCGTCGAGTTCTTCTTCCAGCTTCGCTGTGTACTGGAAATCGAAAATGTCCTTGAAGTTTTCGACCAGCAGGTCGGTCACGACGAGCCCAATCTCCGTGGGAGTAAACTTCCCGCCAACTTTCTGCGCGTACTGCCGCTCCTGAATCGTGCTCAGGATCGTCGCATAGGTAGACGGCCGCCCAATGCCCCGCTCTTCCAGCTCTTTCACCAGCGAAGCTTCGTTGTACCGCGGAGGCGGCTCGGTGAAATGCTGCTCCGGCAATAGCGATTTCAACGTAAGCTTCTGCCCCGCTTCGAGCGGCGGCAGCTTGTGCTTCAACTCTTCGTCTTCTTCGTCCTTGTTGTCCTTCGACTCCTCATAAACCTTGAGGAAACCGTCGAACTTCATGACCGAACCGGTCACGCGGAACCAGAAAGTCTCGTTCCCCGACTTGGCATCGATGTCGACCGTAGTCTGATCGAAGATCGCCGGGTTCATCTGCGACGCCACAAAGCGCTGCCAGATCAGCTTGTAGACTTTGAATTCGTCTTCCTGTAGATACTGTTTGACCGTATCCGGATGCCGCATCGCCGACGTCGGACGAATCGCTTCGTGCGCCGCCTGCGCTTCCTTCTTCTCCTTATATGTATTCGGAGACGCCGGCATATACTGTGCGCCGTACTCACTCGTGATGTACTCGCGCACCTCGGTCAGGGCCTCGGGGGCCACCCGCGTCGAATCGGTACGCATGTAGGTGATCAGGCCGATCAACCCCTCCTCGCCCAATTCAATGCCTTCATAAAGCCGCTGCGCGATCATCATCGTGCGCTTCACGCTGAAGCGCAGCTTGCGCGACGAATCCTGTTGCAGCTTGCTGGTGGTAAACGGAGGCGTAGCATTCCGCCGCCGCTCTTTCTTCTCCGCCGAACGGACAACCCAGGCGGCCTTCTCCAGCGCGAGCCGGATTTTCTCCGCATCCTCGCCGTTCGTGACTTCAACTTTCTCGTCGCCCTTGCCGACAAAACGCGCGTCAAACGCCGGAGGCTTCGCCGCCGCCAGATTGGCGTCGATCGTCCAGTATTCCTTCTTTTCGAATGCCTTGATCTCGCGTTCCCGGTCGACGATCAGCCGCAGCGCAACCGTCTGCACCCGGCCCGCCGAGAGTCCGCGTCGCACCTTATCCCACAATAAAGGAGAGACCTGGTACCCCACCAGCCGGTCCAGCACGCGCCGCGCCTGTTGCGCGTCCACCAGGTTGCGGTCGATGTCGCGAGGATGCTCGAATGCCGCCTTCACCGCGCGTTGCGTGATCTCGTTAAACGTCACGCGCCGGATGCGCTCCCCATCCGGATGCTCCTTGCTGGCCTTGGTCTTCTTCTTTTTCTTGCCGTTGTTGTCCCCAAGCTCATCGGCCAGGTGCGCGGCGATAGCCTCGCCCTCACGGTCCGGATCGGGCGCCAGGTAGATCATGTCTGCGGAAAGTGCCAGCTTCTTCAGCTTGGCGAGCACCTTCTCTTTGCCGGGGATGACGACATATTCCGTCGAGAACTCGTCCTCCACATCGACGCCGAGACTGCTCTTGGGGAGGTCCTTCACGTGCCCAAACGAGGCATCGACAGTAAAACCCTTCCCCAGGTATTTCTGAATAGTTTTCGCCTTGGCCGGCGATTCGACAATGACTAGACCTTTAGACAATGTTCTCCTCGAAGGATTGTTGTTGTACTCGAAACTAGCACGATTTGGCAAATTTCGCGAAGATGACGAACGGCTAGGGGCCACGAGTCTCGGGCCGCGAGTCTCGGACCTCCTCCCATTACAAGTCGCGCATCGGTCTCTTAACCGGATGAACCTGTTGGACAAAAGCCGTCAGCATGCGCTCAACTTCATCGACTCGCTTCACGAACTCACTGCACTTGATGTCAGCCAGGTAGTGTAAGTCCCGAGCCAGCAGCAGATGGTTTTCGAGTTCGACCGCTGAGCCGCGCGCAATGTGCAGGAACCGAGTCAACTCCCCATCCGATCTCCGGCCACAACCTTCTGCAATGTTCGCGTCGATGGAGGAAGCTGCGCGTCGCAACTGCGACGTCAATCCAAATAGCTCCTCTCGAGGAAAGTCGCGCGTCGTTCCATAAACACCGAGCGCCAGTTCGTGCGCCTTCGCCCAAACCTTAAGATCCCGAAAATCATGCATGACGCGTCCTGCCTCCTTCCTTGCGAGCCTCGAGGCCCGTAACTCGCGGCTCGAGGCTCACTCCTAGAAGCTCTTCACAAAATTCTTCCCCGGCAACTGCCGCACCTTCCCATTCAACTCCAGTTCGAACAGCGCGGAAAAAATCTCCGAGGAAGACATCTCGCCCTCCAGCATCTCGACCAGTTCATCAATATGCGTCGATTGATCCGGCTTCAGCAGCTTGAGCAGCTTCTTTTCGTGAGGCGATTGCTTGTCGTCCGGGAATAGAGATGCCGTCGCCGCCTCGGGAGATTCAACCTGCGAGGATTGCAGCATCATCTGGATATCGGTAGGCAGCTCTTCCCACACGTCCTCCCACGTGGCCACCAGCTTCGCGCCCTGCTTGATTAAAGTGTTCGGACCCCAGGAATTTTTGTTCGTGACATTCCCCGGCACCGCGTACACATCGCGATTCTGTTCCAGCGCGCACCGCGAAGTAATCCGCGTGCCGCTGTACTCCGCCGCTTCCACCACCAGCACACCCGCCGACATGCCGCTGATAATTCGATTGCGGATCGGAAAATTCTGCGGCACCGGCGACGTCCCTATCGGAAACTCCGATACCAGCGCGCCCCCGAATGCAAGAATCTGTTCCGCCAGCCGGGTGTTTTCGCGAGGGTAAGGAACATCGATTCCCGTCCCAAACACCGCAATGGTCTTCCCTTTGGCGGCTATCGCCCCGCGATGCGAAGCCGTATCGATCCCCCTCGCCATGCCGCTGATGATCACCAGCCCGCGTGCGGCTAAATCCGTAGCCAGACGTTCAGCCATGCCGCTGCCGTAAGGCGTAGGATGCCGCGTCCCGACAACTGCAATTCCAGGCCGCGAGAGCAACTCCACGCTGCCCTTCACAAACAAAATTACAGGCGGATCATAAATTTCTTTCAGCCGTGGCGGATATTCCGGATCGCTGAGCGCCACCACTCGCGCGTTCGCCTGTATCGCCTTGGCCAGTTCATCCTGTGCCAGCCCCAGCGACTTCCCCGTGGCAATCGATTGCGCGGACACTGCCCGCATCCCGGTAGCCTCCAGCTCCGTCAAACTGGCCTGTAGGATCCGCTCCGCTGTCCCAAAATGTTCAATCAATTTTCGGATGCGAGACGGCCCCAATCCCTCGGTCAGCGCCAGGGCAAGCCATGCCGTAGTCTCGCCTGAAGCTGGGCTCGCAGCGGCGGTAGGCGCCGCCACAGCAGGTATCGCGTCAGTCGTTGCAGACGCGGGCCGAGACGACGATGGTAACGACGCTGGTGACGACATAGGGCTCGACGCTAGCCGCGACGCGATCCCCTGTCAATGATGGCCCTCACATCGCTTTTGGTAGAATTCGCAACGTGATGAGCCGGTTACGGATTTCGGCGATTTCCTACCTCAACACCGCGCCTCTGATGTGGGATTTCGAACACGGAGACGCCGCCGGCGGCTTCGATATTTCGTACACCATCCCGTCCGCATGTGCGCGAGCTGTAGCCGAGGGCACCGCGGATATCGGCATCATCCCAGCCGCCGCATACACTACGACGCCCGATCTCGCCATCATCCCTAACATAGCGATTGCAGCAAAACGCGCCGTCCGCTCCATCCTGCTCGTGAGCAAAAAGCCGCTGGAGCAAGCCCGCACCGTTGCCCTCGACACGTCGTCCATGACGTCGGTTGCCCTCACCAAGATCGTCTTCGCAAAATGGCTGGGCGGACCCCGCGTCTATTCCGCCATGCCTCCCAACCTCGATTCCATGCTGGCAGCGTGCGACGCCGCCCTCCTCATCGGAGATCCAGCTCTCCAGGTTGATCGCACCCGTTACACCACGCTCGACCTCGCCGAAGAGTGGATCGCGCGCACAAAAAAGCCCTTCGTCTTCGCTTTCTGGGCCATTCGAAGGCAGGCCATCGGCAATGAAGACGCAGCCGCAACCACCATCAGAGACGCAGCCATAATCAAAGCTATATTCCAGCGCTCGCGCGATCACGGACTTCAGGCAGAAAATCTCGAACAGATCGCCCAGGAGTGGGCTCCCAGGCTCGGCCTCACTCTGGAGGTGGTCCGCACCTATCTGCTGCACAATATCCACTATTTCCTCGACCCACCCAGCCTCGAAGGTCTGAGGCTTTTCTACAGTCTAGGCGAGGACGTAGGCGCGCTCCCGCACGCGCCCGAGTTGACCTTTCTATAGCGCTCGCCGGTCTCAACTCTGTCACGGACTGTAAATCCACGCCCCGCATTGCATCCGTTATCATCGGCTCAGCCTCTAATAGCAATGTATCTCCCTGCCATCGCCGTGCTTGCCACCAAAAAGAGCGCCCTCCGATGGCTGGTCCATCTCGGAGGCCCCGGCCTGATCCTCCTCGGCCTGCTCGACAACTCCGTAATCCCCCTGCCCGGTAGCATGGATATCATCACCATCCTGCTGGCCGCGCACCGTCGCGAGCCCTGGTTCTACTACGCAGTCATGGCCACGCTCGGGTCCCTGATCGGCGGATACCTGACCTACCGCATGGCCCGCAAAGGCGGCAAAGAAACGCTGGAAAGGCGCTTCCCTAAAAGAAAAGTGACCCGGATTTACGCCATCTTCGAAAAGTATGGATTTGCCGCCGTCGCCATCCCAGCCTTGCTCCCGCCACCATTTCCCATCGTAGCCATGCTGTTAGCGGCCGGAGCCATGCAATACCCGACAAAGAAATTCCTGGCCGCTCTAGCCACCGGCCGCGCCCTCCGCTACTCGCTCCTGTCTTATCTCGGAGCCCATTACGGCCGCAGCATCACCAAATTCTTCGCCCAGTACTACATGCCGACCCTCATAATCCTGATCACCTTCTCGGTGGTCGCCGCCCTCTACGGATTCCTCGAATACAAGCGGAGACAAAAGTCCGGAAACCCCCAACCAGCCCCAGCGAAAACCCGCATCCGCCGCCGAACCGCATGAACAACTCAAGTTCGGTATAGAATCCGAGGTATGAACCCTGAGGTTTCGGATCTTCTAAAACGGGCCTTGGCCTTGTCTCCGGACGAGCGTGCTGCGCTGGCTAACACGCTGCTCGACAGCATTGAGGGCACGGATGAGACCGTGCAGGCAGCATGGGATGACGAGGTGGCGCGCCGAATTGCAGACCTTAAAGCGGGAAAGGCAGTAACCGTCCCGTGGGAAGAACTCCATCGTGAACTGCTGGCTATGGTGAATGAGCGCTAGGCGCGTCGAATACCATCAGGAAGCCATCGCTGATGTGAAGAGCGCCGTCGCGTGGTACCGAGAACGCAACCCGGGGTTAGCCCTGGACTTCATCGAAGAACTGAATCGCGCCGCCGACATAGTGCGAGAGGCCCCGGAACGTTGGCCCATCGGAAAGAACCACACGCGCCGCTTCCTTCTTTGGCGGTTCCCTTTTGCAATCATCTACTCAGAAGAAAAATCTGTGGTTACAATTTTTGCGGTTGCGCACGGCAGCCGGAGGCCAGACTATTGGGCACATCGCGTTTAGCCTCTTTCCGATTTCCCGTCTCCTCCCACTAGAGCCTGTTCCATAGTTTTCGATAGAATGTCGGAAGGCAACCGCGAAGCCCAATGTCCCTGACCAAACCGCAAGCCCTCGAAATGTTCCAGTCCGACGACCTCATCGGCATCGGCATGGAAGCCGACGCCGTCCGCCGACGCCTGCATCCCGAAGGCACCGTCACCTACATCATCGACCGCAACATCAACTACACGAACTTCTGCACCGAATATTGCACGTTCTGCGCCTTCTATCGCCCGCTGAAAGGCCCCGCCGCCAAGGAAGGCTACATCCTCGACTTCGACACCATCTACGAAAAGATTCGCGAAACGGTCGAACTGGGCGGCACCGGAGTCCTCATGCAAGGAGGCCTCCACCCCGACCTCAAAATCGACTGGCACGAAAAGATGCTGAGCGGCATCAAGCAGCGCTTTCCCCAGATTCATCTTCATTGCTACTCCGCTTCGGAGATTCTCGCCATCGCCGAGTACAGCGCGCTAAGCGTGCGCGACACCATCGCCCGCCTCCGCGATGCCGGACTCGACTCCATCCCCGGCGGAGGCGCCGAAATTCTAGACGACGAAGTCCGCTACAAGATCGCGCGCCTGAAATGCCTCACCGCCGACTGGCTCGAAGTCCATCGCACCGCCCACCAGCTAGGCATGCGCACCACCGCCACCATGATGTTTGGAGTAGGCGAGTCCTACGAACACCGCATCAACCACTTCGAAGCCGTCTACCGCCTGCAGGAAGAAACCGGAGGCTTCACCGCCTTCATCCCCTGGAGCTTCCAGCCCACCAACACCGCCCTCGGTGGACGCCACTGGGATGAGGCCACCGCCGTCGAATATCTGAAAGTCCTGGCCATCTCGCGCCTCTATCTTTCCAACTTCCTGAACGTGCAATCCAGTTGGGTAACTCAGGGCCTGAAAGTCTGCCAGATGGGCCTCCGCTTCGGAGGCAACGACGTAGGCTCGGTGATGCTGGAAGAAAATGTAGTAAAAGCCGCAGGCGTAACCAACTGCACCACCGAAGAAGAGCTGCGCCGCATAATCCGAGACGCCGGCTTCCGCCCCGCCCGCCGCGACACGCTCTACCGCCAACATTTTCTGAACTGACTGCAGAACTTGGAGGGGCAAAGAACGCCCGGACAAACGAAAGCCCCGGTAGTCATCCGGGGCTTGGCAATCGCCAGTTGGTACGCCGCCTATCTTTTTCAGTCTAGCAAATGCAATTACTAATTCGAGATAACGATTGGTCGAGGCGCGGTCCCGATTCTCACTTGCAGGTGATGCTAGGGTTATCCTTGGCCAATTCGACACAGGCCGCATGTTGCTTCATGTTCTGCTGCTGATCTGTTGCCGAAGTTGGAGTAGAAGGGGCAGCAGTCGCTGGTGAAGCCACCCCGGAAGTCGCAGTTGGAGCCTGCGCACTCAAAGTGGGAGCCTTGTCCAGCATTGCTTGAAATGCCGCCATCTCCTCCGGTTGGTTCCATATAAACTGACGAGTTTGCATTTGGCAGTCCTCGTCCGGATATTCCCAGACCGGCTGAACGCTCACCTTTGTCGTGCCATTGAGTTCCGCCAACGAGTAGAACCACACCTTTCTTGTAGTCATGCCTTTGCAGATACCTGTGATCGTAAGCATGGAATCCATGAAGGGCAGTTCCCCTGGCATTGAAAAGCGGAACTGGAACTTGTTGTCGGAATCGAGCGTGTAACCTTGCCGTAGATTCACTTGGACGATGAGCGCCTTGACTGATTGAGCAGACGCTTTGCTGGTGAATACATAAGGTCCCGGCTGAGCCTTCGGTTTCTTATCCCGCGCCGCAGCCAGGGTCGACATTGCCAGAAGTAGAATCAGTGCCCATTTCATGCTTTTACCCATTTGTGAACTTTACCGAGACGACCCTCGAACCGCTAATTACTGGAGTCATCTCAGAAATTCGTCTCAGCAGATGACGAGCCAGACGCGGAGTTCTTCTGCATCGACCGCCTTAATTGCCCCTTCGTTATGTCGATCAGCGTTAGCGCCTGGTTTCGCCAACTGGATTCTCTAATTCTGACAATCAAGTGCTAGGAAGGCGGGACGAACGAGTCGAGCGCCCGCGCAAAGTCTTTGCCTCGTCTAACGGGAACGTGCTCGTATCCTAGGTTTGGCGAAACAACCTCGAATAACGAGGCTCCGGGATGGACCGATTTCCGGGGTGCATAGTCCACTTCGCCCCAGACCTCAGACTTGTCTGCGTAATGTCCCCTTCTGACCGTTTTGCCGCTCATTTTCTCCGAGGAATCCAGAATGTGCTCAGGGTCTTGAAACAGGGGAATTCGATACATGAAACCCCTTTGGAGCACCAAACATGAGCCGTCAGGATAACGCAGTCGCGTGACGATACCCTCCCTGTAGTTCTCCGTGTCGGCTGTAAAGCCACGCGGTACCTCAAGTGTTCCGAGTGCGTGACCACCATAGCGCCATACAAACTTTTCAGTTTGCGGAGGCTGCTTTGATCCGGGTACCTGCGAGAATGTGTTGACGGAGACGATTAGGACCGCACATAGGGTCGAAGCACGGCGGAGCACATTGATTTGGACACCGACTCTCGCTGCCCAGTTCCTCGCAACAGTCAGTTGTTGAAATATCTGTTAACAACAATCATTTTGCGTTAGCCTTTTCCTGATGAGCACCTACAGAGCAATTGACGTTTGGGAGCGAAAGGACGCTGACACCGTGGTTCGGTATCGCTGCTTTGAATCCCTCGAAACTGGCCGGTACTGCATACAGAGTGCCGACTTCTGCCGTCACGGCAAACACCCGGTGCACTTGGACAATCAGTTCATCGAACTATTGACAGAGCAAGACCCTGCTCAACGCTCAGGAGAATACGACACCCTCAAGGCCGCTATCGCTGCTCACAAGCGAGACTTTGGTGAGGGTGCAGGTTAGCTGTTGCAACATCCCGTGGCTGTTGAAAAACTCGGCTTTAGCCAGCGGCTTTTTGGGGTGAGTGTCCGCTCCTCGTACTTTTCTTACTCCTTACGGTTACGCGGTAGCCGGCAGGACGGGTGTTGCCAGTTGGCTGAGGAATCGCACGAGTCGCTTGATGTTCTGCGCCGTCGCTGCCAGGAAGAACTGCTCCCGCACAAACTTCAATCTCCGCAGGCGCAGGCGACGCAGTCCGATCTGGTTCTTGAGTTCCGCAAACAACGCTTCTACTTTCTTCCTCTGCCGTTGTGCCTTGGCGAACTCGGGTGTGTTGGCTAACTCCCGTGCGCGTTGCCGCGCGGATTCGTGCTGGTGGATGTTCAGAGACCGAAAAGCGGCGCTGGTGCATTGGGCTTTTAGAGCACAACCACCACAGCGTTTGCGGGTTCCAATGTAGTTGAAGGCGCGATTCCGATACACTCGCCCCCCATAGTTCAGCGGCTGCCCAGCAGGACAGATATAGCGATTGTGTTCGGGCTCGTACCGGAAATGCTCGGGACCAAAAAACGGGCTGTTCTTGCGGTGGATGCTGTCGCGGGTTCGCATATACGGGGTGATGTTACGCTCCGCCAACCATTGCAAGAAGTCTCCGTTTCCGTACGTCGTATCGGCCGCCACCGATTCAGGCGTTTGTCCGCTCCATTCGGCGAAACGGGTCAGCATATCTTGCGCGGCCACCGTCTCCTGACTCATGCGTGCCGCTGTGCCCTGCACTCCCACAATCACGCAGCTGTCATTATCGATCAGATAGTTGTCGTAGTAACCGAGACGCGCCGGCGTCCCGCCTTTCGTCGCGTAGGTGGAATCGGGATCCGTGGTCGATACCTGATCCTGCTCGTGCACTGGCTCCTCCACCGGGTTCTGCTCTTCCACCTCCCGCAGATACTGCCGCACCGTATGATGCACCTGCGCCGCTTCCCGTAGTTGTTCACGTGGAATGCGGCTCTCCTTGGCCGCGTTTGCTTCCACGAAACTGCCATCCACCGACAGATGCTGGCCCTGCACCAGTCCTACTTCCACACACTGCCGCACGATCTCCTCAAACAGTTGCTCGAACAGCTTCGACTCCTGGAACCGTCCGTGCCGGTTCTTCGAAAATGTCGAGTGATGCGGGATCTCCTGATTGAAGCCCAGCCCGGTGAACCAGCGCCACGCCAGATGCATGCGCAGTTCCTCGACCAGCTTGCGCTCGCTGGTGATGCCGTAGAGATAGCCGATCAAGAGGATGCGCAGCAGAAGTTCGGGATCGATCGACGGCCGCCCGGTCTCGCTGTAACTGTCTTTCAGTCGCTGCCGGACGAACTCCAAGCTGATGTGCTTCTCAATCAGCCGCAACAGATGAGTTTCTGGTACCTCATCTTCCAGGCGGAAGTAATAAAACAACGGCTCCGAACGGGTGTGTTGCCCCATCATGATCAGCAGGCCTCCGACGATGAGAATCAAACAAAGCACGCGAATGCTTTTCTTCTAACATGCTTCTGCCCAATTTCATCCTGCTAATCGACGTGACTTTTTCAACACCCACTCCCCATTTCACTAACAACCGAGCGGTCGCTGGCGAGTACAGACTGCTGCTTCTTTCATCACATTTTTCCCGTAACCGCCATCACAGACCTGCACCAAAATCGGTGCGATGATTTCTCGACACCAGACCATCGAGAAGTGTCCCCGTCTCCAGAGACGGATGCATCACCTGCTTCGAACCAGGTCCAACTCTTTGACAAATGAAAGAAACCAAGGGCAAGCGGCAAAAGCATTCCGACGAGAAATTCTCCCCTAAGTCTCATCTTTTGAATACTTTACTGATAACCTATTTATTATCATTAACTTAACTGTTTTTGGGTAGGGGGGGGTACCCCCACATTTTCCCAGTTTTCCCTCCGCCCAGTCCAAACATCCCCTTTTAATTCAGAACGTTAGTAGCAGCCATAATCCCTGATATCTCGCTGAATAATTCGACACGAATCTGCGCCCAGCCGATTTGCCAAGCCGTTCGCTGAGACATCTCTGCCCTAGAAACCAAATAAGAGGAAGGTTTTCGCAAGAAGTTGTTTTCTCTGTGTCTCTGTGACTTTGTGGTGAAAAACCAGATTGGGTTCTCCGTGACTCAGTGGTGAGAAACCAGATTAGGAAACCACCCACCAAGGCTCCCCAAGCCCAATCAGGTACACTGTTGGGTCTGCTTCTTTCTGTCTTGGATGTCCATGCTCTTGCTCGAATCCACCGCTTTGCTATTGAGGCCGATCCCGCTGGCGATGCTCCTCGCCTCCAGGGGATTGGGCCCCTATCTTCGCCAGCATTTTCTCGACAAGACATTCCAGGGTCTCTATCAGGTCAATGCCTTCGACCTCGCCCTGCTGATCCCCTATTTCATCGTCCTCATCATCCTCGCCGCCTACGGAGGCCACCGCTACTGGCTGGTCTATCTTTATTACAAGCACAAAAAGAACAAGACCACCGAGCCTCCCGCTCATTTCGATGACCTGCCCAGAGTCACCGTGCAGTTGCCAATTTTCAATGAGCAATACGTGGTAGATCGCCTCCTCGACGCCGTCTGTCGCCTCGAATATCCACGAGAAAAACTCGATATCCAGTTACTCGACGATTCCACCGACGAAACCGTCGAAGTCGCCCGCCAGTTGGTCGAACGCTATGCCGCGCTAGGACATCCAGTCACCTATCACCACCGCGACAACCGTCACGGCTTCAAAGCAGGAGCCCTGGCCGAAGGCCTGAAGACCGCCAAGGGCGAGTTCGTGGCCATCTTCGACGCCGATTTCGTCCCGCCTCCCGATTTTCTGCTCAAGTGCATTCACCACTTCACCGACCCCAAAGTCGGAATGGTGCAAACCCGCTGGACCCACATCAATCGCGGCTATTCGCTGCTCACGCAAGTCGAGGCCATTCTCCTCGACGGCCACTTTGTCCTCGAACATTCCGGCCGCGCCCGCAGCGGAGTCTTCTTCAACTTCAATGGCACTGCAGGTATGTGGCGTCGTCAAGCCATCGACGAAGCCGGAGGTTGGGAACACGACACCCTCACCGAAGACACCGATCTCTCCTATCGCGCGCAGCTCAAGGGATGGCAATTCCTTTATCTGCAGGATGTCGAGTGTCCCGCCGAATTGCCCGTCGAGATGACAGCATTCAAAACCCAGCAGGCCCGCTGGGCCAAAGGACTGATTCAGGTCTCCAAGAAAATCCTTCCCAAAGTCTTCGCCAGCGACGCTTCGCGCCACCAGAAAGTCGAAGCCTGGTATCACCTGACGGCCAATCTCAGCTATCCCCTGATGATCGTCCTCTCGGTGCTGCTCTTGCCCGCCATGGTGATCCGCTTCTATCAGGGATGGTTCCAGATGCTCTACATCGACCTGCCCCTGTTCATGGCGTCGACGTTCTCGATTTCCAGCTTCTACCTGGTTTCGCAAAAGGAGCTATTCCCAAAATCGTGGTTGCGTTCCCTGCTCTATCTGCCTCTTCTTATGGCCCTCGGAATCGGCCTCACCATCACCAACACGCGCGCCGTTCTCGAAGCGCTCGTCGGCAAGCAGACATCTTTCGTGCGCACGCCAAAATACCGCGTCGAATCGAAACAGGATAAAGTCGGCGCCAAGAAATACCGCAAGCGCCTCGGTTGGATCCCGTGGATCGAACTCGCCATCGGATGTTACTTCGCGCTCACCGTCTGGTACGCCATCGACAATGAAAATTACTTCACCGTTCCGTTCCTTCTATTGTTCGTGATTGGCTACTGGTGCACAGGATTGATGTCGTTGCTGCAAGGCCGTTTTGCCGGCCTCTCCGTCGGTTCGGAAACGCACAGCAAGCCTTTCCCTGTGGGGGTTTAATCAGGGCAACTTGGTAGGGAGTTGGAAGTCGATCGTGATGCTGGTTTCGGTTTTCACCGGCTTTCCGTTGAGCACGAAAGGCTGGTAACGCCACTGCTTCACCGCTTGCACCGCGGATTGCGCCAGCACCTTATCCCCTTGCACAACCTTGGCATCGCGCACGCTTCCATCTTCCATCACCATCGCGCTCAATACCACTTTGCCTTCCACGTGAAACATCTTGGCTTGTGCCGGATAAATCGGCGAAACCCGATGCAGCAACTGGCCACCGGTAACTCCCTGCGACACTGGCGGGTTGTAACCCGGCAGCACAACTCTGGGAGAGAGGAAGCCTGGCAAAGCCCCCGCTGTTGGTCCGCCTGCCATTTCCGGCGGCGCCACCAGACCCGCCTCTTCGCGGCGCGACGCCTCGGACCCATTCTTGTGGACTCCTGTGTCCGCTCGGGACAGCGGAGGTGCCATCAGTGGAGCACCCTGATTCTCTTTCTTGGCGATCACTCCCGCCTTTGTATTTGCCTTCGGCACGCCAGTAGCAGGCACGCTGCCAGAAGCAGCGACCGCTCTGCCAACAGGATCCGTTCCCGCAGCCGACCCGCCGTCCCAAAGATGTTTATTGGCTCCCCGCAAGTTGGACGCATCGCCTGCAGTCCCAGAAGGTTGTGCCCTCGTTGTAGGCGAAGAAGAAACCGCTGAGGACGACACCGGCATGTCAGCAGACTTCTCGGAGCGACCGCGCCAGCCGAGCCAGTTCGCCAAAAGCAGCAACAGCATCGCCGCCAGTGCCATGACCCCCAGCACCAGGCGCGACCGGTGCGAGCTCTTTTCGGAAACCGGAATCACCCCACCCAAATGCTCCGCCGCTGGCGGGAATTCGCGCCCATCCACCGTCTCACGCGGCGCCTCTACCAGCACCTGCGCAGGGTGAAGATCAGCCGCCTCTGATGCTTGCGCCCATTCCGCCAGCGCCGCTAGTTTCTCCAGAACTTTCAGGTGGTGTTCCGAAAAAGCGTCCGCACCGGTCGAGAAAGCTTCCAGAATTCCGCTGAGCCTGCGCCTTCCCTTGATCGGCACCACCGCGATGGAACGCACGCCCAGGCTGCGGCACACTTCCACATCGACTCGCGGATCATTTTCGGTATCGGTGCAATCCTGTCGTTCGCCGCTGCGCAGGCACGCACCCGAAATTCCCGCCTCGGAATTCAACTGCGCGCCCAACAAGGGAGCCGTCTCGCCGCTCCGTGCGCGGCACACCATCTCGCTGTCTTTCCACATGGCGAGCGCCACGCCCGACGCACCGGTCAGCGCCATGGCCGCGTCCGCAATCGCGGCAAGCATCGCTTCCAGCTGATGTTCGCCGCCTGCGACCAGATCTGTCAGACTGGAGAGGATCAGACCTTCGTCTGGGCAGGGATGCCCCGATCCAGCCAAGTCATCGACCCTGCTCGATACAATTTCAAAAGAAACAGACTCTTTTTGCGGTACTCCCAAAGTTTTCTCTCAAAAGTGCCAGCCTGTGACAGATAAAAAGACCGCCCGGAAGGAGCGGCAAACGCCAGCGGCAGGGATAAGTTGACCGGAGTATGAGCCAACTTCCCGCGACTGTCAAGGGAAGTGGAGGATTGCCTCCGGAGTAGCCCGCTCGCACTATTGCCACTTTAACTGAAGCCTCCACAAACCGGTTCGAGCCTTCCACTTACCGAATTTCATTCCGTACACCGTCCCTTCCGGCACCAAACTAACCAACAACCGTCTCTCCTGTCTGCGTGCTACGCTGTTAGCGCTCTGGTTTCTCGCACGAAATTCCGCAGAACCCGTTGCTGGGAACCAATCTAAGAAAGTTATTAAAAACAGTGGAAGCTCTGGCAAACTTGGGCCCTGAGCTCACTGCGGACCGCGACTTCCGCCAAACCGCGCACACTATGCTGTCGGTCGTGATGGAGGCTGCTGGCGCTCGCGAAGGTGTGCTCTTCTCCTTTGGCGAGCGCCCTTCCATGCTCACTTCCATCGACTCGCAAGGTTTCGCGCTCATCCCTGACCCCGCGCTGATTCCCCTGCTGCCCCGCAACCTTCAGATGCTCAGCGCCGCCGAGGGTCCTATCCTTCTCAACAGTTCGATCACCGATGTTTATCTCAGTTCCAACGGCAACGTCGCCCCCGAACTGTTCAAATGTCTCTGCGCACTCAAAGTCCGCGGGAAATTGGTAGGAGCGATTCTCCTCGGCCGCCGACCCGGCGATGCCCCCTACGGAGAAGACGAACTCGACGCCCTGGCCATGATCGGCAGCTACATCGCATTGGCGATTCAAAATCACACGCTAGGTCAGACGCTGGCGCAACGTGTGTCCGAGAATCTCCGCCTCCTCGCCTCGCTTCACGGTTTCTACGACAACGCTCTCGAGGCCTTCGCCACCGCCATCGACGTCAAGCACGTCAATACTCACGGACACTCCCTGCGCGTCGGCCGCTACGCCCAGGCCATCGGTGAAGCGCTCGGCATCGATCCCACGCAGGTCGCCGCCCTCCGTTCCGCCGGATATCTGCACGACATCGGCATGGTCGCTGTCGACAAACGGTTGTTTGAAAAAACCTCTTCTCTGGATTTCGAGGAATCCCGCGCCATGCGCGACCACACCGTCATCGGACATCAGATCGTAAGCGAGGTGCAATTCCCCTGGCCGCAAATTCCCGAGATCGTCCGCTGGCATCACGAACGGGCCGATGGCTCCGGCTATCCCGACGGTTTACATTCGGATGAACTGCCGCTCGCCGTCCGCATCATCGCCGTGGCCGATTCTTTCGACGCGATGACCAATGATCGGCCGTACCGCCCGCGTATGTCGGTAGGAACCGCTCTCCACGAACTGATCCGCCTCTCGCCCGAAAAATACGACGCCCAGGCGGTACACGCCCTGCTGATCCAGGTTCGTCGCGATGCCGTCGGCACTAACCGCCTCCCTGTCCTCGAGCCCGGCCTCGTGAATCTTTCACCCGTGGACATAGATCAGCTGGCTTCCACCCTCCATCACCGCGCCACCCAGGGAAAGGTTTACCTGACCTGAACAAAATCGGTCTGAATCTCACCGCAGGACCCTTTCTGCCATGGTCAATAAGGTCCACGTTGATCCCGAACCCGCTCGCCGGGTGTAAACTTGAAAAAATAAAATGGGGTCATCAGCACGCATCAAAACGGGCGCGAGTTCATCTAAGAGGCAAGGCGCCTCAGGAGAAGATTAATGGCCGTCAGTGACCAGGCTGTTGTGACCGGACAGCAACTCGACCAGTTGTCCATCAATACCATTCGCACGCTCTCCATGGATGCAGTGCAAAAAGCCAACTCCGGACATCCCGGCACGCCCATGGCTCTCGCTCCAGTGGCCTACTGCCTTTGGCAGCAGTTTCTCCGCTACGATCCCGCCAACCCGCACTGGCCGAATCGTGACCGCTTCGTCCTCTCCAACGGGCACGCCTCCATGCTCCTCTATTCCATCCTGCATCTGGCAGGAGTCCGCGAAGTGGATGCCCAGGGCAAAGTGCTTTCCACCCCTGCCGTTTCTCTCGAGGACATCAAGAACTTCCGCCAGCTAGGCAGCAAAACTCCTGGTCATCCCGAGTACGGCATCACTACCGGCGTCGAAACCACCACCGGCCCGCTCGGGCAGGGCGTTGCCAACAGTGTAGGCATGGCCATCGCAGAGCGCTGGCTCGCAGGACATTTCAATCGTCCCGGCTTCGACCTCTTCGGTTACAACATCTGGGCCTTCTCCGGAGACGGCGACATGATGGAAGGTATCTCTTCCGAAGCCGCCTCCGTCGCCGGACATCTCCGCCTCTCGAATCTCTGTTGGATTTACGACAACAATCAGATCACCATCGAAGGCAAGACCGATCTCGCTTTCAACGAAGACGTAGGCGCCCGCTTCCTCGCCTATGGATGGGACGTCCAGCACGTCCACGATGCCAACGACTTGAACGCGCTCTCCAACGCCTACCGTCATGCGCTCAGCGTCCAGGACCGTCCCAAGTTCATCATCGTAGACAGTCACATCGGTTACGGATCTCCGCACCGGCAGGACACCAAAGAAGCCCACGGCGAACCGTTGGGAGAAGAGGAAATCAAGCTCACCAAGCGCTTCTACGGCTGGCCTGAAGATGCAAAGTTCCTCGTTCCCGAAGGCGTCCGCGAAAACTTCAATGATGTCTTAGGCAAGCGCGGCGCGCGACTAAGCTCCGACTGGAATGCCCTCTACAAAAAATACAGCGCCCAGTTCCCCGATCTCGCCGCCCAGTTCAATCGCATGCAGCAGCGCGAAAATCCTGACGGATGGGACAAGGAACTCCCCACCTTCCCCGCCGACGCCAAGGGACTCGCCACTCGTGATTCCTCCGGGAAGGTTCTCAACGCTATCGCCAAAAATCATCCCTGGCTCATGGGCGGCGCGGCCGATTTATATCCCTCCACTAAAACGCGTCTGACCTTCGACGGCGTCGGCGACTTCGAGCCCGGCAACTACAACGGCCGCAACTTCCACTTCGGCATCCGCGAACACTCCATGGGCGCAATCGTCAACGGCATGGCCGTCTCGTACCTGCGCGCATACGGCTCAACGTTCTTCATCTTCTCCGACTACATGAAGGCGCCCATCCGCCTTTCGGCGATCATGGAAATCCCCGCCATCTGGATCTTCACCCATGACTCCATCGGAGTCGGCGAAGACGGCCCCACTCACCAGCCCATCGAGCAGTTGGCGACCCTGCGAGCCGTTCCCGGCCTGCTGACAATCCGTCCCGCCGACGCGAACGAAGTTGTCGAAGCCTGGAAAATAATAATGAACTTAAAAAAGGAGCCCGCAGCGCTAGTCCTGACGCGCCAGGCTCTGCCCACGCTTGATCGCGCGAAGTACGCGCCCGCCGCAGGCTTGGCTCGCGGAGGCTACGTTCTGGCCGACGCCGCAGGCGGCAAACCGCAAGTGATCCTGATCGCAACCGGCAGTGAAGTAAGCCTGTGCGTCGAGGCCTACGAAAAACTGAAGGCCGAAGGCATCCCCGCGCGCGTGGTTAGCATTCCATGTTGGGAGTTGTTCGATCATCAGGATCAGTCCTACCGCGATCAGGTCCTCCCGCCCGATGTCACCGCGAGAGTAGCCGTCGAACAAGCAGCGGTCCTGGGCTGGTCGCAGTATGTAGGCCTGAAAGGGAAGGTAATCGGCATGAGAAGCTTCGGAGCCTCCGCCCCGCTGAAAGACCTGCAAAAGCATTTCGGGTTCACGGCCGAAGCAGTTCTAAAAGCAGCCAGGGATCTTGTAGCCAAGTGATCCTGTCGAAATGTCGTGTTGAAAATGTCGGGTTAAGAATGTCGTATTGAAAATGTACTCCCTGAAAGGTGGCACTTCAGAGTGTGCGTGAGAACGAAATCTTGGACCACTTGGTGGAACAAACGTGAGAATTGAATCCCGCACGAGCCGGTCGACAAAGGGGTGGAGCAAAGTACTCGTTAATCCCGCCCCGGAGGGGCGACTGACAATAGCCCGGCGCTTCAGCGCCGGGAAAACGGAGTGCGCGGTCCAAGTCCCGGAGGGACGACTGAGCTTTCACGCTCAAACTTCAAGCCCGGGGAAGACCCATTTTCCCGCGAACGTAACCCAGCATTAATCTCAGGCCATTACTCTCAAGCCTGAGCAAGTTTAGGAGAAGTCCATGAATCCCGTAGATACCCTCGAGACCGCAAAAGCCGCCAACCCCTTAAAGCAACTCCTGACCTTCCGCCAATCCATCTGGCTCGACTACATCCGTCGCGATCTGCTCACCAGCGGCGAGCTCCAGCGCCTCATCACTGACGACGGCCTGCGCGGCATGACCTCGAACCCTGCCATCTTCGAGAAGGCCATCGGCGACTCCACCTACTACCAGGAGTTCCTCGACTCCTTCGCCAGCCGCTCCGACCTCGATGCCAAGGGCCGCTACGAAAAGCTGGCCATCCGCGACATTCAGGACGCCGCCGACCTGATGCAATCCGTCCATCAGAGCACCAAAAAGCGCGACGGATATGTCAGCCTCGAAGTCTCTCCCTACCTCGCCAACGACACCAATGGCACGCTCGACGAAGCCCGCCGCCTCTGGAAAACCGTGGCTCGTCCCAACGTGATGATCAAGGTTCCCGGAACGCCCGCCGGCATCCCCGCATTCCGCCAGTTGATCAGCGAGGGCATCAACGTCAACGTGACGCTGCTCTTCTCCCAGCAGGTCTACGAAGAAGTTGCCGCCGCCTACATCGACGGTGTGGAAGCATTTGCCGCCAGTGGAGGCGATGTAAGCCAGATCGCCAGCGTAGCCAGCTTCTTCATCAGCCGCATCGACTCGCTCGTGGATTCGCTCCTCAACGATCAGATCAAGAAAGAAACCGATCCCGCCCGCAAGGCAAAACTTCAAAGCATTCTCGGAAAGGTTGCCATCGCCAACGGAAAGCTGACCTACGAAGCCTACCAGCGCATCTTCTCCTCTCCGCGCTGGAAGGCGCTCGCCGCCAAGGGCGCTCAAACACAGCGCGTTCTGTGGGCCAGTACCAGCACCAAGAATCCCAACTATCGCGACGTGATTTATGTTGAGGAACTGATCGGCCCCGACACCGTCAACACCGTGCCTCCCGCCACCCTCGATGCCTTCCGCGATCACGGCAAGCCCCGCCAGAGTCTCACCGAGGATCTCGAAGGGGCGCGCAAAACCATGTCGGACTTGGCCTCTGTTGGCATCGTCATGAACGACGTGACTCACAAGCTCACGGTCGACGGTGTGAAGTTATTTGCCGACGCCTTCGACAAGTTGCTTGAAGCTGTCGAGAAAAATACTCATCGGCCCGCCTCGCCCCCCGTCAACGGCCAGACGGCCGCGCTTCCTGCCGACCTCGATGCCGCCGTAAAAAAAAACCTTAACGACTGGCGGGCCAGCGGAAAAGTAAGGCGCCTTTGGCAGCGCGATGCCTCTCTCTGGACCAATGAAGATGAGGCCCAATGGCTGGGCTGGCTGGCCATCACCGACGATCAACTGTCGAATGCCTCAAAGCTGAAAGACTTCGCCGCGGAAGTCAAAGCCGCCGGGTTCTCCGACATTCTCCTCCTCGGCATGGGCGGATCTAGCCTTTGCCCCGAGGTTTTCTCGCTCACCTATCCGCAAGCGCCCGGCTTCCCGCGGCTCCACATTCTCGACTCCACCGACCCTGCGCAGATCAAAAGCACCGAAGCGAAGGTCAATCTCCCGACAACTCTCTTCATCGTCTCCAGCAAGTCCGGCAGCACGCTCGAGCCCAACATCTACAAGCAGTATTTCTTCGAGCGCATGCAACAGACCGTAGGCGACAAAGCGGCAAGCCACTTCATCGCCATCACGGATCCCGGATCCAAGATGCAAGGGGTTGCCGAACGCGATCGCTTCCGCCACATCTTCTACGGAATGCCCTCCATCGGCGGCCGTTATTCCGCGCTCTCCAATTTTGGAATGATCCCCGCCGCCGCCATGGGCATGGACACCGATAAATTTCTGGCTCGCACCAAGGAAATGGTCGAAGCTTGCGCCGCCGCTGCTCCCATCGCGCAGAACCCGGGAGTCATGCTCGGCATCATCATGGGCACCGCCGCCACCTTGGGCCACGACAAAATCACGCTCATCACTTCGCCAGGCATCGCCGACCTGGGCGCGTGGCTCGAGCAACTGATCGCCGAATCCACCGGCAAACAAGGCAAGGGCATCATCCCGGTCGATCGTGAAAAACTCGGAGCCCCCGACGTCTACGGCCAGGACCGCATCTTTGCCTACATCCGTCTCGACTCCACTGCCGACACGGCGCAAGACGCCCAGGTCGCCGCGCTGGAAAAAGCCGGCCACCCGGTGGTCCGCATCTCCGTCTCCGACAAATACAATCTCGGCCAGGAATTCTTCCGCTGGGAGATTGCCACCGCCGTAGCCGGATCGATCATCGGCATCAACGCCTTCAATCAGCCCGACGTGGAAGCCAGCAAAATCGAAACCAAAAAGCTGACCTCCGAGTACGAAGCCAAAGGCTCCCTGCCCGCCGAAACTCCCATTTTGACCGAGGCTGGTATCAGCCTCTTCACCGACGAGAAAAACGCCGCCGATCTTGCCCAAGCCGTAGGCTCCGATCGTTCAATGAAGAACTATTTGCGAGCCCACCTGACGCGGCTAGGCGCGGCAGACTATTTCGGCCTGCTCGCCTATATCGAAATGAACCCCGAACACGAGTCGCTCCTGCAGACTCTGCGCACAAGTGTCCGCGACAGTAAGAAAGTGGCCACCTGCCTCGGCTTCGGACCGCGCTTCCTGCACTCGACCGGACAAGCCTATAAAGGCGGTCCCAACACCGGAGTCTTTCTGCAGATCACCTGCGATGACGCAGTCGACCTGCCCGTCCCGCAGCAGAAATACACCTTTGGCACAGTCAAAGCCGCCCAGGCCCGCGGAGACTTCGCAGTCCTGGCCGAACGCAACCGCCGAGCCCTGCGAGTCCACATGGGAAAAGACGTAAAGGCGGGATTAAAAAAGCTGACCGAACTTATCCAACAACCGTAGCGATGAGCAGAGCGTTCAATCGAACCCGCAGAAGGTTGCTAAAAGCCAGTAGCTAGCAGCTAGTAGCTAACCAGCAGCTAAAGGAGCACGAATGCAACTAGGAATGGTAGGCCTCGGACGCATGGGCGCCAACATGACGCGCCGCCTGATGCGCGGTAATCACAAACTGGTCGTCTCCGACCTCAGCCCCGACGCCGTCAAGCAACTCGCGGGAGAGGGCGCAACCGGATCAACCTCGCTCGAAGACCTCGTCAGCAAGCTGACTCCGCCCCGCGCCGCCTGGGTCATGGTTCCCTCCGGAGACGCGACCGAAAAAAACGTGCAGACTCTGCTCGCGCGCATGCAGCCTGGCGACACCATCATCGATGGCGGCAACTCCTACTTCAAGGATGATGTCCGCCGTGCCGAACTCTGCAAAGCCAAGGGCGTCCACTATGTCGATGTCGGCACCAGCGGCGGCGTCTGGGGACTGGAACGCGGCTACTGCATGATGATCGGAGGCCCCAACGAAGCCATCCAGCGCCTCGATCCGATTTTCAAAACCCTCGCTCCCGGCCGCGGCGACATCGCCCGCACCCCCGGCTTCGATAAACGCAGCGCCGCCGGTTCTACGGCCGAAGACGGCTACATCCACTGCGGCCCATCCGGTGCCGGCCACTTCGTCAAGATGGTCCACAACGGCATTGAGTACGGAATTATGCAGGCCTATGCCGAAGGCTTCGACATTTTCAAGAACGCCACCAGCAAAGAGCTTCCGGAAAATATCCGTTACGATCTCAATCTGCCCGACATCGCTGAGGTCTGGCGTCGCGGCAGCGTGATCAGTTCATGGCTGCTCGATCTCACTTCGATGGCGCTGGTCGAAAACCCCACCCTTTCGGAGTACAGCGGTTTCGTGCAGGATTCCGGCGAGGGTCGCTGGACCATTCAGGCCGCGATTGAAGAAGCCGTGCCCGCGGAAGTCTTGACCGCGTCGCTCTTCGCGCGCTTCCGTTCCCGCCAGGAGCACACCTTCGCGGATAAGATGCTTTCCGCCATGCGTCAGAAATTCGGCGGGCACGTGGAACCGAAACAAGCGGCTGAACCGAAACAAGCAGCCAAGACCCAGGCCAAGAGTTAGAAATTGCATTGGAAGATGCACCAGGCGGAGCAATGAATTTCCAGCCGCGAGCATATAGAAGTCGACTAACTCGCGGCCCGCAACTCGCAGCTCACTCACGAGGAATCGATGGCTCATACCGAAGCTCTTCCCGCTCCCACCAAGCCCCGTGTCGGCCGCGTCGCCGACCCGTGCGTCATGGTCATTTTCGGATTCTCCGGAGACCTTACTCGCCGCAAGCTGATTCCCGCGCTCTACAACCTCGCCAGCCAGGGACTCCTTTCGCGCGAGTTTGCCATCATCGGCGTCGCCCGCAATGCCATGTCCGATGACGAGGCCCGCGCCAAACTAACCGAAGACTTCAAGCAGTTCGCCAGCGGCCCCATCGACAACGATCTTTGGGAATGGTTCATCCACCGCCTCCACTATGTCAGCGGCGACTTCGACGATCCCGCCACCTACGCCCATCTCCAGGAGGTCCTCGGCAAGGTCAACGAGGAAAACGACTCCCACGGCAATTTCTTTTTCTATCTGGCCACTGCCCCTAACTATTTCGGCGACGTCGTTGAGCGGCTCGCTAACGTCGGCCTTATGAACGAGGAGAATGGGCACTGGCGCCGCGTGATTATTGAAAAACCATTCGGCCACGATCTCGATTCCGCCAAGGCCCTCAACCAGCAACTCCTCAAAGTTGCCAAAGAGTGCCAGATCTACCGCATCGACCACTACCTCGGAAAAGAGACCGTCCAGAATATTTTGGCCCTTCGCTTCGCCAACGGAATCTTCGAGCCCATCTGGAATCGCCGCTACATCGACCACGTCCAGATCTCGGTGGCCGAAACTGTCGGCGTGGAAAAACGTGGAGGCTACTATGACGGCGCCGGAGCCCTGCGCGACATGGTGCCCAACCACATCATGCAACTCATCACGCTCACCGCGATGGAGCCGCCGATCTCATTCGAAGCCAACGCCGTGCGCGACGAGCAAGCCAAAATCCTGCACGCCGTCCAGCCCTTCAGCAACGAAGACGTGCTCAGCAAAACCATCCGCGGCCAGTACGGCGAGGGCATCGTCGACGGCGAGCGCGTCCCTGGCTACCGCCAGGAAGAAGGAGTTCCGCCCGACTCCCGCACCGAAACTTTTGTAGCCATGCGCCTTCTGATCGACAACTGGCGCTGGGCCGGAGTTCCCTTCTATCTCCGCACCGGTAAGCGTCTTCCCGGCCGCAATACGCACGTAGTCATCCAGTTCCGCCGCGCCCCGTTCATGCTTTTCCGCGACACGCCAGTCGCCAACATGATGCCCAACCAACTCGTTCTGCACATCCAGCCGGAGGAAGGCATCTCGCTCCGCTTCGCCGCCAAAACTCCCGGCCCCGCCATGCAGCTCGGGGAAGTCAACATGGACTTCGAGTACTCCGACTATTTCGGAGTCACTCCTTCCACCGGATACGAGCGCCTCCTCCACGATTGCATGATAGGAGACGCAACCTTGTTCCAGCGCGCCGACATGGTCGAGGCCGGCTGGACCATCGTCAATCCAGTGCTGGATGTATGGAAGGCCCTCCCTCCGCGCAATTTCCCCAATTACCCGTCGGGCACCTGGGGGCCGAAAGAATCCGAAGAAATGATGGAACGAGATGGCCGCCGCTGGCGAAACTTCGAGAAGTGAGGTTTCCGTGTGCGCGTGACAACTAAATCTGGTGCGAGACGGTGGGAAAAAGCCATTGTCCGCCCCGGAGCGGTGACTGACAATGGCCCGTCGCTTCAGCGCCGGGAACGCGCTGCTTAACTATGTCCACCACGACCACCATCGAAATTCTTCCTACCGCGGCTGACCTGTTCCACGCGGCCGCCGAAGAATTCACCCGCGTAGGCCGCCAAGCCATCGGAGCCCAGGGCCGCTTCGCGGTAGCCCTCTCCGGAGGCTCGACTCCCAAGAGTCTATACTCTCTGCTTGCCTCGAACTACGCCGACTTCCCGTGGGCCCGCACCTACTTCTTCTTCGGAGACGAACGCCACGTCCCGCCCACCGACCCCGAAAGCAACTACCGCATGGTGAGTGAAACCATGCTCTCCAAAATTTCGATCCCATCCTCCAACGTCTTCCGCGTGAAAGCCGAAAATCCCGATGCCGCCGCAGCCGCAGCCGCCTATGAAACGCAGCTTAAGGATTTCTTCGACCTCAAGCCCGGAGAGTTCCCCCGCTTCGATCTCATCCTCCTGGGCATGGGCCCGGACGGCCACACCGCCTCCCTGTTCCCCGATTCTGAAGGACTAAAAGATCACACCCATCTGGTAATCGCCAACTGGGTTGAGAAATTCAAGACGCACCGTATCAGCTTCACCTTCCCGGTCCTGAACCACGCCGCCGAAGTAATGTTCCTGGCGAGCGGTCCCGACAAAGCAGAAATGTTGCGCCAGGTTCTCGAAGGTGAACCCTCAGCAGGCAAATCTCTGCAGGATAAATCTCTGGGAAGTAAATCTGTGGAAGATAAATCGCCCGAAGAACAAATCACGCCGCTCTATCCCGCACAAAGAGTCCAACCGGAAAACGGAACCCTCCTCTGGATGCTAGACGAATCCGCCGCCTCGAAACTAAAGCACCGTGCCGGGTAGACTCGCGTATCCCGACCAAACGACGGTGGATTACGTCTACGACCTGGTGGGAAAGATTCAGCAGGTGGTCGATCCAACGGGCACTTACGGCTTCGCCTACGACAATATGGGCCGCCTGATCGGGACGACGACGCAGTATTCGTTCCTGCCGGGACACAACTTCCAGAACAGCTACACCTACGATGCCGCGTCAAATCGCTCGTCGCTAATCGCGCCCGACGGCAGCACGAACTCCTATCACTATGACGTGTTGAACCGGCTGACGACGCTGACCAACTCGCTGACCGGGCAGTTCGGCTTCGCCTACGACGCGCTGAGCCGGAGAACCCAGTTGACGCGCCCAAACGGCATCAACACCAACTACAGCTACGATTCGGTGTCGCATTTGCTGGGCGTACTCCACCAGGCCGGAAGCACGACTCTCGATGGAGCCAGCTACGGCTACGACTATGCCGGCAACCGCACTAGTAAAACCAACTACCTCAACGGGATCACGTCGAATTACGGCTATGACCTGATCTACGAGCTTCAGCAGGTAACCCAGGCAGGTAGTACCACGGAGAGCTATTCTTACGACGCAGTGGGGAATAGGCTGTCATCATCCGGAGTGCCGACCTACAGCTACAACTCGTCGAACGAGCTGACTTCGAATTCGCTGGGCAGCTACACCTACGACGCAAACGGCAATACCCTCTCCGACCCTTCCGGCAAATCCTACTCCTGGGACTTCGAAAACCGCCTGACGCAGGCGGTGGTGCCGGGCACGGGGACGACAACCTTCCACTACGACCCGTTCGGCAGAAGAATCCAGAAATCCGGCCCGCTCGGCACGACCAACTACCTCTATGACGGGATAAACCTGCTCGGAGAGCTCGATGCAAGCGGAACGGTACTTTCACGCTACACGGCAACCAAACACATCGATGAAATGTTGGCGGAGTCCAGCTCAGGGGGAGTGGGCTACTACGAGGCAGATGGACTTGGCACCATCACATCCCTGAGCGGACCAGCTGGCTCACTCACGGACACATACAGCTACGACTCTTTCGGCAACATTACAACTTCCACTGGTACAACCGCCAATCCGATTCGATACATGGGGCGAGATTTCGAGACTGAGCTTGGCCTTTACAACTTCCGCTCGCGTTACTACTTCCCGTCGACCGGCCGCTTCTTGGAGGAGGATACTGTTCGCTTCCAAGGCGGCCCTAATTTTTACGCGTTTGTCCGAAACGATCCTGTGAGGTACAACGATCCTCTCGGAGAAATGGGCGGAGACTGCCAGCCGTGGTTCTTTCAAAATAATGGGTCTCCTGTCTGGGGATCTCAGACTCCAATTGGCGGTTCCAAGAAACCTTACAATTGCATGGCCTGGGCCTTGGGGATCACGAACGACTGGGTGCAGAGTATAACCGGATATTTCCCCAACGAAGTGCCGCCTCAGTACGGCTGCAAAGTTGTGGATTGCGACGACAGGACGCCGAACTGCAAGAAGAAACATCGAGTCAATATCTACGAAGATCCAGGTAACTACCAGAACTGGCATGTCGAGCGCCAGAACTGTGACGGATCTTGGTCTAGCAAGAATGGACAGAGCTATTTGTGGGTTGGAATCAACGATCCTGACCTGTTTTACGAGTGTCAATATCATCCGAAGGGGCCAGCTAAGAAAACCTGCTGGCTGTGTCCAGGAAAATGAGCGTTCGTTGCGTCGCCTGTGCTGTTGCGTTAATGATTTTCTCAACAGGCATTTCAAGAGGACAAACCGGCGACCATGAGTCGGGTGTTCTATGCTCTGTGTCGATCGACCCCGCAACGATCCGACCTCAAGGTCAGAATCAGCTGGAGGTCTCTCTCTCTAACCCACTCAAGACCGAGGTCACGATCACAGCATTTGTCCTATATCTCTCTACGGACTCTTCCATTGAATCACTGGATCGAGAGGCATTGACGTTCAATGCGCCTGTAGATCTAGAGGCCGGGGGCCCCCTGTATGTGAAGCAGGGGCGGCAGGGTTCATCGTCTTACCCTCCACTAGCTGTGAAGATTGCGAGTGGTCAGGAGAAGAAGTTCTCTATTAACCTGTCTTCTCTTTTGTGGGCCAAAATGACCGATTCAGTGCTTCCATCCCGCCGTTTGGAATCTATTGATGCTAGCGGGGCATATCAGATATTTGCCAGAGTGACAGTCAGGGGGCACAAAAACCAGACGACCTCTAACCGAGCGCCAGTTACATGGATGAGTGAAGCGAAGCGAGGTCCCCAGGTCCAATAGGCGTGCCCTCAGTATTCAGCTATGATGCGCTCGCCCACAGTTGTCTACGACGCAAACGGCAATACCCTCTCCGACCCCTCCGGCAAACAGTACACCTGGGACTTCGAAAACCGCCTGACACAGGCGGTCGTGCCCGGCACCGGGACTGTAACGTTCCGCTACGATCCCTTTGGACGACGCATCCAGAAATCCGGGCCCCTGGGCACCACTAATTACCTCTATAGCGGCCTCAACCTAATCGAAGAAGTAGACGGCAGCGGGAATGTGCTCGCACGTTACACGCAGGGCAAACAACTTGATGAACCGCTGGCCGAACTGCGACAAGGCACAACGAGCTACTACGAGCAGGACGGTTTGAACTCTGCCTCCTCGCTGAGCAATTCAGCAGGTGCACTCTCAGCGAGCTACATCTACGACTCGTTCGGGAATCTGACTTCTTCCACGGGTTCGATTACTAATCCCTTCCGGTACACCGGGCGCGAGTTCGATCAGGAAACGGGCATCTACGAATACCGACTCCGGTACTACGACCCGCAGAATATGGGGACAGACGGGACGTAACCCGGTTTCTTCACGCCAGTGACCCAAAAGAAAACTGGTGAACGTCCCGTGGAGTGCACCTGGAGTGCACCCCAAGAGTGAGACAGAGATAATGGTGACAGTTCTCAAACAGGAGAACACATGTCACGAAAGAACACGAATCACCCGGAGTATGGAACGGAGTTGAAATTAGCGGCGGTGCGACGGGTATTGGTTGGGGAAAGCGTAAGAGCAGTTGCGCAGGAACTCGGCATTCGGCGGAAGCGGCTGTATGTGTGGAAGGACCGCTATGCAGAGTTGGGCGAAGCCGGCCTGGTGCATCGGCGAGGAGGAAGGCCGCGAAAGGCAGTGTCTGAAGACAGGGGCGGGCCGGAGGCGATGTCCGGACGTGGGGAGTTGCTGGCAGCGCGGAAACGGATTGCAGAGCTGGAGCGCAAGGTGGGACAGCAGGAACTGGAACTGGATTTTTTCGGCGAAGCCTTGCGGCGCATAAAAGTGGGCGAGAAGCGATCTGCACGTTGATCGCAGAGCGGGCCGGGCAAGGCGGCCTCAGCGTGGAACGAATGTGCGAGTTGAGCGGCCTGAGCCGGGCGAGGTTTTATCGGCATTGGGAATCGTCGGCACCACGCCAGGCCGACACGGCGCTGCGCGATGCCATCCAGCAGGTGATCGTGGAAAAGCGGTTCTACGGCTACCGGCGGGTGCACTGGGAACTGCGGCAGCGCGGGCAATGCGTCAATGCCAAGCGCGTGCTGCGCCTGATGCGTGAGGATAATCTGCTCAGTCTGCGCACACGGCGGTTCGTGCCGGCAACCACCGATTCGCAGCATGGATGGCGAGTGTGGCCGAATCTGGCGCGTGGCCTGGTGACGCGCAATCTCAACGAACTCTGGGTCGCCGATATCACATACGTGCGATTGCGAGAAGAGTTCGTTTATGTCGCTGTGGTGTTAGACGCGCATTCGCGGCGGGTGATCGGGTGGGCGTTAGCCCGGCATCTGGGCGCGAGTGTAGCCGTGCAGGCGTTGCGCATGGCGCTGCTCGAACGGCAACCTGCGCCGGGATTGATTCATCACTCCGACCGCGGAATTCAGTATGCCTGCGCCGACTACCTCACGCTGCTGGCCGATCATGGGGTGCAACCCAGCATGAGCCGCGTAGGCAATCCCTACGACAATGCCAAGGCTGAATCCTTCATCAAGACGCTCAAACAGGAGCAGGTGCACGGCAGAGACTGGCGCGATCTGGATGCGTTGCGCGCCGAACTGACGGCATTTTTCGAAACCATATACAACCACCAGCGACTGCATTCCGCGCTGGGATATCAAACTCCAGCCGCTTTCGAAAAGCAGTTGCTGTGTGCCCAGAACCCTGAAGCTTCTACAGAGCTGACTGGGGCGAGGGAGCTAACCGCCCCCTCGCCCCAGACCCCACTCCCCGGTTTACAATCTTTCTCGCAAGAAAACTGTCCCTAGTTTCTTTGTCTCACGTCAGGGGTGCAGTTCACCCATCTGTCCCCACATTTCTGCCGGGACACAACTTCCAGAACAGCGGCTGCCCCACACATCGCGCACTCTTGCGATGTGACCAGGCGTCGACATTGCCGTTATTGCACGCACGATCCGCGCGACGTGCTGCTCTCCTCAGTAAACTTCCCTGCCGAAGGAACTTTTATCTTCGTGGGGCTGGTAGCGCAGCCTGGTGCCCCAGGTTCGCGCCGTCTTTTGGCGCTAACCTGGGCCTCCACTGCTATGGGTGGGAGACAGACTGAGGGCACCATTGGCTGCGGCCCCCGACTGGCACCAGCGTGATCGACCGCATCAACGGCAGCGCGCAGCCAACGACGTTCACCTAAGACGCCATGAGGCGGGTGGCCCGGGGCCCGTCGATAACAGCCAACGCGTTGCCACGGACAAAAATATCCTGTGCAGGGCCAGGGCAACTCATTCCTCGTCCCTACTTGGCTCTATTTGTCATCCGGCTCACGCCGCATTCCCCCGCGAGCCGCCGGTCTCGCGCAGCCCCTCCCCGCGAGAATGCTCGAAGAGCCGAACCTTGTGCCGGCTATGTTCGAATTCGTGAATGTCCGCCCATACCTCAGCCTGCCACGGATGTTCGTGCGTTGCGGCCAGTCCGCACGACGCGCACCGCGTGTGGAAAGTCACTCCCGGCTTGGGCGCGTTCGCCAGGTTCTGCAATTCAAGGAACACGCAACGCACTTCTTCAATCTCTTCATTCGAGTTCAAGATGTGCTCGTAACGAAGAAGATACTTGAATCCAAGTTTCCGGGCTTCCGCCTCGGCTTCCTCGCGTGTGTGAAAGGGTCCGTACTCCGCCCGCAGACTCTCGGTAGAGTCGCAGGCCATCCAGAAAACGTCTTTAAACTGCATGCCACCCTCAGCCTGGGAATTTGAGCTCTTCGAAATCGAATCCAACTCGTGATTCTGACTGTTCGAGAATTCTGTACTGGGGAGGAGGTCAAACGGGTCCGCTGGTAACTCAGCAATTTGGTTACCGGGAAAGGGCACCCTGAAAACGACGCACCAAATCTAGATTTAACATTAACAGTAGCTCTTATCGTTATGTTTTATCAGTAACTTACATCTATGGGTCGCGCCGCTGCGGACAGCGAACAAACCGCGCTCCCGTCCGGACTGTGTGAAATCCATTGCCGTCTTCGGCCTCAATACGCCTTCGCCTCGATGAAACGACCTTCCCCCGTGCTCACGTCGGCGGGGCGTCGGCGAGACTACGCTCCCGGCTGAAATGGTGAGTTCAGAGGAGCGCCCCCGCCCCGAATGGATGCCTCGGGCTAATATCCCGTGCCGAGGAGTGCATAAAGACCTCGACCGATCCCACCTCCGGAGCGCGGCAGATTGCACAGCGGTGTTCTCCCTTCCAGAAGGTCACAAAACCGCCTACGCCTCCCGGCCGCGAGTGCGGAACTTGCACCCGCAGCCGACTCCTCCCCCTTCCTTTCAGTTCGTCCCTCCGGCCGCCGCCGCGGCTCCCTTGGCTTTCCCGTCCCCGAACGTCCCGACCTCCTCGGCGCCCCTGGCCGTCCACTCCGGCGCTGCCGGGATCGCCGCTCGCCCCATCTGCATCTGCCAGGTCGCCCCTCCATGGCTGGCCACATATAGCGCAAGTTCCAGTCGAGTCCAGACTCCCAGTTTGTCAAAGGTCGTGCGCAGAAAATTCTTGACCACCTGCTCACTGGTTCTCAGCACGGCCGCAATGTCTTTATTGGTCAGGCCTTGCCAGACCAACGACGCCACTTGTATTTCCTTGCTGGTTAGTCGGTCACGCGGTTGCATGGCTGCACCTGCTCCCTGATGAACATCGCGGTCGCCAGTTTCACTCGCTTCCGCCCTTCCTTGATGCCCGCGCGCAGAAACAATGTGCGCAGGTGCTGTTTCACAGTGCGCGGGCTGATATTTAAATGGCTCGCGATCTCCTTGTTGCTGCATCCCTGCACCAGCAAATGCAACACCTCATGATCACGCGGAGTGATCTTGATTTCATTTAAGTTAATCATGGCGCTTTTTGTCCGCTCCGTAAGTTCAATCTTGGGGTCGCGACCCGCCGTCCTACCAGCACCCGATTCGCCAAACCTTCGCCTCCACCCATCTCCTTTCCGCACCGTTACTTACGCGTCCCCCTCTCCCCATCCTCAAACCTCTCTCATGAGCATCTTCCCATTTCGACCTCCCGCTTCAGGAATCGCCTCCCCTCCCCGAACAACTTGCCAAGCCCTGTTCAAATTGCTCTCCACTCCCGCACGTCCCGCCAACGAATTCAACCGCGCCGCCTCCACGCCGTGCCCAAGTCATTCGCAAACGCTTTTTCCTCGTTCTACGGGCCCCACGGTTGCACTACAATAGGGCAGTTCAACCTTCATTTTTCTTCGGAAAAGATGTCTTCCGCACGCCCCAAGATCGTGCTCGACGAACAGTCCTTTCAGGGACTACTGGCGGCCGCGTTCACCATTCAGCAGCACAATGACCGCTATGCCGCCCACCGGTCCGATCTTCCCAGCGAGCCGCCTCCCGCGCGTCCGCGGCCTCCTAAACTCTGCGCCCAGTGCGGCTTGCCCTTGGCCAAGGAGGGTGCGCCCTGTGCGGCATGCGGAGCCGAACCCCTCCGCGCCGGAGAGCATCTGCAGCAACTGTGGGCTTCCATGTGGCAAGTCAGCCAGGAGCGAGGTCTGGCGCCCCAGCCCCGCAAAGCTCCCGTGCCGCCTGCGGACGCCAGCACCGAACATCAGCTGGATTTCCGTACTCACAAACCATCGTCCACTATCGGGTCTGCGTCGGAACCAGCCCTCGCGGCCGAAGAATCGATGAGACCCTTCCCCCCCGATCACGTCCACGACCATGCAAGCCGCCACGAGTTCGCACTCGATCCAGAAGTTGAGACGAAGCCAGATTCTTCGGGCATCGAACTACAAAACCCCGACAAGCCATGGCCATCTCCACGCCCACACGACTCGCAACTCTCCGTCCCCTCAACCGGGATCTCGCGCAGCGGTGGTCCTCCGGGAGGCGGCCCTCCCGGCGACGACCCGCCGGACGAACTCGCCGACACCCAGTCCTCATCGGCGCACACGTTGTCACCGGATTCCGCTTCCGGGCTTGCAGCCCTGTGGGCGAGGCTCCGTTCGCAGCGCGCTAATCTGTATCTTGGAATAGCGGTCCTGGTCGCCGCTATCGCTCTGCTATGGCCGGCATCGCGGCCGCAGGCTCCAACCCTCTCCGCCTGGGATCGATTTCTGGTCGCGATCGGCATCGCCGAAGTCTCCCAGCCCGCCGTGCATTTTCAGGGAGACCCCAACATCAAGGTCTGGGTCGACACCCACACCGCCCTCTACTATTGCCCCGGCGAAGAGCTCTACGGCAAATCCCCCGACGGACACTACAGCACCCAGCACGACGCCCAGTCCGATCGCTTCGAGCCCGCCGAACGCAGCGTGTGCGTCCCGTAGCGGAGGTTGGGAGGAGTACCTTCCCGCTTCCACGCAGGTTAAAAAACCGCCGGACGGGATGATCGGGGTTCCGTGACGACGACTTCGCCTCCGTAGCTCTCAGATCCGCAACCTGATGAATCCATCATCGCGCCGGTCTGTCATCGATCTGCGCCACGATCTGCGCCACACGGAAAGAGCGTTGTGGATTTCCTTGATGTGATGCTAAAATGTATCACATGAAAAAGGCCTCGGTTCGCGACCTCCGATACGACTTCAAAAAGATTGAGCGCCTTCTTCTCCATGGTGAAGAGGTGCAGATTACCAAGCGCAGGCGGGTGATCGCGCGCCTCACGCCGGAGAGCGCGCAACCTCCCGCGGAGATGCCGGACTTCCTCGGCCGGATAAGGGCAATTTACGGCGGGAAGAAGATGCCGACCACCGGCGCGGAGCTTCTGGCCGAGGATCGGAGCCGTTATTGAGGGCCTACCTCGACACCAGCTTTCTAGTTTCCCTCTACAACCCGGATGCTAACTCGCCCGCCGCCGCGCGTATCATGCGGAATTCGCCGTGCGAGCACGTGCTTTCGACACTGTGCGAGGTTGAATTCGTAAACGCTCTGGAATTGCGCGTGTTTCGCAAACACGCACGGGGGGAGCAGGCAGCCGCATCGGCTGCCGCGTTTGATCGCGATCTGCGCGGCCGCCTGTACCGCCTGCAGCCCCTTACCGAGCAGGCGCTCGAAAAAGCGCGCCAATTGTCGCGACAGCACACGGCGCGGCTTGGTACGCGAACCGCCGATGTATTGCATGTCGCAGCAGCTTTGGGTCTCGAGGCCGATTTTCTTTATACCTTTGATCAGCAGCAGCGGAAATTAGCTAAGGCGGTAGGCTTGAAATTGAACTGACTGGTCGCCTCGGCACAGGAATGAATAAGTTCAGGCCATGTTTGCTATGCAAACAAAAATTCCTTCGTCCGCAATTCCTTGATCGCGTCCCGCAGCTTCGCCGCCTTCTCGAACTCGAACCGTTTCGCGCTCTCCCGCATGTCGCTTTCCAGTTTCGCAATGTAGGCGTCCAGTTCTTCCTGCGACTTGAACTCCGGAATCCCATCCGCTTCCATGCTCGTCATGTCCGTATAGTCGGCGCCCACAATCGCGACCAGCGTCATATCCAGCGGCCGGATAATCGACTCGGGTGTGATGTTGTGTTCCTTGTTGTAGGCCTCCTGAATCGCGCGTCGGCGGTTGGTCTCGTCCAGCGCCTTCTTCATGGAATCTGTCACCCGGTCCGCGTACAAGATCGCCCGGCCGTTCAGGTTCCGCGCGCACCGCCCGATCGTCTGGATCAGCGATCCCGCCGACCGCAGAAAGCCTTCCTTGTCCGCGTCCAGAATCGCTACCAGCGAAACCTCGGGCAGGTCCAGTCCTTCACGCAGAAGATTGATGCCGATCAATACATCGAACTCGCCCTTGCGCAGATCGCGCAGAATCTTCACCCGCTCCAGCGTCTCGATCTCCGAATGCATGTACCGGCACTTCACTCCAACTTCGCCGTAATACTCGGCCAGGTCCTCCGACATGCGCTTGGTCAGCGTAGTCACCAGCACGCGCTCGTTGCGCGCCACCCGGTCCCGGATCATGTGCAGCAGGTCGTCAATCTGCCCCTTCACGGGACGTATCTCCACCGGCGGATCGATCAGCCCTGTCGGCCGGATGATCTGCTCCACCACCACCCCCGCCGACTTCGTCAGCTCATACGGCCCCGGCGTAGCCGACACATACACCATCTGGTTGGTCCGGTGCTCGAACTCCTCAAACGTCAGCGGACGATTATCCAGCGCCGACGGCATCCGGAATCCGTACTCCACCAGCGTCTGCTTGCGCGAGCGGTCCCCGTGATACATCCCATGCAGCTGCGGCACCGTCTGGTGCGACTCATCGATAAACATCAAATAGTCGCGCGGAAAATAATCCAGCAGCGTTGGCGGAGGCTCGCCCGGCATCCGTCCCGTAAAATGCCGCGAGTAATTTTCGATGCCATGGCAATATCCCATGGCCTTGATCATCTCGAGGTCGTACATCACGCGCTGGTGGATGCGTTGCGCCTCCACCGTACGCCCCTGCTTCTCGAGCTCAGCTTCCCACCACGCCAGCTCCGCCTTGATCGACACCACCGCCGACGCCTTCGTTTCCTCTTTCATCACATAATGCGTCTTCGGATAAATCGGCAGCCGCATGTACCGCTGCTTCACCGTCCCAAACAGAGGATCGATCTGCGACAACGATTCGATCTCATCCCCGAACATCTCGATCCGGTACGCCATGTCGTCATACGTCGGATAAATCTCGATCACATCCCCGCGTACCCGGAACGTCCCGCGCCGGAACTCGCCCTCGCTCCGTTCATAGAGAATATCCACCAGCTTCCGCGTGATATCCCCGCGCTTGATCTTCTGCCCCTTCTCCAGGAACAGCAGCATCCCGTAATAGGCCTCCGGAGACCCCAACCCGTAAATGCAGCTCACCGAAGCAACGATCAAACAATCGCGCCGCTCAAACAGCGACCGCGTAGCCGACAGCCGCAGCTTGTCCAGCTCATCGTTGATGGTCGACTCTTTTTCGATGTAGAGATCCGCGGCCGGGACGTACGCCTCAGGTTGGTAGTAGTCGTAATACGAGACAAAATACTCGACCGCATTCTGCGGGAAAAAGCTCTTGAACTCATGATAAAGCTGCGCGGCCAGCGTCTTGTTGTGCGCCATCACCAGCGCTGGACGGTTCGCCGCCTCGATCACCTTGGCCATCGTGTAAGTCTTGCCCGACCCCGTGACGCCCAGCAAAACCTGGTGCTGTTCCCGGTCAAAGACGCCGCGCGTAAGGGCTTCAATGGCCCTCCCCTGGTCCCCCTGAGGCTTATAAGAGCTGCTGAGTCGGAAATCCACCCCCTGATTATAGCGACCAATCAAAATGCGCAGCGCGAACGTAGCGCCGGCAATCGCGAGGGCACAGCCAACCGTAGCGCCGGCGCCCCGCCCTCGTAATCCACGACAGACACTCAGCCCTTAAGCAATGCACTAGTGTGTAAATTCACCAGACCCCGCCGCTGAACCCGGAAGTTTGTACTAAGCGATTCACCCTAGGCCTGAGGAAAAACGTCTCCCCTGCTCCCCGAAACCCTGTAGACGACCCTCAGTGATTACCCTGGTTTTGCCCATTTTCCCCACAAAATTCATATCCCGTATGGAATTTCACATTTTATTGATTTTAAACGGCCAGAGTGGCCTCCCGGTTGCAATTTGAGACGGTCAGATGGAGTTACAGCTGAGTTCCGGACCCTGCCACACTGCCGCCTTCCTGGGCATCCCGGAACCCATCTGCGGGGTGCGAGTCATGGATGAGCAGTTCAATCAAATGGGGATCCGGGAGCGCCAGATCGTCGATCTTCTGCTCCAGGGATGCGATAACTCGGAAATCGCTCGCGACCTCAACATCGCCGAGCGCACCGTAAAAGCTTATTTCAACCGGATGTTTCTGCGCTTCGGAATCAAAGGTGGTATCAAGCGGGTCAAACTTGCAACTCTAATTTATAGGAGACAACTATGGCAGGAGAAACAAGCCTCCGCACGCCCAGCGAACGCGAACACTTCATCATCCAACGCGTAGCCGAAGGCCTGAAGAATAGCGAGATCGCCGACTCTCTCGGCACAACGGAACACGTAGTCAAGAACTACCTGCGCCTGATCTACGACAAGCTCGGCCTGTGGAACCGCGTAGAGTTAGCTTTGTGGTACGAAGCCCGCCGCTTCGAGCAGGTCTATCACGCCTGAGCTGGAAATCAATGAGGGGGTTCGGCGGCTGGTGATGCGTCACCAGCCGCCGTTTTCTTTGCCCTAGGTTTTGTCGAATCGAATTCCGACGCCAGGGTTCAGCTGCACCAGGGCGGCGGGTGCTTCTTTCAAAGTCATCTTTTGGATTGCGTCGGAAACTCGGCAGCTTCCCATGCCTTCTCAACCGCGATATCCCGCGACTGCAACCCGAGCCGGCACGACAGTCTCTTGCTCGGCCGCCATAACCTCCGGCACGTCACTCCAGAAGGTCGAGTTCGCATCCACGGGAGCCACTCCGGCCTGTCCAGCCTCCTCGGTTCCTGTCGCTCCCACCCATGCCACTCGAAACCGCTCCTTCTTATCCGAACGGGCCAGAAAAACTGCGTCTCCCGGCCTCAGGCTCTCGGGCGTGCCGTTCAACAGCGCTCCGCGGCGGCTGATATTGATCGTCGATACCGGTCGCTCGAAGCTGCGGCCGCTGGCATCGGTGCCGCTCAACTGAACCGTCAGCGTGGTCGCGATCCGCGGATCGCGCCTCCCGATCTTGAATTGCTCGATTAACCTCCGCAACATTGCGAAAGTCTGTACCAGCCGTTCCGACGCCTGTTGCGTGTCAGTCGCGCCCCGTGTCGTCCCCTGCGCCGCCTGCGCCACCGCCGCGATGTTGGCATTGATTTCGCTACTTTGCTGCGCCGCCTCCCCCAGGTGTCGCGAGATCTCGTTAGTGGTCGTGTTCTGTTCCCCCGCCGCCGCCGCGATCATGCTGGAGATATCGTTGAACTCGTGAATCACCCCCCGGATCGACCCGATCGCCGCCACCGCATCCTTGGTATCGGTCTGGATCGCCGTCACCTTCCGGCCAATCTCCTCCGTCGCGCCTGCCGTTTGCCTAGCCAGTTCTTTCACTTCGTTCGCTACCACTGCGAAGCCCTTGCCCGCTTCGCCGGCCCGCGCTGCTTCAATGGTCGCGTTCAACGCCAGCAGATTGGTCTGCTTCGCAATCGACGTGATCACCAGGATGACCTTCCCGATTTCGCTCGACGAATCTCCCAGCTTCGAAATCGCGGAGGTGGTCGTCTCAGCCAGTTGCACCGCCGACGATGCGACCCGCGCCGCCTGGGCTGCGCTCTTCGCGATTTCCGAGCTGCTCGCCCCCATCTCTTCCGCGCCCGCGGCCATCGTTCGCAGGCTTTCCCCGACCTGCTCCGCCGCGCTCGATACCACGCTCGCCTGCGCCGACGTGACCTCCGAATTCAACGTGATCTGCCGGCTCGTCTCCCTCAGTTCATCGCTCGCCCCCGCCACCTCCAGCGCATTCTGTGAGATCGCCCGGATCATCTCGTCCAACTGCGCGATGAAGGCGTTGAACCAGCGCATCAGCTCTCCGATCTCGTCGCTCGATGTTACCTCGATCCTTTTCGTCAGGTCCCACTCACCCTCCGTCGCCTGCTTGAACCGGTCCACGATATCGCGCAACCGCCGGATCACCGATCCATAAGTGGCGATCGACACCACGATCAGCGGAATCACGCACGCTAGCGCCAGCCCGCCCGCTTTCCACGCGCTCTCCCGCCACGCCGCATCGACATCGTCGATGTACACTCCTGTCCCTACAATCCATCCCCAAGGCCCGAACATCTTGACGAACGAGAGCTTCGCCACCGGCCGCTCTTTCCCCGGCTTCGGCCACAGATAATGCACAAACCCGCCCCCCGGAACCTGCGCGGCTTGCACAAATTCAACAAACACCCGCTTCCCCGTGGGATCTTTGAACTCTGTCAGATCGCTGCCATCCATCTCCGGCTTCATGGCGTGCATGATCATCGTCGGATGGTCATCGTTGATCCAGAAATAGTTGTTGCCTCCATACCGTAACTGCCGGATGGCGGCAATCGCCTGCTGTTGCGCCTCCGCCCGGTTGAGCTTTCCTTCCGTTTCCAGTCGGTACGCGTGCTCGATGATGGAGAGCGGCACCTCCACCAGATTCTGCGTCTTTTCCATCTTCCCCATCAGCAGCGTGGAACGCTCATCCCGAATCCAGAATGCGGCCACGGCGACGAGGCCGATGGCGGAAACAAGTGTCATCAGCCGGAACTTTGTCTTGATGCTCATGTGGCTTTTGAGGCGATTGCATCCCCAACATTACCTTCGGCGGGAATTAAGACGACTTGAGGCGTACTATGCTGTCCGGGAAGTGTAAGATCTTGCCAGGCCGGCAATATTCCTTCAGACTAACTCAGGGTGCGGCCTTGGAATGCCGCACATCGCGGGATGCACTCCCTCTCGATGGGCGCGACCCTCTGCCGGCGCGCAGCCGCCCCACGCCAATCTCCTATCGCGCCCCCATCCTGGTAGCCAGGAACGACTTCACCACGATCTGGTTCGGCTGCATTCCCACCGGAATAATCGTCAGCAGCGAATACTCCGAAGGCTCAAACTTCTTCCGGGGCGTCCGTTTCTGAATCACGGCCAGGTCCGACGACCCCGAGTCCACCACCAGCAAATACGCCTGGTTCTCCGAGAGCGCCAGCGCATCCGGATGCGTTCCCACCGGCAGATACGCCACCACCTTGCCCAGATCCACGTCGTAAACTGCGATGTTATTCCCGCCGAAGTTGGAGATGTATAACCGCGAATTATCGTTCGCAAACACGCCCCGCGTAGGCTGCGCGCCCACCAGGTAGCTCCCCAGCACTTCGTTCGGCGTCGTCTCGACAATCGAAATGCTTCCCGCGTCAAAATTAAACGCCACCAGTTCTCCGCCGTCCGGCTTCAACGCCAGGCTCACCGGGGACTTCCCCACATCCAGCAGCGCGAGCAGATGATCGCTCTCCGTGTCGTTTTCCCGCGTTTCTTCCTTGCCGCTTCCCTTCTCCCGACCCTTGCTCTTGAGCGCCACGCTCGCCACCTGCCCCGATCCCGCGCAGGAAACAAACGCCTTCGTGGAATCCGGCAGGATCGCAATATCCTCCGGCTGAATACAGATGTTCACCGCCGATCGCACCGCCAACCTCTCGGCATCGATAATCGAAATCGTGTTGTCGGCCCGGTTCGAGACCACCACCGTGGACCCATCCGGCGAAACCCGCGCCAGCCCGGGACTCCCACCCACCCGCAGCGTGGACGCCACTGCGCGCCGGTCCAAGTCGATCACCGAAACATTCGCCGACCCCGAGTTCGCCACCCACGCTCGCCGCCCGTCCGGAGACACATCGATAAAATATGGCCGTCCCCCCACCCCGATCGTGGCCACCACCTTGTTCTGCTCGGCGTCGATCACGCTCACATTCGACGAGCCGGTGTTGACCACATACACCTCGTTCCGCTTCGGATTCGCCGCCAGCCCTGTAGGCTCCGCCCCCACCGCCAGTGTACGTACAGGAGCATAAGTACGCAGGTCGATCACCGTGACATTGTTGCTTTTTCCATTCGTGATGTAGGCGTACTCGCGATAAAGCGGCCCGTAGGCCGGCAGGCTGCGCTCGTGGAAGTAGTACCATCCCCCCGCGAGGAGCAAGGGAATACAAACCGCGAAGAGAAGAAGTTTTCTCACAATGGCTGTCTGGGACGAAGAAATAAGAATAGCAAAGCTGAAAGGGGCTGTCCGTTAGACGTGGGGCTCCCGGCTCAATTTGAATGACCCTCGCTCTTCAACCCCTGTCATCTTGAGCGGAATCCGGTCGTCGGCGAAGCCGAAGACAGGATGGAGTCGAAAGACCCCTGCATACTTTCCTCCACCCACCGCGCCTCAGGGAATTGTCCCCCAGCGCCAGCGCACGCCGCCAATCGTTACCGGCCGCCGGCTTTCATTCAGCAGCAACCGAGCGTCGAAGACCGCTAGCAGCCATTTCGAAATCTAATTTCTTTTTTATGATGACGTCGGCATCGAGAACTATCTCCATCAATCCCTCGGACGCGGCAAGGACTTGCGCCCAGCCCGCAGGTCCTTGAGAAAGGCCCGAGCCTCTTCCTTGGATAGGTCCACCTCCGCCAGCGCCTGCGCCAGTTCGGGGCCCGTGCAGCCTCTCTTGCGGTCCGGCACGATCCGCGCAACCGGCACCCCGCTCTCCAGAAGAACGAAAGTGATGTTCTGATATTGGGCGCGATAGACGCAGTCGGCAAAGTTGCGCGCCGCCTCCGTCACCGAAATGATCGTTTTCATAAAATCAGGATTCAATGCAACGACTCTCAATAAAGCGCCCGTCAATACAAATGGAAGGTCACTTCGACGGCGATTTTCATTGGGCAAGTCTTTCCGTCCTGGACCACTGGTTCGAACTTCCATCGCGAAACAGCCTTGATTGCCTGCTGGTCGAGACCCGATGTCAACGGTCTGAGGACCTTGATATCGGCCGTCGTTCCTTCTTTGGTCACGATCGTCGAGAGCACAACCGTACCCTGAATCTTCTTTTTCCGAGCCTTGTCGTCGTAGTCGGGGTCCGGTGTGTAGACGCGGTGGGGATAAACTCCTCGGCGGCTCTGGCACAGAGCGTCGCCTTCGTAGGTATCGTCTTTCGCCCCATTCTCCTGGCAAAACGCCGCCGTGGGCACAATCATGCCTGCCGTAATGGCAATTGCCGCCGCCGCCAACCAGCCTCGCATCATCGAATCAATCCTGGGAAACCATCGTCCCGGCCTGAATCTGCGCCGCCGGCACAGTCCGCCCCAAGACCGCCGCAATCTGCCGCACCTGCTCCATCAGGGCATCGAACTGGTCCGGATAAAGCGACTGCATCCCATCCGACAGCGCCCGGTCCGGATCATTGTGTACTTCGATAATCAACCCGTCCGCTCCCACCGCCACCGCCGCGCGCGACAGCGGAGTCACTTTATTCCGCTTCCCCGTCCCGTGGCTCGGATCGACGATGATCGGCAAATGGCTCAACCGCTGCACCGCCGGCACCACGCTCAGGTCGAGTGTGTTCCGCGTGTGATCCGCGAACGTCCGCACTCCGCGCTCGCACAGCACCACGTTGTAATTCCCCTCGCTCATAATGTATTCGGCGGCCATCAGAAACTCTTCCAGCGTTGCCGAAATCCCGCGCTTCAGCAGCACCGGCTTGCGCGCCCGTCCCGCCCGCTTCAGCAGCGAGAAATTCTGCATATTCCGCGCCCCGATCTGGATCATATCCGCGTACCGCTCCACCAGGTCGAGCGATTCATAATCCACCGCTTCGGTCACGATCAGCAATCCAAAGCGCTCCCGCACCTCGGCCATGATCTTGAGCCCGTCCTCGCCCAACCCCTGAAACGAATAAGGAGAAGTCCGCGGCTTGTACGCCCCGCCCCGAAAAAATTGCGCCCCCGCCCGCGCCACCCGCTCGGCAATCGCGAAAGCCTGCTCGCGGCTCTCGATCCCGCAAGGCCCAGCCATGATCGCCAGTTCGCTTCCGCCAATCGTAACCGCCGGACGCTTCCCGTGGGCACCGTTCCCAGTCGCACCGCTCCCCGGGAATGCCGCAAACTTGATGACAGAATTGTCCGGCTTCGTATCGCGGCTCACCAGTTTGTAAGGCTTCGAAACCCGGATCACCTCCTGCACGCCCGCCAGTTCCTCGAGCGCCCCCGGATCCACCTCGCCTTTATTCCCCGTGATTCCGATAGCCGTCCGCTGCGCGCCGGGGATGGAATGCGCGCGGTATCCAAGCGACTCGATTTTCTGGCAAACAGCGCGCACCTGTTCTTCGGTGGCCTGCGCCCGCATCACAACCAGCATGGGTTTACTCCAAGAGTAAAAGTGTAACGGTCCGTCACCCGAGCCGGCAACGCCCCGTAAGAGTAGCCCCGCAAAAGTCGCGCCGGCGAGTTACCGAAAAACTTTATCTCGAACTTGGTTTTGGATAGCGCAGCACCCCTCAGCGCGGATGGTAGTGTGTACGTGAGAAATGAAGCCTGCGCGACGCGGCGGGACAAAATAGCGACTCCCCCCGCCCCGGAGGGGCGACCGACAATAGCCCGGCGCTTTCAGCGCCGGGTACGGGCATTCACGTCCAGGATAAAGTCCCGGAGGGACGGCTGAGCTCCCGCGACACTCTCTCGGCGCTGCGATAAAAGTCGAAGGATCCCTTTCGTCGCCGCCGAGCTAGTGTCCCGTCCCCGAAAGCGCCACCGAACTGGAGCCTCCCGCCACATTGTCGGTAACCACCAGCGTCCCCGAGCGCGCTCCCTTCACCGTCGGATCAAACGTCACCGAAATCGTGCAACTCGCGCCACCCGCCAGCGCCGCCGGACAATTATTACTCTCCGTAAACGCCCCCGAGTTCGCTCCCGTAATCGCGATCCCGCCGATATTCAATGAAGTCTGCCCCGCATTGGTCAGCACCACCGGCAAAGTAGTACTGCTGTTCACCGCCTGCGAGCCAAAGCTCAGCTTCGTAGGATTAAACTGCGCCACCGGATCGATCACATACCCGCTCAGCCCCACCTGCTGCGGACTCCCCATCGTGTTATCCGTAATGTTCAGCGTAGCCGTCTGCAAGCCCAGCGCTTTCGCCGCGAACGTCACCGCGACCGTGCAACTCCCGCCCGGCTTCAGCGCCGCCGAACAATGGCTCACCGCCGTGTAAGCACCCGCATTCGCCGTACCCGGAGTCACGCTCACCCCGCTCACCGTCACCGTCGCCTTCGTCATGTTCTTCAGCGTCACCGAAAGCGTGGTCGAGCCATTCAGATACGCCGTCCCGAAATTCAGACTCGCCGGCGAGATACTCAGCCCCGAAACATCCAGCGTAAAGTTCTGCGTAGCGGTCGTCACGGAATTCGTCGCCGTCAGCACCAGCGGAAATAGTCCACCCGCGCTGGGCGTCCCCGCCAGCGTAGCCGTCCCGTTGTGGTTGTCGACAAACGTAACTCCCGGCGGCAATCCCCCCGCCTCCGCAATACTCGGAGCCGGGAAGCCCGCAGTCGTCACCGTGAACGAGTTCGCCTCTCCATACCCGAACGTGACGCTGTTCGCGCTCGTGAAGCTAGGCGCCTGCCGCAGCACGATCGTGAAGGCCTGGATCGCCGGTGACCCGATTCCGTTCCGCGCCGTGAAGCTGATGCCGAAGTCCCCACCTACCAGCACCAGCGGAGTTCCATACAGCGTCCCCGTCCCGTTCCCGTTGTCATGGAAAGCAAGTCCGGTCGGCAGATTTCCCGCCTCCGTAATGCTCGGCGTCGGGTCGCCCGCGGTCGTCACCGTAAACGACCCCGCCACGCCGATGGTGAACGTCGCGCTGTTCGCGCTGGTAAAGCTGGGCGGCTGCAGCACGGTGATCGTGAACGTCTGCGTTGCCGGAGAACCCACTCCATTCTGTGCCGTGAAGCTGATGCTGAAGCTCCCACCGGGAATCAGCGGCGTGCCTTTCAGCGTGCCCGTGCCGTCGCCGTTGTCATCGAACATCAGCCCGTTCGGCAGCGCCCCTGACTCCATGATGTGGGGCGTCGGAGTGCCCGTCGTGGTCACCGTAAACGATCCCGCCACGCCAATCGTGAATGTCGCCGAATTCGTGCTCGTAATCGCCGGGGGCACTCCCTCCCCCATCCCACTCAGCCCGATACTCTGCATGGCCGATGGACTGGCATTGAGCGCATTGTCGGTGAACACGGCCGTGCTGCTCAGCGGGCCACTGGACTGCGGCTTGAAGCTGATGCTCAGATTGCAACTCGCCCCCGCCGCCAGCGCGAACGTGCTCGTGCAATCGGCAGGCGTGCCCGTTCCCGCCACCTGCGCGAAGTTCGGTCCCGTCACCACCAGTCCCGGACTCACCGCATCCAGCGCCTGGTTGCCGATGTTCTGCACCGTCACCGATTGCGGGCTGTCGCTGCTGGTCTGGCCCACGGCCGTCGAGGCGAAGCTCAACGACGGCGGCTGCGAACGGTTAACTTCTACCACTTGGTTGTTGCCGGAATCCGCAATGAAGACATTGCCCGTCCCATCCACCGCCACTCCGGCCGGGTTGCTCAACCCATTGGCAAAGTTAATCTGGCAAGTGCTGACGGTGCAGCCCGCGGGAACCTCAACTATTTGGCTGTTGTTGAAACTCGCGATGAATATGTCGCCGGCTCCGTCGACTGCCACTCCGTTCGGATTGCGCAGGCCACTGCCCACCGTGATCTGGCAGGTGGCCGTGGTGCAGCCAGCTGGAACCTCAAGCACCTGGCCATGGTCCGGAGGTCCGGTGGCGAGCGCGATGAAAACATTGCCGGCTCCATCCACCGTTACTCCGTAAGGCGCGGTGCCATCCCCGACATTCAGGCCGATACCAATCGTGAACTGGCAGGAGGCGCTCGCGCAACCAGCCGGAACCTCCAGCACACGGCTGTTGTTTGTATCGGCGATGAAGACATCTCCCACCCCATCCACCGCTACACCCGCCGGAAAGTGCAGACCATAGCCCACCGTGGTCTGACAGGACGAGGAGTTGCAGCCGGCCGGAACTTTCACCACCTGGTCGCCCTTGGCATCGGCGATGAAGACGTCGCCCGCCCCATCCACGGCCACGCCGAGTGGCCCACTCAGGCCGCTGCCGACCGTTGTCTGGCAGGAGGAGGATGTGCAGGCCGCCGGAATCTCCACCACGCGCTGGTTACCAAAATCACCTATGAAGATGTCGCCCGCCGCATCCAGCGCGACACCGCCTGGGTTCGCTAGTCCGATCGGCGAAGTGCCAGCCAAGACTGGCAGCGTGGTCTGCACGCCCGGCCCGAACGCAATCGCCGGCCCCTGGCCAATGCCGTAGATGTAACTGGTTGCCACCAGGTTTCCGTTGTTATCGGTGAGCGTGATCGCGCCCATCCGCAATCCCGGAGCAAGCGGCGCGAACGTCACCGGCACCGTGCAATACGCCGGACCCGCCAGGCCCGCGCACGGACTCGATGTTGCTATGCTGCAGTCAACCTTCCCCGTCGGCGAGCAAATGCTGCTGGGCGTCAGCGTGAAATCCAGATTCGCCGCGCCTTGCGTCACCACCTGCACCGGATTTGTTCCCAGCGTTGTGCCGGAGGGGATGAAGTACTGGAGCGTGATCGGATAGCTGCACGGCGCCGGACCCGTCTGTCCATTGGGACACACGTTGGCCGTCGGCGTCTGCTGCACTTCGAAGGCTCCGATGTCGCAGTTACCCGACGCGCCTTGCGGACGCGTGATGCCCCGCTGGTCGGCGATGACGGGATTGCCGTTGGCGTCGGTGCAGGCGCTGAGTGGGATCGCATCAATGGCCGTGCTGCTGGAAAGCAGCGCGACAGTCTGGGTGGGGCCGCCGTTGTTCTGCAGGGTGCCGAGGAAGCTTCCGGCGCCGGTCACGTTGCTCTGGTCGGTGGGCTGGGTGAAATTACAAGTGGTCCCGTCCTCCAGGTTATAGCCGTCGGAAACCAGGGTTCCGAGGTTGGCACAGGTACTGCCGGGAGTATTGTTCGCCATCAGCACGCCCTTGAACGTAACCTTGGAATCTTTGGCGTTGTATAGGGCGGCGCCTGTAGGGCTGGCCAATACAGAGGCGGAGTTCCCAGAGAAGGTGCTGTTACTCAGGGTCAGCCCTGCACGCAAATCACCACCGTTGTAGATGCCGCCGCCGGAGGAGGCGGAGTTGCCGGAGAAGGTGCTGTTGCTCACCGTCATCCCGCCACCGTTGTAGATGGCGCCGCCTTGACCGTCGTCCTGGGTGGAATAGTTGCCGGAGAAGGTGCTGTTGCTCACCAGCGTATCCGAGCCAATCGCGTGGTAGATGCCGCCCCCTTGATAAGAGGAGTTGGTAGAGAAGGTGCTGTTGCTCACCGTCACCACGCCACCATCGATGAAGATGCCGCCACCTTCGCTTCCGGCGGAGTTGCCGGAGAAGGTGCTGTTGCTCACCGTTAGCCCCCCAAAATAGTTTATGATGCCGCCGCCAAATTGCTGTGCGGAGTTGCCGGAGATGTTGCTGTTGCTCACCGTCAAGAGGCCAGCAACGAGGATGCCGCCGCCAACGGGGCTTTCGCCGTTCTCAATGGTGACACCGGAGATGGTCGCTGTAACTAGCGTATTAACCGTAAACACCCGGCACGCGTGGTTCCCGCTGATGGCCAGATTGTTCGCGCCCGGCCCGGCGATGGTCACGTCCTGGGTGAGGGTGATCGTGCCATAATCCGTGCAATCGAGGGTGATGGTTTGTCCGTTCAGGCTGGGGTCAAAGGTGATGGTGTCGCCGGGTGCGGCCGCGGCGATCAGGGTGCGCAGGGTTCCGGCGGAGCCATCGTCAGCGGCGCTGGTGACCGTGATCGTCGTCGGCACCTCGTAGGACCAAGTGTCGGTAAGATACCCAAGATTGCCGCTGCCTCCGAATAAAACCATCTGGCCAATCGTCGCGTCGTAAGCCATTGCCGCTTCGAGGCGCGCAGGAGGGTTGGCGGTGGGATGCGCCTGCGTCCACGTGGTCCCGTTCCACAGCCACGTGTCCCCGAGATAGCCGAGGCCGGGCTCATATCCACCGAACAGGACGACTTGCCCCAGCGCCGCGTCGTACGCCATGGTTGCTAGCGTCCGCGCAGGAGGAGTGGTGGTGAGGGTCGGCTGCGTCCACGTGGTCCCGTCCCACAGCCAGGTGTCCCCGAGGGGGTTACCGCTGGGGTCGTATCCTCCAAACAAGACCACTTGACCCGGGGTGGGAAGGTAGGCCATGGCATGGCCGGAGCGTGCGCTGGGGCTGTTCGAGAGACTTAGCTGCATCCAACTCGTGCCGTTCCACAGCCAGGTATCGGCGAACCTGTTTATATTGTCTGTCCCTCCGAATAAGACCGATTGCTGGTGCACGGAATCGTACGCCATGGCGGCGTTATAGCGCCCGGAAGGGGACGGCGTCAGGCCGGTCTGCTGCACCCAGTCGGCGCCCGTCCACAGCCAGGTATCGCCTGGAAGGAAACTACTGCCTTGGCAATCTTCACAGCCACCGAACAAGACCACCTGCTGTTTCACGGAGTCGTAGTCCATTTGAGAAAACAGGCGCGGGCCGGGAGAGCTGGTCGTGGATTGGGAGGTCCAGTTAACTCCGTTCCACAGCCAGGTGGCGCCTTCGGAGAACATGAACACCTGACCGAGCGCGGCATCGTCAACCATGGAGTAACCATAACCAGACCCGCCGGTGGGGGTGGTGGCGGGCGAGTTCTGCACCCAATTCGGAGCCTGGGCCAGCATCGCAGCCGAAAGCGCCCCCAGCAGCACCAGCAAAAGGGCGCACCCTCGCGCCACCCCGGAAAAAAGAGACCGCCGTGAAATAGACCGCCCTGATGTCGTCAACGAACCGCTGGACGGGGAGGCGAAACCTGCTTCGGTCATAAGGCGCGGAAGCGATGTGGCCATAAAGTCAATGCTCCTGAAAGGATGGTGGCGCGATTTCGCGCGATGCTTGCAAGCTCCCCGTATCGTCGGCGGATTCCTTCAAGCAATAGTTGAAGGGTTGGATCGTTCTATCTTTGCGATGTGAACTTTGGGAAAACCGCTTGCCTTGTTTGCTCCGTGCCCGAGAGCACGCCGGAGAAGTGTACCTCGATTACATTGGGATGGATAGAGGAAAGCTTTTGAACTCTTTCTAAGCAAGTCCGGCCCGGATTTCAGCAGCCTGCGTGATTTTGGGTGGCGCAGCGCTTCAGCGCTGCGATGACTGTCCTTTTTTCGATGACGGCTTTAAGCCGCAGTAGGAAGCTCCACCTGCCCATGAGAGTTTTTCAGCAGCCTGCCGTCGATCGCCCGCGAAATTGGCGAACAAACGACGAACAGATCGCACACTTAGAAGTTCCTTAAAACCCGGTCGGCCCGACAATCCAGCATGAAAACCGGGCGCATTTCCATAGCACACCGTGTCAAGCTTTTCCCATTTCGGGAATTCCCCAAACCCGGCCTCGGACAGCCCTTTCGCGCGCAGTCCAAAAATACCGAGTTGCGTCCAGAGCCCCATAAAAAACCGTCTCCGGCGACCAAAGGCCCCGTCCCGCAAGCCTCTTCGCCAGCGCTTCCCCACCGCGCTCGCGGCTCAAATCCGTGTTACTCTCCATCTAAGAAATTTATTTTGCAGGATGATTCCATGCGAATTCCCAGCACAGCCCGCTTACTTTTGGTCCTCCTGCCCGCCTTCCTGACCCACCTCTATGCGCAGCAAGTGAGCGCCCCGAGCGGCATCCAGAAGATTAATCACGTAGTCTTCCTCATCAAGGAAAACCGCAGCTTCGACAACATGTTTGGTGCCTTCAACCCAAAATATGGCACCAAATCATGCCAGCTTTCGACCGGCCAGACCGTCCCCATCGCCCGCGCTCCCGACCGCTACGAACACGACATCGATCACGAGTGGGCGGCCGCCATCCAGGGCATCGACGGCGGCAAAATGGATCAGTTCGATCTCATCGCCTCGGGTACCAACACCGCCGGCGACAGCAACGGAGACCTACTGACTTGCAGCGAGTTCACCGCTGCTGACATCCCCAACTACTTCAAGTATGCCCATGATTTCGCCCTCGCCGCGAACATGTTTTCCTCCCTCCACGGACCCAGTTTCCCCAACCATCTCTATACGATAGCGGCTGACTCCTTTGGCGTGATCGACAATCCTTTTCATCAACTGAATACCTACAGTTGGGGCTGCGACGCGCCCAATACCGAGGGAGATCAGGAGCAGGTCAGGATCCTCCAGCCCAACGGCGTGATCACCGAGCAGTTCCCTTGCTTTAGCGGCGTCAACACGATGGCGCAAACCTTGGACAACGCGGGTGTGAGCTGGAAATACTACGCCCCACCCGACACCGATCCCGGCTACATCTGGTCGATCTTCAATGCCATCAGCGATGTGAGGTATGGCTCGGACTGGAATAACGTAGTAGATAGCTCCAATTTCATCCCCGATGTGCTGGCAAACACCCTGCCTTCAGTGAGTTGGATCATCACGCCCTGGTGGCAAAGCGAGCATCCTAATGCCAGCACCTGCGAAGGCGAAAACTCCACCGTCACCCAATTAAATGCCCTGATGAATAACCCCACCCTCTGGGCTTCCACCGCAGTCTTCGTTATATGGGACGACTTCGGAGGCGACTACGACCACGTAGCGCCGCCGCCCGTCGACGTGTTCGGCCTGGGCCCGCGCGTTCCTCTCCTGATCATTTCTCCCTACGCGCGCAAAGGCTACGTCTCAACCACCCAGTATGAGTTCTCGTCGGTGCTGAAGTTTATAGAAGAGCGCTTCGGACTCCCGGCCCTGAGCGATCGCGATGCCAACGCCAACGACATGACCGATAGCTTCAACTTCGACCAGAAGCCGCTGGCGCCACTGGTTCTCACCCCGCGCTCCTGCCCGCTCGTTTCCGCCACGACGGTAAACATGGGCACAGCCGTGGAAGGCGTGCCTGGCACCGCGATCACGCGCCGCATCGATGTCTTCAATTCCCGGGCAACCTCACTCACCATCAATTCGATTGCCACCAGCGATCCAGAATTTTCGGTTTCGGGACAGAGCTGTACGCCGCTAACCGACTGCTCCACCGGCAACAACATCTACTGCACCGCCGGCACCGTTCTCAACCCGCAGAGCTCCGACGGAAGTTGCGCCGCCTCCTGCAGTTTCTGTGTGACATTTAGTCCCAGCCACACCGGAAAAAGGACCGGCAAGATCACCGTGATGGACAGCGACAGCAGCAGCCCGCAAACGACACTGGTTTCTGGTCTCGGCAGCCTCGTCGAGTTATCGCCCGAGCCATTGGATTTCGGAAGCGTGATCCTCGGATCGAACGCGACGCTTCCCGCAACCCTGACCAACGTCGGCAAGAAGACCCTCAACCTCACGTCGATCAAGGCTAATACCGACTACACCTTGACCAACAACTGCGGGACTTCGATAGCAGCCGGCGGAACCTGCACGATCAATGTCACGTTCACTCCCGCCGCTGCCGGATCACGGCCCGGAGCGCTCCTCGTCACCAGCAACGATCCTGCGAGTCCCGAGCGCCTTGACCTGGTTGGGAAGGGTCATGGAGTCGTGCTGAAGCCGACAGCGCTCAACTTTGGATCCCAAGCGGTAGGCACGACCAGCGCCGCGAAATCGTTCACCATTACGAACATGAATTCGTCTGCACTTCTCATGGGTACGCTCAATACTACGGACGCCTTTATCGTCTCCGCCAATAACTGCCCGGCGAGCTTAGGCACTGGACAGAGTTGCACCGTCCAGGTTGAGTTTCAGCCGAATCAATCCGGCCTCACCGACGGAACTCTCTTCGTCAACGACTCGGAGCCTGATAGCCCCCAGCAATTGGCCCTGTCAGGCACCGGAACATAAACAAGAGTAGCGCCGGCGCCCCGCCGGCATCACCCTGCCAGTCTTACTCGGAGCGGCGTTCTCGCCCCACGATCCACTCGTCAAACGCTCGCAGCAATCCTTCCCGTGGAGAATACGGCCCCGGCACATACGCGCGTGAACTGATTCCCTGCTGGGCAAGCTCGGATATCGCCCAGTCCTCCCGATTTGTCGTGTCCCAGAATTTCACGGCGTCCTCCGCGTTGAAGTCAGGTTTCGCCATCTCGCGCGCATGGAAATACCATTCGCAGACCACTCGGGAGCGGTCGACGCCTTCCGGCCAAACCGTATGCGCCATCACATAGTCGGGATGCAGGCTGAGAAACAAGTTGGGATAAATCGCATAATAGAAGACCTGCCTTCTCTGCGCGCCGTTCAGGCCCGGCAAATACTCCCTCCGCCGTTTGCCATCGATGCTCATCGTCTCCACCCCATCGCGGAGTTCCATCGACCCACCAATGTAAGTAGGCTGGGGAGGATCGTTCATTCCACTCAAATAATCCGTGACCCGGTTCAGCGCCGGGTGCAGCAGCGGACAGTGCAGACATTCGTTGTAATTCAAAACGATCAGCTTCCAGTTGGCCTTCACTTCATAAGCGATTCGTTGATACCGGCGCAGATCGCGCATTCCCCAGGCCGCAAACTTCTGCGGCAGATCCGCTAGTTGCACCGCCAGCGGCTGCGGATCCCGCGCCATATTAAGAAAGATGAACCCGTCCCACTCGTCCGCGTGAACCGGGTGCAGCGGATATTCCTCGCGCCGGAAACAACTCTCATCCATATGCGGCGCGCCTACCAGCCGCCCATCGAGCGCATAGCTCCAACCGTGGTAAGGACAGCGAATCGGCCCGGCAAACTTCCCTTCCGATTCCCTGCAAATGCGCGTCCCGCGATGCCGGCACACATTGTAGAACGCGCGCAAATCCTCGCCGTCTCGCGTGACAATGATGCTCTCTCCCGCGATCTCGCACAGAAAAAAGTCCCCGTGCTTGGCCACCTGCTCCGTCCGGCCAACAAAGAGCCACATCTTGCAAAATAAGTTCGCGACTTCCTGACGAAATACTCCGGAGTCGGTGTAGTAACGCGCGGGTAAGGTGGTCGGTTGCTCGTTCACTTGTGCTCTGCATTTTACATCGTGGTTTCACCCCCCCGAATTCGCCATCGGAAATATCGACTTAAGCGACGGCCCTCCCGGGTATAATCGTCGCCTCTTAAGGAGACCCAGTGTCGAAATCGTCTTCTCCAGCAAGAAAAGCCAGCCTGGTCGCCCTCGTGTTCGTGATGTATTCCTACACCACGGGCGGACCTTTCGGCCTGGAGGATCAGATCACTACCAGCGGTCCCGGACTCACCCTTCTTTATGATCTGGTGCTGCCATTGTTCTGGTGTATACCGGTCTCGCTCGTGGTCGCGGAGTTGACCACAGCGATTCCCGTCGAGGGTGGTTTCTATCGCTGGGTACGCGCCGGCTTTGGCGATTTCTGGGGTTTTCTGGCGGGATGGTGGAATTGGACCGCTTCGTTCGTCCTGGGCGGAGCCTATGCCGTCCTCTTCAGCGACTATCTCAGCTTCTTCTTTCCCCAAATCGCCGGCTGGAAGCATTTTCTGGCCTCGATCGCCCTGATCGCCGTGATCGCATACGTGAACGTTCGCGGCATCCAAATGGTGGGTGTGGTCGCAACCGTCCTCGAGATCTTCATCCTTTTGCCCGTCGCTGTCCTGTGTCTGATCGCCGCCACCAAGTGGCATCACAACCCATTTGTCCCGTTTGTCCCCCCGCACGTCCCGCGCTTTCAGGTTTTCGGCATCGGACTAGCCCTTGGCCTCTGGCTCTATTCCGGATATGAGCAACTCTCATCCGTCGCCGAGGAAGTCGAGAATCCCCAGCGCAATTACCCTCTGAGCCTGGCGTTGGTCGTACCGCTCTCCATCGCGACTTACGTGCTGCCCACTCTGCTTTCCCTGGCCGCATTGGGTAATTGGCAAGAGTGGCATACGCGTTATTTTTCCGACGCCGCACTTCTCATCGGCGGCCGCTGGCTTGGATTCTGGATGACCCTCGCCGCGATGGTCACCAATATCTCTTTGCTCAACGCCACCGTTCTCACGAGCACTCGCATGCCATCAACCATGGCCGAGGATGGCTACCTCCCGCCGTTTCTCTCCAGCATGCATCCGCGCTATCGCACCCCATGGATCGCGATTCTCTTTTCCTCTGGCTGCTACGCGTTGTTCGCGCTCAGGTCGCTGACGCAACTGATCACTGTTTATGCCTGGCTGCGCATAGCGACCACCCTGATGACTGTGCTCGCGGCCTGGAAACTTCGCCGTTGCCAGCCCGACCTTCCGAGGCCGTTTCACATTCCATGGGGACGCTCAGGGCTTATCTACGTCGTCGCGGCTCCGCTTGTGATGGCCGCGGTGGCCTTGCTCGGCAGCGACAGCTTTGCACTGCGCTGGGGACCGGTCGCGATCCTGCTCGGTCCAATCGCCTATCTGCTCGTTAGGCAAACGCGCGCCCGGCATGAACGAAAAATGTTTTAGCTGACCCAATCCAGAAACCTGTAATACGCGCCCGCCAAGGGTAACGCCCAGGTGTGCCCGCTCCGCAAACCGATCGGCGGTGTCGGAAATGGGATCCCGTCAAATGGAATGTCGTTCGGCTGCCCACAAATCACCTCGGCCAATTTCGTTCCCAGGTAGGTTCCTATGGCCACGCCGTGTCCCGCATACCCTACGGAATAGTACATACCATCGCTCTGCCCCGTGTGCGGCATCACGTCAAACGCGAAGTCGAGCGTGCCTCCCCACACGTATTCGACCTTGGTGTCGCGCAGTTGCGGATACACGTGGATCATCCCCCGCCGCAGAATTTCCGCGCTTTCCCGCACGGTATTCTCGCTCTCCGGAAAGAATGCCGCCCGGCCGCCAAATAGCATTCGCCGGTCGGGAGTCAGCCTGTAATAGTGAAGAAAATGCCTGGAATCATAGATCATCCGGTTCTTCGGGCTCAACACGCGCGCCACGCCCTCGTCGAGAACTTCCGTCACGATGATGTAGGAGCCAATCGGAATGATCTTCTTCTGCAATGCCGGAGTCGCGTCGCCGGTGTAGCCGCCGGTGGCCAGAATCACCTCGCGTGCCCGCATGTTGCCTCGCGACGTGCTCAGTGTAAATTGCCGCGACCCGTTGCTGCTGCTCCCCGTGACGCCCGTCACGCGTGTGTGCTCAAACACCTCGGCGCCCGAGCGCTGAGCTGCAGCTGCCAGCCCGGCAACATACCGCGCCGGATTCAACCCAGCACTGATCTCATCGACCATGCCGCCGAAATAGATGTCCGATCCAATTTCCCCGTGCAGCGCCACTTTCGGCAGGATGCGCAGCTTGTGATTGAATTCTTTTTCGATGAGGCGCGCCGATTCCTCGTAACCGTCGAAATGCGCCTGCTTGCAGGCCACCTCAAGGTGCCCGCAGCGGGAAAAATCGCACTCGATTTTCTCTTCCTGCACGACCTGCTCGACGCAATCAATCGACGCCAGCGAGGCCGCGTACATCCGCCGAACCCTCTCCCGTCCGTACCGCGAGATGAGCGTGGGCACAGGCAGTTTCATCCCGGTAAGCACCATACCTCCGTTGCGGGAACTCGCGCCCCAGCCGAAAGTTTCGGCCTCCAGAACCGCCGTTTGGACGCCTCGTTTGGCCAGTGCCCGGGCGGCCGAAAGCCCGGTGACTCCGCTCCCCACAACCGCAACCTCAACGCTGTCTGGAAGGGGACGCGACGGCTCCGGAGAAGGGATGGTGGTTGTTTCCAGCCAGAAATTTTGTTCTTTCATCGACGATTCGTTCCCAAAAAGACGATTTTACCGGTGCCTGTTAGCGCGGCCAGACATACTCGTAGATTATAGTCGGCAGAAGAAAACATGCTCCGTGATACCAAGGTATCGCCAATACCATCGTCCAATTGATTCGCCGGACCCACCTCAGGTCTAATCTCTCTTATCGCGCTCGCTTCGGTCGGACGATCAGCGCAAAAACCACGCCAGCCGCACCGCTCCCAGGCCGGTATGGTTTCGCCCAAGGCTTTCGCGAAAGAGGAAATATGGATCACAATGAGGCGCTCCGGAAATTTGAACACATAATGCTCAAGAGGGCCGACCAGGCCCAGGAGGCGGCAACCGAGCTGGAAGCCTTGTTTTCGCTCCTCCCCAATGAGAAAGCTCGACAGCTCGCACAGTTCGAGGCAAAGGTCAGTCACCAGCAAGCTCGGGATTTTCGCGAACTGGCGCATAAAGTCAAAGAAAGCTAGGGTCGCGGATTTGCTGCCCCTCGCCGAATATGAAGAAAGGATGGTATATAAATGCCGGAAGCGACCTGGGAACCTCATGAAAAACACGGACGATTAACAACGCAGAGCGACTTGCCAGACAGCGTCTACGCATTTCCAAAGCAGCGTAAAGAGCCATTGACCGACGCGGAACATGTGCGTAACGCGGTGGCACGGTTCGATCAAGTCATCGATGTTTCCGATGCCGACCGTGCTTTGGCGTTCGCGAACATCGAGAAAGCTGCCGCGTACTACGACGTCAACCTCGCGGAAACTTCATGGCACGACTTGGGCATTCACCCGCAAAAGCATAGAAGAGCGGCTACCGGTGAAGCCGCGGCGACGCGCGAACGCCCCATGCAGAGCCATGAATCCGGTCGTCGGAAACTCGGCTGACCGGTGGAAGAAACAATGAATGTCCGTGCTGCTGTTGAACGTTATGCCCAGAGATAAATCCATTCGAACAGGTTGGCGATGTGATAGTTGCGGTGAACCTGTATCGGATTTGCAGGCCGGCTGGGTAGAGTGGGTTGCGGCGGAGGACGCCAAAGGAAAACCAAACGTGAGCGGTTTGCGCCTGGTACACCGTCGCGACGCGAGCCCCAGGCGGCGAGACTCCCACGGATGTCAGTACAATCCGCGAGACGAATTCCGAAAGAACCGTGGCATCGTGGAGGGATTAGCCCTTGACCGGTTCGCGGGTCCTGACGGCCTTATGTTACTGCTAGCGATGATTGCGGAACGTGAACTTCCAGAGTGGGAACTGATCGAACTCGCCAAGCGAGTCCAGATTCCGGGGTACGAAGCGGTGCACGAACTGGTCCAGGACGCGGTTCTCGAAGGAGTGATCGCGCCTTCTATCTCGTCGGGTTTCTACTTGCAGTGCGAGATCTGGGATGTGTTGAAGTGGGCGAAATATCGGGCTTCGGCGTAGACGGAAACCGCCGATCTTCCGCTTTCGCAAACTGGGGACTTGATCGACCCGGCGACCAATTCCTGCTTCCAGCATCCAACTCTTGTTGATGACTATTTGCCCTCGGCTAAGTTCGATAAGGGAGATGAAATATGAAAGCAGTCGTTGTCCGGCAATATGGCGGTCCCGAAGTACTCAAGTTCGAGGACTACCCTGATCCGGTGGCGGGGCCCGGCGACGTCCTGGTGCGGGTCGCCGCCACGAGTGTCAATCCGATCGATTACAAACGACGCGCCGGGTTGACGAAAGACTTTTATCCCATCAAGTTCCCGGGGCTCATGGGGGTGGACATTGCGGGGACAGTCGTGACGGTTGGGCCCGGAGTCGAAGGTTTTTCCCCGGGCGACCACGTCTTTGCCATGGCGGCCGACACCTATGCCGAACTTTGCGTGGTGAAAGCCGCGATTCTGGCGAAAGTTCCCAAGGGACTCGATCTGATCCAGGCCGCGGCCCTCCCGCTCGTGACGACGACCGGCAACGAGCTCATTTCCGCTACCGGCATCGAAGCCGGCCAGACGGTTCTCGTCGCCGGTGCTGCTGGAAATGTTGGACGTTCAGCGGTTTTCACGGCAAAGGAACGGGGCGCGATCGTGATTGCAGGGGTTCTGAAGCGTCAGATGGATGAGGCAAAGAGCATCGGGGCGGATCGGTTGGCCGCAACCGATGATGACAATGCCATCGCCAAGCTCCCGACGCTCGATGCGGTTGCGGATACCGTCAACGGCAAGACTGCCGAAAGGTTGATTGCGAAGGTCAAGCCGGGAGGAGTATTCGCTTCGGTTCTAGGCGCGCCGCGTAATGCCGGAACGTATCCAACTGTAAAAGTGGTACCGGTGTATGCTACGCCCGATGCTAAAACTCTTCAGTTCATGTCCGAAGCCGTCCGCGATGGCAAGCTGGTTATTCCGATCAGTCGCGAGCTGCCGCTCAGCCAGGCGGCTGAAGCTCAAGCCGCTGCGGAGGAGGGTGGGACCGGCAAAGTCTTACTGGTCGCTTGAATACTTTGCAAATTGAGGCTGCGAAAGGAAAGTCGAAGATGAAAAAGGGCCTGCGCGGTATCAACCCGGCTACGAAGCCGAGTGGCAATGGCTGTGTGGAATGCCTGGCGTCACCGGACGGTTGGTGGTTTCACCTCCGCCGGTGCGCGGAGTGTGGGCATATCGGATGCTGCGACAGCTCTCCGAGCCAGCATGCATCCAGGCATGCTTCGGCGACCGGGCATCCGATCATCGCCAGCTTCGAGCCGGGGGAGGATTGGTTCTACGATTACGAGAAGCAGGGGATGATCCAGAGTGCGGAGTTGCTTCCGCCCCACTCTCATCCAAAAACTCAGCCCGTCCCCGGACCGGCGGGAAGAGTGCCGCCCAATTGGGAATCACTCCTCAATTAGACGCCGGCCATCGCAGCCCTACCCCTTGGTGTTGGAGCGTCTCAGTGTGCGCCGGTGCGCTTTCTTTTTTCTCTGCTGGCTCGCTCGTCGCGCAACCGCAAATTTATTGGTCGAGAGTTCCGGACGCGCTGCCGCCACACTCGCTGGCTTGCTTTCAGGCGCTGCTTTTTCCTGGTCTACATTATCCATGCAAGAATTCTCCTTGATTAGAAAGATTAATATTGCTGTCGAACCGTGTTCCTGGCGTGACCAGGTCCCGCCCTTTTATACGGACTCAACCACTTTGGCCGCCGCCCGCCGGTCGATGCGTAACTGCTCGGCGCTGAAGGAATGCCCGCAGGTACTGCATCTCCAGTTGGCGCTTGCTCTCGGTGGATTTCCCGCTCCGGCGCTCTGCCGGCTGTTTTCGCTAGGCCGGAACGCCAATACCAACTCACCACCGCAATCGCTGCACTCACGCTTAACCATACTTACATTGGTACCACAATGCGGGCTCACGTGCCGGATACCTTCACACCGTCGATTGCGATCTCCGGGCACGGCAAAGCTGGCTACCGCTCCAATCACGAATTCAGACCGCTGGCGGCCTGAAAGCTGCTGCTCGTGAGATCAAAACAACTCGCCTCGCGCCGCAGCGTGCAACCTCATCACTGCCCGCCGCATCCCAGCCGACTGCCTTTCGCCTGTTAACAAGAGATTAAATCCACGTGGGAAGTTGTCATCGGACGACTTACGGCATAGCCTATCGATAAGAGTGTTTTATCAAGAGGAGTTGCAAATGAGTACGATCGACCTCCCCGCCCCCGCTGAAGTCCTTGAACTCAGTCCCTACTCGCCCACCCGATCCACGGTGACAGGGGCTCCCCTCAGCGCCGACGAGTTGCGCAAGACCGAAACTTACTGGCGAGCCTGCAATTATCTGAGCCTGGGCATGATCTATCTGCTCGAAAATCCCTTGCTGGCCGAGCTCCTCAAGCCCGAGCACATCAAGAATCGGCTCCTCGGGCACTGGGGATCAAGCCCTGGATTGTCTTTCATGTATGTCCACCTTAACCGCCTTATCAAAAAGTATGACCTCGACATGATCTTCCTCGCTGGCCCCGGCCATGGCGCGCCCGGCGTGCTCGGCCCCGCTTATCTGGAAGGCACTTATTCGGAAATCTATCCCGAAAAAAGTCTGGACCCTGACGGCCTGCACCAGTTCTTCCGCGAATTCTCTTTCCCCGGCGGCATCGGCAGCCACTGCACGCCCGAAACGCCAGGATCGATCCATGAAGGCGGAGAATTGGGCTACGTCCTTTCACACGCGTGCGGCGCTGCCTTCGACAATCCCGACCTGATCGTCGCGGCCGCAATCGGCGACGGAGAATCCGAGACCGGCCCGCTGGCCACTTCCTGGCACATCAACAAATTCCTGAGCCCGGTCCGCGATGGCGCGGTGCTCCCCATCCTGCACCTGAACGGGTACAAGATCGACAACCCCACTTTGCTGGCGCGGGTTTCACATGACGAATTGGAGAGTCTACTGCGTGGCTTCGGCTGGACTCCCTATTTCGTCGAAGGTTCCGAAATCGACAGCATGCATCAGGCGATGGCGGCCACGGTCGAGCACTGCGTTCTTGAGATTCGCGACCATCAGCAAGCCGCCCGCAAAACAGGCCTGGCCGGCCGCCCTCGGTGGCCGATGATCGTGCTGCGCTCTCCCAAGGGCTGGACCGCTCCCCGCAAGGTTGAAGGCCATTTTCTGGAGGGCTTCTGGCGAGCCCATCAAGTGCCCTTGCTCGATGTAAAGAAAGATCCCGAGCAGTTTCGAATTCTTGAAGAGTGGATGCGTTCGCTCGAACCCCACCGGCTCTTCGATTCCAACGGCGGCCTCGCGCCCGTGTTTCGAGAGCTGGCACCCACCGGAAACAGGCGCATGAGCGCGAACCCCCATGCCAACGGTGGACGCCTCAAAAAGGCATTGCGACTCCCCGATTTCCGGGGCTATGGCCCGAAGTTTGAAAAGCCCGGACAGTTCCAGACCAGCAACACCTATCCCTTGGGCGTTTTCCTCGGCGACGTCATGAAGCGGAACATGAACAACTTCCGCGTCTTCGGACCCGACGAAACCACCTCCAACAAGCTCGACGCCATTTACGCGGTAACAAAAAAATTCTGGATTGAGGAATATTTCCCCGAAGACAGCGACGGCGGCCGGCTGGCCACCGACGGCCGTGTCCTCGAAATGCTAAGCGAACACACCATGGAAGGAATGCTCGAAGGCTACCTCCTCACCGGGCGCCACGGTTTCCTTTCGACCTACGAGTCGTTCGTGCACGTCATCGACTCCATGTTCAACCAGCACGCCAAGTGGCTGGAGATATGCAACCATCTCTCCTGGCGGCAGGCCATCGCCTCGTTGAATCTGTTGATCACCTCCACCGTCTGGCGTCAGGATCACAACGGCTTTACCCATCAGGATCCCGGTTTCCTCGATGTAGTCGTGAACAAGAGCGCCAACGTTACCCGCATCTATCTGCCGCCCGACGCGAACTGCCTGCTCTCGGTCGCCGACCATTGCCTCCGCAGCCAGAATTACGTCAACGTCATCGTCTGCGACAAGCAGAAGCACTTGCAGTACCTGACCATGGACCAGGCCATTATCCATTGCACCAAAGGCATCGGCATCTGGGATTGGGCCAGCAACGACGAAGCGGGCGAACCCGACGTCGTGATGGCGTCGGCGGGCGACATTCCCACCCAGGAGGCCCTGGCCGCCACCGCCCTTCTGCGCACGGAATTTCCTGACCTCAAAATCAGGTTCATCAACGTCGTCGATCTCTTCAAGCTACAGCCCAGCAGCGAGCATCCTCATGGACTGACCGACTGGGAGTTCGATTCCCTGTTCACGGTCGATAAACCCGTAATGTTTAACTTCCACGGGTACCCGCAACTGATTCACCGTCTGGCGTATCGGCGCACCAATCACAACAACATTCACGTCCGTGGATACAAAGAGAAAGGGAGCATCGACACCCCGTTGGAGCTGGCCATCGACAACAACATCGACCGCTTCAGCCTGGCCATGGACGTGATCGACCGCGTCCCCAGATTGCAAAGAATCGGCGGGCACGCCCGAGAAAGATTTCTGAACGAGCAAATCGAATGCCGGAACTACGCGCATCAATACGGCATTGACAAGCCCGACGCCAACGACTGGACCTGGCAGTATTAAACGACTCGGCCTCGAAAAAAGTGAAGTCATTCTGAGCGGAGTGGGCCGGCGAACGAAGCGAATCGGCCCGCACAGTCGAAGAGTCCCTACCCGTCGCTCCTGCTGGTCTTGCCAACGCCCTCAGGCCACAATATCTGGCCCAAACGGCGAATCCCTACGAAGGGTGCGGCTCCCCCAAAATAACCCGCACCGTATCCCGCGCAATCAACAACTCCTCGTCGGTCGGGATGACATAGACGAGCACTTTGGAGTCCTCTGCGGAAATCTTCTCTTCGCGGCCAATGGCCTCCGCATTTTTCTGCGCGTCGACGCGAATACCGGCCCACTCCATCCCCGCGCAGATTCGGGCCCGCACGTCCGGCGAATTTTCTCCAATCCCTCCCGTAAAGACAATCGCATCGGCTCCGCCCATCGCCGCCAGGTAGGCTCCGATATACTTCCGAGCCCGGTAGCAGAAGATTTCTATCGCCAGCCGCACTCGCCGGTCGTCATGCTCTTTCAACTCCGCCTGTAATTCCCGCATGTCGTTTGTCAGTCCGGAAATGCCCAGCAGGCCGGATTGCGTGTTCAGCAGCGTATCGACTTCCGACGACGAAATCCCTTCTTTCCGCACGATGAAACCGACGATTGCGGGATCAAGATCGCCCGAGCGTGTGCCCATCACCAAGCCCTCCAGAGGCGTCATCCCCATGGAGGTATCAATCGACGAACCAGCCTTGATCGCGGCCGCTGAACAACCATTCCCCAGATGCAGCGTGATGATGTTGGTCTGTTCCCGCGTCAATCCCCGCAGAGCGCGATAGCGGAACGCAACATAGCGATGCGATGTCCCATGAAAGCCGTAGCGCCGGACGCGGTGCCGCCGGTAAAGATGGTACGGAAGCGCATACAGGTAGGCCTGCTCGGGTATCGACGAATGAAATGCCGTGTCGAATACCGCAACCTGCGGCATATCTTTTCCGAAAAGTTCCCGCGCCGCCAGTATCCCGTGGATATTAGTCGGATTGTGCAGCGGCGCCAGATCGATGCACTCCTCAATCCCTTTCAGAACCTTGTCGTCGATCAGAGCCGACTCCTTGAACATCTCGCCGCCGTGAACCACGCGGTGTCCCACGGCGTTAAAATCGGCGGTGCTCTTGATCTCCGTCACGCCGGACCGGTCGGATCCAATGAAGCGAACCAGGTAATCGAGCGTGGAGGCGATATCGCGCAGCGGAGCGGTAAGGGTCTGGCTTTGTCCATCGCGATGGCGGAACTTGATAATCGCCTCGCCTCCCGTGCCCTCCACCTCGCCCTGGCAGATGCGGTCATCCTTGTGTTCGCGGATGCGATCAAGGTCCGTTGCGATTACCTGAAATTTCAGACTGGAGCTTCCCGAATTCAGAACCAGAACATTCATCGTGTGCCTTTTTCCCAGAGGCCAAACCAGCCCCAATCACAAGATAAGCTGTGCTGGATGTCCCGGCAACAATGCGGGAAGATTTCTGCACGCGCCGACGGTACCGCTTCGAAAGTCGCGTTGTTTGCGACCTCAACATGGGAGATCAAACTGCCACCATCGTGAGCATTTCACTACTCGTATCGCAGCGCTTCCACCGGATCAAGGTTCGCCGCGCGCGACGCCGGAATCACCGCGCTCAGCACTCCAATAAACAACAGCACGGCGGTCGAGATCACGACCGTGAAAAACGAAATTCTAAGATGGATGTCGGCCTTTCCCGAATCGTCCTCGAACAGCGGCCCCATCAGCGGCAGAGTTCCAACCGCAACGGCGATCACATACGAGATGACAATCCCGATCAGTCCGCCGAGGACCATGATCAGCAAGGTCTCCGCCAGGAACTGTGGCTTGATATGCCATTTGCGCGCGCCCAGCGCCCTCCGCAGCCCGATTTCCCGGATGCGCTCGTCGACCGAAACCAGCATGATGTTCATCACGCCCACTCCGCCGATCCCAAGCGTCAGAATGCCGATAAAAATCAGCAGCACCTGCAGACCGATCGTGATCCCATTAATCACCGGACGAAACTCTTCGCGGCCAAACATCAGCACAGCCTTTTTGTCGGTAGGCGAGAACTGCTGCCGCGTGGCAAGAGCAGCCAGAACCTGCGCCTCGGCCCGCGCTTCAAATTGCGGAGCGATCGGCTCGAACACCAGCACACTTCCGTACCGCGTGTCCCACAGATCGCTCGCCGCCGAGTAAGGAATCCATGTCGACTCGTCATCGCTGGAAAAATAATTACTCAGCTGGATCTTGCGATCCATGGTGCCGACCACCTCAAATCGCACGCCGCGGATCAAAACGGTTTCGCCCACTGCCGGACGTCCCGCGAACAACTGCTCGCGCACCCGTGCCCCCAGAAACACAACCCGCCGCCGCTCCAGTTCATCGAGCGAGTTCAGCCATCGCCCTTCCGATGGCACCTCGTTCCGCATCTCGCCATATTCCGGACACACCCCGCGCACCGGCGACGTACCCGCTATGCGGTCTCCATAGGCGATCCCGGGCCGCTTCACGGTCTCAAGGCACGCATAACGAACGTAGTTGGCCGTCTCCTTGATCATGTCAACATCGGCCTTCTCCAGCACAACTTTCTTGCCTGCGCGTTGACCTCCCGGCTGCTCGCTGGTCTGTTGCGGCCAGCAAATTACCGCGCCTTTCCCAAACGCGTCGAATCCGCTCACCAGAATCTTGCGGAAGCTTCCCCCATAAGCGATCAGCAAAGTAACGGTCGCAATCCCCCACACGATGCCCAGCATCGTCAGCGCGCTGCGTGTGCGGTTGCGCCGCAGCGCGCTCCAAGCTTCGTTGATAATCTGGAAGATCATCTTACCCGCCTGCCTCGTGCCGCAAAGCCTCTATCGGATCAATGGAGGCGGCCCGCCGCGCCGGATAAAAACCGGAGAAGACGGCAATGGTTCCGAGTACGGCGAAAGCCCCCACTCCGGTTTGCCACGTGGGTAGCAGCCCGGCAAAGAAGTCCGGCATCGGCAGCAGGTCAACCAGCGCGCACAGTCCAAATGCGATGAGCAAGCCAACGCCGCCACTGATCAGCGCTACCATCAGCGCTTCCAGAAAAAATTGCCGCAGAATGCTGTTCGCCGGAGCCCCAATCGCTTTGCGCACCCCGATCTCCCGCGTCCGCTCCTGCACCGCGACCAGCATCACATTCATGACCCCGAGGCCGCCGAGCAGCAACGTCACGATTCCCACCGCCCCCAGAAAATACTTCATCCCATCGGTCATCGTGCGGAAGGCTTTCGCTTCCTGAATGGTGTCCCAGATGGGACAGGCTTCCTTATCGCTGGGATCGAAACCGTGCAGCCTGCCCAGCACACGCCGTATTTCGCCCTTGCACTCCTCGTGGTTCTCCACCGAGCGCGGTACTACCAGCAACTGGTCGAAGGTTTCGGGTGTGCCTGGCGGCTTATCCGGAAAATCGCGGCGCATCACCGAAAACGGTATGAAGATCTTGCTGATATCCCAGCCGTCGTAACTGGAGTCCTGTTTCTTCGACGACATCACGCCGATGACGGTAAAAGGAATGTCGTTGAGATAGACAAACTGTCCAATAGGCGGACGGCTGCCGAAGAGTTGCTTTTTCGCGTCCGACCCCAGAAAAGCCACGCGGCGCGCTTCCTTAAGATCATCCTGATCATAGAAGCGCCCTTCGCTCACATCCAGGCTGCGAATCTCAGCGAACTCCGGAGTCGATCCCGTCACCGTGAACGCGGCCGCGTTGTAGGCCGTGTGCGAACGCACCGTCTGCTGCTCAAGCTCCGGAATCGCATATTGGCAGTCGGGGGCTTCCTCCTGAAGATAAGGAAGGTCCGAATCGGTCCAGTGGACGAGACGCCCAGCGCGCGCGCCTCCCGCCTGCAGGCTGGTGCGCCCGTGGAACACGATCATCAAATCGCGGCCCAGCGTATCGGCTTGCTTTTGCTGGCCGACGCGCAACCCTTCGCCTGCGGCCACCATCAGCACGATCGACACCACTCCCCAGGCAATTCCAAACATGGTCAGGAGAGTGCGAACGCGATGCGCCCACAGAGTACTGAACACATCGCTGATGAGATCGCGAAATGACATCTGCAGGTTCGACGCGGAAGCGCGCAAAATGAAAGCGCCGTCTTCCTTGTCTGACTACAGATACGCGAAAATCAGGTACTTTGTTCCGCTCGTACGCCGGTTGACCAATCTTGATGACGCGCTTACCAGATCACTTTCAGCCCAAACTGAATGTGACGCGCGCCGCCCGAGCCGACCACCGGATTGGAGGCCGCGATATCGGTCGTGTATTGCGCCAGACCAACCGTAGAACCATCCACGAGGTCGCTATCAATCCCCGCGAAATTGGGATGGTTCAGAACATCGAAGAACTCAGCTCTTGCCTCCAGTGTGACCCGCTCATAAAACCTGAAGTTCTTGATGACCGAAACGTCCCAGTCAATATAGTCAGGGCCTCGAACCACATTCCTGCCCATGTTGCCGAAACTACCGGCGTTGGGAGGCGTGAGGATTGCCGAGCCCTGTACGTAGCATCCATAATTCTCCAACTGGAAAATGTCGGCATGCGCGATACACGCCGGATTGCCCGACGTAGGAACTCCATTATTGTCGGTAAATGTGGAGTAGTCGAAATAGGGTATCGGACTGTTCTTCGACCAGTGCAGATCGGCAGGATTGCCGAAAAGATTCCAGCGGTCGTTGTACTCTCCTGTCCCGCTGATGTCGTCCACATCGTCGTAGAACGCGATTGGCTCACCCGTCTGGGCTGTGAAGATGCTGTTCATCCGCCATCCCTGCAGTAACTGGGCATAACCTCGGCGCGAAGGCAACTGGTAAGTCGTCGCCAGAGTAAAGCGATGGCGGATGTCAGTCCCCGCATTGCCCCGCTCCGCAGCCGGATTCGTGCTGTCCTGAATGCTGAAAGACCGATTGGAACTCGCGTCATCGATCGAGTGAGCCCAGGTGTAGCCCGCCACAAAATACAAACCTTTGCACGCTCGCTGCTTCATCGTGACCTGCAGCGAATGGTAAACCGAATTGTCTTCGTTACCCAGCATGTCGATGAAGCTCAGATAAGGAAACTGGTTGAGGAATGGCCGGCCAGATTGCTCGTCAGCATTGTTCGCCTGATCCACGAGGTAATTGTTCTGGTTGATGTCGCGAACGCTATACAGCCGGTTGCCCTTCGTTCCAACATAGGCGATCGTCATCGCCGCATCCTGCCAGAGCGCCTGCTCAATGTTCAGGTTCCAGTTGGTCACATACGGAGTTTTGATGTTCCGGTTCACCCCGAAAACAGGGCATGGACTATAAGTACCCGACCCCGGAACATACGAGCACGGCACTGCGTTCGGTGAAAGATTCCCGAAGATCGGCCCCCCTGCTTGCCAGTTCGCCGTCAGCACAGCTCCAGTGGGAGCATACGTCGTCGCATTGATCGTGCCCGGCGAGGCCATCGGATTGCCATTGATATCGGTGAGCGGCAATCCGGTTGGGATCAGCCCCAGCCCCTGCGCCTCGGTATTGTTCTGTCCAATGAACACCGAGATGTGCGGGACTTCATAGATATTCCCCGCCCCCGCGCGCAGGACGGTTTTTCCATTGCCAAAAATGTCGTAGTCAAACGACAGGCGCGGCGCGAAGTTCCAGGGATCGGTGTTGTAGGGTTGGCCGATCTGCTTTCCGACCTGCACCATGCCCAGCACGGGATCGAAGTTCGCCAGCAGATCATGGCGCTCCGTAATAGGCCTGCTGAGATCGTAGCGTAGTCCCGCATTCACCACCAGGCGATTAGAAGCGCGCCAGGAATCCTGAATAAACAGGCCAAACGATTTCTGACTTACAAAACGCTGGCTGTTGCCCACTGCCACATAACCGTAATCGACATTGCCGGTTACGAAGTTTTCCAGAGCCGAGGGTGCAGGTCCGGAGGAATCGCTAAACCTCGCGTACCCTGGGCCGTAAGTGTCCCGCAGGTTGTTCGTGCTGCCCGTGCGGAACTCGCCGCCAAACCGCAGGTTGTGCTTGCCGATGACGTAGTTGACCGTATCGGTGAACTGCAAGGTCTGGTTAGGCGTGGTGTAGAGAGGCCAACTTCCATTCCCGCCAACGGTGTGACTATTAAATCCGGAAACGCGAATCTCGGGAAGTCCGAAGTCGGTCGGGTTCGTCACTCCCGTATTGATTCCCAACGACGCGGGATTCAGATTGTGGTCGGCAACCACAACTTCCTGCCAGAACCGGTTGTAGCCGATGTGGAATTGGTTGGTGAGCCGTGAACTCGGCGTCCAGACCCAGGCGCCACCGAGCACTTGCGCCCTGGTTTGCGCCTGCGATAGGAACAAGGGATTCAGCACGTTGACATCTTCTTCGGTCTGTACGCTGTCGCCGATGAAATAGGTGGCAGCAAAGGCGTGCCGTTGCGAGGGATGGAAGTCCACTTTGACGATCCCGTTATCGCCCCGGTTCAGGTTGTTGAAGTCGGTATTGATAGTAATGCCCGGCCCGGGGTTGTAAGGAAGATAGGACGCCAGCTTCACGCTTATAGGACTGCACGGACCGTAAGGTTGAGGACCGCTCGGCCCGCATTCCGCCAGCGCGTCGGCGATGCTGGAGGTAGGATCGCCGATCGGAACCGAAACCGGAGCCAGCACCTGCAGCGGATTCCCCACCTTATCGCGTACTCCCTCATAGTTGCCAAAAATGAACAGCTTATCTTTCACAATCGGGCCGCCCGCCGATGCCCCAAACTGATGCAGGTTGATCGCCGACACCGGCGCCGGAGGAGGATTAAACCAGTTGCGCGCGTCGATTGCGCTATTCCGGTTGAAGTAATAAGTCGATCCATGGAAAGTGTTGGTGCCAGATTTGATGCCAACGTTGATGATCGCCCCCGGCTTCCATCCATAGTCGGCCTCCGGGCTCGACTGGATGTTGAACTCCTGGATGGCGTCGATGGGCAGGATCGTCGCCGGCGTTCCTTCCACTCCCTCCGCATTGATGACCGTGGTGCCGTAATAGGCGTCGTTATCGTCAATTCCGTCCACGATAAAGTTATTCGCTTCCGGGCGGTTCCCATTCGCAGTGATCGACAGAAAGCCACCACCCGGTTCTCTCTGAATGCCAGGCTGCAGCACGACGAGGTTCTGAAAATCCCGCCCTTGTAACGGAAGCTCGTTGATCGCCTCGTTCGAAAACGTCTCCCCCAGAACATTCGAGGTAGTCTCGACCATGGGAGCTTCGCCGCTGATGTTCATGGTGACCGTCGCTGCCCCCGGTTTAAGCTGCGCATCCACGCGCGCGTCCTTGGCGACCTCCAACTGGATCCCTGTGTGCCGCGTTGTCTCAAAGCCCGACGCCTGCACCGTCACCGCATACGGGCCGGGCTCGAGATTGGGCGCGATGAATTCTCCCGAAGTTGTGGTGACGACGTTTCTGGATACTCCCGTTGCAACGTTCGTCACCGTGACGGACGCGCCACTGACAACCGCGCCCGAGGCATCGGTGACCGTTCCCAGGATTCTCCCCTGATACGTTTGTGCGCTAAGCACCGATGACAAGACCAGAATCGAGAGAACGCAACAGACCAGCAGACGAATCGCTTTCATATGGCTCCTTAACTTCCCACCTGGCGTGCGGCTGGCGACGCCAAAGGTGTGCGCAACGCCTGTACGCAAATTTTTCAAGATTTATTGAGCAACGCTGGAACTCGCCTGTCTGAGATCAGAGACCGGCTTCAAGCTTGCCCGCATCCACCAGGAAGGGCGCGCTGCGGGATCGATGGACGCTGTTAGTTGGATTGAATTCTTGCTTCATGATTGCGAGCCACCGGAAAACTTCAAGCCGCGCCAGTGTCGCAGACAGTAATAATGAAGTCAATGTCTTTGAAAGTCTGTCGGACACAACACCCTGATCTGCCTATGAATCTCGCTCCACCACGAATCGTTTTACCAACGCTCCGCGAATTTCTTCTCGCGCTCAATAAGCAGAACGATCTGCCTGCGTGCTTTCGATCTTCCCCTTGTTTACCGAAAGCGAATAAGCCACTCCGCCATCCCCCTTCCAGGAGGGCAGGTCGAAATGCCCGCCTGCGGCAACATGGTAAACGCTGATCTTGAGGAAGGTCAGCGGCTGATTCTTCCTGCAGACTTCGGGCTTCTGCGTGGGGCGCAGAAAGTATGCGCCCTTTCCACTCCCCACCACGGTTCCCTTCCCGTCCGGTTCAACTAGCACTGCGGATTTCTCGTCGATCGCAACCTCTCGCGGAGACTTCGACCATCCATCGCGCATGATGCGCGCCAGAAAAACCAGCGTGCGCCCCATGCGGTCGCGCTTTGCAAAATGCGAATCCGTTAGCAGGTTCTCCAGATGCGGAATCTTCAAAAATCCCCGCACCAGCGTCACCCGTTCGGAATAAGGGTTGGAGAGAACATCACTCGAAGCCAGATCGTTGCCGTCGGGCTTGTCGCCCAGCGCGCCATAGGCAAATTCGCCCTGCACGGCCAGACCCGCGCTCGTCCCTCCGATCGGCTTACCGGCCGCGATATGCGCATTGATCGCATCCTCGACCGGCGTGTCTTGCCACGCGCGGATGTAGTGCGCCTGGTCGCCACCCGAAATAAAGATAACCTCCGCTTTTCGGATGATCCCGACCACCTCTGGATCCTCCGCCGCCGCCCGGTCGGGAAGAATCAAGGTGGCCACGGAGTTCAGCTTGCACAATCCGTTGACGTATTCGTTGTAGTCGGCGCTGCCCGCCGCGCGCAGCACCAGAAAATCGCCGCCATTGCCCTTCCCGCAAAGCCAGCGGAACGCCTCATCCAGATCGCTCCCCCCGCCCATCATCGCAATACCGCTCACCGGCTGTGTCTGGATGTCGTCCTTGCTTCCTAGGCGAAAATATTGCCAGGACGCGCCCTGAGCAAGGCTTGGCGTCAGCCAAAGTAGGAACAGCAAAAGCAAGGTAGGCTTCGAAGCCGCGTTGTGGAAAAGCGCGCCGCTTGCACGCCCGATTCTGCACAGCCCGCAACCACGCACAGGAATGATCATCGGAGAGAAGCCCGGTTTCACATCAGGAATATAAGCCATCGGTGCCGCTCATTATAGAAGCACAACGCATTTCCAGCTGTGCGGGAAAGCCCGTGCGAACTGAGTCGGTATTCGCAAAAACCGGCAGATTTCTGAAAACTAGGTTTTCACCAGGATCATCGCTTTGGTATGAGGGTGGTTCCGTACCAGAGCATCGCTTTTTAGCGATACCGCGGCTCTTCGAAATCAACGCACTTTTAGGGGCTGGGAATCGATTTCGAGTTTTTCAACAAACTCTTTTGCCGCTGAGGTATATCTGAGCACGCCTAACCCTTCCCCGCACTGACCGTTTCCGCATAAGCTGCCCGCAACTCCCCCGCATCGGGAAACAACTCCAGCCCGCGCTCCAGCAATTTCTTCGACTCGTCCCACTGCTGCAGGTGGGCACGAATGCTGGCGGCGCGAAGAAATGCCTTGGGATTCGCCGCCAATGTGCTCAAGCGCTCGGCGACGGCAGCCGCTTCCGGCAACATGTTTACAAATATGTACGCTTTCATGAGCCGGTCGTGCGCATCGATCCGCGGCGGCAATATGGTAGCGGCGTGTTCCAGCCGCGCGAGCCCTTTTTTCTTGATTCCGAGTTTGACTTCGATCAATCCCAATTTGCTTTCCAGGTCGGCGTTCCCCGCCGATAGCTTAAGCGCATTTCTATACGCGCTCCGCGCCTTCTTCAGTTGGGCCGCTTGCGCGTACGCGTCGCCCAGCAGGCGCTGTTTTTGTAGCGCGCTGTCGGCATCAGGCGGGTTGAAATCCAGAAAAGGCAGCGCGTCCGCGCTGCGGCCAAGATCCAGGTAGATCATAGCTGAGAATAAAAGCGCCTCGACGCATCGCGGATTCAACTCCAAAGCCTTCTGAAAACATCGCAGCGCCTCCGTTCGGTTGTTGAACGAGTCATATTCCATGCGCCCAAGATACGTCCATCCCCGGAAGTCATCGGGGTCGTCCTCCACTCGCAGCCGCAGAAGGTCCCGATAAAAGACCGTCTTCTTGCCCAGGTCCTCGCGGGCAAGCAGCAGCCCGAAGTTATGAATGCAAATACCGGCAGGACGAAGCTTGAGATTTGCCGCCCGCATCGTGACTTCGACCTGCTCATGCACCCTGCCCGTGAAATAGATGCTCGCATCCCGCCGGAACAGGCGGCATTTTTCGTAGATAAAATAGCTGCCCGCCGTGGCCGCGCGTGGATGCCGAAAATCGTTGGCCCGGCCAACCGAACTGCCCGCCCTCACCTCCGCCGCTGGAGTATAGTTCCGCACCGGCAAAACGTATCCCGCGACCTCTGACTCTTGCAGAAGACGGCTCAGATCTCTCCCCGCGTCCCGATCCAGCTCCTCGTCCGCGTCCAGGGATAGAACCCAATCCGTGGTGATAGGAGCCAGTGCCGCATTACGCGCGTTCGCAAAATGATTTTCCCACGGCACCTGCAGCACGGTGGCGCCCAGGCCGCGAGCAATGGCCACCGTGTCATCGGTCGAACCGGTGTCTGCAATCACGATCTGGCTGGCAATTCCTTTTACGCTTTCGAGGCATGGCCCAATCGTCGCCGCCTCGTTCTTCACGATCATTGACAGTCCCAGCGTCGGCACGATTAAGTCTGCTCCCAGAGCATATCCAGTGAGCACTTGCAACTTTCATTCCGCGAACTTTCTAATCCTGTTCTCAGAGCACCGCGACATCCCTTGGTTACCACCGGGTTGGGGAAACACCGATGCCCAAACTTCCTTGTGACTATAATGATGGAACGCCTTACAAGGATTTCACCTTGACTCAGCCTCAATCCCGGCGATCGCGCATCTTGCGCCGCGTGCTGGAATACATCAATGCCGGTGCCTGGTGGAGGGAAAAAAACGGCCTGCTGGTATTCGGAGACAAAGACCAGGTCGAAGCCTGCATTGCGTCGCAAGCGCCCTCTACCGCAATCAGCAATGACGCGGTTCGCGAGGCTCAGGCCATCCGCTCGAGTGTTATTGCCAGCCGTGGCCGCAGAGTCGCCGCCCGGCGCGTCACCATCGGTAAGCTTCCTCCCGAATGGACCAAGACCGACATCGAGGAATGGCTGCTGAGCCTATCTCCCGACAAGCGCGAAGAGGTTACGAAATACATCCTCGGCAGCCTTTCGGCCTGCCGCGTCGACCCCGAGACCGGCACTCCGATCAGCCGGGAAGAAGATAACCTGGACGCTGCCCTGGCCATTGACATGCTCGACCAGTTGGAGAAGAGCGTCTCTGCCACCCGCGAGTACCGCGTCCTCCGGATTCACCACGCCAGCCCGTGGGTGCAGCAGTATTTTGAGGAGGCCCACCGTTGTTATATCCACGGCTTCGAGCTCGCCTGTGCCGTACTCTGCCGGGGATTGCTGGAAGCGGTTCTGAGCGATCTGGTCGATCCAACTTATAGCCTGACGGGTGCTGCTGGCACTGCCCACCAATCGCATCTCACGCTCATGATCGAAGCGGCCAGGGGAAAAATCCTGAGCGATAAACGAGCCGCTGCCGCCGAGATGATCCGCGATTGCGGCAACGCCGCCATTCACGACCTCAAAACTTTTCGTGAACAGTATGCCCCGCGCCTGGGTGAGGTTCTCGAGGAAACTCGCAAGATTCTAAGCCGCCTGTACAAGTAACGTACAAACGCTTCCCAATGAATCGAGTCCAACTTGTTTGCTGTTTGCGCGCTTTCTGAGCGGCGCTTAGGCCTGCTCATCCACTGAATGCGGATCTTCGTCTCTCAGCTGAGCGTCATCGTCTTCAACGGGCTCTGGTCTGTACACCGCTCGCTTCTTGCTGGATTGTTGCGGGTTACCGCCTAGTGACTGTCTCGAACGCACTTCTCCCACAGGAGCCGGTGATCGCAGCGGATCAGTGATGGATAGATCATCCATACTCGCATGTCCCGAAGGGCCTCCCGCCAGTGCGGTGACTGGATTTAACAATAAGGATCTAAAATAACAATCCCCAAGTCACATTGTAGATCGGCACTTCACAGGGAAAACTTGAGGGGAAATGCTTGCTTGCCCACCACGTCGCTGACCTGCGCGAGTGCGCCTGCCTACGGGCGCTGCTGCCACTCTTTGAGCATGGCGTCCGCTACCTGGTTCGGCTCTATCTGGTAAGTCCCGTTCGCGATTGACTGGCGCAGTTGGTCGACTTTATCGCTGCGAAAACCGCCTGAATCCATGGCCGTCGCCGTTAGCGCAGCCAGACTGCTCGCGCCCGCCAGCAGCGAAGTCGTCTCGCTCCCGGTCGTGGTCGCGTCAGCCCCATCCTGTACCTTATTGTTCTGGCTCGAGGTGACCCGGTCTATCGTAGACTCGATAAACTCGCCTACCGGTTGCGAACCTAATCCGCCGATCGAAATCGTCATATTCCGTTTTCTCCCAGGAGCGCTGCCATGTCCATTCCATCGATTCTACCGGAGGGACTCTCCACCATCATATCGCCTTAGAGAGAAGAGAGCGCAAGGTTAGAGCCAGATGAGTCACCCGGCAAAACCTGCCTGGTTGCTCGCATTTTGCATGCCATATGGACGAAACACTACAGAGAAGTTTGCAGGCCGTTGGTTCGAAGATTAAGTTCCGGATCCTGCCGTCAGGAAATATTGTCGCAGGTGGTCGCGATCCTTGTTTGCTGAGAAGTTGAATACGAACGCATGGTCAGTGCCCCGCCGGCGCGTAACCACAGCTGCAATCGGCAACGTCGTCCGGTCACCCGGCAATGTAAGGATCAACCTCACCTTAGTGTCTACCTCGAGCGGTTCGGCTAGCCGCGCGACCAGCCCACACTCGCTAATCTCGTGGCAACGTCCATGAAGCACGCGACACTCGAACTCGGTCTGCAACAGGAAATGGAAGTCCGTTTCAAACCGGGGAGCCCGGTACTCGAAATCCCGGATGTTTTCCACTGCTGCCTCCATCGCACCATCGGCCGTCGCGGTCCATGACGTAACGTTTAACGACACCCTCAGGAATCGAGCGCTCAACAATCGCACGAGCCCTATTCATCGGCATACAGCGCCGGATTCTTTAGCATTTCTGCCGTTTTCCATCTCCCCAACCCCACTAACTCCATTACGTTCGACCCTGTACCCGTTAAGGATCGTCCCTTTGGCAGAGCCGTTGCATTTCGACTAGGCAGATGTTGCCTACTTCTCATGGGACTCAAATTAACTTGGCACCCGGCCTCAACCGGGCGCCCGACGGCCCTTTGGCGGATGCGTTTTCCGCTTTCATCTCCGCCGCCGGTCGTTTGGAGCACTCCTATGGCCAGTTGCATGAAGAAGTCGCCCAACTCCGCGTTCAACTCGAAGAGCGCAATCGTGCCCTCGCTTCCAGCCTCGAAGAAAACGGACGGATGCGCGTCCTGCAACGCGAGATCCTCGATGCCTTGCCCTGCGGCGTCGCCGTAGTCGACTCGCAGCATAAGGATGTCGTCCTGCTGAATCCCGAGGCCCGGCGCTTGCTGGGAATTTCAAGGAATGAGAAGCCCCGCTGGGCCACTCTTCCCTCTTCCATACAATCGATGATCGACTCCGGCCCCGCCCAGGCCTGGCGCCACGGCGACGAACAACTGATCGCCCTCCAGGCGCGTGACGGGGAACGCTGGCTTCGGGTCCGCTGCACATCCATCGGACACGTCATCAACAAGCACGACGCAGCTTCTACCTCTCCGACTCTCATCCTCACGATCCGCGATACCACTTCGCAGAAGCAGGCCGACGAACAGCGCGAAGCCTCCCGCCACATGGTTGCACTGGCCGAGATGGCAACCTTGCTTGCGCACGAAATTCGCAATCCGCTAGGCAGCCTCGAGTTGTTTGCCAGCCTCCTCGCCACCGATGCTGGATTAACGGCTGACTCACGCCAGTGGGTTCATCATCTGCAAGCGGGTGTGCGGTCGCTCGCCGCCACCGTCAACAATGTCCTCCGCTTTCATACCCCAGGTTCCTCTCCCCTGGCCGTCGCCAAACTGCGGGACATACTCGTAAACAGCGTCGAATTCATTCGTCCTCTGGCGCAGCAGGCCGGGATCAACCTCACTCTCGACGAAACCCTCGGCGAAGTCGAAATCATGGGCGATGCCAGCGGATTGCAACAGGTGCTCCTCAATCTCGCCCACAACGCGCTTCGCCACACTGCATCCGGTGGAAGCCTTCAAGTACAAGCCAGGCTTGAATGCGGCGCCGATGGAAGTTTCGCGGTGATCGAGGTTTCGGATACCGGTTCCGGCATCAACCCCGAGGATCTGCCTCGAATTTTTGAAGCCGGATTCAGTTCCAACCACCAGAGCACCGGCCTTGGATTAGCGGTTTGTGAGCGAATCTTGGCCCAGCACCACGGAACCATTACTGCGGCCAGCCAGTTAGGCAATGGGTCAACATTTCATATGGAGCTCCCAACCCTGTGAGTGAAGAGTTGAATTCGGTCTTGGTGGTCGACGACGAACCCGGAATGCGCATGGCTTTACAGGCCAGTTTTCAACGCGTTGGATGGCATGTTGAAACTGCTGCGGGAAGCTCGGAAGCCCTCCGTAAGTTCACCGCCAACACCTTTCCTCTGGTTGTGACCGACGTCCGCATGCCCGACGGCGACGGCCTCAACCTCATGCGTCAGGTCCGCCACTCCAGCCCCTCCACCGCCGTGATCTTGCTGACTGCCTTCGGCAACGTTCCCGAGGCCGTGAAGGCCATCCAGGGCGGCGCTTGCGACTACCTCACCAAGCCCGTTTCATTTGAGCAACTGCAATCGACCGTCACTCGCGTCATGCGCGAGGCGGCACGTCCCGCGGAAAGACTGAACGCGGAAGCGGACGCTATTGTCGGAAATTCTGCCGTGCTCCAGCAGGTTCTCGACCGTGCGCGCCACGCCGCCCGCACCAACGCCGACGTTCTGATCGAAGCTGAGAGCGGCACCGGCAAGGAGTTGCTGGCGCGCTTTATCCATGATGCCAGCTCGCGCAGCGCAAAGGCCTTCATCGCTATCAACTGCGCCGCCGTCCCCGAGCATCTGCTCGAAAGTGAGTTGTTCGGCCATGTCCGAGGAGCCTTTACTGGCGCCGCCGGCACCAAGGCTGGCAAGTTCGAACTGGCGCAGGGCGGAACTCTTCTGCTGGATGAAATTGGAGAGATGCCGGTCAATCTGCAGCCCAAGTTGCTGCGCGCGCTTCAAGAGCGCGCCATTGAACGGCTGGGCGACACGCGCACCATCGAAGTCGATATTCGTGTCATCGCCACCACCAACATCTCTCTTTACTCGATGGTCGAACAGGGTAGGTTCCGGGCCGATCTTTATTACCGCTTGAACGTGATCCCACTCAGTTTGCCCGCTCTCAGAAATCGCCGCGAAGACATCCCAGCGCTCGCCGAATCCTTTGCCTGCGAATTTGCCCAGGAGCAGGGACGCGCCATGCCAATCCTCAGCCCGGAATTTATCGCCCGGTTGCAGGAACAAGCCTGGCCCGGAAATGTCCGCGAGCTGCGGAACTTCATTCGTCGCGTTCTCACCCTCAGCGATGCCAGCGAAATCGGCCCCGAACTGGTAGGCAATGAGTCCGAGTCATCAGTCATGTTCAGCGCAGTGCGGCCCGAGAACAGCCATCGCGTCCCCGCAACTGCCGTTGCACCCGGCACCTCGATCCGCGCCATCGAACGCCACCTCCTAGAGAACGCTCTCGGCATGACCGGTGGCAATCGGACCCGTGCTGCCGAGATGTTGGGCGTCAGCGTCCGCACCGTCCGCAACAAAATTCGTCAGTATGGGCTTCCGCCACGGAGTAACGCATGAGCGAATTATCGACGCCGCTAATGAATTTTCTGGAGCGCGTGCTGGACGTTACATCCCAGCGCCACCAGTTGGTCGTGACGAATATGGCCAACGTCGATACCCCCGGCTATCGCACCAAGGATCTCGATTTTCGAAGCGAGTTGCAACGCGCTGTCACGCCCGGCGAGGGAAATATCCTGGCCGTCGCCCGCAACGTTTCCGGGCTCGTCGAACGGCCCGACGGCAACGATGTCAGCATTGACCGCGAAGGCCTTTTGCTCGCGGAAACCCAAATGCAATTCGGGCTCAGCGTCCAGTTGATGCAGCACGAATTCCACAACCTGCTTTACACCATCAATGAGGGGAACAAATCATGAGTATGTTTTCTGCTCTTGAAGTCAGTGGGGCTGCTCTCGGTGCTGAAAGGCAACGGGCAGAAGTGGTGGCCGCCAACATGGCGAACGCCGAGACCACGAGCACTCCTGAAGGCGGTCCCTACAAGAGAAAAGAAGTGGTCTTTGCCAGCTCCGGAAATCAATCTTTCCGCATGATGCTCGCCGACTACAACCACTTGGGCGCGCACGCCGAGCCCGCCGTCCGCGTAAGGCAAGTCGTCGATGATCCCACTCCTCCGCTGATGCGCTATGAGCCCGGCCATCCCGATGCCGACAAGGAAGGATACGTAGCGTATCCCGCCATCAATCCCACCCAGGAGATGGTGGACCTGATGAGTTCCGTCCGCTCCTATCAACTCAATGCGTCGGCGATCGCGGCCACCAAACAAATGATCCAGCAGTCGATTTCGCTCTTGAAGGCTTAACCGGGAGGAATGAGCGTGAGCAACACAATTTTTACCGGCATATCGGGCTTCCCCACTGCGCCCACGGCACCGTCCGCGCCCTCCGGTTCCCAGGGAGGCGGAGCCGGCAGCTTTGGCGATACCCTGAAAACCGCGATCGGCAGCGTCGATCAGCTGAATCAGACTTCCGATTCCCAGGTGACCGAATTACTCCAGGGCGACCGCCAGGACATTCACAACGTCATGATCGCCGTCGAAAAAGCCGATGTCGCATTCCAACTCATGATGCAGGTGCGCAACAAAATCGTGAACGCCTATCAGGAGGTCTCAAAGTTACAGTTCTAGCCGGACGCTCCGATAGTGCGCCCACTTTATGCCGCCATTAAACAACATCCAGAAGCAAGCCACCGACTTTCTCGCCGCCCTCACCGGCACGCAGAAAGCCATGCTGCTTGCCGCCGGAGCGGTCACGATTGCGGTCGTGGTCGGCTTCGCCAGCATGATGGCGACTCCCGATTACAAGCCTCTCATGGCGGGCATGGAACCGAATGACGCGCAGGCCCTGGGGGCCAAACTGGCGGCCAAGAACATCGCCTACCGCATCGGCGCCGATGGCAAGAGCGTCGAAGTCCCCAGCGACAAAGTCGACGCCAGCCGCATGGAGGTCGCTTCTGATGGCATGCCCCGCAGCGGCCGCCTCGGCTTCGAACTCTTCGACAAGATGAACTGGGGACAAACCGAATTCGATGAGAAGGTCAACTACCAGCGCGCCCTCGAAGGCGAACTCGAACGCTCCATCCAGACCTTGAAAGACGTTGAAAGTGTCCGCGTCCACCTCGTCATGCCGCAGCAGTCCGTCTTCATCGAACGTGAGCGCGCCGCCAAAGCTACGGTGGTTCTCAAACTCCGTTCCGGCAAACTTCCCGAAGATACCCAACTCGGAATCGCCCGTCTCGTCTCAGGCGCGGTCGATGACCTCAGCGCCGACGACGTCACCGTGATCGACGCCGATACCAATCGTCCCCTGGGCGCCCCCCGCCGCGATCCCGTCTCTGGAGACGGAAGCCTCGGCCCGGAGCTAAGTGCGCGCCTCGTGCAGACTCTCGAACCCGTCGTCGGCCCCGATCATATCCGCGCCAGCGTGACGGTTGAATATGATCCCAGCTCCAGCGAAGAAAACGATGAGTCCTACGACCCCGACGGCAAAGTAGCCGTTTCCAGTCAGAAATCCGAAGAGCAGGTAGAAGGCGCGCTCATGGGAGGCGTCCCCGGCACCTCCAGCAATGTCCCCACCGGAAACGCCGCTACCGCCAAGGCCACCGTATCTCCCACCGGCGATGGAGCCCAGCTCTCTAAGTCGGAAAGCGAAACCTACGCCGTCAGCAAGACCGTCAAGCACACCCTGAATCCAGCCGGACGCCTCCGCCGCATTTCGGCCGCCCTGCTCGTCGATGACGCCATCGAGACCAAAGTAGCCAACGGCAAAGAGACCCAAGTCCGCCGCAAGCGCACTCCTGAAGAATTGAAGGATATTGAGACTCTGGCCAAGGCCTCCATTGGAATCGACACGCAACGCGGCGACACGCTCACCGTCGAGAACCTCTCCTTCGAGCAAGCCCCGGTCCTGCCGCCCGTCAAAGTGCCAGTGACCGACCGTGTGCGCCTCGCATTGCGCGACTGGTCGACCGTCGTGCGCTATGCATCGCTCTTGCTTTTATTCCTGCTGGCCTATGCCCTGTTGCTCCGCCCCTTGAAAAAGCAAGCCCTGGCTACTCTGCGTGAATTGCCTGGAAAAGTGGCCGGCCAGCAATCCGCCATGGGCGCAGGCATGGACAGCGCTCTCGCTTCCCTGCCCCCCGAGCAGCGCACGATGGCGCTTAAGAAGCAGCTCGTCGACAAGGTAAAAGGGGAGCCCGCCGCCGCCGGACAGCTCATCCACGCCTGGATCAATGAGGAGGCAACATGAGCGCGGCCGCTCGTACCGCTCTGACCGGCAGTCGCAAAGCCGCCATCCTCATCGCCCTCATGGGAGAAGATCTGGCCAGTTCTATTCTTCGCCATCTCCCCGAACGCGACATCCAGCTCGTAACCCGCGAACTGGCGGACATCGGCACCGTACCTCCGGAAGTTGCACAAGAAGTTTTAGAAGAGTACGGCCGCCTCGCCTCCGCCCAGAAGTTCGTCACCCAGGGCGGCGCCGACGTTGCCCGCCGCCTGCTCGTTAAGACCTTCGGCGAAGAACAAGCCAAGGGAGTCATGCAAAAAGTGGCTGGACTTCAGGATTCAAACACCGCTCAGTTGGAGTCGCTGCGCAAAGTCGACCCCTCGCAAATCGCCAAGTTCATTGAGAACGAACATCCTCAGACCATAGCCCTGATCCTCGCCCACCTCGACGAAAAACAGGTGGCCGCCATCTTGATGAAGCTCCCCGAACAAATCCGCGCCGATGCCGTCAAGCGCCTCGCCCAACTCCGCCAATTTTCCCCGGAAATCGCCGAGCGCGTCTCCTTCGTCCTCAACCGCAAGCTTCAGTCTTTGGGGGAACAAAGTCGCAAGACCTACGCCGGATTCAAAAGCGTCGCCGACGTCATGAATCGGATGGAGAGCGGAGCCGCCAAAACCATTCTCGAATCGCTCGAGCAGGACGATCCCAATCTCGCCATCAACATTCGCAATTTCATGTTCACCTTCGAGGACATGCTGGGCGTCGCCGACGTCGCCATCCGCGAATGGCTGGGTGCCGTCGATAAAAAGGTTCTCGCCATGTCTCTCAAGGGCGCAAGCAACGATCTCAAGGATCACGTCTTCCGGTCCATGTCCTCGCGCGCCGCCGACATGCTCAAGGAAGACATGGAAGCGTTGGGCCCAGTCCGCAACAAGGATGTTATGCAGGCACAGCAGGAATCCGTAGCTTTGTTACGCCGCCTCGAAGCCGAAGGCAAAGTAGTTCTGAGATCCGATGGAGACGACGAATATGTCGTATAGCGGTCCAGGCACCGGAGCGGGAGCGGCAGCTGCCGCAGCGCCCGCCCGCGAAAGTGTCGAGGAATTTGTTTACCAGGCTCCCGGTTCCTCTGGACCGAACGCGCCCGGCTCCGCCGCACTTGCCTCCGGACAGCCTGACAATCTTCCTCGCATCAGCGAACAGGAGCTTTCCCGCTTGCTGTCCGAGGCGCGCGCCGAAGGCTTCCGCGAAGGCGAGAAGCAAGCCCGCAAGACCTTCGAAGAGAGTCTCGCCGAGCAGCGAAGACTCGTAAGTGACGCCCTCCTCGCATTCCAGCAGGAACGGGCAAACTACTATTCGAATGTGGAGGTGCAACTCGTTCACCTCTCCCTCGCCATCGCCGGGAAGATTCTCCATCGCGAAGCTCAGGTCGATCGCCTTGTCGTTGCCGGACTCGTCAAAGTCATGCTCGAAAGAATGCAACAGGGCACGAAGGCTATCGTCCGAATTCGCCCCGAGGATGCCTTCAGTTGGCGCCACTATTTCAATACCAATCCCAACGTCGAAATTCATCGAAGATCCAACCCTTGAACCCAACGCCTGCACGCATCGAAACCGAACTCGGCATCGCCGAAATGGGTTTGGACGCGCAATTGAAAGAAGTCGAGAACGGCTTCTTCGATCTGCTCGCCCAGCGGCCTGACGTGACCAATGAACAGCGGCGCTCTCCACTCCTGCAAGAATTGGCTCTCCTCCAGCTCCACCGTCCGCTGGAGCGGACGAGTCACCCAGGTAGTCGGAAGCCTGGTGGAATCCTCTGGCCCCTTCTGCTCGGTGGGCGATTCCTGCGAAGTCGTCAATTCCGAGCGACGAAATATTTCCCGGCGAGATCGTCGCCTTTCGCGGCTCCAAGGTTCTGTCGATGTGCCTGGATAAGCCCCACGGAACCCGCTTCGGTGACCGCGTCGTCACCTGCGGAGCAAAGCCTTCTCTCCGCGTCGGTCCGCAATTGCTCGGCCGGGTGATTGACGCCAAGGGACAGCCCCTGGATTCGCTCGGCGAATATCCCGCCGTGCGCTCGCTTCCCGTCGATGTGCTCGCTCCTGCCGCGCTTGACCGCACCTTGATCGATGAGCCTCTGGGCTGCGGCATCCGCGCCGTCGATGCGTTCCTGACCTGCGGCCGCGGCCAGCGCGTAGGCATTTTCGGCGGCAGCGGCGTTGGAAAAAGCACGCTGATCGGCATGATGGCCCGCGGCACCGCTGCCGATCTCACAGTGCTCGCGCTCGTCGGCGAACGCGGACGAGAAGTTGGAGAATTTCTTGAAACCCTGGGCGAAGAAGGCCGCCGCCGTTCGGTCGTGATCGTCTCTACTTCCGACCAGTCGCCCTTGCTGCGTATTCGCGCGGCCCTGGCCGCCACGGCCGTGGCGGAATATTTTAGCGGCCTCGGCAAGAACGTTCTGCTGGTCGTCGACTCCCTGACCCGCTTTGCCATGGCTCAGCGCGAAATCGGACTGGCAGCTGGCGAACCTCCCACCGCCAAGGGCTACACGCCCTCGGTGCTCACCATGCTGGCAAAAATGGTCGAGCGCGCTGGCCGTTTCGCCAATGGCAGCATCACGGCTTTCTACACGGTATTAATGGAGGGCGACGATCAACAGGATCCGATCGTCGATACCGTCCGCTCCTTGCTCGATGGCCACATCGTGCTTCGATCGCAAGCTCGCCCTCGCCAACCATTATCCGCCCATTTCCGTCCTCGACAGCCTCAGCCGGTTGATGCCGAGCGTCTGCTCGCAGGAACATCTCCAGAAGGTGGGCGCCATCCGCACCCTGCTGGCCGCTTACTCCCGGGCCGAAGACCTCATCAAAATTGGCGCCTATCAGAAGGGATCCGACCCAACTCTCGACCGGGCGATCAACGCGTTGCCGCAAATCAACACTTTCTTGCGCAGGGACCGAGCGAAACCGCTTTGCTGGATTCCAATGTGAAACAACTCCTGACACTGCCCAGTTAAGTATGCCCTTCCGATTTTCACTTGCTGCCGTACTTAAGTATCGCGAAGCCCTTGAACAGCGTGAATTCGCCGCGCTCGAGGAAGCGCAGCAGGAAATTGCCACGCTGGAGGCACAGATCGAGCAAGCCGAACAAAACCGTCTAACCAGAGAGCAGGACCGCGCTCAGGAATTAAGCGAGGCATGCGTGCCAAGCATCTGCAGGATGCCCTCGACGACGAGCAGGCCATCGAGCGTCTTCGCAAGGAACTTAAGAAAAAACAGGAAGAACTGGCCATCAAACGTCAGGAAATCTTCCAGGCCTACGAGGAAGCGCGCCACAAGCGCGAGATCATAGAAAAGCTGCGCGAGCGCAAGCTAGCGGACTACATCCGCCGCCAAACCAAAGCCGAACAAGGCGCCATTGACGATCTCTTCCTTGCCCGCCGCAAGCCCACGCAATAGGCAAACGTTGCCTAATTTCCGGGCAAACGCTGCCTAGTTGCCCGCGAACCCCGCACACGTAGTCCCTTTCTAATCGGCACAATCCCCAAAACTCTTGAATTCATCTTCTCCTGGAGCCGATCCGGGAAATTTCTCTAATCCGGAATGTTTGGCTTCCAGCGTGCAATTTTGTGCTTGCCAAAAGGAGAAATCGTGCCCCCTGTTATGCCGGCGATTGGCGAAAACCCGAGTTCGTTTCTGGCCAGCCTCTCGAATCCATCCGCCGCCAGCAAACCAGCGGTTGCCTCGTTTTCATCCGAGTTCGCCAAAGCCACCGGCGCCGCGCAGTCATCTGCGCCCCGCAGTGCAAGCGCGCAGACGCCCTCGCAAAGCGTCACTTCCGTAAAAACGGAAAATCGCAAGGCCCCGGCGGAAAGCGAACGTCCGAGGGCGGACCCATCGACTTCGACCGGCCCGCGGCAAGGGCAGGCGGCAGAAGCGCAGCCTTCACCAGTGCCAGTCCCAACCGTCATACCCGTGACGGCACTGCAGCACGGAGCATCCGATACAGATACTTCGTCAAGCACCTCGTCATCGGATGACTCCGCAAAAACTCAAATCGGGGACTCGTCCAGCCTCGCCACCCTGTCGCTGAACGCGCTCGGATCTCTGCCATCTTCCCTGCCAGGGACTTCCGCGCTGGGGATTTCGGATTCCGCACCCACTCCCGTCAGTGCAAATGCCGATGGCATTGCAACCGACGGCACGCCCTCCGCAGACACCACTCCCGATGCAAAACTCGGTGACGCGGAAGAAATGTCGGGCAGCAGCGGTGCAACACAATCGGCCAGCCTCAAACCCGCAACCGCTGAAGCATCCCCGGCTCAAGCAATTTCTTCGTCCGAAGCCGCCGTTTGGAAGCAGCCCAGGCTGGCCGCCGACTCCCCAGCCGCCGCAAATCATGCTGCAAAGGTCTCGCAGTCCCCAATCGACAACGCCAGGATCGAGAGTCCAAAGATTGACGGTACCAAGATCGAAGATGCAAAGATCGAAGGTGCAAGGATCGACGGCAGCCTTAAAGACGCAGCAAAGGTCGAAGCCCCAAAGAGTGAAGCCGTGAAGGCCGACGCCCGCAGCACGTCCCTCGAGCAGGCATCCAGCGATCGCGGTAAAGGCTCCGCATCAACCGGAGACGGCAAAACCGAACACGGCAGCCAACACGACACCAGCACGCCCACAACATCCGGCCTGATTTCGGATGCCAAGGGGCTCGAGTCCCCCACCAGTCCAAACGGTTTCACAAGTGCCCTGGTCGGCCAGACGTCAGCCGCCGACATCTCAAAGGCCGCAACCGCATCCGCCGCCAGCGCCGCGCCCTCCGCGAACGCAACATCGTCCCTGACAGCTAGTAATCTCCCCGCCACAGATCGCCCGGACCCAACCGCCGCAGCCGACCCATCATCCGTAGCTCAGTCCGCCTTGCAAACCGCGAAACTCGTCGAGCGCGCCGGCCAGTCCGAACTCCACGTCGGCTTCCAGGCAGGCGAGTTAGGCAGCGTGGACATCCGCACCTCGATGATTCACAACCAGCTAAGCGCCGAAATTTCGGTCGAGCACTCTGCCCTTCGCAACCTGCTAGCCACCGAATTGCCGCACCTGCAGGAGAAACTCGCCGCCGCTCACCAGATCACCACCAGCAACTTGATTCTCAATAATCAGTCCGGCGGGACTTCCGCCGATTCGCGCCAAGCCTACCGCCAGCTCGCGAATGCGCCGCAGAGATCAGTCTCTCAGCAAGATCAGTCCAAAGCACTACCCGGGAACATATCGATTCCGGAATCGTCACTCCCATCCGCGCAGCTTGATATTCACATGTAACCGCGCGGCCGGTGAAAACAGTCTTAAGGAGAAACACCAATGATCACGAATCCATTATCGATGAATACACCAGGCGCAACCGCGGCCACGTCGAGCAAGGCCACCACGCCCAATCAGGCGGCCAACAATGCCGAGGCCACCTTCATGAATCTCCTGGTCACGGAATTACAGTCGCAGGATCCCACTTCCCCCATGGATCCCACTCAGATGGTCGGCCAGATGTTGTCCATGAACCAGCTCAATGAGCTGATCGCCATCAATCAAACCTTGCAGACCGCGCTTGGAACACCTACTGCTTCATCGCAGTCCAGTTCGTCGGCCATTTCATCTCTCACAGGAGCAAACTAATGTCGTCATTTTCAATCGCACTCTCGGGCCTTTCCGCCAGCACCGATGCTCTGAACATCATCTCCAACGATCTTGCCAATCTGAATACCGTTGGATACAAAGATCAGCAAGCCAGTTTTCAGGATCTTTTCTATCAGAACATGGGCACCAGCGGTTCCGGCAACCCGATCCAGGAGGGCATGGGCACTCAGATTGGCTCCGTCGACACGAACTTCTCCGACGGAACCCTGGAGAACACCGCCGTTCCTTCCAATGTCGCCATCACCGGAAACGGCTTCTTTATCACCCAGGATGCCAGCGGCGCGCTCAGTTACACCCGCGCCGGCGACTTTCAGGTCAACACCGCCGGCGATCTCGTCACGCCCGAAGGCCAAACTGTGCTCGGTTATCCGGCCGTCAATGGCGTCGTGACCACCTCGGCGACGCTCGGTCCACTGCAGGTTGGATCCAGCCTGGCCGATCCACCCAGTGCCACCACCACCATGCAGCAGCAGACGAACCTCGATGCTACCGCTCCGGTGGGAACGACCTATTCCACGCCGATTACCGTTTACGACTCTCTGGGCGCCTCGCACATCCTGACTTACAACTTTACGGAAACTGCCCCCAATACCTGGAACTACCAGATCACCCTCCCCGCCGCTGACACAGGTGGTACGGGCAATCCCACCGTCGTCGCCAGCGGGTCCTTGAGTTTCGACAGCAATGGAAACATCACTTCGCCCACATCCGTGACCGGAATCAACGTCACAGGTCTGGCCGACGGCGCCGCCAACATGAGCCTTACCTGGAACCTGCAGGATGCCAACGGAGGCTCCTTGGTCACCCAGTTGGCAGCCACCAGCACAACCACCACCAACAGCCAGAATGGATACGCCAGCGGTACCCTTCAGAGCTATACCGTCCAGTCCGACGGTACAATCGAAGGCAGCTTCACCAACGGCCAAACCCAGGCTCTCGGCCAGATCGCCCTCGCCAGCTTCGCCAACGTACAGGGATTGCAAAACACCGGCGGCAACGGTTATACGCCCACTCTCGCTTCGGGATCTGCCGTGGTTGGCGTCCCCAATGCCGGAGGGCGTGGCACTCTGACCGGAGGGGCTCTCGAGACTTCCAACGTGGACATTTCGACGGAATTTACGGACCTGATCGTCGTTCAGCGCGGTTTTGAAGCGAATGCACGAATGATTACCACCCTGGATTCTGTAGGCAACACGACCACCAACTTGCAAGCGCAACCCGGCAACTAACGGCTAGCGTGAGCACTTGATTAGAGGTCCCGCGGGCGCGCACAACCAGCCCCTCCGCGGGACCTCGCTTCTACTTTCTCTCTAATCGCCGCCCCGCACCGGCCATTGTACGGACGTAACCATCCGCCCTCTAAGTCATTGTCATTGCAACGCTCGTCTCATCCACAGACGCAGGCTCCCCTCCGCATTGCAAGGTCTCCCAATTGCATTCCCTCATATGCGTCGTGGTCGATTGCGACCCATCCACGTGCGCAATCAGGTTTCTTGACGCCGCATCACTTCCTCAAAAGCAGTGATTCGGATGGAAGTCTTCCACCTGGGGTTCGAACATAAGAAGGATGGGAATGGCCATACCGGCACAACAGGAAGAAAAAGAACAAGCGCCCGGCCAGACTGCCGAGCTTACCAGGGACGCCGCCGAGCGTTTCCCCTGGCTCCCGTGCCGCTTGTCGTTGGAAGTTCCGGTCAGTGACTTCACGCTCGGCGACCTGTTGCGCTTGCGCAAGGACTCGATTGTCACCACCGCCCTCGGCAGCGCCCAGGATATCCCGCTGCGCGTTAACGGCCGCGTCATCGCCTGGATTCAGTTTGAAATGATCGAAGAACGTCTGGCTGCGCGTATCACGGAGTTGGCATGACCACTGGAATCGATACCATGAACTCGCAAGCCGCATCCCTCGCCGGACCACTCCTGAATCCTTCGGAAAACTCGCCGGCATCGCCGGACTTCGCTGCTCGCGCCTTTGCCCGCGCCGCCCAATGCGCGCGCAGCTTTATCAAAGCGCTGTGGTCGCAGGCCGCGCAAGTGCGGGTTCGCCAGAACAAGAAAAGGCTGCGCGTCTGCGAAACCGTGGCCTTAGGCGAAAAACGCTTCGTCACCATCATCCAGGTCGACGATAAGCAGTTCCTCGTGGGGGGCGCCTCGAATTCGGTTTCATTACTCGCCCAACTGGACAAGCCCGCCGAGTTCTCGAGCCTGCTCCAGAGCCGCATCGGCGAGGTTAGCGGGTGATCATGCGCTCCTCCCTCCATCCGTACCTGAGGGCTCTGATTCCTCTCTTGCTGCTCTTGGGGAGTGCCAATGCAACGGCGCAGATTTTTCAGCCGACCGGCTCCCGGCCCGGCGTTTTCGCCACCAGCCCGGCTCCCATGCTTGCGCTCTTCGTTGCCAAGCTTCCGGCAGCCGGTTCGAACGACATACGAATCAGCGGCGTCGGAAGCGGGACTTCATGGACGATCCTCGTCCTGCTCACCTTCCTGACGCTCATCCCGTCCCTGCTCCTCTGCATGACGCCCTTCGCGCGCCTGCTGATCGTCTTTCACTTCCTGCGCCAGGCTCTGGGACTCCAAACCACTCCCACCAATCAGACGATCATCGGCTTATCGCTAGTCCTGACTTTCTTCCTCATGCAGCCCGTCGGAGCGAATGTCTACGAGCTTTCCGTGGCCCCATTGCAGAGCGGACAGATCACCGCCTTTCAGGCCATCGAGCGCGGAGAAGTCCCGGTGCGCGACTTCATGCTCCATTACGTGCGCGAAAAGGATGTCGCCCTGTTCGTGGAATTATCCAAGGAACCGCGCCCCGCGAAACCCAGCGACCTCTCGATGAGAGTCGTGATGCCGGCCTACATTCTCTCCGAGCTGAGAACCGGTTTTCAGATCGGAACCGTATTGTTCCTCCCGTTCCTGGCGATCGACATGATTGTCGCTTCCATTTCCACCTCGGTAGGAATGCTGCAACTGCCGCCCGTGGTAATTTCTACCCCTTTGAAACTGTTGTTATTCGTCATGGTTGACGGCTGGAATCTTCTGGTCGGGTCCCTGATGAGGAGCTTTCACTAGTGTCCTGTGAGATCCAAGTCCCGGAGGGACGACTGAGTTCCTGCAGGCTGAAACGCGCCCGCATTCCAGGAGTTTTCACCTATGCCGACTGAAGTCGTAGTTGATCTGGGCCGCATGACGATGAAGGAAGTGTTCGTGATCGCCGCTCCCATCCTCGCTCTCGCGGTTACCGTGAGTCTGCTGATCAACATCGTCCAGGTGCTTACTTCCCTGCAGGAAACAACCATCTCGGCCGTGCCGCGCCTGCTCACCGTCGGCGGCGCGGTGTTCGTACTCACGCCCTGGATGTGGAAGCAAATGGCCCATTTCACGATCCAATTACTGTCGGATTTTCATCCTTACATACGCTGAATTACAAAATGGAAATACCTGTTCCACACATTCTCGGCGCTCTCCTCATCATCGGCATTCGCGTGTCGGGACTGATGCTGTTTGCCCCATTCTTCAGCAATGCGGTCATCCCGGCCCGGGTGAAGGCCGTTTTCGTGATCGCGATCACTGCCGTGCTGTATCCCGTATTTGCCCCGCGCCTTCAAACCCTGGACCTCTCGAAGTGGCCTGCCATTGTGGCTTCCGAAACCGTCCTCGGCCTCGCCATCGGGGTCTCAACCTATGTGGTATTCGAAGGCTGCCAGATTGCCGGTCAAATGCTCAGCATTCAAATGGGCTATTCGCTGGTCAATATTCTCGACCCAAATACCCAGGTCCAAAGCACAATCGTCGCCTTTTTTCACCAGAGCATGGCTCTGCTGATCTTTCTTTCCCTCGATGTGCACCACTGGATTTTGCGGGCCGTCGCTCACAGCTTTGATTATCTTCCGCCGGGCACCGTCACCCTGAATCCGATGTTTGCCAAGGCGGTTCTGCATGAGGGAGCCGTCGTTCTCGAACTCGGCATCCAGATCGCCGCCCCGGTCCTGGCCGCGACCCTGCTGATGGACCTGGTTCTCGGCCTGATGGGAAAGGCGTCCCCGCAGATGCCGCTCATGCTTCTGGGACCGGCTGTCAAGAGCATGCTGGGCGTCTTCGTGTTAACGGTGACGATCGGTTATTGGCCAAGCGTATTCGAAAAGTATTTCGGGGAATCGATTGCGTACACCGAGCAACTGTTGCACCTGGCGCACTAATCTATGGCGGACGCAAATAAGACAGAGAAAGCGACACCGCAAAAGCGGAAGAAAGCGCGCGAGCAAGGCCAGGTTGCGCGCAGCCGTGAATTGTCTGAGTGCGCTCGCCTGGAGCGGCGCCATGGCCGTCATCGCCTGGCAAACCCACGACGCGCCCCGCCAATGGCGCGGCCTCTTGCAGACCATGCTCGATATGTCCACACGGGAATCGCTCACCGCCGGAGGACCCGAGCTGCTTTGGGCCAGCGTTGCAGTTTTTCGCTGGATCGTCCCCGTCTTGGCAGCCTCGTGGGTTATCGCGCTGAGTGCCGGTGTGGCCCAAGGCGGCCTCATCTTTGCCCCTGAGGCACTCGCTCTCAAACCCGAAAAACTTAGTCCCGCCAACAAACTGAAACAGTTGTTCTCGCTTTCCGGCTTGAGCAACATCTTAAAGTCCCTTCTTCCCTTCGGCGTCATCGCCTGGATCGGAGTCTCCGCCATCCAGAACAATTGGCAGCGGGTTATACGGGCCTCCGATGTGGGCGTCCGTCCCTACGCCGGATTCCTTGCCAACACCATGTGGGGAATGTGCTGGAAAGCGGGCCTGGTTCTGGTTTGTTGGTCGGGCATCGATTACTTGCTCGTCTGGCGCAAGCTCGAAGGCGACTTCAAGATGAGCCGCCAGGACCTGCGCGAGGAAATGAAACAGACCGACGGCAATCCCGCCACCAAGGGCCGCATTCGCCGCATTCAACGCCAGATGCGCCGCCGAAAGATGTTGCAGGACACCAAACAGGCGAACGTCGTCATCACCAACCCGACCCACTTTGCGGTGGCTCTCAAATACGACATGAGCATGGATGCTCCCATCGTGGTCGCGAAAGGGCAGAATCTGCTGGCCCTGGAGATCAAGGAAATTGCCCGCTGGGCCGGTATCTCGGTGCTCGAAAATCCCCCACTCGCGCAAACGCTCTATCGCACCGTCGAAGTGGGCCAGTCAATTCCGGCGGAGCTTGTACGCCGTGGTCGCAGAAATCCTGGCCTTCGTATTCCGGGCGCAGGCCCAGGCGCAGGGGCAGAAAACGGCACAGGTACACGCCCAATGAAATATCACATTCAACATGAGGAAACGCCATAACTATGGCATCGCCAACAGCCAAGCCTGGATTTCTTAAGTCGATCATGGGAAGCAGCAGTGACTGGATCATTCCAGCCCTCGCCGTCAGCATGGTCTTCGTAATGGTCATTCCCCTGCCCGCTATGCTTGGTTGACATGCTCCTGGCCTTTAGCATATCCGCCGGCGTCCTCGTCTTACTCGTGGCTCTCCAGATTCTTAAGCCGGTGCAGTTTTCGGTATTCCCCAGCCTTCTCTTGCTTCTGACCTTGTTCCGGCTCTCGCTCGATCTCGCCGCCAGCCGGCGAATCTTGCTCCATGGAAGCGAGGGCGCTTCGGCGGCCGGCCGGGTGATCGAGGCTTTCGGCCAGTTCGTTGTCGGTGGCAACTACGTTGTCGGCTTCGTGCTCTTTCTCGCCTTGATTGCTATTCAATACATGGTGATCAGCCATGGTGCGGTTCGCACCGCGGAAGTAACCGCGCGCTTTACCTTGGACGCAATGCCCGGCAAGCAGATGGCAATCGATGCCGACCTGAACGCAGGCCTGATCGACGAAAAACAGGCCCGTAGCCGCCGCGCCCTGATTGCGCATGAAGCGGAGTTTTACGGCGCGATGGATGGCGCGGCCCGCTTCAGCCAGCGAGATTCGCTTGCCACGATTCTTATCACCGGCATCAACATCATCGCCGGCTTTCTGATTGGTGTTTTTCAGCACGGCACGCCTTTCATGGATGCGCTGAAGACCTACACGGTTCTCACAGTGGGCGATGGATTGGTAACCATGATTCCGTCGCTGCTCGTTTCCGTCGCGGGCGCCATCGTTTTGACTCGGGCTTCATCCGAGAGCACGTTAGGCCTGGATGTAGGGCAGCAGTTGTTCGGCAAAGGACGCCCCTTGTGGATTGCCGGGGGCGTTATGGCCGGACTGGCACTCGTGCCCGGCCTGCCCAAAATCTCTTTCGCGATTATGTCGCTGCTGATGTTTGTTCTGGCGCGACGCGTCAAACCGGAATCTGCAATCAAGGCACAAGCCGGTTCGGAATCAGCTACCACCAAAGCTGCAGCTCCCGGCGCACCCGCCAACGCCGAACCCCTCGACGCTGTTCTCAAGCTGGACGAACTCATGCTGGAGGTCGGCGTCGGACTCGTACCTCTCGTCGACAGTAAGCAAGGCGGGCAGCTCCTGGGCAAGGTTCGTTCTCTGCGAAAACAGCTTGCTTCCCAGCTTGGCTTCCTAATTCCATCCATCCACATCACCGATAACCTTTCGCTGAAGGAACACGAGTACGTGATCCACCTTCGAGGAGTGGAGGTCGCTCGCTGGGAGATGCGGCGCAATTGCCTTTTGGCCATCAGTTCGCAATCCAATCCACCGGCCTTGGCAGGCGCCGAAACGCCGAACCCGCATTCAATACGCCCGCTCAGCTGGATCTCTCCTGATAACCAAGCGCAGGCCGTTGCTGCCGGATACGTTGTCGTCGACCACACCTCGGCGCTCGCGACTCACATAGGAGAAGTTGTCAAGCAGAACGCTCATCTGCTCCTTACCCGTCACGAGACCAAGCGGCTCGTCGATCGGAACGCGGAGTCTCATCCCCGACTGGTGGAAGAACTTATCCCGAAGATTCTCACGCTCGGCGAAGTGCAAAAAGTATTACAGCAGTTGTTACGGGAACAGGTCTCGATTCGTGACCTGGGCACGATTCTGGAAACGCTGGTCGACGTTGCACCCCTGAATAAGAACCCCGTGCTCCTGGTGGAAGCAGTGCGCCATGCCCTGGGCCGCGCTTTCGTGCAACCTCTGCTCGACAAAAATGGAGAGTTGAAAGTGGTGACTCTGGATCGGGCGCTGGAGGAAGAATGCACCCGTTCCCTCACCCCGCAGCCTAACACAACCCAGCCGGCAGGCACTCTCCAGCCCAACGTCGCGCGACGCGTTTTTGATGGACTGAAAGCTCTGTTTGGGGATGGTGTAGTGAATGCTCCGCCCATTCTCTTGTGTTCTTCTCCGGGAAGATTCCAGTTGCGCCGATTGCTGGAGCCTTTCTTCCCGAAGATAGTTGTTTTGGCGCCGACGGAAATTCCACCCGCAATTGCCGTGCATTCGGTGGGAGCTTTGCGATGAAGACAAGCTTGGGGATCGATTTGAGGTTGAGATGACGACCAAAGCAGAACTGGCGTACAAAGAAAACGTCGATGAAACAAACCGCGAGCGGGATGAACTGATCCTGCAACAACTTCCGCAGGTGCATTACATTGCCCGGCGTATTTTTGAGCGCCTGCCTCAGCACGTTCCTTTCGAGGACCTGGTTAACGCGGGAGTGATCGGTCTGATCGAGGCCATCCGCAGTTACGATCCGACGAAGTCTGTCCCGTTAAAATCGTTCGCCAAGTTCCGGATTCGCGGAGCGATTATCGATAGTCTGCGTGAATTAGACTGGGGATCTCGCCCGTTGCGTCAAAAGGCGAGGAACATTGAAGAGGCAGTCGCAAAACTCGGGGCTCAGCTCGGCCGTCAACCGGCGGAAGAAGAGATCGCCGCCGAACTAGGGTTGACTCTTAAAGATCTCCACGACACCGCCGTCCGCGTCGATGGATTGCGCCTTGTTGGCCAGGAGGTAAGTGCGGCCTATGATCGGTCGGAGCGGCAAGACTTGATTGAATCCGCTCCCAGCCGCGAGGAGGGCCCCGACGAACTGTGCTTGCGATCGGAAGTGACCAACCAACTCGCGGCTGCCATCGAGACGCTCAGCGAACGCGAGCAAATGGTTATCTCGCTCTACTACAAAGAGGAATTAACGATGAAGGAGATCGCGGCCGTGCTCCAGATTGGTGAGTCCAGGGTCTGCCAGATCCACGCGCTCGCCATTCCGAAACTCCGCGCCGCGTTACGGAGCGCGTCCTTCGATGAGAATCAGATTGTGGAGTAGGTGCGCAGCGTTTTAGGACACCGCCGATTACAATGCCCAAGGCTCAATGGATTCCGATTCCGGCAAGATGGAAAACGTGGGCACTCCCTTGCTCGAATACTGCCTGTACGCGAAAGAGCCTGTTGCCCAGCCTCTCCCGGCGCCATGCGGGCGTTTCCCTCGGCAAAGAATGGTTCTGCAGCCCCGACTGCTTTGAAAACTTTCTTCACGCTACCATCGCAGCCACCATTACTTCGCGGCAGGTCCAGGAACCACCCCAGGTCCGCCGAATGCCGCTTGGGCTGCTGCTGATGCAACGGGAAATCCTGACCTCGGAGCAACTCGTCCTCGCGCTCGAAAGACAAAAACTCGACGGCACAAATCTCGGCGAAGCGGTGCAAGCCCTGGGCTTCGCGACATCCGAACAGGTAACCTCCGCAGTCGCGGCCCAGTGGTCATGCCCCGTGTTCACGTTAACCGCACGCCTCGTGCCCCCTCCCATTCACATCCCGCGTCTGCTGCTGGAGCAATATGAAATGCTCCCGGTGCACTTCGTGGAAGCGGATCGAAGGTTATCGATCGGCTTTGTAAGCCGCGTGCAGTACCAGATTCTCTCGACCATCGAACACATTCTCGGGTGTGACGCGATGCCGGGTTTCATTACCGCTCAGGATTACCAGCGCCACTTGCAGGCCAGCGCCTTCCTGACGCGCGAGAACGAAATCATCTTCGACCGCCCCATGCCGACCGCTGAAATTGCCCGCATGAGCCGTAATTACGTCACCCAACTGGGCGCAAAAGACACGCGTTTCGGAATGTGCCGCGATTATCTCTGGATGAGGATCTGGAGCCGTCAGCACGAAACCGATCTGCTTTTCCGGGTCCAACCAGACTAGCCACTTCGACCTCGGCGCTCGCGTTAAAGTCGCAATCCGTTTCTGCCGATTAAAGCCAGCACAGACATGCTGGCAAAAGAACAATCCCGTAAACCTTATCTGGTCCTTGGCCCGACCAATTCTCAGCCAAGGTGCAGACGCAGTCAACTTCCGCGGCAGAATGGCAGTCTGATTCTTGGCAACCTCCCGGCAATGGCGGATTCAGTGTTGTTGTTACAGGTCCTTTTATCCGGCCCTGCAGTCAACCTTCGTTCGGTCGCGGAGGTGATTCGAAATGACGTTGGGCTCACCATCCAGTTGTTGCGGCTGGTATCGCTGGAACACGGCGAGCGCCAGCCAGTAGAAATCAGCATTCCCCGGAACGTGGTCCACGCTGGAATCGAAAAGCTGTTAACTCTTGTCACTGAAATCGAGCCTCTTTCCAGCCATCCCAACGGCCGCGAAGAGCTGCGCGATTGCGAGCAATTCTGGGGACAGGCGCGGCTTACGGCATTGATGGCTCAAGAACTAGCGTACAAGACCATGTACCATGACGCGGAAGAGGCCTATCTCGGGGGACTACTTTTCCACCTCGGTGAATTGCCCTTAATCCTGGGGTGGCAGCGAGGGGGCACTCATTCAAACCCGCGCATGATTGCACGCCGCTTGGCTAAAGAGTGGGGTCTTCCACCGCTTTTGGAAGATGTAGCCTGTGACGATGATCAGCGCTCGACCACTCGCCCTTTGCTCGAATTGGTTCGTGAGGCCGATCGCCAGGCCCGACGCATTCAGGGGCTAGTGGCTCGTTTCGCGCGCAAAGTGTTTTAAGCCAATGGTAAAATCCCGTCGCGCCGGGTTAGAGAAACTCAGCCAGTTCCGTCTTTGATGGCAGTAGGCTGCTAATCCCGAACTCATCTGAGGGTATCCGCCGCCCGTTTATCAACCACTTACCACCCTTTCCTCCTCTGTCTACTTGGCCGTTCCCTTGCTTGGTCTTCATGGAGGGAACTCATGGACAGCGGTTTTTACGCGGCTTGTACCGCGCTGTTGGCTCGAAACCAGGCTTTGGATTCGGTCGCCAATAATTTGGCCAATATCAGTACGCCCGGATACCGCGGACAACAGAATGTGTTTCGTTCCCTGCTGGCCGCTTCGTCCGGCCATCCCATGTCCACCCTCAATCACGCGGTAAATAACTACTCCGTGCTGGGCGACACCGACCTCGATCTTTCGCAAGGGAACCTCGAGCATACCGGTAACGATCTCGACTTTGCGATCCAGGGCTCAGGCTTCTTCGCCCTGAAAACCTCGTCCGGAGCCGCCTACACGCGGGATGGCAACTTTCATGTGTCTCCGCAAGGTCGGCTGGTGACAGCCGCGGGCGACTCCGTGCTAGGGGAAGAAGGCGGTCCGATTCAAATCGTGGGATCGCCCGTCTCGGTCAGCCCGGACGGCACCATCTCCGTGAACGGGGCGCTCGCTGGCAAATTAAAGGTCGTCGATTTTGCACCGGGTACTTCCCTGGAAGCGCTCGGACAGACCTACTACACCGCTCCGGCGAACAGCGCGAAGCCGGCGAAGGATTCCAGCATTCAGCAAGGCAGCCTCGAATCGTCCAATGTGAATGCAGTCGCGAGCGCGGTCCAACTCGTCACCGTGCAACGCTACGCGGAACTGATGCAACGAGCCTTGTATCTATTTCATTCCGAGATGAATCAGACCGCAACCCAGGAACTGCCGCGAATCACAAGCGGCGCTTAAAGGAGTTCACCATGCTTCGTGCCCTATATACTGCCGCGAGCGGGATGTCAGCGCAACAATTGAATCTCGACAACATCGCCAATAACTTGTCCAACTCCAGCACCGCCGGATTCTATGCGCGCCGTCTCCAGTTCTCGGATCTGGTTTACCAGAACGTGATCATGCCCGGAGCGGCCGCCACCCAGCAGACCACCATCGCCGCCGGACTTCAGGTTGGACTCGGAACCATGCCTGCTGCTTCGGAAGTCATGCAAACGCAGGGCAATTTTGCTTCGACTGGCAATCCGCTGGACTTCGCGATTCAAGGTCTTGGTTTCTTCCAAGTCACACTACCGGACGGACAGATCGCTTACACGCGCTCCGGCTCTTTTCACCTTGACGCGCAAGGAAATATCGTGACCGCCAACGGCAACGCGCTGCAACCGAACATCACGATTCCCGCGAATGCAACCACGGTTACAGTCGGTTCGGACGGAACCGTTTCTGTTACTGAGTCCGGTCAAACCGCGGCCCAGCAGGTGGGCAGCATTCAACTTGCCATGTTTCCCAACCCCGGCGGACTGAATACCGTCGGCAACAATCTTTATCTTGCGACTACCGCCTCGGGCGATCCGATTGTGGGCGCTCCCGGCGCGGCTGAAGGATTGGGCACGCTGCAGCAAGGGATGCTCGAACAGTCGAACGTCGATATCGTCCAGGAATTCGTCAACATGATCGTTGCCCAGCGCGCTTACGAGTCGAACTCTCGTGTGGTGACTTCGGCCGATCAGATGTTACAGGACCTCGCGAACCTGATTCGCTAGGTGGAGACCACATTGTCCATTCGCAAGGTTCGGCAACTCGTTTGGCTCGCTGCGCTGTGCATGGCCGCGCGTGCGCAAACCGCCAACAGGGTTCCAGTTTCACCCGAACAAGTGGCTGCTGCCATGCGATCGGCCGGAGTCGACACGAACGCAGACCGGGTTCAGATGCTTGCCAGCGTCACAACGGCTCCGGGAGCGAGCCTGAAGGTCGCAAAGAAGGTGGAAGAGTCTCCGAACACAATTTTGGCCGAGTTGGCCTGCCGGGTTCGTCGCCAGTGTCTTCCCTTTTACGTATTGATTCACGTCGACCCAGTCGCAAACGCTGTGGCAAAACCGGCGGGAACGCGCCAGATTCCTGCATCTGCAATCAGTTCGGTTGAAGAGCATCCGCTGGTCGCCCGCGGGCAGCCCGTCACCCTCATCATCGAAAATGCGACTTCGCGTATCGTCCTGCCTGCGATTTGTCTTCAAGCGGGTATTCACGGACAAGCCATCCGAGTTGCCAGCCCCGACCGGAAGCGGATCTACCGCGCGGAAGTGGTAAATGAAAAAACCGTCAGGAGCACACTTTGAGAATCGGAAAGTGGATGATTGCACGCTTTCAAGTCCGATGGACCCTCGCTTTATTTTTGGCGACTGGGCTCATTAGCGTGCAACCCGCGTGGGCTCATTCCAAAAAGCAGAATACCGAGCAGTTGCGCGCTGAGTACCTGGCACGCGTGAAAGAGCAGCCACTCTCGACAGAAGCCGGCTCGCTTGGCAGTTTATACAGTCCTACCGGAGCATTCACCGATATCAGCGCCGACTATAAGGCAAGGCGAGTCGGAGATGTTGTTACGCTCACCGTCTATGAGAACACCACAGCCACATCCACCGGTGATGTCAACACTTCGCGAGCCTATACCGCGAGTTCTGCCATCACCGGGCTACCTGGGGGAGTCAGCACATCAATGCTGAACCCACTGTTTGGGGCCAACTCCGCGACCACGCTGAAGGGAACAGGCGAGACCTCGGCCGGATCGAATGTGACGACCACCTTGACGGCGCGCGTAATCGGATTACTCCCGAGTGGATCGCTGATTGTCGAAGGCGAACGGCGGGTTCTGATCAACAGCCAGCACGAAACGGTCGTTGTGCGCGGCGTGCTTCGTCCCGGCGACGTGGGGCCGAATAACACGGCAAGTTCCACGTCCCTCGCTGATCTGGAAATTGAACTGAAGGGCAAAGGCGTGATTACCGACGCCATCCATCGTCCGAACGCGGTGATTCGAGGATTGCAATGGCTGTTCAGTTTCTGAGCCCGACCCGAGTCTCGAGGCATTGCTCAGGCGAGCATCTAGGCCTGGGCTTTGCTCTCTGCCTGTTGCTCGTGGTTGTGAGCGCGGTAGATTCGGTTGCCGAACAAAGCCGCCAAGTCCTCATTCGCGACATTACCACCATCGAAGGCATCCGCGACAACCCGCTCATTGGGTACGGTGTGGTGGTTGGACTGAAGAGAACCGGGGACAGCCAGCAAACCCTCTTCACCACACAAACTCTCGCCAATATGCTGCAGCGCCTGGGCGTCCAGATTTCCGCGTCTACGATTCAGGTTCGAAATATTGCCGCCGTTATGGTTACGGCGTCCCTGCCGCCATTCGCGCGGCCAGGCACGGGCCTCGACGTCACCGTCTCCTCGATCGGCGATGCCAAGAGCCTCGAAGGTGGGGTGTTATTGCTCACTTCGCTCCATGCAGCCGACGGCCAAGTCTATGCTGAGGCGCAAGGTCCGCTCACATTGGGCGGCTACACCGTCGGCGGTGGCGGAAACAGTAAGGAAGTGAATCACGTCACCGTGGGCCGAGTTCCGAATGGAGGAATCGTAGAACGCGATGCCTCCATCGACCTGACCCACATGAAGACCGTTTCCCTCAGCCTGCGCGAGCAGGACTTCACTGTAACTCGCGACATCGCGGCCGCGATCAATCACGACTTTGGCAAGGAAGTGGCCGCCGCAACCGACAGCCGGCGGGTCGACCTCAACATCTCTCTTATGGGCGATTCTTCCATCCCCGCGCTGATCGCGAAGGTACAGAACATTGCTGTCTCGATTCATCCTCCCGCCAAGGTCGTCATGAATGAGCGGACTGGCACGATCGTGATGGGCGGAGACGTAAAGCTTTCTCCCGTGTCGGTGTTGCACGGAGATTTGACCGTCGAGGTCACGACTACCTTCACGGTTTCCCAGCCCGAACCGCTCTCGAAAGGTACAACCCAGGTTGTTCCGCAAACCGAGGTTAAAGCCAAAGACGGCCCGGCGCGCTCCATCGAATTGAAAGAAGGAGCCAGCGTCGAGGAACTGATCAATGGCCTTCACACGATGGGCGCGTCGGCGCATGACATCGTTGCGATCCTGCAGGCGATAAAAGCAGCGGGCGGCCTGCAAGCTGAATTGGAGGTTTTATAACCGTGCCGAATCTTGTGACATCCGCATCAACCGGCAGTCAGGATCTTAGCTCGGCGCAAAGTTCGCAGGCAGTCAAGACTCTGCGAGGCGCGCAGGTCAAGGGCTCAGACCCGAAGAAAATAAACGCAGCGGCGAAGAACTTCGAAAGCCTGCTTGTCGGTCATTGGCTCGAGCAGGCTGAAAAATCATTTGCGAGCGTCCCGGGCACGGACCAGGATGAGCAAAACGATTCCAGCCGCGAACAGTTCATGAGCATTGCTTGCGAGTCATTAGCTAAAGGCCTGAGCAAGAACGGTGGTTTCGGAATCGCCGCTATGATCAGCAAGCGCCTGACCGCTGCCGCTGAAACCGCCCAGCCGCACGTCCCCAATCCGGCTGACAACAAGATTCATACGGCAACCGGATCTGGTAAATCAAGCAATATCAGATAGTTGGGAACATGGAAGGGTTCCAGGGTCAGTCACTAAAGTTTTAGATCGTGAGTGCCGATTAGAAACCGACACCGGACCGGGTGCCAGGACGTGCTCTATGAGAATTGCGTTGAACGTACCAAATGCGGCGGACATCTCCACCGACCGGATCTCAACTTCGTCGGCCTCGTCTCAATTCACGTCGGGTGCGTCTCAGGTCGATAAGTTCTCGACGGATAGCGTCAGCCTGAACTCGCTGTCGGCTCAGGCATTGCAGTTGCCCGAAATTAGGCAAGACAAGGTTGACCAGGTGCGCGAGCAGATAGCGGATGGAAGTTATCAGGTTGATGCTGAGAAAACCGCGGCCGGGATGCTGGCGGCGTAAGCGCAAGTATTTAGAAACACATAACAACGATGTCTGAATCCAAAACTGCCGGCCAGCAACAGGCAACGAAGAAAGATGCGGTAGAGCATCTCGCCTTGGTGCGTTCGCTTTCCCACGAAATCTCCTCGGCTATTTCAGCGATCGAGAGAAATGACCGCGCGGATCTGCGCGAACGTGTGGCGGCTCAGGAAGCAATTTGCCTCAAACTCAATCAGAAGTCCCCGACCGATCTCCAATTAGCTTGCGCCTCCTATCGAGCAACGTCCGAGCAAAGCGAAGCGGCACCGTCGCTCTGGCAGAAAATTCGCGAGGCGCACATCGCCCTCGACCGGGTGAATCGCGTTTATGCCGCGCTGATTAAACGTTCCCAGAAATCCATTGAAATGATCGTCGGCTTGTATCGAAATCCCGGGCCGCCCTACGCGAAGGATGAAGGCGCCCCATCCGCCAAACATACTTGGTCCTGCGAGGCCTAGAAAATGTCCAGTCTTTCATCATCACTTTGGATTGCAGCGGGGGCGCTTCAGGCCACTGAAGGAGCGTTGGACGTCACCAGCAACAACATCGCCAATGCCAGCACGCCAGGTTACAGCCGCGAACAGGCGGTCATGACCGAACAGGGGGCCATTCAGGAGGGCAACCTCACGTACGGCCAAGGCGTAAGCCTGCAACAGATTCAGAGCATTCGCGATCAGGTTTTGAGTTTTCAAATTGCGCTGGAGACCCAGCAACAAGGCAGCACACAGGCTCAATCGAGCGCACTTCAGCAAGTTCAAGGTTTGTTTTCCAGTTCCACGCAAGGCATTGGAGCTGATTTTTCCGCGTTCTTTAACAGCGTAAGCCAGTTGTCGACCAACCCAACGAGCGTTCCAAACCGACAGGCGGTACTCAATGCGGCGCAAACCCTGTCCGGCGATTTCAATCAGGCAGCAACGAATCTTGACTCGATCACCTCTGGCCTGAACCAGACCGTAACACAAACGGTAACTCAGATTAACGGCCTGACGCAGCAGATCGCGCAACTCAACGGGCAAGTAGGAACTCTTCGGAACGAGGGGAAAGATCCCGGCGTGCTGCTGGATCAGGAAAATCAACTGATCAGCCAACTGTCTCAGCTGACCAACGTTTCTGAAATTCAAAGTGGGAACGGACTTACCCTGACAACCGGCAACGGCTCTCCATTGGTAGTGGGCAATCAGAGCTTTGCGCTTCAGACTTCGACCAATTCCTCTGGAAATACAAGCATTCTTTCCCAAGGCCAGGACATCACTTCTGCGATCAGCGGAGGCACGCTGGGCGGTACGATTCAGGTCCGCGATACTGTCATACCGAACCTGTCGTCCCAACTAAACAACCTCGCAAGCCAGTTCGCCGCCAGCATTAACTCAGCACAGGCCTCAGGCTACGACTTGAATGGGAATAAAGGAGCGGCACTGTTTTCCGTCACACCTGGGGCGGGTGCGGCGGCGAGCCTGAAAGTTGCAATCAGCGATCCGAGCCTGATCGCTGCCAGTTCGGACGGCACTTCCGGAAGTAATGGGAACGTGGCAAACTTGCTCGCGGTTCAAAACACCGCCTTGCCCAGCGGCGCCACTCCGGGTGACACCTACACGAACCTGGTCGCCCAGGTCGGCAATCTGACGGCGCAGGCCGAGGCTGAAAACACAGCCAGCAGTTCAAGCCTGACACAGTTGAATGACCAGCTGGGAGCGATTTCAGGCGTCTCGATCGACGAAGAAACAACGAATCTTGTTAACTACCAGCGCGACTATGAGGCTGCGGCGCGCGTGGTAACGACGGTGGATGCATTGACTCAATCCGTACTTCAAATGGGAGAATCAGCGCCGACAGCGCCGTAAACATATGCGAGTAAATCCAAATTTCGCCCCAGATATTCTGAATGACGTTTTTCAGACCCAGGCGCAGGAACAGACCGACCTGCAAGAGCTCTCGACCGGTCGGCGCGTGAACTTGCCCTCGGACGATCCGACCGCTTTTGCCGCAGACATTCAAAACCAGGCCGAGCAGAGCCAAACGGATCAATACCTGCATAACACATCCAACCTCGAAGGCTTGTTCCAGACCGCCGATTCAACCATGAGTTCGGTAGTGTCTGCGCTTAACCAGGCGATCTCGCTTGGGACGGAGGGTAGTAACGGCACCTTGACCCTCGCGCACCAGCAGGCCCTGGCGCTGCAGGTGCAAGGGATTCAAAGTCAGATGGTGCAGTACGCGAATACCTCCTACGAGGGGAGCTATATTTTCGGGGGAACGGAGACTACAAAGCCGCCTTTCGTGGCCGACGTCACGCAAGTTGCCGGCGTAAGCTATCAAGGGAACGCTGGTGTCAATCAGGTGGAGATTGCCAACGGCAGGAGCATTCAGACCAACCTTCCCGGCTCACAGATCTTCCTGGGTAGCGGCGGTAATGTGATGGCGTCCTTACAGCAACTGGTGAATGCCCTCAGCAGCGGTAACACCACCGCCATCGGAACTGCAACGACTGCTATTAGCGCTTCCTTGAATTACGTTTCGACCGCAGCGCGAGTTTTACGGGAGCGCGCTCGATCAGATGAATTCAAACCAGTCGTACTTGCAGACCGAAGAAGTCAACCTCCAGACTCAGGATTCAGGCCTGGTGGCCGCAGACATGACAGCGGTCGCAACCGACCTGTCCCAGGCGACGACCACCCATGATGCGGCTTTGGCTGCGCTCGCCAAAGTCATACCGAACAGCCTGCTGGATTATTTGCAATAGAGACCAAAGCCCCGAGCTAAATCAGGATATGCTCAGGGCTGATCTCCCTCCCCGTTCCCACCAGAATGCTTGCCCGCTCGATCACGTTTCTCAGCTCTCTCACATTTCCCGGCCAGGAATGTTGTTGCAGCAACGCGGTCGCCTCCGGTGTTAGACTGACATGGTGCGGGCAGAACTTCGCGAGAAAGCTGTTCATCAGCGGCTCCAGGTCTTCCATGCGATCCCGCAGAGGCGGCAAATCAATGGGAAAGATCGAGAGCCGATAGTACAAGTCCTCGCGAAATGCGCGTTGTTGCACCAGGGCCCGCAGAGGAGCGTTCGTCGCTGCAATCACCCGCACATCGACTCGAAACATGTCGTTGCTGCCCAGGCGCTGGACTTCTCCCTGTTCCAGGAAACGCAGCAACTTAGACTGCAAGCCCAGCGCGAGGTCGCCGATCTCATCCAGAAACAGCGTTCCTCCCTGCGCCGCATGAATCCGTCCAATCTTCGATTGGACGGCGCCTGTAAATGCGCCCTTGACGTAGCCGAACAACTCCGCTTCCAGCAGAGCTTCGGGGATGGCCGCGCAGTTAACAACTACAAAAGGCTTCAATTTGCTCAAGCTGAGCTGATGAAGTGCGCGAGCGACAACATCTTTGCCCGTGCCGCTTTCGCCCGTGATTAGGACCGAGGTGTCGCGCTGCGCGACCTGGCGTGCCATATTAAACACTCGTTGCACCACCGGAGCTTTGCCGATGAAACCCGGAAGGCCCTCTACGCTTGGCGCTGTCTGTTCCGACTCGAACGTTGGCGCTGTCACGGATGCGCGAAACGGCGCTCCCCGCTCGATTTTGCGAATCATTTCAAAACAGATTGAATCGGGCGATGGCGAGGCCACGATCGGTTGTCCCGTATGCGGGTTGATGGGAATAATCGTCACGTCGGGATAATCCGCTTCGATGATTCCCTTGAAGTCGTCGACTTTCAGGTCGGGCAGGCCAGGATCCAGCAGGATCATCGCGATCTGTTCTGTTTCCGTCATCTGCAGGGCTTCGGCGCCGCTGCCGGCTTCCATTAGGTTCCACTGGCCAGACTCAAGCCGGGCAATCAGATTTCGCCGCAGGTCCTGATTTGAGCTGACAACAAGAACGCACGAAGGCTTGCTGGCTGTATCTTCAGAGCCCGGTTGCGGACGGATCGTCATGAGGCTAGACATGAGCCGCGGCCCTCTTTTCCGAAGACTGCCGTTCACAACGGTCTTTCTCTACCAGTTCGCGAAGCTGCTCAAAACTCGATGTCGCCCGCAGGAGTTGCTCCATGGCTTGTTGCAGCCACGCTTTCTTTTCATCGGCAGTCATTGCCTCTGCCAAGGTGAGTTCGAGAATTCCCCTGAGTGTGGACAGGGGCTGCGCGGTCCGGTGCAGCATCTCAGGATTGCGTCTTCTACGCTGAGATCCCCATTGCGAGTGAATTCATGGCTTTGAAAATCCATTGCGATCAATAACCCTTTCTATTTGTCGCACAGGACATAACCAACCCCGCGGATGGTGCGCAGCAGCTTGGTGGGAAAGTCTTTGTCCACTTTGTCGCGCACATACTTGATGTAGACGTCGATCAGGTTCGTGCTTCCGTCATACGGCTCTTTCCAGACGTTTTCCATGATCATCTCGCGCGTTACCGGCTGCGGAGAGTTCAGCATGAGGTACTCGAGAAGCACGAACTCCTTGGCCGTCAGGTCGAGCCTTTTCCCGGCACTTTCGGCCCGCAGTTCAGACCGGTTCAGATTAAGGTCGCCGACCTGCAACGTCGTGCGGGACGACCCTGCGCCCACATTCCGGCGCATGAGCGCTCGCGTTCTGGCCAGCAGTTCCTGGAAAGAAAACGGTTTAACCATGCAGTCGTCCGCACCCGCGTCCAACGCCATAATCTTGTCCTCAAGCCGGCTTCTCGCGGTCAGCACCATGATGGGCATCATCGGGGACTTCGGTCGAATTTCCTGGAGAATGGACATGCCGTCGCGCTTCGGAAGATTTAAGTCGAGGATCAGCAGGCTGTAGCGGGTTTGAGAAAGAGCCTGAAGCGCAGTCTCTCCGTCATTCACCACGTCCACACCATTGCTTGTCGCTTTGCAAGCCGCGGCGCAGAAATTGCGAGAGCGGCACGTCATCCTCAGCGACCAAAAAACGCGACGAATAAATCGGCTGGGCGGACGGCTTGACCGTTTCCTGCGTACTATTTTCCATGAGTCCTTTCACCAGTAAAGATTTGGAGCGTTCTGTGCTGGACGCCAAACGTGAACTCCAAAACCCGCCAACATCTGGGTTCCCACTCAGACGCAGAACTGTTCCGAAAAAGGAATTGCAATTAGATTTCCCTAATCCGGGAAAAGTGACTTACCGTATCCTCATCATTGCAAGCGATTTATTAGGATTTCCCTAGAATGGTAGCAAGGCGGGTGTCTGGAATCCGGAAAAGTGTTCGAAATCTATACAATGGCTGCCACCAGCCTGACCCAAAACGGCGAAGCTTTCTACTTCTTGGAAACTTCCGGTGTTGGCTTTGCAGCCGCTGCCGCCGGCGTCACGCCTAGAGTTGTGGGGTCCACGGATGTGGGCGTTGCGGGCGCCTTTACTGCGGGCTCGCCAGGGAGCGGGGCTTTCCCGGCGGCCTTATCATCTTCGGCTGAAATCAGATTTTCAATGTACTGGACGATGAGTGAAATGCGGCGGTTCGAAGGGTCAAGAGGATCTTTTTCAACCCGCAGCCTTTGATCGGCAAAGCCGCGGACCTGGGCGACCTGGTCCTCGCGGATCCCGTTGGCCTGCATCAACCGGCGCGCCGCATTGGCTCGATCGGCGGAGAGTTCCCAGTTCCCGTAGGCGGCTGTCCCGGGATAAGGTTTGGAATCCGTGTGCCCTTCAATCGAGATCTTGTTGGGGAGCTTTCCGAGTTCCTGCGCCAGCAGCACGAGCAGCTCCTTCCCTTTGTCGTTAGGTGCTGGCTGCCGCTTTCAAAGAACGTCCCGGAGGCAGATTCCAGAATTCGATCCGCAGCCCCTCGGCCGTCACAGTCATTTCGATCTGATTACGCAGCTTGTCGAAGTCGTTGAGCTTGCGGACCGACTTCTGAAGCTGCTTCCTTCAGCTTGGCCATGTTTTCTTTGGTGAGAGTGAAATTATCTCCCGAGCCTCGCTGGTCGGTGCCCACCATCTTCGATTTGCCCGAAGGATCTTTGAAATATCCTCCGATCGCCTCCTGGACCTGCTTGCTGCTGTTCATGAGCCAGAGAACGATGAAAAGCGCCATCATGGCGGTGACGAAGTCCGCATAGGCCACTTTCCACGCGCCGCCATGGTGGCCCCCGTGGACGACCTTCTTTTTGATAATGATGGGAGGTGTCGGACGCCATTGCGATCCTCGAGTCCTACGCCGAAGCCGCTTTTGCCGCTTCGCTGGCGCCCCGGCAGGTTTTCTCAACTTCCTGGAAGGAGGGCCGCAGATGTCCGGGAATGGCTCGCCGGCCAAATTCGACCGCCATGATGGGCGCGCTGCCCTTTCAGAAACGAGATCATCAGAACTCGCAGCACGTGCAGATAGCAGCGCTCTTCTTCGGCAGCCTTGGCCATGTTCGCCGCCAGTGGGCCCACGAGCCCGTAGCAGAGCAAGATGCCGAGAAAAGTTCCCACCAGGGCCGCCGCGACTTTGTGGCCGATTTCTTCCGGCGGTCCGCCCAGTGCGCCCATCGTGATCACCACGCCTAGAACGGCGGCCACAATTCCCAAGCCCGGCAGCGAGTCTGCCATGCTGCAGAGCGCCGCCACCGGCTGGCCCGCGTCGTGGTGGTGCACTTCCATGTCGAGTTCCAGCAGTTGGTCCAGATCGAACGCTTCGGTGCCGGTGATCGCCATGCGCATGCTGTCGCAGAGAAAATCCCTGGCATGGTGGTTTTTCAGGAAGGCCGGATGCTTGTGAGAACAGCGGGCTTTTCGAAGGGTCTTCGACGTCAGCCTCCAGCGCCATCAGCCCCTCTTTACGGGCCTTGTTGAAGAGGTTGAACATCATCTTCAGCACGTCGAGGTAGTTTGTCTTTGTTGTATTTCGAGCCGTTAAAGACGCCGATCACGCCGCCGATAATCTTCTTCAGGATATGAAGCGGATTGGCGACAAGGACGGTCCCGAGCGAGGCTCCGCCAATAATGATGAGTTCCGCCGGCTGCATGAGAACCTTCAGGTTCCCGTGCTCCATCAGATAGCCGGCAGCGATGGCGCCGAAAACGACGACGATTCCGATGATTGCAAACATAATCTAGTTCTTCTGCCACTGTCCTCGCCGATTCAGATCGGGATATCCTTATCGGCAGATCTGTTTCAAAACTTCACATTACTTTCCCGAAGTTGAAGGCGGAGCGCCCGCCTTCCGCGGGCCGCGGGCCACAATCACCAGGTCTACCCGCCGGTTTTGCTTCCGTCCCTCTTCCGTATTATTACTGGCGACTGGACGGTACTCCGAATATCCGGCCGCTGAAATCAGGGTCGGATCAAAGCCGTGCTGTTCCACCAGCAGCGATACTACTTCCGTGGCCCGCGCCGTCGATAACTCCCAATTCGACTTGAACCGCCCCGTATGGATCGGGACGTTGTCCGTATTTCCTTCCACCCGAATTTGAAAACCCTTCTCCAGCAGGACGCCAGCGATCCGAGTCAGAGTCGCTCGTCCCTCTGGCAACAATGTAGCGTCGCCGCTATTGAAAAATCCGATTTCTCGCAGGCTCACGACTAAGCCCTTCCGGAGTCGCGTGGATCTCGATCTCATGCTTCTTGATCTGCTCGCCCAGCGCATCCTGCAGATCGCTGCTTGAGCTTGTCCACGTCCGGGAAACGGATCCTCTGGAACGGGACCGGCGTGGCCGTTCGCGCGGCCACGGCGTGATGGCAGCGGTATCCGGTGGTTGTTGAGCGTGTACATCGGGGGCGCATTGCCGGAAAACGCTCCCAGTTGCTCGAATGCGCCCTTGATCGCCGCGGATACTTGCACCACCTTTCTTCTTGTCCATCTGCGACGAGGCATAGAGCACCACGAAAAACGCGAACAGCAGGGTGATGAAATCGGCGTACGAAACCAGCCAGCGCTCATGATGTGCGCGTGCCTGCGTTTCACGGCGGCGGCTCATCGGGCGGGCTCCTCGGCGTCTGCTTTCCTCGTGCAGAGTACCCCAGCAATTTCGTTTCAAGCATGCGTGGGTTCATCCCTTCGAGAATCGAAATCACGCCCTTCCAGGGTCATTTCCCGCCAGCACCTGCTCCTCGCGGCTCTTGATCTTCAGCTTGCCCGCCGATGGCAGGAACAATAGGTTGGCGGAACCCACGCCATAGATCGTGGCGACAAACGCCACTGCGATCCCCTTGCCCACCTCGTCGATGTTCTGCGAGATGCTGCATCACCTGAATCAAACCAAGCACCGCCCCAATGATGCCAATCGTCGGCGCGAACCCTCCCGCCGCCTCGAAAACCTGAGCGACCTTGTCGGAGTGCTCCATTTGATTGTCGAGATCGAGCTCCATCATCTTCCGCAGTTCCTGCGGATCGGTGCCATCCACCGCCAGCATCAGCGCCTTTCGCAGGAAAGGGTCGTCTGATCTCGCGTTAGCTTGGCATCGAGCGAAACGATGCCTTCCCGGCGGGCGCGCTGCGCATACACCACCAGTTCGCTAACTAATTGCTGCGGATCTTCCTCTTCGTCGACGAAAACATGAGCCACCCGTTTGAAAGCCTCGATCACCAGTGGCATGGGGAATTGCACCATCACCGCGCCCAGTGTCCCGCCAAACACGATCATCGCCGCGGTCGGCTGCAGCACTTGAGCAATCTTCCCTCCCTCCAGAAAAAGGCCCGCGCCAATCCCGACAATGGCGATCAGAAGATCCCGGCAGACGGTGCTCTTATCCAAGGCGAAGGATTCTCCGATGGCTGGCGATGCCGTCTGCTCCGCGTTCCTCGTCTCTCAGAAGATTGGCTCGCGGTCAGTCAGAGGTCGAGGCTGCTGACGCATGCCCCCAAGCAGAGCGCGGCGAAATTCAATGACTTTTTCGATGACCGTTTCAGGAGTTTCCAGCACCACGATTTTTTCGCCGCTAGTCAGCGTCAGACCGTGTCCGGCGCATTTCTCTATGAACTTGATCAGATCGGAATTCACCGCGAATGGCTGGTTGTTCAAGCGGGTTAGCTGGATCACATTGCCCTTCCTGACGTAGCGCCGAGTCCGCAGTCGGGCCAGCACTTAATCGGCACAATCAACTCACTTCTTCTGCTTGCTCGCTCTCCGAGTTCATTCGGAGGTAACGTCCCGTGGGTTACTTAGCCGGAAAGCGACGACTCCGCGGAGAGAAGATGGAATCTCCCTCAAGCTTTGCGGCCGTCCTGACACTTCTCCCCGACGCGATTTAAGCAATTGGTCTGCCTCATCTGCTCTTAATCGGGTTGCGGGTTGCCGCGATGACCCAGCGCGGCAAACGTTGATTGCAGAACACTAACTTATGGCGCACGGAATCAGCACGTCCACAGAGTTGGCTTTCTATGGCTACCGACCTGCATCCCGACCTCAGGAGGAGCGCTGTTTTCGCCACCTTTCCAATGTGGCATTAATCCGCTCTTCCGATTGCGCGAGTGGCAAGGACAAGGAGTTAACGTTGCCGACTATCGGTCTCTCCATGATCGTGAAGAACGAAGCGCACACGATTCGCGCCTGCCTGGAGAGCGTCCGCAACATCGTCAGCCAGATTGTCGTTGCCGACACCGGCTCCACGGACGAGACCTGTTCTATCGCGCACGAACTCGGGGCTTCCGTCGTGTCCTTCCCCTGGCAGGATCACTACGCAAAGGCTCGCAACGCGGCGCTTCAGCCGATCAACACGGACTGGGTTCTGGTACTGGACGCCGACGAAGAACTCGATCGCAAGACAGGCAAGAACATCCAGCCCCTGCTGAATGACCCGAGGATCGGTGGCTTCCCGACGCCGATTCGTAACTATGTAAAGTCTCGATCGAATCGGGGATGGGATCGCATCGCCGTTGAGAACGATGGCATCCATGAACGCGCTCGAAGCGGCTCCTGCCTTCTTCGTCCACGAGAATTGCCGATTATTCCGCCGGCGTCCCGACATCTACTTCACCGGGCGCGTCCACGAGCTGGTCGAACCGCAGATCGCCGCCGCCGGCCTCAAGATAGGCGTGGCGAACTTCTTTATTCATCATTTTGGTCATTTGGAAAGCGGCCCCGACAAGGGAGACAAGGGCACCTATTACCGCGACCTGCTTCGTCTGAAGGTGGAAGACGAGCCCAATGACCCGGCTGGATGGGTCCAGCTCGGACTGCAGGAATACGAGAAGTTCCAAAACCAGGAAGAGGCTCTGCGCTGCCTGCAGCGCGCACTGCAGTTGGAGCCCCGGGCAGCCGAAGCGTGGCTGTTTATGGCCATGATCCTCGTCGATGCCGGAAGGTATCCCGAAGCGCTCCAGGCTCTCGAGCATGACACGCGAAAGGGCCCCGGCACGGCCTTGCGGGAACAGGTTCGTGGCGACGCGCTGAATTCGCTCAACCGGCTCGAAGAAGCGCGGCCAGGCCTATCGGCGCGCCATGAAAGTGGCCGGCCACGATCCGCTATTGGAAAGTAAATTAGGCTACGTCGAAGTCAAGCTGGGCCACCACGGCCCGGGCTTCGTCAAACTTCTCCGCGCCGCGCAGCAAGCACCCGGAATGTTCGCCGTCCAAGACCGTTTGATGAAGGCCTACATAATAACCGGCAAGTTGTGCGAGGCAGCGGCCACGGCCGAGCAGGTCACCGAGGCTTTGAGTCACCCGAAAATGTATCTGCGCGCAGCCAGTCTCTACGCTGCACTCCAGGACTGGAATCGTTGTCTGGGAACCCTGGACCGCGGCCTGAAGGCCTTCCCCGATTCTGCCGAGTTGCGCCAGGGATTCGAAGAGGCGACGCAGCAAGCAAGAGGCAGCGGCGCATCCGCTCCGGAACCGGCGAGCCATGCCAAAGGTGCGTCGGGCCTATGATTTTCCGTATTTGGAACGAGTTTCAAAGTAACACTTTGGAAGTGACTGTCGTGACTACTGAGGAGATATCTGGTGTGCCGATAAGTAGCGCGCACCAAGAATCTCCTGCTCGAAGCTGACGGGCCTCAGTAGTGATCGGGCTTCGGACTTCAGGGAAGGAGAAATCCAAAGCAAAATAGGAGAATTTCAAATGTCATTCCAAATCCTCAACAACATTTCCGGCCTTCAGGCGCAGAACTCGCTGAGCACGACTCAGATGAGCCTCAACCAGACTCTCGCAGCCCTCTCTTCTGGTCAGCGCATTAACACCGGTGCGGACGATGCCGCCGGTCTTGCCATTGCCAACGGATTGCAAGCCAACGTCACGGCGTTGACCCAGTCCGTACAGAACGCAACCGACGGCGTAGGCATGTTGCAGGTTGCCGATGGCGCACTGTCCCAGATCACGACGCTTCTCAACCGCGCCGTTACCCTGGCGACGGAATCGGCCACCGGCACGGTCAGCAACTCGCAGCGCGGCGCACTCCAAACCGAGTTTGCCTCGATTCAGAGCGAGATCACCAACATCGGCCAGAACACTACGTATAACGGCCAGGCAATTTTCGGCTCCAGCGCCTCTCTTTCGGTCTACATGAGCGATTCCTCAGGCAGCGGCACGACGACCGTGACCGTAAGCCTGGGAACCGTCAATGATTCCAATCTGGGCATGACCAGCGGCACGACCCCGACCGCGATCAGTCTCGCCAGCAACGACCTTTCGACCGCTTCGGACGCGCAGGCGGCGCTGACCAACATCAACTCCGCTATCGCCGGCATCGCCGCTCTGCGTGGCAGCCTCGGTGCGAGCTCGAACCAGTTAACCGCTGCGACCAACGTCATGAACAGCCAGATCACCAACCTCACGAGCGCCGAGAACAACATCATGGCAGCCGACATGGGAACGGAAACGGCGAGACTGTCGCAGGAAAGCATTCTGCAGCAGACCGGCATCGCCGCTCTGCAGCAGTCCAACCAACTGCAGCAGTCGGTACTGAAACTGTTGCAATAGTCCTGAGCAAACAGGGGGTGGAACTAACCGGTTCCACCCCGCTCATTTTGATGGCTCGGTGATTCGCTCAATGGAGTTGCAAACGAAATGAGTTCTTCAATCAACCTTAGCTCTATCCTGGCCGCATTAGGTTCGACTTCTTCCGGAATCAACGTTCAATCCGCTGTCGCCCAGGAAATATCGCTCGAGTCGCAGCCGGAAGTGCAATGGCAGAATCAGCAATCCACCCTCCAATCCCAGAGCAGCGCTATCACCTCGATTGAAGGCGACATCACAACGCTGCAGAATAGCCTCAATGCCCTCGGCGATCCCGCCGGCGCATTGACGTCCATGACGGCCAGTTCCTCGGATTCAAGTTTGGTGACAGCATCCGCCGCGTCCGGCACAGCCAGCGGAAACCATGTGGTTGTAGTCAACAACCTCGCCACCGACGCATCGTGGTATTCGAACGCGCTCGCCAGCAGCAGCACACCTTTGGCGGCAGGAACTTTTACCTTGCAGGTTGGCACCGGAACTCCCGTCTCGATCACCACCGGAAGCGGAGTCAATACCTTGGCTCAGTTAGCTACCGACATCAACGGGTTGGGAGCAGGTGTAAGCGCCAGCGTTGTGAATGATTCCAGTGGAGCCCGGCTGGCGCTTGTCAGTACAAGCACGGGAGCAGCCAACGACTTCACGGTCAGTAACGGTTCGGGCCTCACGTTCACGCGGGCTTCGACGGGCGAAGATGCCTCGCTCACGGTGGACGGCATCCCGATCGACAGCGCATCCAACACGGTCACTGGAGCCGTAAACGGATTGACATTGAATTTGACCGGCGCGGCACCCGGTACCCAGGTCAACGTTTCCATCGCTCCCGATTCCTCGACGGTATCCCAGGCGATTAGCAGCTTTGTCAGCGCTTACAATACCGTGATTGGAGACGTCAACACCCAATACACCGTCAGCTCCAGCAATCAGGAAGGTCCGCTCGCGGGCGATTCTACCCTGAGTGATTTGCAATCGTTATTGCTGGGATCGGGCAGCTATTCGAGCGGAAGTGGCGGCGCAGTTTCCACCCTTGCCGACCTCGGGATCACCATGAATAGCGACGGAACTCTTACGCTTGATAGCAGCCAATTGAACAACGCGATCCAGAATAACTTCGGCGCAGTCCAGAGCTTTCTGCAGGGGACGGCGTCCAACGGGTTTGCCGCCAATCTGAACACTCAGTTGAATACGCTGGTCGATCCGGTCAGCGGCGCTTTTACGGTGGATCTGCAAAGCATCTCTGCTGAAAACACCGATCTGCAGAACCAGATCAATGACTTTCAAAGCTATCTCACAACGAGACAGACATATTTGACCAACGAATACAACCAGGCTGACATTACTCTACAGGAATTGCCGAACCTCGAGTCGCAGATTAACGCCGAGCTCGGATACTCTCCGACTACAAAAAGCTCATGACGCGAAATGATACCGAACTCACTTACCTCCGCGCGGCGGTGCAGAGTGCGTCTGCCGTTGGGCTGGTCATCGTTCTGTACGATTTGCTGATCAGCGATCTTAGGGCCGCGATTGCGGCCATGGCGGACAACAATATCGAACAACGCTCCAGGGAACTGAAGCACGCATTCCTCGTCCTTGAGCAAATGGAACAATCTCTCGACACGGAAAACGGTGGCCAGGCGGCGGTCAACCTCTCGCGCTTCTACGCCACCTTGCGCCGCAACATCATGGAAGCTCACGCCAAGGCGAATCCGCAACTCTTCAGCAAGCAGATTGAGCTTATTTTTCAGGTTCGTGGGGCTTGGGCGCAAGTCGACAAACCGGCCGCGGAGGAACTAAATTCTGCCAATTCCTACTCGAATCGCGCATCCGCTTCCGTCGAGTCGGAAGAAAGCCGCCCGGATATGGCTGCCAGTTGGAGCGCCTGAAACTTTTTAGGCGTGGAGGAAATTTATGGCGCTAGCTCAGGCTTCGATCTCTTCCCTAATTTGAGGCCGCCGCCATCTCTGTAATCTGAATGCCGTAGTTTCCATCGACGGTGACAACGCGTCCCCGCGCAATCACCTTATTTCCCAGCAACAGCTCGGCGGGTTCTTCCACGTGACGATCCAGCTCGATCACGGATCCAGCACTCAGGTCCAGGATCTCGCGCAGCGTGAGGTCCCGTTGCCCGAACCGGAGGGTTAGAGCGAGGTTGACGTCCAGGAGAAGTTCCAGTTTCTTCTCCCCCTCAAACCCCGGCTGGCCCTGATTATCCTGCGGTTGCGGTGTACCAGAGGTCGTCATGATTGCCCTTTCTTTTCTTCGTCCGTGTCCGTTCTTGGTTGCCCGACCTGCGCCGCACGCTTTCGCCCTTGGCGCACGGGAATCGCATCGAAGCTGTCTCGTCCCGCAATGATCAGAGAAGCCGACTGGTTCAATGGCACACCAAGATCACACACCTGATCCGGCCGTAGCTCCAGAATCTTGTCGATTGGAAGCTGGATTTCACTTAGCGCCAGGCTGACCGGAAAGGAGCATTCCAGCATCTTCTCTCCGAGCTTGCAACCCGAGGCCGAAGGTTGGAGAGACTTTCCGTTGCTGCCGTCATTCGACAGCTTTCGCAAAATTGCGTTGAAAGTTATGGCAGGGATAAGAAGTTTCAATACTCCGCTGGCCTCCGCGACTTTGCTCTCGAAGTTGGACGCCACAACCCTGTCATTCGCGGGTAACAGGCGCTGGAGATGGGTTAGATTCTGTGCTCCGATCAGATCACAATCGTCACTGTTCAATCCCCACGCGGTCGCGATCTCCTGACAGATGATCTTGCCCACCCCTTCCATTACATGGTCTTCGATCTCGGTGACTTCCCGTGTCACTACCGGTCCTAATCCCGTCCCACCAAGCAAGATGTCGATCAATGGGAAGACCAGGCTTTGCTCGATCTGGATTACAGCCGGCGCACCGTGGAATTCAAGCGATAAGAGATAGCTTCCAGGAACGATTTGTTCGACAGACTCACGGAATGTCTTCTGTTCGACCGAAACCATGGTGGTCTCGAAACTCACCCGCAGATAGGCTCCGAGCGACTGCGTGACTCCTTTGGCGAATGCCTCTTGAACGCCTTTAACAACGGCTTCCTGCTCGCCACCAAACTGACCAGATCGGTCGAAGCGGCAAGCCTCGACGGTCCGGTTTTGTTTGGCTGCCGGTTCCACAGTCGCCTGCGCGAGTTTCAGCAGGGCTTCGATCTCTTGCTGGTTCAGTCTGTTATCCATAGTCGGTGGATACCCTGCACGGCCTCTCCGACCGACCGGGTTAGAGAGAGATGAGCGCTGGGCAATTCTTGCCTATTGCAGTGCACGTCTCTTGCCAGAGCGCGGACCCATCAAGGGAAGGTTCCCCGACCGACGCCTTTGTCTACGAGCGCATCTACCCGCGCCAGTACTGCCAGAGTCAAGTGACAGAGTCAAATCGACTTTGATACGCTCACAGATAGACCTCCCATGAATAATGAATTGCCATGGCCCGGCCCCGCCCCTCAACTCCCAGGCGCCCGAATGCCTCAACTTAGAATTCCCAAACTCCTGGCAATCGACGACGAACCCCAGAGCCTTAACTTAATCAGGGACGCTCTCTCCGGCATGGACCTCGAGATTCTCACCGCCGACGGCTCCGAATCCGGCCTTGAAATCTTCAAGCGCGCTCGACCCCAAATCGTATTGCTGGATCTGATGATGCCGGGTGTTCGCGGTTGGGAGACGCTGGAGTCCATCATTGCCACCGATCCCGGGGCCGAAGTAATTCTCATGACCGCACATTACTCCACCGACTCTGCGGTGGAAGCGATTCAAAAGGGTGCTTGCGACTATCTCACCAAGCCACTCAGCCTCGAAAAACTGCGCCGCCGTATTTCATTGCTGGTATCGGAGGCGCAGAAACGTCGGCGCACTCACGAACTCGATCATGAACTCCTCAATGCATGCCAGTTCGAGGGGATCGTCGGCCGCAGCCCGATCATGCTCGATGTCTTTGCCAGGATTAGAAGAGTTGCGCCGCATTTCCAAAATGTGCTGGTCACGGGTCCCACGGGAACCGGGAAGGAACTGGTGGCGCGCGCTCTGCAGCGCCTCAGTCCCGTCGCTTCGGGTCCATTCGCAATCTGCAACTGTTCGGCGATTGTGGAAACTCTCGTCGAAAGCGAACTGTTCGGCTACGTCCGGGGCGCCTTCACCGGGGCGAATCAGGACAAGGTGGGCGTGTTCGAGTTCGCCCACGGCGGAATTGTCTTTCTGGATGAGGTCGGCGAGTTGCCGCTGGCATCACAAGGAAAACTCCTCCGTGTTTTGCAGAATAGCGAAATTCAGCGGATCGGTTCGCCCATCCTCAGAACGGTGGACGTACGTGTGATTGCCGCCACCAATCGCAATCTCCGTTCCCTGGTGGCGGAAGGGAAATTTCGTGAGGATCTTTATTATCGCCTGGCAATGGCCGAGATTCCCCTGCCCCGCTTGATGGATCGGCGTGAAGATATGCCGCTTTTGCAGAGGCACTTCCTCGAAAAGTTCGCTGCCCGATACAACAAACCGGTTACCGGCATCACGCGCCGGGCGCAAAATCGCATGTCCACCTACACCTGGCCCGGGAACGTCCGCGAACTGGAGAACACCATCGGCAATGCTTGCATGATGGCCGACGGACCGGTAATCGACATCAACGACTTGCCCGAGCCGGTGCGCGGCATCGCCGGAGCGGCGCTGGAGGACAATCTCGCTCCTCTCCATGAAATGCAGCGCCGTCATGTGATCCGCGTGCTGGAACACGTAGGCGGCAACAAATCTCAGGCGGCAGAAATTCTAGGCATATCCCGGGCCACTGTATACCAATTGCTCGCTGATACCAAAGCGAAGGATGGAACTGGCTAACAAGCCGTGCCCGTCCGCTATCGCACCAGAGATCGTGTTGCCCCTCTCTCTGTCTATGTGACGATAGTCATTTCTTGACTTATTACTCTGGGTCGTGGTGCGATTTAATCCCCTACTATGTTCCTGTAGGAACGTTTCATGGATTCCCTGAAGACCCGTCGCTCTGACCCTAATCCACTGCTTGTCGCGTGCATGTACCTGGTGGGCTCCTCCGTCTGGATTGCATTCTCGGATGGCTTGCTGCGCTATATGTCGGCCAATCGCGACGTTCTCACCTATCTCAGCATTTTTAGGGGATTTGTTTACGTCTTCGTCACAACAGCGGTCCTTTATGTGCTGTTGCGAAACCTCAGCAGCACAAAACACACCCTCGAAGACACGGTGGCGGTTCGAACCGCCGCATTGCGGGAAAGCGAAACTCAATACCGGCTACTCTTCGACAGTAACCCGCTTCCCATGTGGGTCTTTGATCGCAAAACGCTGCGTTTTCTAGCTGTCAACGAGGCTGCGATCCAGCATTACGGCTATTCGCGAGAAGAATTCCTGCGTATGACGATTATGGAAATCCAGACGAGCGCGGAAGAGGCCAAGGTGAGAGATTCAATCACCAATCCTTCGCGCCGGCCCGAAGGAGAAATTGGACAGCACCATAGAAAAGACGGCTCCATCATCGACGTGGAAATCACCTCTCATGACCTCAACTTCCGGGGCACTGAAGCGTCGCTGATTCTGGCGCAGGACGTTAGCGAACGGCGCAAGAGCGAAGAGCGGCTGCATCAATCGCAAGAGAGATTTGCTAAAGCGTTTCGCTCGAGTCCCTTCGGGATCACCATCAGCCGCGAGGGCGATGGCCGCTACCTCGATGTCAATCCCGCGTTCCTGCAGGTAATGGGGTATGAGCGCGAGGAAATCGTTGGCCGAACGATGCAGGAACTCAATATGTGGGCCGATCCGGAACAGCAAGCGCTGATGGAGCAGCAACTCCGAGGTCCCCAACACGCTTCACCGGTTAAAGTCCGTTTCCGCGCGCGCTCCGGGCAGTTGCGGTTAATGGAAGTCGCGGTTGAGCGCATCCACTTGGACGACGAATCCTGCATCCTCGCCATCACTCACGATGTCACGGAGGCCAAGCAACTGGAGCAACAGTTCCTCCAGGCCCAGAAAATGGAAGCGGTGGGGCGATTGGCGGCCGGCGTTGCGCACGATTTCAACAACATGCTGGGCGTCATCATCGGGTACACCGAAATTACAACGGATCACCTCGAGAAAGAACATCCGGCACAGAGGTTTCTACAGGAAATCAGGAAAGCGGGGGATCGGGCAGTCGCCCTTACCCGCCAACTCCTCGCCTTCAGCCGCCAGCAAGTGCTTGAACCGCGTCACCTCAATCTCAATTCGGTGGTTCATCATGCCAGCAAAATGCTGCTGCCGATGATCGGAGAGAACATAACACTCGTCTTTCGGCCCACCGAACCGTTGGGAAGCGTGCACGCCGATCTCAGTCAGATCGAGCAGGTATTGATGAACCTGGCAGTCAACGCGCGTGACGCTATGCCGAAGGGCGGAAAGATCATTATTGAGACGGCCAACGTCGAATTGGACGAAACCTACGCCCGCGATCGTCACCCCGTCAAACCCGGGTCTTACGTGATGCTAGCCGTTACCGACACCGGCATGGGTATGGACGAAGCCACCATGGCGCAAGCCTTTGAACCTTTTTTCACAACCAAGGAATCCAGCCAGGGAACCGGACTCGGGCTGTCGACCGTGTACGGGATCGCCAAGCAGAGCAACGGATACATTTGGGCTTACAGTGAAGTTGGCCGGGGAACAACCTTCAAACTCTTCCTCCCATGCGCCGACGAACCAGCCGAACGTTTGGCCCCGCTTAAAGCCGAGCCCGCTCCTCCCATGGGCACGGAAACAGTCCTGGTGGCGGAAGACGAAGCTGCTCTGCGCCACCTGACCGTGCACATTCTTAAGAGCCGTGGCTACACGGTTCTCGCTGCGGAAGATGCCGCGCGCACCCTCGCCCTGGCCCAGCAGTATGACCGCGGCATCGATTTACTGCTTACCGATGTCGTCATGCCCGATCTCACGGGGCCCGACCTGGTCTCGAAGATCCGCCAGCTCCGCCCCGAGTTGAAGGTGCTTTACATGTCCGGATATTCCAAGAATGCGATGGTTGAGCAGGGCGTGCTGGGGAAAGACTCCACTCTTATCGTCAAACCGTTCTCAACCGGAGCCCTTCTGACTAAAATGCGCGACGTTCTTGAATCCTGACAAAAACATTCTTCATTCGCAGGGTTGCTTTTGCCACTCCTCAAGCTGTCTTCGCACTTTCGCCGCGTTCGGATCTTTGATCTGTTCCCGGATGCTCAGCGCCGTCTCCGCATATGCGATGGCGTTTTTCCTGTCGCCTAGCTCATCGAGTGCCAGGCTCATGTTCCAGAGCGCATTGCCTTCGCTGTGCCGGTCGCTGGTGCCTCGGGCAATCTGAAGCTGTTCTTCATAGAAAGCGATCGCCCGCTGATAATCTCCCAGCCGGTAATGCGCGATGCCCAGGTTCCCCAACGCGAGCCCTTCCCCGCGGCGGTCCAGAATGTCCCGGTAGACATTCAGCGCCTTCTGATGGTGTTCGATCGCGCTGCGGTAGTCTCCCAGCCCATGGTAGGCCGTGCCGAGGCTGCTCAGCGCGTTGCCTCCCCGGCGGCGGTCGTCGAGCTCGCGTGCAATCTGAAGCTGCTGCTCAAAGAGTGCGATGGCCCGAGGATGATCGCCCAGAAATTCATAAGCATTGCCAAGATTCTCCAGGTCCTGTGCTTCGCCGGAGCGGTCCCCAAGCTCGCGCGCGATCAGCCGGTGTCGTTCGTAGGACTCGATGGCACGCCGGTACTCGCCCACGCTTAGGTAGATAGCCCCGAGGTTGCCGAGATGCGCCCGTTCTGCGCCACGGTCGTTTAACGAAATAGCGGCACCCAGCGCGTCCTCCCGCCATCGGATGCGGTCCTGCGACTGCTGCCGCAGACTAAGACAATGGGCGCCGACGGTCGGATACCTGTTCGCCAAAAATGCCGCTTGCTGATCGCCGGATCGGTGCTGCGATGACCAGGACTGCCCCGCTTCGATGTTTCCGCGTTCCAGATCAAACAGGGCAAGTCCCCGCGCCGCTGACTCACCACCGTCCAAGTAAAGATCGTCCGCGCGGCGCAGCACTTCGAGATAATTCTGCGCGTGCCGTAACGATGCTTCGTTCCATTCGTCCGGTCTGACCCTCTGGCAGGCGAAGTCGTGCATGAAACCGTGCAGGTGGTAGCGATGGGCGTTATCGTTCCACTCCAGCATCGCATATTGGGTCAGAATGTCGAGCGCGTCTTCCGCCGCAGTTTCCTCAATATTCCAGATTGCCGCAGCCGCCGCTGCATCGAAATTCTCGCGAAAGACAAATAGCATCCTCCAGCGTTCTTGTGCGCTGGAATCAAGCAGGCTGTAGCTCAGGCTGAGTGCCGCCTCCAAGCTCTCATTTCCGCTCCCCATGAGCTTCGGTTGTCGGCGTTCGGCCTCCAGCCGTTGCCGGTAGTCAGCGGGAGTCATGTCACCGCGTTCGCCAACCGCCGCTCCCGCCAGACACAGGGCTTGCGGAATGCATCCGCAAAGGTCGGCGATCGCTGCCGCCTCCCCACCAATGCGGGGCTCGATCTTCAAAAGCAATTCCTGCGCTTCCGTGGCAGCGAGCACATTAAGTTCCAGCGAATGCAGACCGGGCAATGCCAACCTCGTGCGCGACGTCGCCAGAAGGCAGCAGCCCGGGGGCGGAACAAGCGCCTCCACTTGCTGCAGGTCTTGCACATCGTCCAGCAGCAGGAGCACGCGCTTGCCGTTCAACGCCGACCGGTAGATCTCAACTAACTTTTGTCCCTCCCAGGGCAGCTCCGCCTCCGGCTCAAACGCTCGCAGTATGTAGGCCATCGCCTCGACAGGCGCCCGTGGCCTTTCGCTCGAGCCCAGCAAATTCAGGTAGATTTGCGCATCGGGAAACTGCGATTCCATTTCCGCGGCCAGCGTCAGTGCCAGCGCCGTCTTCCCGATCCCGCCCTGTCCGCTGCGCGCGGAGATGATCGCGCCGCCCCGGGAAATCGCCATGCGCAGAATTTCCAATTCGCGGTCCCGTCCAGTGAAATCTTCGGGAGGCGACGGAAGCTGGTGAACCGGGGCGACCACAGAAATCCTCGCCTCGTTCAAATAGCGGTCGTCGATCACTTCAATAGGGTGTCACATGAGGCAGGAACCGTAAAGACGAGGCCACTGGATAAGCAATCCATCATGAGCATCCGCATTGGTCCTCATCATTCTTTAACCCATCCCCGGTGATACGCCTCAAAAATCTAACCCGCGAATAATCATGATCCGGCAGCCGCTTCCGGCGTGCAGAGACAACTCTTCTTAAATCGATAATTACAAACCGCTTCGAGACAACTTCCCTTCCCTTCGAAGTACCCATGCTGATGGCATTGGAAATGCTCCGAGCAGTTTCTACCCCCGGAAGCGCCCAGAATTCTATGCGGATCGCCTATTTCCACACAGGTACGGTTTTGTCTTCGTGGTCCATTTATTCCATGGGCTCCACACTCCGCTCCATGGGGCACGAGGTTTTTGAGGGCACGATCCCAACCAACGGCCATGGTGCCGTGTTGCGGAACGTCGGCCGCGAGGATTACGCACGAATCCTCGCCAAAATGCCGACACTAGCAGATCTGCAAACCTGCGAAGTGATTCTCGTAGCCGGTCCGGAATATGTCGCCGTCTGGCTCAACACTCTCTACGGCAAGGAGTCCTGGTGCCAGTTGAAGGCTCGCCGGGTTGCCTTATACCTGGAGTCCACCAATCGCCGCGATGTCCAGTTTCGCTACGACGTTCTTGCCGACTGGTACGACCTCCACTATTTTCCCGACCGCGAGGATGTGGCCCGATTCGGCGGACAGTATCTAAAAGGTTTTATCGATCTCGGCATGTTCACGCCCTGCATAAAAAAAGGTCAGTCCGGCCACACCTGCGACGAAGCTTGCCGCACGCGGCGCATGGCCGAGAAGAAGTACCAGGCGGCCTTCGTCGGCACGCTCTACCAAAAGCGGATGGATTTTCTCGGCCAACTGCTGCCGCTGATGCCGGACATCGATTTCCACGCCAATGGCGTTACTGTCCGAGACCTGGGCGGAGAACGCCAGCAAGAGTGGGCTGAATTGCTGGCGAAAAACATCCGCCAGATCAAAGTCCACGTGGCGCTGCCCAGCAACAACATCAGCATGATGGTCGCTCGTCCCTTCGAAACCATGGCCTGTGGCACCTTCCTTCTTACCTATCAAACCGCGGACAATCCGTTCCGCGACGGCGTGCACTGCCGCATTTATGATCCTGCGAAACCCCAGGAACTGGCCGACCTCATTCGCCATTACGTCGCCCATGAGGATGAGCGGGAGGCCATCGCCCATGCCGGATGCGAAGAGATCTGGAAGAACTATTCCGTCCGTGATCGTCTCGCCGAGATAGTGAATTTCGCCGCTGGTAGAAACACTCTCTCTCAGGGAAAGGGGAAGTGACCCGCAATCGGGAACACCGGGGAACAGCAACTTCGGTAATCCCGCGGCGAGACTCAGCTTAGGTAACGCGATTGCGCCAAATAACGCCCTCTTCCGCTGAGCATTCGTGCTATAAAGTTCGCGATCGGCAATGCCGATAAAGAACCTTCCACCTATGGGAACTCAGCCTCAAACAGCGCACGCTGCAAACGCAGCCTGCATAGCGCGGCAGCCGATTCTGACCGCGGATGAAAACGTTTTCGGTTACGAGTTGTTTTTTCGAGAGAATCAGGAAGACGATCACTTCACTTCCGATGTCGAAATCGCTACCCGCGCGACGATCGATACCCTGAATGTAATCGGGCTCAATGTTCTCTGCGATGGCCGCCTCGCCTTCGTTAACTTTACGCGCCGAATGCTATTGGAGGAGTTTTTCGTATTGCTTCCTCCCGGCGAAGTGGTCATCGAAATTCAGGAAGACATCCCTGCGGATGATGAGGTCGTGCACGCGTGTCAGCGGCTTAAACTGCAGGGATATTCCATGGCCATCGACAACTTTGTATTAGGCGATGCCCGGGAAAGTCTCATCCCATTCGCAGACTTCGTAAAGGTCGACCTCAAGGATGTGTCGGCGGCTGAAAACTCAGCCCTCGTAACTCAATATGCCAGCGAGCAGTGCCGCATGCTGGCGCAGAAAGTTGAAACTCGTCAGGATTTGAACCTGGCTAAGAAAAATGGCTTCACTCTCTTTCAAGGGTATTTCTTTCGCCATCCCGAGCGGATGCGTGCCCGGCAGATTCCCGCCAACCAGTCCACTTACCTTCTTCTCTTGCGCGCCATCTCAAAACCTGAAGTGGATTTCCTGGAGATCGAAGATCTCATCAAGCGAGAGCCATCTCTTTGCTACCGGTTGCTCTGCTATTTGAACTCGCCGCTGCTCGGCCTCTCATCCCCCGTCTCTTCGGTGCGGCACGGTTTGAACCTTTTGGGAGAACGAGAACTAGTTCGATGGATCAGAATGGCCACGACCCTGGTGATGGGCCGCGACAAATCGTCTGACCTTGTGCTCGCTTCGATGGTCCGTGCCCGCTTTTGCGAACTCATCGCTCCGAAAGTCAAGAACGTAGACTCCGATCTCTTCCTTATGGGGATGCTCTCCCTTATGGATGCGATCCTCGAAGTGCCTATTGGAGTCGTCATCGAAAAGTTGTCCCTCGACCCCAATACAAAGGCGCAACTCCTGGGGGGAAAGACCCACGTCGAGACGCCACTCTCTCCTATTTATGACCTCATGATCGCGCGCGAGGCTGGCGACTGGCAAAAGGTTACAGGTCTTGGCAAGAAACTTGATCTGTCGCTTTACTTCATAAACAGCGCCTACAACGAAGCCATGCGCTGGGCTCATCAGATGACCAGCGCCGCCCCCACCGAACTCAAGGCAACACCAGGACAATAGTCGGCCAAGAAAATGCTCGTGCAGGCGGCTTGCATAGTTGCCCTGACAGGGACCGCGCACCGAGATCGGTAATCAACAAAAGAGCAGCGGCGCTTGCGAACGTCGGAACCTGCAACAAACGAAGGCTTTGCCGTTCTACCTCCAGGACAGCAGAACGCCCCGCCATGCTCGATCATTGCCGGTGCTTTCAATTCCTTCCACCAGCCTCTTGCATTTAGGGTCTTCAAACTGATGCCGTGACCGGAGGAGTCTTAGTGTCTCCTGAGCTCGAACTACCCCTCCGACTCAAGCGCGGGTCGGAGTACCCTACTCTCCTGATCTCTGCGAAGAAAAAGTCGGTTGCTAAAGCCAGTCCCTGAGTCTTTCTAAGTGCAAGTTTCCCAAACTACCCTAGCCTGTATTATGCAGACCCGCAGCAATGCCGTTCATGGTGGCGCCGATGGCATAGTCGAGAGGGCGGCTGAGATCGGAATCCGCGGCGATTCTGCGCTTGCGGCGCAACAGATCGACCTGAATAAGGCTGAGCGGATCGACGTACGGATTACGCAGGCGCACAGACCGGAAGAGTACGGGGTTGTTTTCGAGCAACTCCTCTTGGCCGGTCACTGTGAGAATGGATTGCCGCGTGCGCTCGAATTCCTGGCGCAACATCGCGAACACGCGATCGCGGAGAACGTTATCCTTTACAAGATCGGCGTAAAGGCCGGCGATAGCGAAGTCAGCCTTGGCCATGGCGATTTCCACGCTGCGGATGAGGCTCGCGAAAATCGGGAAGCCGCGCATCATTTCGCACAGCAGGTGCAAATGACTGGGACCGCGGCGCGCGAAGAGCGCGAGAGCATAGCCGACTCCGAACCACGCCGGTACAGCGTGGCGGCTTTGCATCCAGCCAAATACCCAGGGAATGGCACGCAGGTCATTGAGGTCAAGTCTGTAGTCGGAGCCGGAATGGCCATTCGCGGCGCGGCGCGCGGGGCGGGAGCCAATGTGGGCGTGTTCCAGTTCATTGACCGGCGTGGCTTGCTCGAAGTATTCGAGGACTTCGGGATTTTCGGCGATGTGCTTTCGATAAAATGCAAAGGCTTCGGCAGACATCGTTTCCATCGCTTCATCCCAACGGCGCTTCGTTTCGGGCGAAACCTGCCTGGCGATGGTTACGGCCTCGAGGGAGGCGGCGATCATGACTTCCAAATTCCACTCGGCAAGCCCGGGGTCGGAATATTTCCAGCTCAGGACCTCGCCCTGCTCGGTGATGCGTATCGCTCCCGAGAAATCGCCGGCGGGCTGAGCGAGGATGGCTGCGCGGGTGGGACCTCCGCCGCGGCCCACCGTGCCGCCTCGGCCATGGAATAAACGAAGATTGACTCGGCACTCGCGCGCGACCTCATGCAACTGGTGCTGAGCTTTGTGCAATTCCCACGTGCTCGTGAACATGCCTCCGTCTTTGTTGGAATCGGAGTAGCCGAGCATCACTTCGTGCGTCCGTCCCCACGAGTCGAGTAATGGCCAGAACTCGGGGGCCATCCAAACCCGGCGCATGATGGTGTGCGAAGAGCGCAGCGCTCGAATGGATTCAAAAAGAGGCACGGGCATGAGACCGGGATCGTCGCCGTCCTTGCTGGCAGCAACGGAGACTCCGCCCAGTGCGGCCACGCGGATAACTGCAAAGATGTCTTCTTCCGATTGCGCACCGCTGATTACGAAGTGGCGGATAGCTTTAGGAGAGTGAGTTTTTTTTAATTCGGCAACGGTGCGCAAAGTTTCCAGAAGCTCAACCGACTCGCGAGACAACCCCTGGCGGAATTCGCGAGTGGCATCGGTTGGAGCTATAGCGGATATCAACTCGGCGAGCGCATCGGACTGTACCCGTGCATGCTGACGAATGTCGAGGGTATGCAGGTGAAAACCGAACGTCTGGACCTTGCGCAGGAGGGGTTCGACGATGTCAGCCAGGCGCCGACCCCGGTTGCAGCGCAGGCTGTCCCATATGAGACGGAGATCGTTTTCAAATTGCTGAGACGATTTGTAGGCATGCGCGGGTCCGGACGAATCGCGGCTGAAGCGTAGGCGAGCAATCAAGAACTCGAGAAAGTGGCGGTATATTTCGGCTCCGGTAATTTGTTTCCAGTGGGAATGTCCCTCGCCTAGTTCTTCTTCGCATTCCTGGACGCGCTGCGCGAGGGCGTCGGAAACGCCTATGCGACGGGTTGACATGCTTAAGTGTTCGATCAGGGTTGCGGTCTCAGCGATGTAGTGATCGATGATTACGTGGCGCGCCATGCTGACCGCTTCGCGCGTCGATGCGGACGTGACGTTCGGGTTGCCGTCGCGGTCGCCACCGATCCATGATCCGAACGACAAGGAGCCGCCTGACGGCATTGGGAGACTTTCCGCGTAGGTACCATATACATCGCGTACTGACTCATCCAGTTCCGCAAAAAGCCGAGGTAGAGTCTCAAACAGAATCATGGGGAAGTAGTCCAGACCCATGCGAATCTCATCGCGCACGGTGGGTTTGTTGAGGCGTATCTCATCGGTCTGCCAGAGCGCGGTAATCTCGGCCATGATCAGCGATTCATATTCACGAGCTACGGAATCGGAAAGCGGCAACTGGTCCAGACACTCCAGATAGGCGGCGATACGGCGACGTTTCAGACGGACGGTGTGACGTGAAATTTCCGTCGGATGTGCGGTGAATACGGGTGTGACTTCGATCTTACGTAGCGCTTTGAGCATTGCCTCGGCGGAGACTCCGGCTGCGCGAATACGAATCAGAGTACCCCGGAAGGAGCCCTCGACGGCAGTTCTGCCGGATGAGGTCCCGTCCGATAACATGCGGGCGGCGCGGCGACGGCGTTTGCGATGGTTGGTCTCGGCGAGGTTGGACAGTTCGAAATAGATCGCGAACGCCTTGGTAACGCGATAAGCGTCCTCAACCGAGAGGCTGCCGATCATCTCGCGGGCCTCACTCAGACGGTGATCCGGTTCGGATTCCGCGCCATTCGAGGACGGGTCACGATGCTGAATCAGCATTTGACGCAAACGTTCGATGGTGCCAAGAAAAGCTTCGCCTTCCTGCTCGACCAGCACGCGGCCGAGCAGAATGCCTAGCGACCGAACGTCACGGCGCAGGGGAACTTCCTTGGCGGGATCGGCAGTTTCTGCCGTCAACTCGGCCAGTCTGGCGGCCTGAGCGCCTTCGCTCCATAGGGGATTGTCGAGCATAGGTTATTTTAGCGGAAGAGACGATGGATGAAATTTGGTGCGCATGGCTACTCTGTAGAAGCGCGGTGGAGAACCAGTCCCATCGGTGGCTTTGTCTAGGTATATCCACACTCGGTCGTGGGCTTCAAAGTAGCCCACTACCCACACTGGGAGCGATTGACAGCTGGCGGGTCTAAGAGCAGAATATTTACCTCAATCTGCGGAAGAGCTCGATGTTACTACTCGCGGTCACGGTACGCTCGTTGCCTAAGTTGCTTTACCGAGCTGTCCCTCGCCCGATGGACTAGCGCTGAGGGGGAATTACCGCCCGCTCTTCCGACCATCCCAACCACGATGGAAGTAGCCCGTTTCGATTTGGGCCCGGGTTTCGTCCATTCATACATTTCTCCGCAGTTGTGGAGGCCTCCAATGACCGCAAACATCGACACAGCGAATCCCTTCCGAGCGACCTCAAATGTTGTGTCCATTCCCGCCCACTGTCTTGCGGTTTTCATTCTGCTCTTTCTCAGTTCTTTCTCTTGGGCCCAGGGAGCAGCTAGCACCCCCGCCGGGTCGCAGCCCATTCGGATCACGCAGTCGATTGATCCCGGTTCTCGCGTGCTGATTCCCGGGAGCACGAACCCTCGAATCGGGAGTATCCAGGACCTGGGTCCGGTGCATTCCGATCTACCGATGCGGCGCATGCTCCTGGTCTTGAAACAGAGCGACTCCCAACAGAAAGCCTTGCGTGCCTTGCTCGACAACCAGCAGGACACCCGTTCTCCCGACTACCATAAATGGCTGACGCCGGAAGAATATTCCGAGTTATTTGGCTCCGCGCCACAGGATCTGGCTAAGGTGACCGAATGGCTCAAGGGGCAAGGCTTCTCGGGAGTCAAACTCGCAAGGGGCGGGGGCTGGGTCGAATTTTCGGGAACGGCCGCGCAGGTGGAAGGCGCGTTCCAAACCTCCATCCACAATTACCAGTACAACGGTGAGAAGCATGTGGCTAACGCGAGCGACATCTCTTTGCCGCAGGCGTTGACGTCCGTGGTGAGCGGCGTGCTGTCGCTGCACAATTTCCAAAAACATCCTACCCACAGCCGGCCCTCAGTGGTAAAGCGGGCCAAAAGCGGGCACATGCTGAAGGCGGGCTGGGACCAACGCGAAATCAATCCTGATTTGACCTTTACGAATCCCAATAATGGCACTGTCTCGTACCTTGTAGCTCCAGGCGACTTCCATAAAATCTACAACGTCCAGCCGTTACTGCAATCGGGGATCGATGGCACCGGCGTCTCCATTGCGATCGTGGGCCGTGCCGATATTTATCTGTCCGACGTACAGGTTTTCCGGGCTCTTTTTGGCTTGCCTGAGAACGATCCGAATTTCATTGTGAGCGGGCCCGACCCGGGGTTCGGCTCGCCGGGCGATGGGTTCGAATCGACGCTCGACGTGGAGTGGGCGGGCGCGGTGGCGCCGAGAGCCGCCATCAGTCTGGTGGAAGCCGCGAGCACGGAGACCACCGACGGCGTTGATCTGGCGGCTGCCTACATCGTCGATAACGTGGTGGCGCCCATCATGAGTGAAAGTTATGGCGCCTGCGAGATGCTGCTCGGCACCACCGAAAACCAGTTCATCAACGCTTTGTGGGAACAGGCGGCTGCGGAAGGCATCACCGTGCTGGTTTCCAGCGGCGATTCGGGTGCCGCGGAATGCGATGGCGATCTGCAACATGCCGGAATCGAACCGCCGGGCCCCGCGCAGTATGGCTATACCATCAACGGAGTGGCTTCCACTCCGTACAACATTGCCGTGGGCGGAACTGAGTTCGATGAAAGCATCACTCAAGTGGGCAACTACTGGGGTGCCAACAACGGCAGCGATTTCTCTTCCGTTTTCGGCTACATCCCGGAGCAGGTCTGGAACGAGAGTTGCGACCCCACGCTCCCCCCGGCTGGCACTAATTGTGTGTATGGACAGCAAAATTACAATTTTGAAGGCGGTGGTGGGGGACAGAGCAACTGCAGCGTCTCGACAGCGAACCCGGACGGCACGGTGACCTGCATCAGCGGTTACCCCAAGCCCGCTTGGCAGACGGGCACTGGCGTTCCCAATGATAACGCCCGGGATATTCCAGACGTGGCGCTCAACGCCTCGCCCGATGATGACGGCTATGTGGTCTGTTATATATCCGCCTGCGAATACACCATTCAGAATGGTCAAGTCACGATCACCCAGACGGATGTAGTCGGGGGGACTTCAGTCTCCACGCCCGCTATGGCCGGTATTATAGCGCTCGTGGAGCAGCAAAATGGCGCCTTTCAAGGGCAAGCCAATTACACACTGTATAAGTTAGCGGCAGCAGAGAACCTGAATGCCTGCAATTCGTCGAACCTGACGAGCCCCGAGCAAGACAATTCGTGCATATTTTACGACATCACGATGGGGAACAACAGTGATCCAGGGCTTCCGGGCAACGGAACGTCCCGGGCGCAATGGGCCGCGGGACCTGGATACGATCTCGCCACTGGCCTGGGAAGCGTGAACGCCGCCAATCTCGTTGCGAACTGGGCGCAGGTAGCTTTTCTACCTTCGAACACTTCCCTTACCGCGAACCCAACCAGCTTTAAACACGGCACTCACTTGACGTTGAACGTCGCAGTCACCGACGCCAACGGAATCGGGACCCCCAGCGGTAATTTTTCGCTCTTGACCGACAAGTATGGAACCGTTGGCGAATTCCCTCTGACCAACGGAAGCTATTCGGGTTCGCTTAGCAATCTGCCCGGCGGTACTTATAACCTGACCGCGCATTACGCCGGAGATGCCACCTTTACCGAGAGCGACTCGAATCCGGTTTCATTTACCGTGACTCCGGAAAACAGCACGATTTCCTTCTTTCTAGAAGTGCTCGACCCGTCCGGCAATCTCGTCCCGCTCGTGGGCCCGTTGACTTACAGCCAGAACCTCTACGTAAACACGACGGTCAATGGGGCTTCCGGTCAGGCCACGCCGACGGGCACTGTGAATGTCATGGACGGTAGCGCGGTGATTGCTACGTTTCCTCTAAACGCGTCGGGCGTTCAGATCTACCCGGCTGGTGGTCCCTTTGCTACCGCGAATTTTACGCTCCCGGGGGGAACGCACTCGTTGAGCGTCGCCTACAGCGGGGACAATAGTTTTTCCCCCAGCAGCGCGCCTCCGATCACAGTGAACGTGAATCGGTATCAAACCTATACGCAAGCCAGTGTGGCCGTTCCTCCGGGTCAGACCGGACCCTTGACTGCGCTCGTGTACTCTTCAGGTTTGATTGAGCCCAGCGGCACAGTCCAGTTCTACGATAATGGAACGCCGATCGGTTCGCCCTCGGTTATCACTATGAACGGCCTCGCAGGCACGGGGTATCCCCAGGCCACCGCCAACGTTGGGCCCTTGACTGCAGGGCAGCACTATATCGCCGCCCAATACAGTGGAGACGCTAATTACCTTCCGGTGGATCCGAGTTCTCAATATGCAACGGGTGTGACCGTCTCCATGCCGAAGATGGGTAAGGCCACAACCACTGTCTCTCTCATCTGTTCTCCATCTGTCATCACTTACGGCCAATCGGTGAACTTGCTGGTGCAAGTAAAAGCGGTGAATCCTGGCGCCCCGACGCCCACCGGCACCATCCAGGTCAACGGGACAGGATTTTTCTCGGGCAGCGGCACTTTGCAGAACGGCGTAGTCACGATTCCGATCCCGCCATTGGATGCGGGACTTTACGAGTTTTACGCGGAATACAGCGGCGACTCTCATTTCGTCGCCAAGAGTTACAGCAGCATTGTGGCCTTGACCGAGAACCCGGTCGAGACACCTGTTTCCCTGACTACACCTTCCAACTACGTACTCATCGGGAGTGAAACCAGTCTCAACTTCACTGCCACCGGAGTCATCCTGAGTTCTACTTCTGCCAATGCTCCGAATGGGAACGTTCTTTTTCTCGATGCCGTGAATGGAGGACCATCACAGCCTCTTGCTGGACCCTTCGAGTTGCTGGGAGGCGCGATGGTCCCAACGTCGGTCTATAGCCTGCGCGCGACCCTGCCAACTGGGGTCAACGTTATCACCGCGTACTTTGAAGGTGCCCAGGATTTCGCGCCGGCCACAACTGCGCCGGTCACCATCAGTGTGCAGTCACCGGACTTTACTGTAACCGCAGATCCTCCGACCTTGGACATCCCCGCCGGTTCGGTGGGCGGGTCAACCTTCGCCGCATCGTCCATTTTAGGATTCGCTGGCGCCGTCACGCTGGCGTGCGGCACCGGAATTCCAGCGGGTGCAACTTGTACGATTACACCCGCTAGTCTTACCCTGAGCGGCAGTCCGCAGACGGCAGTCCTGTCCGTGAGTGTCTTGCCCCCGTCTGCGACAGAGTCTTCCGCCACGCGAGTCGCACCAGGCACTTCATTATGGGGGATCGCCGGAGTTGGTGTGTTCGCCGGGATTTTTCTGGTAGCAGCTGCACGCGGACCCCGCCGCAATTCTACCGTGCTGCTGATTGTTGTGTGCTTTATGGGTTACAGCCTCGGTTGTGGGAGCGGCGGCACGCCGGTCGTCTCAAAAACCTTGGTCCAGTTGACCTCTTCCGCTTCTAAGGTTGCTAGCGGAGAAACTGTCGATCTCACCTCGACTGTCATTGCCCCTGGATCTTCCCCCACGGGCACTGTGTCGTTTTTCGATGGTACGGCGCAACTCGGCCAGCCAGTCCCGTTAAGCAACGGTACCGCCTCGTTGCAGATAACGTCCCTCTCCGTAGGCACGCATATTCTGTTGGCAAAGTACAGCGGCGACCAGAATGACTATGCAGCAACCTCCAACCCATTCAACCAGGTGATCACCGGGAGCACCGCGTTACAGGTCAACGCAACCGCGGGCTCAATCGTGCATACCCTGAACTTGACGGTCGTAGTGCAATGATGGAAGGTTAGTTTTGACTGATATTTGAACTGACCATTCGCTGTCAAGGATCTCGCGTCTCACACTAATTATCTCCGCTCCGCGTAGTGAACTCCCGCGGCCTTCCTAAGGGCATCGGCGGCCGCTTCGGGAGTGATGTCTCGCTGCGGGCCCGCGAGTAATTCATATCCCACCATGAACTTGCGTATGCTGGCCGAACGCAGGAGCGGCGGATAAAAGTGGGCGTGGAGATGCCATTCAGGGTGCGGGTCGCCATCGGTCGGCGCCTGATGAAATCCCATTGAGTACGGAAATGGGACCTCAAATAGATTGTCATAGCAAGTGGTGAGCGCCTTGAGAATTTCCGCAAGGCTCGTGCGCCCGGGACCGTCAAGAGCCAGCACATCCCGGAGGTGTTGCTTCGAAATAACCAGAGTTTCGAAAGGCCATACAGCCCAGAAGGGAACCATGGCGACGAAATGTTGGTTCTCGAGAATGAGCCGTGTTTGCGAGCGCGTCTCTATCTGACTGTATTCGCACAACAGGCAGGCGTGGTATTTCGCTGCGTATGTCCGCTGCGACTCCTGCTCTTTGCGCGGTTCATTGGGAATGGTCTGGTTCGCCCAGATTTGTCCGTGAGGGTGGGGATTGCTGCAGCCCATCATCTCGCCTCGATTCTCAAAAATCTGGACGTAGTTGACTTGGGACGAAGAGCCGATCTCGGAGTACTGCTCGGCCCACGCTTCGACGACCTCAACGATGGCGGGAACTGGCATGCGTGCCAGGGTCAAATCGTGGCGGGGCGAAAAACATAAGACCTTGCAGATTCCAGACTCAGATTCGGAGAGCAGTAACCCGCGCGACTCTTCTTGCCTGCTTGGCAGGACATCTGGCTTTAGCGCCGAAAAATCGTTGGTGAAAACCAGAGTGGAACGATAATCGGGATTGCGCGTTCCCCCCGCACGCTCATTACCGGGGCAGAGATAGCAAGTCGGGTCGTATTCCAATTCGCCAGCCAGCGTCGTCGATTCGATTTGTCCGCGCCATGGCCGTTGCGAACGGTGCGGGGATACCAGGACCCATTCGCCGGTGAGGGGGTTAAAACGGCGATGAGGCTCGTTGTTAATATCCCTGGGAGTCTGCAAGACTAATCGCTCCGCTTGATCGGCCATGAACCCGCTCCTTGTGCGGGCTCACAAATATAAATCGCAGGCGTGATTCCCGTTGCCTCAAAATATTTTCGGGTAATCGCGGCCTTGAATTCCGCAACCGAAACAGCGTCGACCAGATTCACTGTCGATCCGCCGAATCCGCCTCCCATCATACGCGCGCCGTAAACTCCGGGTCGCGACGAAGCCAGGCTGACGAGTAGATCGAGTTCCGCGCAACTCACCTCGTAGTCGTCTTTTAGGCTCGCATGGGATTGGTACATCAGTTGCCCAAACTCCCCAGTATCGTGAGACTGAAGGGCCTTCGCCGCCGCGAGCACTCTTTGATTCTCGCTGATCACGTGACGGCATCGAAGATAGACCTTCTCCGGCAAGGCGTTTTTGTGTTTTTCGAGATCCTCCATTTGTATGTCGCGCAGAGCGCGGACTGCGGGAAGAAACGATTGAAGAAGTTTTACGCCCACTTCACAATCGGCGCGCCGCCGGTTGTATTCTCCTTCTGCGAGTTCGTGGCGCACCATGCTGTTGCAAACGACCAATCCAATTCCTTGTGGAATCGGCAACAACTGGTAATCGAGAGAACGGCAGTCGAGCAGCAGGGCGCTACCCGCAGCACCGAATCCGGCGGCAAACTGATCCATGACGCCGCAATTCGTGCCCACGTATTCCTGCTCCGCCTTCTGGCACATCTTTACCAAACCCAAGCGGGGGACATCGATTCCGGATAATGACGTTAAAGCCAGAGCCAGCGAGACTTCCAGCGAAGCCGATGAACTGAGGCCGGCGCCGAGCGGAACCTCGCTGTGAATAACGAGATTGGCGCCCACCAGATTATGTCCGGCCTCTTGTAATTTCGCCGCGACTCCGCGAACGAAGTCACTCCAGTGCCGGCTAGGAGGACCGGAGAGCGAATCAAGCGACAAACGGGCTTTTTCGTTGAAGTGCGCTGAATAAGCTTCCAGGACCTTGTCCCCTCTCGCGGCCGCCGCGACCCATGTGCAGGCCCCAATCGCCAACGGCATCACGAATCCATCGTTGTAGTCCGTGTGCTCGCCTATCAGGTTGACGCGTCCCGGAGCGCGAAAGACCGCAGCGTTATCGTTAAACAGTTCCCGGAAAAGGGCGAGCCGCAAATCGCTGGTAGATTCATCACTGGAGACGCTACAGACCATGGCCGATCTCCTGCCGAGGGGCCTTCAGCAATATGGGGTTTGCTAATGTCCGCCGCAATACGATGATTTTCCCAGCCGCCCACGACTCCCGAGGAAGGTAAATGGATGCCAAGCCAAAACGTCGGAGGTTCTCCCGACTTTCAACACCGGCGCAACAAAAACAAGCCAGGGGTATTATCATGATCGTGCAAAAATCGAAATAGCATGTGAAACGACAGCAACAAAACGCCTGAACTTTCACACATCACTTGGCCGCCACAGCCCCCTTTGCCAAAGCAGGGGGAGGCTTGATCACTTCCCCTGCGGTGAGTACCTGATGTCAATCTTGCTTGTTTCCGGAGAAAGTCGGCGATTGCTCTGCGGGCCACAATGTGCGACGCTACCATGTTCCCCGAAAGCAGGGTTCTGGAATTTAGACGAATGGGAAAAAGTAAAAAGTCCCTTGTCACCCCCGGGCGGGTTACGCTGCAAGCTGTTGCCCAACGGGTCGGACTGACGGCCGGAACTGTTTCCGCAGTCTTAAACAAGGCGCCATCTGCGCGCTCGATTCCTGAAAACACGCGCCTGAGAATTGAGAGGGCGGCTAAGGAACTCAACTATCGCCCAAACCTCCTAGCACGGTCCCTCCGCAAACAGCGCAGTTACACCGTAGGTATTGTCCTCGAAGAAATCGGAGATGCATACGGATCGATGGTGATCAGCGGTGCGGAGGCTTATCTGCGCGCTCACAACTACTTTTTCCTGACCGTTATTCATCGGCATGACCTTTCGTTGCTGCGTGAATATTCCCAGCTTTTGCTGGAGCGTTCCGTGGAAGGTCTGATAACTGTGGATACCAGCCTGCAGGAAACTCCTCCCGTACCCACTGTTTCGGTGGCAGGCCATAGCACGTTGCCCGGAGTAACCAACATCGTTCTCGATCAGCAGAAGGGCGTGAGGGCTGCCTTACAGTATCTGGTCAGTCTCGGACATACGAAGATCGCTTTCATGAAAGGACCGGGGGCCAGTTCCGATTCAGCCGAAAGGTGGAATGCGGTCAACAAGGTGAGCCATGATCTCGGACTGCTAATGGACCCCGCCCTGGTCGTCAATCTGGAAGTCGACGATCCATCACCCCAGGTTGGATATCCTTATGCGAAAAAACTCTTGGCCAGAAAGAAACCGTTCACCGCACTGTTTGGTTACAACGATATTTCCGCAATCGGAGCGATCCGCGCAATCCAGGAAGATGGATGGCATGTTCCGCGGGATATCTCCGTCGTTGGTTTCGATGATATTCCCTGGGCTGCATTTAATACACCGAGTCTGACAACCGTTCGGCAGCCTCTGGTCAAGATGGGACAAATCGCCGCGGAAGCGTTGATCAACATGATTGAAGGCAAGGATGGAGACCACCGGCGGACCGAATTCGCGATCGAACCGGAATTCGTGGTGCGGGAATCCACAGGTCCTGTCCCACAAAAATAGTGAATGCACTTTTAAAACACGTGCAAGACATTCGTGTGAGGACTGCCCCTATCCCAAGATTGTTTGCAGCCCTCGTGGTCCTCTTTCACCTTTGTACCGCCAACACGCAATATGCATCCTTAGCCTCCACCCCCCCCATGGGATGGAACAGTTGGAACAAGTTCGGATGCGATGTCAGTGATACGCTGGTCCGGTCCGTAACGGATGCGATTGTCAACTCCGGGATGAGGGATGCGGGATATCAATACGTCGTCGTTGACGACTGTTGGCAGACCGATCGCGATGGTAAGGGCAATATCATCGCTGATGCCGTCCGATTTCCATCCGGGATAAAAGCGCTTGCGGATTATGTGCATTCCAGAGGCCTGCGTTTAGGAATTTACTCGGACGCCGGTACGAAGACTTGTCAAGGCCGTCCCGGAAGCCGCGGATACGAATTCCAGGATGCGCGCCAGTACGCTGAGTGGGGTATTGACTACTTGAAGTATGACTGGTGCAACACGTCCACCCAGGATGCGCCTTCCTCGTACGAGATTATGCGGGCGGCGCTCGACGCCAGCGGACGGCCGATTGTCTTTAGCATCTGCGAGTGGGGCACCAGCAAGCCATGGTTGTGGGCGAAAGACGTAGGCAATTTGTGGCGAACAACCGGCGACATTCAGGATCGGTGGACAGGCAGGCAGAAATGGCCGGACGGTTCCTGTTGCTCCAATGGTGTCATTGAAATACTCGATCAGCAGGTGGGACATGAGTCCTTCGCGGGTCGTGGACATTGGAACGATCCCGACATGCTCGAAGTCGGCAACGGGGGAATGACAATTAACGAATACCGCGCACACTTCGCGCTGTGGGCGATCCTGGCAGCGCCATTAATGGCGGGCAATGACGTGCGGACGATGACTCCTGCGATCCGCGATATTCTAACGAACCCGGAAATCATTGCGGTCGATCAGGACCCGCTCGGTAGCCAGGGTCGCCGTGTGCGTAAGGATGGAGACCGGGAGGTGTGGGCAAAACAGATGAGCGACGGAAGTCGCGCCGTTGTCTTACTGAACCGCGGAGAGATAAGCGCGGAGATCGCTGTTTCCTGGGAAGACATCGGATATCCGCCCCATCTTAGAGGTGCGGTCCGAGATTTGTGGCAAAGAAAACCGCTTGGACAGTTTACTGCTAAGTTTCTGGCACAGGTGGCTCCACATTCTGTCGTCATGGTCACGGTGACGCCATAACCAGCCAGGGCTTTACCTGACGTCCAGGAGAAGAACTCAGTCGTTACTTGTCAAGGGCAACGGCCACACCGTAAGGAGGCAGTCGCACCACGTTTCCTGGTTTTCCATCGAGCACGAGATTCATGGAATGCGGCAGCGCCACCTCGCGATTCTGCTGCGAGTAGTTAATAATCACAAAAACCTGCTTATCTGAGCCGACCCGACGGCTCACATCCACACCTTCGGGGACGGGACCAAACGCGGCCGTGACCCCGGCTTCCCTCGTCATCTAATCGGCAGCCGCCTCCATCAACTTGTCATCAAGGACCGCGCCAATGTAGGTGATGTGGCCCTTGCCGAACATTCGTGTGATCACAGCCGGTTGATCGTCCAGCCATCCGTTGCTCTTGCCATACTTCAAGAGAACTTCGTCGCCAGGAGCCAAACTCTTTAATTGCTCCGCCCAGATGCTGGCTTGCCCGTTGCCCCATGCACCCGACAGAGGGACCTCTTTTTCAAGCGCGTAATACCGCTCAACTCTGGCTCCTAAGGCATCCACTAGAAGCCCTGGCTGCCGCTGCGGCAGAAGCGCATTGTATTCATCCTTGAGGCCGGAGCGGGGGCCCAGGACGAGATGGCCACCGTTGCGTACGTATTCCAGCAAATGGTCCGCCAGATCTTTCGGCAGAACGTTCAGGCTGGGTGCGGCCACAAGTTTGTAAGCATCCAGCGGAGTGTAGGGGCTGACCACATCGACCGATTGTGAAATCTGACGAAGAGCCTGGTAGTAGCTCTTCAGTAACGCGATGTCGTCGTACTTTTCCGTGTGCTTTTGAAACTGGATCGCCCAGTGGCTGTCATAGGAATAGAGAAGTGCGACCTGCGAGCGTGGCTGCGTGTCGCGGAAACTGCTCTCGATTCTTGCGAACTCGTGGGCCGTCTGCGAAGCTTCCTCGTAGAAAGGAACAGGAGTGCCGTCGGGGCCGACGAGGGTACCATGAATTTTCTCTTGCCCGTTAAGAGGGCTGCGCCATTGCCAGTAGTTGACATCGTCGGCGCCGTGTCCGATCGCCTGCCACGCCATGGCTCGCGCCTCACCGCGATTCGTGAAGTTATTCAGCTTGGACCAATTTACGGCTCCGGGCTGGGTTTCCATCACCCAGAAATTCTCTCGCTTGAATCCGTGAGTTAAGTCATGCGCGAGCCCGTTGAAGGCGGGATCGGCGTGGCCGGTGCCCACATAATCGTCCCAGGATGCGAAGGTGAGCGGCGCGGTGATCGGGTAATGATCAAAGCCGTCAAAGAAGCCCCATAAAGTTGCCGGTTGTGAACTGGCGAGTGTCCGCATGCTTACGGATGGCGTCAATCTGATTCTGCTGGTACGAGGTCCAGACATAGGTAATGAAGTGCTTCCAATCCAACATCAACCCGGGATTGCCATGCCGGAGGAGTTGCGGTCGGCGTCCCAAGAACGGAGACGATATGGTGCTTACCGGCAAGATCGATAGCGCGCTCCAGCCAATCGAAGTCGTAATGGCCTTCGGAGGGCTCCATCCGGCTCCAGGCAAATTCCGCGATGCGAACGACTTTCATGTCGGCGACTTCCATCAGGCGCAAATCCTCTTCCCATCGCGACTCTGGCCATTGCTCGGGGTACCACGCGTCTCCCATCAGGATGGCATTCTGTCCTGGAATTTGCGTGGGGATAGGCTTGCTCGGCATTTGGGCGGAAGCTGCCATCGAAGCTATAAGTACGAGACAGAGACTGGTTCTGCGAAGAAACGATGTAAACATGAACGGCTCCAATTTTCGAGGTGTGCCCGGGGTGCAGCGCCCATTCGTTGTGTAATACTCGCTCGAGTTCCTCCGCTTTTAGCCAGACAGGTTTCTGAGTGGAGGCTTCTCATACATAGGATCACGGGGTAACGCGTATCTCCTTTCCCGTGTACTGCACAACTTTATCGGCTTTTTCGCAAGGCTCGACCCCGACGCCGTGGCCGTCGACCACGAAGATGACGCGGAAAGTCCGGCGGGCAAGCATCCCGGGAAATTTACCCTCGCGCTCTCCGATCGTCAGTATCTTCGCGTCCTCGTCCCAGCGAAAAGCGATCGTTGCGTGGACGCCTTTCTCGTAATCATAGTTGTCGTTTTCGTCTTCGTAGAGCGTGAACTTCCCGTCCGCGCCACGGAATACCCGCAACTCCACCGGATCGGCGGCTTCTTGGGTGGACGAGTCAAGATCTGGCCCAAGTGGAAGGATGGAACCCGCCCTGACATAAAGTGGTAACTTTTCCAATGGAGCGTCGGCGGTAATCACGCGTCCACCCTCTGCTGACGACCCATTCCAGAAGTCATACCACCTCCCGCGCGGCAGATAAACGCGCCGGCTAGTGGCCGCGGATTCCGTCACTGGATTCACAAGAAACCCAGGTCCGTACATAAATTCGTCGTCGGTGTTCTGCGCGCGTACGTCGGTGCGGAAATCCATCACCAGTGGACGCATGGGAGTGTAACTTTCCTGTGTGGTCATCCACGCTAGCGAATAGGCATAAGGCAACAGGCGATAGCGCAGGCGATCGAAGTTGACGAGGATTTTCTGCGCGTCCGGGCCGTACGACCAGAGTTCATTTTCATCGGGATTCCGCGTGCCATGCACGCGCAAGATCGGATTGAATGTCCCGTACTGAAACCATCGGACAAAGAGCTCGCGAAACGCCGGGTCGGTGGGACTGCCGAATACAAAACCTCCAATGTCCGTGGTCCAGTACGGGATACCGGACAACGCGAAGTTCAGTCCGGCAGGAATTTGGCGTCGGTAGCTGAACCAGTCGGAATTGATGTCGCCCGACCATGCAGTGACGGCATTGCGCTGCGATCCAGCAAAGGCGGACCGGGAAAGAATAAAAACCCGCTTCTGGTCCGACGCATGCCTCTGGCCGTCGTAAACGGCGGCTGTATCGAGTAGAGGATAGACATTCACATAACGGTCGCCGCTCCCGATGGCCAGTTTGTGACCAAGTAGAATGTTTTCTTCGACGCCCTCGGTCTCGGGTTCGTTTGTGTCCATCCACCACGCGTCAACGCCGAGCTTAAAGAGCCGCTTGTCGAGTTGGTCCCAATAAAACCGGCGCGCCTCCTGATTGGTAGCGTCATACAATGCCATGCCGTCGGCGTGAAACGGAGGCTTGGCAAACTTGAATTTGTCGATGAACCAGCCTTTCTTTTCCGCGTAGTCATAATTTGCCGACCCCGGCTCAAAGAATGGCCAGACGGAAATCATGAAATGGAAATTTTCACGATGCAATTCGTCAATCATCCCTTTCGCATCGGGATAGTTCTTGTTGAAGAAAAATTCGCCCTTGCGATTCCACCAGAACCAGTCCTGCACAATATTGTCGACCGGAATGTGCAATTGCCGATACTTCCCGGCGACGCCCAGAATTTCATCTTCCGACTTATAACGGTTCTTGCACTGCCAGAACCCATAGGCCCACTTGCCAAACATCGGCGCCTGCCCGGTAAGCTCACGATAGCCGGCGATCACCCTGTCCAGCTCGGGACCGTAGAAAAAATAATAGTCAACAACATCCGCCACTTCGGAACTGATATAGAGATAATTTGCGAATCGGTTGTTAAAGCGGCTCCGGGAATCATTGTTCCAGAAAATTCCGTAGCCTTTGCTGGACACAAGGAACGGTACAGCGATATTCGAATTGTCCTGCGAAATGTCTACCGAGTCCCCGCGATAATTCCATACTCCCGACTGGTGCTGGCCAAGTCCATACAGCGCCTCGTGAGAGCCATAAATATTTACGAATGATTCGGCGCGATAAGTATCCTCGCCGTTCACTCTCACCGGAGTCAGTTTGCGTGTGCCTTCCTGCATGAGCTGGTTGCCATCCGCGTCCTGAAATGTGATCGCTCCATCCACTTCAGTGACAACAATCTTCAACCGGGCGGTAGCCAGAGTCACGCTGTTGTCGTTCGGATCGGCTTGGAAGGTGAACGCAACCGCAGGCCAAATTGTCTTGATCACCACCGGATCCGGCCGCGCCGGCGGAAAAGATGAAGTCGCGGAGTAGAGCACATGGATGATGGAATCCGAACATACTTGCAGACGCATTGTGCCCGTCTTCATGGTGAAGGTGACACCGTCGCTTTGCGGGTGCGCGGCGACGACAGGATTGCGCGGTTCCCACTGCGAGAGCGCCGGTGACACGGTCGCTCCGATCAGAAGCGCCGTGAACAAAAAGCGTGAGAAGAATGTATGATTTTCTCGCACAATGTCAAGATAATCGTTTTTGTTAAGCCTTTAACGCAATTGCCGTGGCGAGCAATTTCGCGCTCACACTTTGTCACTTCGTGCCGAAGTTGTCAAATGGTTCCGAGTACCTTTGCGGAGCAAATCTCGGCCGGCAATCGGGGAAGCTAGGAAAGCGTTTTCAAAACCGAGCTTGCTTTCTGTCACCCGGAACAATTACGGTAATCCGGTGCAATTCACCGACACCGGCACGATGGGGAGACGATGAAACTTGAGATTGCGCGACAAGGCTTTCGGCAGACATTCCTCATCTTGACGCTGTCGATCTCAGTGTGGGCTGCAAAACACACGGAACTGCGACCGGAGGCCGCCGTGGAATCAAGAAGGTTCGGAACTCTGGCAGATGGAACCGCGATTGATCTTTACACCCTCAGGAATGAAAAAGGCGCCATCGCCAGAATCATCACCTACGGCGCGACCCTTACGGAACTATGGATGCCCGATCGCTCCGGTAAGCAGGCCGATATCGTGCTTGGTTTCGACAATATTGACGGGTATTCGGCCAAGAGCGATCCGTGGTTCGGTGCGACCGTCGGTAGAGTCGCAAACCGGATCGCGAAGGGAAAATTCACACTCGATGGAAAGCAATATTCACTCGAGATCAATGATCCGCCCAACAATCTCCATAGCGGCTCGAAGGATCTGAGCCACGTGGTCTGGACGGGGGAAAAGGTAGAAGAGCGGAATGGTGCTGCCATTCGCTTTTCATACGACAGTCCTGATGGAGATGAAGGATTTCCGGGGAATCTTCGGGTTACCGTGCTTTATCGATTGACCAATGACAACGAACTGCACCTTGAATACACCGCGAAAACGGACCGGGCCACTCCCGTCAACCTGACCAATCACAGCTACTTCAATCTGGGTGGCGACAGTGCTGCTGATGTCCTCCGGCAAGTGCTTGAACTCAATGCGGAAAAATTCACTCCGGTTGATAGCACGCTGATTCCGACTGGAGAAATCAGCCCGGTAAGGGGAACGCCCCTCGATTTCACTCATGGCGTAGCCATTGGCGAGCACATTGCGGAAATGGGAGGAAATCCCGGCGGCTACGATCACAACTTTGTCCTGAACGGGGCGCCGGGTACGCTCAAACTGGCCGCCCGTGTTTCTGATCCGGTCTCGGGCCGCAAGATGGAAGTATGGACGACCGAACCCGGCGTCCAGTTCTATTCGGGTAATTTTCTCAATAGTACCCTCACTGGCAAGCGTGGAGTCGTCTACGGAAAGCATTCGGGCTTCTGCCTGGAAACCCAGCATTTTCCCGATGCCGTCAATCAACCGTCTTTTCCCTCGGTGATTCTGCGGCCTCCGGCGATTTACAGCACCCAGACGATTTACAAGTTTTCAATCCACTAACGCGTACGCGAAAAGCTGTCAGCAATTCGGAAAGCGAAGCTCTCACATGATCGCTATGGCTATGGCTTTGGTTGTTCCGCTACGGCTAGTTCATCTGTCGCCTGTCTATTTGATTATCGTCATTTTTTACTTTGCCTTGGTTCTGGCCATCGGCTGGTACTTGAAAGGTCGAGCCAACACTGGCGAAGACTTCTTCATGGCGGGACGCGAGATGACGGCATGGGTGGCCGGTCTCAGCTTCCTCTCGGCCAATCTGGGTGCGCTGGAGTTGATGGGTTGGGCGGGGTCGGCCTACCAATATGGCATTCTGGCGACCCATTGGTATTGGATCGGCGCCATCCCGGCCATGCTGTTTCTGGCGCTGGTCATGATGCCGTTCTATTACATTTCCAAGACGCACTCCGTGCCGGGATATCTGAAGCTTCGTTTCGGCGAGTCAAGTCGCGCTCTTTCGGCAGTTTCGTTTGCCTTCATGACCGTGCTCATGAGTGGCGTCAACATGTTTGCCATGGCCAAGGTCATGCAGATCGTCCTCGGATGGGACATCAATTTCAGCATCTGGGTTTCGTCGCTGACGGTGGCGATTTATGTAACGCTCGGCGGACTGCGATCGGCGATCTTTAACGAAGTGCTGCAGTTTTTTCTCATCTGGGCGGGTGCGCTGCTGATTCCGATTCTCGGCTTGTACGAAGCCGGCGGATGGACCCAACTCAAGCTGCAGATCGCGCAGCGATGCCTCGGATCAGTACGTGCATCTCTGGTCGACTCTGGGTTCGTTCAGCAACAATCCCATGGGAATTAACTGGGTGGGGATCGTCTTCGGACTGGGCGCGGTGCATCTCGATGGGTTACTGGACCACCGATTTCCTCGTCGTGCAGCGCATTCTCGCTGCGAAAGATATCCGCAGCGCGGAGATGGCGCCGATCATCGGCGCGGCGTTCAAGATGTTTGTGCCGATCATCGTGATTCTGCCCGGGCTGCTGGGCTTGGCCGTGTTGCCGGAGAAGTTGGTTCCGGAATCGATGGCGGCCGCCAGCGGGAGCGCATAGTTATAACGACGTTCTCCCGCTGATGCTGGCGCGATACTGTGGGCCCGGTCTGATCGGCCTGGGAGTTACCGCTCTGATCGCGGGTTTCATGTCGGGCATGGCGGGTAACGTAAGCGCGTTCACGACCGTCTGGACCTATGACATCTATCGTCCGTTTTTCAACAGCAAAGGCCAGCGACCATCATTACGTGAACATGGGACGCTGGACTACGGTGATTGGAGTGCTGATCAGCGTGGGCACGGCGTATCTCGTGATGCAGTTTGCCAGCATCATGGACTACGTGCAGGCGTTGTTCAGTTTCTTCATCGCGCCCCTGTTCGGAACGGTCGTGCTTGGGATGCTCTGGAAACGGGCGACCGGCGCGGGCGGATTCTGGGGATTGCTGTGCGGAACACTTTCTTCGATCGGCATGTGGACATGGGTGAAAACTCGATCCTTCCGCGTTGCGATATGTGGCGCTGTCGCCTCACGCCAAAGGTCTTGCCCAGGACATGTTTCAGGCGCTCTGGTCTTTTCTGGTTTGTCGTAACGGTAACTGTAGTGGTCAGTCTGGCGACGAAGCCTATGGCCGACGAGCAATTGAACGGGCTGGTCTACGGGCTCACAAGAGTTCCCTCGGTTGAGAAACGTACCCTGGTTATCAGAAGCCACTTTTCTGGGCGGGAGTGGTGACCATAGTGTTCCTTTTGCTGAATATTATTTTCTGGTAGTCGTTTTTATTGCACAGGAGGCACGCGTGATTTCGATTTGGTTCTTTACTGGAATTTCGCTGCTCGGAAACGGGCTGCTGATTCTGGGAACGGGAGTGTACGAGATGATCAGTCCTCCAACACACCCGGTCGTGCTTTTCTCCCTGCACGCCAATGTCTGGTGGGGCGCAGTGCTGGCGCTGGTGGGCGCTGCCTATTGCTATTCTTACCGGCCCGGACGGCCCGCCGCTCTTTAAAACTCAAATGCGCGGGAAGATTCCCAAACGTGAGGACTTTATGTCTCAGGATGAGCAACGCCGCAGGGTCGACCGCCACGGGTGTGCGATGCGGTCAGGGAATAAGGGATCTCGTACTGCCGGATGTTATTGCACGCCGACATCTTGCCCCAGAAATTCCTTCACTATATTCGCGAGAATGGTTTCGAACATCACGTGGCCGCCGATTTTTCAAAGGTGGGCAGCTGCGGCACATGAAGCGGCCACGCGCTACATGGGTTGGCCGACTTGTTGGCATGCCGCCAAGGTGAGGCCTGCTAACGGCTTACAATAGCGAAATCTCGCGGAGTGCAGGATAGATTCTGCGATATCCGGCGTAGGCCCTGTCCAGAGTCGCAGTACTGTTTCGATCGGGTTCAACGGTGCAAGCAGTTTGCACCACCGCATCCACTGCCTCGTCGACCGAGCCCCAATTCCCAGCGCCAGTTCCGGCAAGGATCGCAGCTCCGTACGCCGCGCCCTCTTCAGCCTGTACCAATTCCACCGAATGTCCATAAACGTCAGCCTGAATTTGCCTCCACAGAGAAGAACGGGCTCCTCCGCCTCCAAGTCGAATGCGATCGATAGGCACTCCCATTTCGGCAAAAATCGTAAAGCTGTCCCTCAGACTGAATGCCACTCCCTCGAGGATGGCGCGGATGACATGCGCGCGTGTGTGCGTGGCGGACAATCCAACCAGGGCGGCGCGCGCATTTGGATCGCAGTGGGGAGTTCGCTCCCCCATCAGGTAAGGCGCCCACAATACCCCGTCCGCCCCTGAAGGTGCGGCGGACGCTTCCCGGCATAAGCGCTCGTAAGGATCTTGTGGGTAGTTGTCCGTATCATTCTCAGGCGAATTGAGGCGATGCCCAGCCTCCCTATGCTCCACTCCAAAGCGATCGCGGAACCAGCGCAACGACAGCCCCGCTGCTTGGGTCACACCCATTACATGCCATCGCCCTGGAATGGCGTGGCAGAAAGTATGAATTCTTGCTTTCGGGTCGAGCGCAGGTCCGTCCGTGGCAGCAAACAACACACCCGAGGTGCCGATGGTCGCGCTTACTGTGCCGGGGCGAACAATTCCCATCCCAACCGCGCCGGCAGACTGATCACCCGCTCCCGCTACAACGGGTGTCCCGGGCCGAAGTCCAGTTTCTGCTCCGCCCCGTGTCGAAACCCGGCCACAGACCTCGGAAGACTCGAACAAGAATGGAAGGAGTTGAGAGTCGATCCCAGTGCGTTGCAAAACCTCAGAAGACCACTGCCGGTGGGCCACGTCGAGAAGAAGCGTGCCCGACGCGTCAGCCATATCGATCGCACGCTCGCCGGTTAGTTGGAAACGCACGAAATCCTTCGGCAGCATGAACTGGGCCACGCGCTCCCAGTTACGGGGCTCGTTTTCGCGCACCCACATCAGTTTGGTGAGCGTGAAGTTGGTCAACGGCGGATTGCAAGTAAGTTGGATGAGACGGTCGCCACCGAACAAGTCCGTCAGTTCTTGGACCTGCCGCCCAGTGCGCTGGTCGCACCAGATGAGGGCGGGCCTTACCACCGCGTCCTGTGCGTCCAGTAAAACAGCGCCGTGCATCTGCCCCGAGAACCCTACACAAGCAATTTCCCGTTCGTCCCCCTTGAGCGTATTGAGCACGCGGTGAACAGCGCCACAGCACGCTTGCCACCAATCCCGGGGGTCCTGTTCCGCCCATCCTGGGTTAGGGGATGCGAAGGGCATGTGCTCTTCTGTGGCGGATGCTACAACCCTTCCGCGCTGATCAATGACTAGGGCGCGCGTTCCGCCGGTGCCGACGTCGATTCCGAGGAAATGAATATTATCTCCTTACTGGCTCCGGAGCCCGTTGCAATGAACTGGGCTGGATCCCGGCGTTAATTAAGGTTCAAGTGTAATCGATTACAAAGGGGTCCATCGCCACCCTGAAGCGGTGGTAAGCTGAGCCAGCATGAACATCAAGGCAGTTGCCGCGCGCGCACGTCTATCCACAGCCACCGTTTCGCGCACAATCAATAGCAGTGAACTGGTTCGCCCGCGCACTGCCGAAAAGGTCAGGCGCGCAATCCAGGAGCTTAACTATTATCCGAACACGCAGGCGCGAGCGCTCGTTTCCGGGCGCAGCCGGATGTTCGGCTTGATCATCTCTGACATCGTGAACCCGTTCTTTCCCGAGCTGGTTAAAAGTTTTGAGTTCGCGGCCATCCACCGCGGCTACGAGGTGATCGTGGCCAATACCGATTACAGCTCCGAGCGCATGGGCGGGTGCGTCCGCCGGATGATTGAACGCTCGGTGGATGGCGTTGCTATCATGACGTCGGAAATCGACCGCCATCTTCTTCAGGAACTCTCGCTTCGTCAGCTTCCCATCGTTTTCCTGGATGTGGGAAAGATCAAACCGCGAATTAGTAATATCAGAGTCGATTACTCGAAGGGTATTGGAGAGGCTGTTGAGCATATTGTTGCACTCGGCCACCGGCGGATAGGCTTTATCAGCGGCCCCCTCACATTGAAGTCGGCGCGGACCCGTCGCTCGGCGTTCTTGAAGTGTATTGACGCGTGCGGTGTTGGTCAGCGGCAGCAGAGCATAGTAGAAGGAAACCACAAAATTGACGGAGGAGAATTTGCCATGCTCCAACTCCTCAGGCTCTCAAAGCGTCCTACAGCCGTGCTCACCTCCAACGACCTGACTGCCATTGGTGCCCTCCGCGCCATCACCCGTATTGGGTTACGCGTCCCAGGAGATATTTCGGTAATAGGTTTCGACGACATTGAGCTGAGCCAATTCACGCAACCGCCACTCACCACTATTCGTCTTTCTCGCGACGAACTGGGTCGAAAAGCATTCGATGCGTTGTACGAAACAGTAGAGGGATTGCAGCGACCGAGGCACGAGATTAGAGTAAGCACGCAGTTGGTGCTCCGCGAATGGACCGCGGCAGCGAAAGCTCGGCGCGCTGGCAGGATTTGATTGTGCCGTTCCAAACGTGAACGTTTCTTCCAATATGAATTTGTTAGTCTAATTCAACGCAGGTGAGTTTTTAGTTTGGACACAGACCGTCGGAAACGCTCATTTTCGGGAGAGACTCCGCGTGAAACTCTGAAAGCGAGTCGATAGCGGCGTCGTACCGGAACCCTCCCTGATCATGACAAGCTGATCGGCCGCTATGCTCTTCAACGTATCGGTTCCGCCCGATGGCCAATGGACTTCGATCTCGGCCGTCTTTTCAGCGCCCAACCCAAAGTGCAGACGCGGATCGTTGACGGAGAGGTAGCTGCATTGACTCATGACGGCCTGGGCCTGCACCTTCCCGCCATAGTGGACCAACACGCGCGCCCCGATCGCGCTCCGGTTGCTCTTTGTGCCTTCCAGTCGAACCTTCAGCCAGTGGTTGCTGGGAGGCGAATCGTTGCGCAACAAGGATGGCGGCTCGTTCTGGTTCATGACCACGACATCCAGATCACCGTCATTATCAAAATCGCCGAACGCGCAACCGCGACTGCAATGCCGCGCGGCTATACTGGGCCCAGCTTCATCGCCCAACTCCAGGAACCTTCCGTCTTGCTGCCCTCGGAAAACGATGCGAGGACCGCGCCGAGGATACTTTGGATAAACCGCCTCCAACTCCGGATACACCGTTCCGGTGACTGAAAGAATGTCGGGATATCCATCATTGTCCAGGTCCTGAAGACAAGTTCCCCAACTGATAAAGCGACGCTCGCCCGCGAGTCCCGCCTGAGCGGTGACATCCTCAAAGTTGCCTTTACCGTTGTTGTGATAGAGCCCCGTAGATTGATTTTGAAAGTGAGTCCTCACCACGTCCAGGTGCCCATCGAGGTCGTAATCGCCAACGCCTACGCCCATGCCAGCCATTTCCCGGCCTTCGCTGCTCAACGCAATACCTCGCAACAGTGCTTCCTCGCGAAAAGTGCCGCCATGATTGTTCATGAGCAAAAGGCTGGGCGTTGAGTCGCAGGCCACCAGAATATCCGGCCATCCATCTTCATCCGCATCAAACACGGCTGCCGTCAAACCGTAGGATCCTTTCAGGCTCGCGATGCCCGAATGCCCGGAAACATCCGAAAAAGTTCCGTCGCCATTGTTCTTGTAGAGAAAAAATGCGGGCAGCGGCAAGCCGCTTGGCCCACAATTAACCGGAACTCCTTCGTACTGGCAGTTCGGCATTTGCAAGTTGGGACGCGGTGCATGCGCTACATCGATGTCACAGTAATTGGAGACAAAAAGGTCAAGCAAGCCATCGCGGTTGTAATCGATAAATGCACAGCCCGAGCCGAAGCGAGTGCTGGGGTAAAGCAGGCCAGCCTTGGCCGTCACATCGCTGAACGTGCCGTCGCCATTATTGCGATAGAGTCGATTCTGGCCGTAGTAAGTGACAAACAGGTCCTCGAAACCGTCATTGTTGTAGTCGCCGACGCACACGCCCACCGCCCAGCCGGCATCGATCAATCCCGCCTTCTCGGTAACATCCGTAAAGGTTCCATCGCGATTGTTTTTGTAAAGTCGGTTGCTTGCTCCCGGCGGGATGCTTTCCAGGCGGCGGCCACCGAGAATGAAGATGTCCATCCATCCATCATTGTCATAATCGAAAAATGCGCACCCCCCGCCCATGATTTCGGTGACATAGGTCGCGCCCGACCCTTCGCCATAGAACATTGTTTGGGTCAGCCCTGCGCTTGCTGCCACGTCAACAAACCGAGAAAACGGCGGTGGGTTCCTGGCTGTTCCCGCGATTGCGCCCCACGCGGGCCGAAACAGACTCGAGGCCAGGACTGCAGGAACCGTGCGCAAGAGCCGGCGCCGGCTCCATTTCTCTAGCGACAGGACCGGTAAAGGCGGTGTCATCGCGGCCAGTGTAGCATTCCGATTTCGCGCCCAGGCTAGGTGCTGTCGATCCGGGCAACATCATCGTCACGGATCAAGAACCTGAGGAGAACCGCAAACGGCTTACTTTTTATGGTCTTTCTAATTTGGAGGCTGCGCCGAATCGAGTGCGCTCTTCAGCTTCTGCGCGCAGGGATTATCGGGTTCTGCTTGTAACGCCCGCTCGTTAGCCTCTTTTGCTTGCGGCAATTTACCCTCAAGAAATAACATCGCCGCTAGATTCACCCATGCCTTGGCAAATCCTGGCTTCGCCTGCGCCGCCAGTCGAAAATGTTTTTCGGCTGCCACGGTTTCTCCTGCCCGTGATTCCAGGTAGCCCAGCTGATTTTGGGCTTCGGCGAGGTTCGGGTCGTTCCTGATAGCCTGTTCTAGCGCTCCACGTTCTTCCGCGGTTTCTCCTGCCCTGTCCAGAGCCATCGCGAGTTTGTAAGCGAGCAAGGCCTCGCCGGGTGCGCTTGCGAGAGCCTGACGATAAAGGTCAATCGCCTCCGGTAGGTTGCCGGCCGCCAACTTTTGGTCGCCAAACGAGGACTTGGCGGCAGCTTGCGTAAGGTCGGATTTGGCCTGCGATTCCTGCTGGTACAGCCTGAGCTGTTCGTCCGCCTCCTGATTTTCACCAAGCTTTCGCAGAACGCCTGCCAGTTCAAATCGTACCTGTGGATCGCGGCTTCCGAGTTCAATGGCTTTCGCCAGTTGTTCTTTCGCTCCCCTTGCATCATTGAGCTGATCCAGCACGCTCCCCAGATTGCGCCGGCATTCCAAGTCACTCGGATTTAATCGCACTGCCTTTTGCAAGTGATCGCGGGCAGCCACGAAATTGCCGCCCTTTCGCTCCAGTACCCCATTCAGATACAGCACGTCCCAATGATTTGGCGCCAGTTTGAGAAGCTTGCTTCCAAGTTCCTTCCCTTTCTCGGCATCGTCTTGCATCACAAGAATTCTTAGATACAGCACCTGCGTTCCCAGGTCCGCCGGGTGCTTCTTCATCGCGGTTTCCAGAATGTTCGCCGCTTCTTCCCTTCGGGACTGCAAGACGAGCGTGGCGGCAAGGGCTATGGCCAGTGGCAGGGACGTGGGATGAAAGCGCAACGCGCACCGCAAAAGATCGTTGGCGTCCTGCAGCAAGCCCATCTGCCCGTAGGCAAAAGCCAGATCTAGAGTCAGATCCGGAGTTAAGTCCGAGTGGGAACCCGCGGCCGGACGCAGCAGGGCCACTTCCGAGCCATAATCCTTTGCCGCGAGCAGATCCTTGCTGAGCGCCTTCCGCGCGGTCGTCGATTTAGGATCAAGCGTGAGCGCCGCCCTCCATTCGATCTCCGCCTGCGTGATCTCATGCATGGCATCGAGTGCTGCCGCCAGCGTCAAGTGCGACTCCCGAGATTTTGCATCGGCACGTACCGACTGCTGCAACGGGCCGATTGCTTCCGCCACCTTGCCGCCGGAGTACAGGCTCGCTCCAAGCAGATAAGCCAGCCGTGCCGAGTTTGGGTCTATTTGCAGCGCTTTCTCAAAGGCATCCGCGGCGCAATCAAACTGGCGCCGATCTCGAAACCATTCTCCAAGCTCCGCGTAAGCTTTCGCGCTCGGCTGCGATCGCAGTTTTGCCTCGAGTGCAGGGGAACCGTGACAGGATGCCGCGGCGCAAGGTATCGCTGCCAGCCAGGCCACCGCTGCGAGGAGAGCTTTTCCGTGCGCGATACGTCGTATAAGTCGTATGGGGAACAGCAAGAAATCATGCCCTCCCAGCGGTGCGACATTCGAACTCCGCCGCTGACGGGTTTCGGATCGAAACGATTGTAGCGCGCAGGGAATCAGCCTGGAAATTTGCCTGCTCTAGTCGGCGGAGGAGGAAAAGAAAGCGCGACTGTTAGACTGTAAGCTTTCGAGTTCACCCATGCAAACCAAACCCGCAGACGGTCATGAGCTGCTGCTGTTAAGAATCGGCCAGTTGCTCACGTTGCGGTCAACTTCGACCGGCCCGCGGCGTGGGGCTTCGCTTTCCGATCTTGGCATCATCGAAGACGCTGCGGTTCTCTGTCTCGGAGGCAAGATTGTCTCCGTCGGCAAGACTAAAGACGCGCTCCGCGATCCTTGGCTGAAAAGGAATCGGAAGAACATTACCGAAATCGATTGCCGCGGACGCGTCGTGTTGCCCGGGTTTGTCGATTCGCATACCCACCCCGTATTTGCGCAGCCGCGGCTGGTGGATTTCGAGAAGCGCATCGCGGGTGCCGGCTACCAAGAGATTGCGGAAGCTGGGGGCGGCATTCGCGCGAGCATTGGCGGCGTGCGCGCCTCCACCAGGCCCGCGCTAACCGAAAAACTGATCAAAGTCTTGCGAGACATGGCCGCCTACGGCACGACTACGGTGGAGGCAAAATCCGGATATGGCCTGAGCTTGGACTCCGAGCTCAAGTCGCTCGAAGCGATTCGCAGCGCGGCGATGCTTTGGCCAGGAACCGTTGTCCCCACGTTCCTGGGCGCTCATACCACCCCGCCCGAATACCGCGGGCGCTCTAAAGCCTACGTTGAACTTGTTTGCAACCAGATGCTGCCCGCGGTTGCCAAGCGCAAGTTGGCACGGTTCGCCGATGTTTTTTGCGAGCGTGGCGCGTTCGCCGCCGCAGAAGCCGCTCAGATTCTCAGCGGTGCACGGGCCCACGGACTTGACATCCGGGCACATCTGGGCCAACTCAGCGAAACTCGCCTCGAGCCCTTCTTGCGGTTTAACCCTGCCTCGCTGGACCACATGGACTATGTCAACGACGCGGATGTGCCGGCGCTCGCGGAGAGCGAAACGATCGCAACGTTTGTTCCGGGTGCGAATTACTTTCTCGGTTCGACGCGCTATCCCCGGGCTAGATACCTGATTGAACGCGGGGTCGCAGTCGCTTTGGCCACGGACTACAATCCCGGTTCATCTCCAACTCTGAGTATGCCGATGGCGATGTCGATCGCCTGTACGCAGATGAGGATGTCCCCGTCGGAAGTGATCGCAGCGGCCACGATTAACGGTGCATGGGCACTCCGGCTCGCGGACCGGAAGGGTAGCGTCGAACCGGGAAAGGACGCCGACCTGGCGGTTTTCGACGTGAAAGATTATCGAGAGATCGCCTACTGGTTTGGGACCAACCACTGCGCATGCACGATTCTGAACGGGTCCGTTCCGGAAGGCTCCCTCTGATAGGAATCCGCGCTCGGACGCTTCGCCGCGAATAGCGTGGATTCTCCGCGAGTTTTCGCGTCCCCTGTGCATTCCAAATGTCTGTTCCTTGCGTCGGTTGCTCCATGTAGATACGGCCGGATTTTGAGAGAACTGCGCGGGATTGCTATAATTAAGAAGTTTCGCAGGCTCGAAGCGAAACATTTGCTGTTGTCTTGGCTCCTGCCCAGTGAAAGTGCGTAATGGGTACCCTCTGGGTCCCCACGCTTAACGGACAGGAAGTGGCCAGGTAGCTCAGGTGGTAGAGCGCAGCCCTGAAAAGGCTGGCGTCGGCGGTTCAACTCCGTCCCTGGCCACCACATTTCAAAGCACTTAGCATCGAATCAGCAAAATCTCTCCAGTCCGCACTCAGTCCGTTCTCAGCGGGCTTCACTGCCAAGGATGGCTTGCAGCACTTGCCCTTGGGCCGCCATGCGGTCCGCGCTGACGCTGTGTGCGTAAAGTTGCAGCGTCGTCTTCACGTCCGAATGCCGCAAGAGCGCCTGCACCGTCTTCGGATCGGTCTTGGAGCGAACCAGAAACGACGCCAGCGAATGCCGCAGATTGTGGAACCCGAAGCGGCATGGATCGTCTGCCGCGAGCACTCCCGCTTTGACCGCTGCTGGCCGCAGATGGTCTTCCACCAGCATGTTGGCTGCCCGCGGCTTTCTTACCATGCAGCCTGAGGCTGGGAAACACCCAGTCTCTCAGGCTGTGGGTAGGGCGTCTGGTTTTGCCACGCGCCGCATGAATTCGGCCAGCAGCAGATGCAGCGGCACCGGAGCTTGTGACGCCTTGCTCTTGGGCGATCCGACCTTGCCACAGGTCCAAGTACGCCGCACATGGATGAGCGATCTGTCGAAGCTCACGTCCTGCCATTGCAAGCCCAAGCATTCGGAGATGCGTAGGCCCGTACTGCGCAGCGAGCAGCGTCAGGGTTCGTTCCGGTTCCGGCAGATCGACCAAAACTGCGAAGGCCTGCTCGGGAGTCAGAATCACCGCTTCGTAGCTGCTGATGGTCTTGCAGCGGACAAAGCGCAGCGGATTGGATTCTTCCCGGCGCGGAATGAGTCCATAGCGTTGTCCGTGCTTATACACCAGCGACATGACCCGCCTCATCTTGTCGAGGGTCGGGTTCTCTAGCTTGTGATCTTCCTTCACTGCAGAGAGCCACTCTTCGACTTCGAGCGGCTGAATGCTGAGTGCGAAACGCTTGCCCCACCTTGGCAGCAGACGATTTCGTAGCACCCGTTTGTATCCTGCAATGGTTGTGTGGGCTTTCGGATCAACAATCGCGCTTCGCCGCTCGCCTAGCTCGTGCTCCTGATAGTGCTGCGCTAAGTCTGCAAACGTGATGCGTTTCCGAAAGTCCGGTTTATTGATATGAATCTGCTGTCGCTCCACTTCCGCCCAGGCCGAAGCTTTGGTCGGGAAGTCGTGAACCGTTCCAACGGAAATCTTTTGTTCGACTCGCTTGCCGTCGGATTCCCGAGTTGTGCGGAAAAACAGCATCCAAGTTTCGCCGTCTTTGCGTCGTTCTTTTTTCAACCAACCACGTTGATGTCTCTGTGCCATTTCAGATTTCTCCTCAAGGCACGTGAGACTGCCGCTTGCATTGTACCCTGCCTGCGAGCAGAGACGAGCAAGTTCTGAAAGGCGGAATCGCCACAGGTGGCGAGGGCCAGTCCCAAGTGGATAACCCGGAAGAAGGCCGCGCCGTGCCAACTCAAGGATGCGACGCGGACTCACTTGTAAGAACTCAGCAGCAGTGTCGGCGCAACCAAGCGGCTCGATCTCGCCGCCGACTGGGACTTGATGGCTGCTTTGGTGGGAAGACGGGTTGGAAGTGGGAGGCTGGGATTGGGAACACATGTCCTGACTCCGGCGGGACGGTAGGGCTGTGACATTTCGATTTTCTTCTTTCGCTTCCATAGTGGCGGGTTGGACTGGAACTGCGAAGGTTCAGTCAAGGGCGACCGGAGGGAGCCGCGCCAGCGGGCCTGCCCCTTGACGGGTTCTTCGCAGTTCCGGTTTCGTTCATGTGGAAGCGAAAGAAGACGTTGGATGCGCGGGATGTTGTTCGCGTGCTTCATTGCGCCGCTCGATCCTTCGATGTGGACTTACTTTGAATCCTGCGTGCAGGGTGAGTTGTAGTGGTGCTCGGCGCTGCTGCCTCTGGCTTTGATGGAACCACGACAGTGTTCTGGGTTGGTTCCGGTGCCGTTGAATTGATCCAGCGGTAGTACAGGGTTCCCAGCGCAAATCCCACCGCCAGAGCCACACTGCATAGAACGAGGACCGACCACTTGTATTCGCGGAGGAAAGTGTGCGTTAGATCGTGTGCTGCTTGCTTCGCGGTGGCCGTGGCATACTCGATGCTTCCGCGTATTTCATCGAGCGCCCTGCGTGCTTCGCTGGCAGCGCCTCGATAGGAATCGGTCAGTTGCTTGGACGAGCGGTCAAACTCTCCCGCGACTTGCTTCGTTTGTTTCGAGATGACGGCTAGGGCTTGTGCTGTTTCAGGAATGCCACTTGCGACAAACTGCTGGCGCAGACTCTCGCTGAGTTTCGCGGCAATAGCTGCGGGACTGATGCCCTCGGAGATTTCTGCTGGCAATTGCGCCAGCCGTTCTTCGAGTTGCTGATGCAAAGCGACTGCATCTTGTCGGGCGGACTGAATGGCCTTGATGCTGTGGTCTAGGATCGTGGCAAGCTTTTCCCGCTCCATGGCGATCTGTGCGGGAGTTTGCCGCGTCACCAATGCCAGAAAGCCCATAGCGCGGGCAATCCGTAGCATCTCGTCATCGGCGGGCAAGCGGCGCAAGTGCGCCATGTCACGATACCAAAGCGGACGCTGTTCGGCGGGCAGCAGTTCGGCGATGTCGTCGATGAAATCGGACTCAGCAGATTGTTCTTCTACGAGTTTGGGCTGAGGGTTCACGGCAAGAGCAACCCCTTGGCTTTGTCAATTTCCTCAAAGAGCCGCCGCCGATAGCTCTGAGCGCGGATGACCAGTGAGGCCCTCTGCAGCTCCGGGACTTTAAGCCGGCGTTCGACGATCTGGCCGAGTGTGACGCCGTGTTGTCGGGCGGGGTTTTCGAGTTCCGGCAGACGAAACTCCATCGTGAGGACAACTGGCTGGAAGACCGTGCGAAATTGCTTAGCTTGCTCGCTGTCCCGCCAGTAGGAGAAATCTGCTTGATGTGTCATGGCGTTCTCAACCACAACGTAGTTCACTCTGTCTTGCAGACGGGCAGCCCAGCTCAGAATGCTTTCCACGCTCGCCGGGTCGGGAGTGACGATGCCGATGGCCGTGAACGCCACACCGGTAGCTGCCACATCCTCAAACATGCTGTCGAACCACTCGTGAGTCACTTGCCCGGAACTCGCGCCCATATCCGCAAGGATGATGGGAGCGCCGTCTGCCAAGTGGTCAACGAAAGCGTCAAGACCCGCAGCGGTGTGAATGTTTACCTTGGTCACCCTGCCGTCGAAGTAGTGCTTCAAGCTTCCGCGAGATTTGTTTTCGGCGTCCAGGTCGAGAAGCGTTACCGGAATCTCATGGCTCTGGAACCATTCGGCGAGGACAAGCATAAAGCTGGTTTTGCCGACTCCTCCTTTTCCTCCCATGGTGAGAATCACCCGCTTGGACGGGGCGGTGGACGAGACGACAGAAGGTGAATCGGAATTTCTCCGTTCGGCTGTTGCAGCGGTGTTGGAGTCGTGCATATATGGCTACTCCTTCGTTCTTTGATTACGATGAAGCCGCAACGGTTCGTCCGGGTTGTATTCAAATAAAAGTTTTTTCGCCCGCGTTTTCAGCGGTCGGTCTTTCAATTCCTTAATCGTCCTTGCAATGCCTTCCAGTTCCTTCTGAGGCTTTCTGGTGCTCTCCTGAGCCTTAGTGTTCCTATACGTACCTGTAAGTGCTCTTCTGTTCTTTTTAGTCGCTATTGTCCCGGACGGCGAAGCAGACCGCTTCAGTTTTGATCTCGAACGTGCGAGCACGAAGTCGTTCACCGTGCTCGTACCTACCTTGAGGCCACAAGCTTTCTTGAGTACTTGCGTGATTTCTCGATAGCTGTGACCTCGCTTTCGCATCTCAGTGATTAGCTCGCTGTAAGACTCCAAACGCGAGCGCGGCTCTTTGGTAGGCAGGTTGTTGAGTATGGCTTCAAATTTGGCGTCCACAATTTCCTCCGAGAGCGTCAGGCGAGATGGACTCCGGCGAAAGGCCGGTACTGATAGCAGACGCCAAACGGAGGTCAGAGGATGGCCGGACAATCGCCGGACAGGTGCCGGAAGTACACCGGATGAGGCCGGACATACACCGGACGAGATTCAGGTCGCGCTATGCGACACCGGACCTAACGCGGAGCGTTAGGGATGGTGTCTTGTTGCAAATGAGACGTTAAAGGTCTTCAACCATGCTGACCATTCGCGCCATGTCCAACGGAGCGGGCTACTCTGCACGCCATTTGCAGCACAGTGACTACTACGCCGAAAGGGAGCGTATAACGGGTCAGTGGCAAGGCCGGGGAGCGGAGATGCTCGGCCTGGGAGGGGAAGTTCAGTCGGAGCAATTCGAGGCACTCCGCCAGGGCGTCGATCCCAAAAGTGGTGAATTCCTTCGGCAACGACACAGCGCCGACCGCACAGCCGCTGATGGCACGACCCAGAGTCGAGGCCGAAACCTGTACGACTTCACGATATCGGCTCCCAAGTCAGTTTCCATCATGGCCCAACTGGGTGGGGACGCACGACTTGTGGAAGCTCACAAGAAGGCCGTTGGAGAAACGCTGACAGAATTGGAGCATCGCGCAGCAAGCCGCGTCCGAAGGGACCAGGCGAATGATAACCGCACCACGGGTAATCTTGTATTGTCTGTCTACCATCACGACACGAGCCGCGAACTTGATCCCCAGCTTCACACCCACGCGGTTGCCGCTAATCTGACCTACGACGGCGCGGAGGGCCGCTGGAAGGCGCTGCAAGCCTCCGATATCTACGAGCAGCGGGCGTACCTGACTGAAGTCTACCGGAACGCGCTTGCCCGCGAAGTGCGGTCTCTGGGCTATGAGATCGAGGACCGGCGCAGCTCCAAGGGCAAGAACCTGGGTTTTGAGATCAAGGGTGTCTCCGATGAATTGCTCGAAAAATACAGTCAGCGTAGCGAGCAGCGCGACCGAGCCATTGCCGAGTTTGTCGAAAGTAAGGGTCACCAGCCAGCGACAACGAAATCGCCGTGCTGGTTCGTGAGTCGCGGGCCGATAAGCTGGTTGAAATTTCAACTGCGGAGGTGCACTCGCGGCAAACGGCTCGATTGACCCCAGAGGAGAGCCTAACCCTTGAGCAACTCCGCGAGGCAGTCCGGGAGAGATCCGAAACGCAGCGACTAGAACCAGAGAGTGCAGCTCCTTCCCTCGACTACGCAAAACAACACGTCTTTGAGCGCGTCTCCGTGGCGCTCGACCATGAACTGTTGACTGAAGCACTCCGTCATGGCCGGGGCCGGATCGACTTGGCGGACCTGAAAGGTGAGTTTTCACTGGAAGAAAGCAACGGCAGAATCCTCCAGGCTGGGAAGGAAGTCGCCACACGCGAGAGTCTTGACCGTGAGCGCGACATGATCGAGCGGATCAATCGTGGAATCGGTCAGTTTGAGCGGCTAGGTGGGCAGCATGAATTCGCTGCTTCCGCCTTCCTCCGTCCCGAGCAGAAAGAGGCAATCGAATTTGTTCTCAATTCCAGTGATCTGGCGGTGAATATTCGCGGGGCAGCAGGCACCGGGAAGACCGCTACGCTGCAAGAGCTGCAGCGCGGCCTCGAAGAGAGCGGTCGCGAGGTGTTGGCGGTGGCTCCCACGATGAGCGCAGTTGAAGAACTACAGAAAGTAGGCTTCTCGGATGCCATCACGGTCGAACGGTTATTGCAGGGCCAGAATGCTCAATCAGACTTGTTCGGGAAAACGCTGATCGTGGATGAAGCGGGCATGGTTTCCGGCCGTCAAATGTCCGAACTACTAAAGCTGGCTGACCAGCAATCAGCGCGAGTCATTTTCAGCGGTGACACCAAGCAGATTCGGAGTGTCGAGGCC
>CAWIQW010000002.1:0-482971 GCA_963838315.1 uncultured Acidobacteriaceae bacterium
CATCGACGTTAGCTTCGTAATGGAAGTGGCGCCCCTCGATAAGACCACGAGCGGGATCAAGGAAGCGGCGAAACTTATCGAGGCCGGAAAGTATTATGAGGCCAACCAGACCTTGAAAAGCGTCGAGGATGGTGTCCGCTTCGATGTGACGGACGTTGACTCTACGCCGAAGAAGTCCGCAGGCGAAACGTCCAAGCCAGCGACTACTTCAGCATCTGCGAAGAAGTAGTGGGACAGATTGTTCGAGCGGCGTCTGCTCTTGGGCCGACGCCGCATCGCTTCGACAATGGTTGCGGAGGCATGTTACGCCGCCTTCCGCCCAAGGTCGCTTCCCTGGAGAAGAGACCCAACGCCACCGGTGTAATGCCGATCATCCACTTCAAGAAAGAAGAAGGCTCGAAGCCACAGGAGAACAAAGGTATGTCCAAAGAAACAAAACCCACCATAGACCATCGTCGGGTAAGAAACACCAAGCCGCGGCTATCAAAAGCCGTCTCGCTACCGGTCCTAAGCATCCCCGGCGGCAATCAAACCGACTCGGAGCTTGCCGACAATCGTGGAGGAGACACGAACGCCGAAGTCTCTCCACAGGGGGCGCTGCCAGTCATAAGCGTCCCCGGCGGCACTGAAACGGACCCGCAATTGGCCGGCAAGAGTGGAGCAAAAACGGCCGTCGAAGCCTATTCAGATGGTGCGCCGCCGATCCTAGGCGTCCCTGGCGGTTCTTAACCGTGTGCTTTTTCGGGCGAGTGAGTTGGTCGCGAACCGTTCTTTGATACCCACGAAATGTGAGCAGCCCATTTGACGCGCAGTCTGTGCTTTCATGATCGGGGATTTGGTCATTTGGTCGTGCTCTTTGTCGTCGTGGCCTATCGCGAACTGTTCCCCTCTGAGGATGTGCTGTTAGCGGAGACCGCACCAAGGCGGCGATTGCAGAGTCTCGATCAAGACTGACCAGCATGCACCGCCTTTCTTCCGGCGCTTTCGCAATTACACACCCACAAACTCAGGGCGGTAATCCTTCCAGATTCCAGTCGCCGGCGAGATTATTCGGACAGGGGCATCTTCAGCGTGTTTCGCAGTCCGCGCCCACTGCCACGCGTGTTGGATTTCAGAGGATTCGAAGTAATGCGTCTCGGACTGCAGAACGGCGGCTCCCGCGGTTAGAATGTCCACAATCTCTTCCCATCGATGTGCCCCGACAACCGCCATCCGGGCGATATGGTCGGTGTGCTTTTGCAGAAACCGAAGGTCCTCCCAGCGAGCCTTCCATTCGGCTCCGTGCATTTCTGTAAGGTCCGCGAGGATGCCGATCGGGTGCTTCTTATGTTGTGCGATGAAGAATTCAAGCTGCGGCTCGAATGCTTTGAGGTCTTCCTCCGACAGCGCTCCGGCCACCTTAAAACCGAATGCCGCTCCCCCAGTTTCCTTGAGTCGTTCAATCACAGGCACACCTCCTAATTTTGAACTAGAAATCGTTGACCGTATAGTTCCGGTAATCGACAGTCAGTCTCTCCTTGCCGAATATTCTGATGGCTGAAATCGCCTCTTCTCTCGAGAGAAGCCAGAACCCGTCAATCTTCTGATAGTTCCGCACAAAATCTACTTGCTTGATCCAAAAAGACGGGCTTTTAGCGAGATGGCCGATGATCTTCACTATCGCAAAGTCCTGGTTGTCGATCCACATCTTTCCTTCGAAGAGATCCATCTCCTTGCGCTTCGGAACAGCGTGGACCACTGAGCAGTCAGAGTTGCCGATTCGATCCGTGCCAACTATCTCCAAGGCATAGTTTTCCGGAGTGATCTGGCTGTCCGGGTCTTTGTTAACCCTTACCCTCTCCTCTTCAGCCTTCATCAGTCGCTGGAATACATGGTGGAGCACGAATCCCGAGCCTTTTCCTGCGGTGGTTGTGAATTTTTCTGTTGTCGGTGCCCTGTATTCCACCACCACCGCTTCTTCGGCCACAATTTTATCTTTGTCATTCTCTAACTTATAGGTGCGAACTCCAGAGAGCCGAATTAGACGAGCTTCTTGCCAGCGGTGACGGACGTTCAACTTACGAAAAAGGTCTTCTGTATTGTTTTGCTCTCGAACGGACGAGTTAAGCCGCACTGCAGCCACATGCAGCTTAGAAAGGTTCTCGCACGGACATGACGGAAGGGGCGCGATTGACATCGCTCCCAACAAGGACATACCAAGGAACTGTCCTATAAACCCAATTACAGATCCCATTCCTCCACCTGCTTCATGCGGAAGAACTGGTCCACATTCCGCTTCCCCTCATCACCACGCTCTTCGCGCGGTCTGGAAGGACATCCCGACAGGATGTCCCTGCTAAGCCGTGATATCGCTCCGGAGTTCGGTACTGGCAAAGCGCTTACACATTGATCCGTTGGCCTGTATCTTTCTCGGCAGCCTGGAGGTGCAAAGCCATGCGTGCCGGTTGCATGCGATTAGCGCAAGATCTTAGGAAGGTCCGCATATAAGACTGCGCTACCTGGTTCCACACCATATGGCGTGCATAGAGGTAAGCTCGTCTACGCATCGCCTGGCGGGCTGCATCGTTGTCCAAGAGTTCAATCGCCGTATCCGCGATGGCGGCTGGGTCTTCGAAGGGAACCAGCACCCCGCGCCCATCGTCCAAGAGTTCGGTGGCGTGCCAATACGGAGTCGAGATGATTGCCTTGCCGGCGCCCAAGGCGTACGCCAGTGTGCCGGATACGGCCTGTGCCTCGTAGCGATAAGGAGTGACGTAGATGTCTGCCGAACCAACCAGCGCAGCCATTTCTTGAGTGCTGACGAACCGATTGTAGAAGACCACGCTCTCCTGAACTCCGAGCTTTTTGGCTAAGGCCTCCAACTGCAGTCGATATCGATCACCCTCGCGACGTCTGACGTGCGGGTGAGTAGCACCTGCGATTATGTAGACAACGTTGCTGTGCCGGGACAAAATGTTCGGCAACGCTTGAATTACGTTTTCGAATCCCTTGTTTGGAGACAGGAGGCCGAACGTGAGTAAAACAGTCTTTCCCGTCGAAAACGAATCTCTGTAAGAAGTTGGTTCCGAAAAAGGCAAGTCGGGTATGCCGTGAGGAATCAGATCAATCTTCTCGCCGGGAACCCTAAACACATCCTGAAGAAACTGAGAAGAGTGTTCGCTCATAACAATAAGACGATTGGAGCGCGAGGCGATTTCTTGCATGACGACCAGTTGGTCAAGGTCTGGTTCACGAAGAACCGTATGCAGAGTTGTCACCACGGGCATTTTGAGACGCTGCAGCAGTCGCAAGACATGGCTGCCAGCCTTCCCTCCAAAAATCCCGTACTCGTGCTGCAAACACACCAGATCGACATTGCTGGAATTAAGAAAGTCGGCGGCGGCTTTATAGGATGAAAGATCGCTTTCGGTTATCTCGAATCGCACGCGCGCAGGATAGCGGTAGCGCGATTGCGGATCATTGACGGCCACCACGGATACTCCAGCGGCACCGTACTCAGCCGCAATCGCGTCACACAAGTCTGTCGTGAAGGTGGCAATTCCACACTGGCGAGGGAGGTGGTTCCCGATCACCGCAACCCGCAATGGAATCGAGTGACCGGGGATTCCTTGCACGAATGATGCAGACTTCTTTGCGAACGCGAAAGGACGCGCTTCGCACCGCATCAGGCTGTTCGGTTTCAGACTCACGGTGCAATCAGGGTCGGACATTGCAGACTCCTTAACGGATATGGTCCGGTTGGAAGGGCGACCGAACACAACGTGAAGGCGTGAAGAGGCTACGCCTATACCTCATGGTGCCGGGATTCGTACTGCTTTTCTTCAAACCGTACTTCGCCGTCGGTTCAGTAGGTCAATAGCCAAAAACACCAGCGCCACAACCAAGAACAAATGGATCAGAGCTCCGCCGAAATGAAAACCAAGTCCCAGAACCCACACAATAAAAAGAACAATCCACATGACCCGAAGCATGTCAGCCTCCCATTCGCCCGCGCGAACGTGTAACTGATCACGTCGGCGTGGGTCTGCTGTCCAGGTGGATCCGCGACTGCTGAACCGCAGCGAACCAATTCAAACCTTAGCAAGTCACAATCAAAATGGTCTGATCAATAATGCTCACAGTTGCCGCATGGAGCTACGGATTCCCATCACCGGAGACAACGTTCGCTGGATTGTCAAAGATAAATTCTACGCAGGCGGGGTCGCCTGATGCGCTCCACCAATCGTAAGTTCACTAGTTCACTGATCACCTGCTCATCGTTCTACGACCGAAATACTTGCGTAATCTTCATCGAAGCCTCTCTGGCGGTCTTGGTCGTCTTCGACAGCATTGGCTCTTGAGTTCGCTTTCCGCGAAGCCTTGCTTGCTCTGCCCTCGACGCGTCTTATGCTAGGAAGGCCATGTCCCAAGAGGGGAGTTCAGGCCGTCTGGTTTGACGGGAAGACTATTCTCCCGGAACATTTATACGTTCGCTCATTTCCGTGAGCGATGCTGTGCAGCATTACTCATGCCGTGAGCCATCACGGCACGTCTTTGATCTGGAGCATCAAAAAAACTTATAGCGGGCCGTGGCTATTGGACATTTACGATGGCTAGGAAAGCAGTAAAATATAAGGGTCGTTGTTCGCGCAGAAGGAACTGCCGATGTCTCCTGCTCGCCAACCCAACCCTTCTCCAGGCGGAAGGAAAGTCGCCCGCCAAATCTCAATTGACCCGGCCCTCCAAACAGCGCCTAATGCCATAGGCCCAAGTCTAGTGGCCAAGAAGAAACGGGATTTCGATCCCCATGCATTCCTCGCGACCATCGGAGAGGGCAGGAAATCTGTGCTCTTCCGGCAGAAACAAGGAATCTTTTCCCAAGGGGATACCGCGGATGCGGTGTTTTATATCCAGACGGGCAAGGTCAAACTCACCGTGGTCTCGAAGACTGGCAAGGAAGCAACGATCGGGATATTAAGTGACGGAGACTTTTTCGGCGAAGGTTGCCTGGTCGGGAGGCGTTCGCGCATGAAGTCTGCAACCGCAATGACGGATTGCGATGTTCTGCGAATCGACAAGAAAGCCATGATGGAAACGCTGCACCGGGAACAGGAATTTTCCGAGCTGTTCGTGGCTTATTTGTTAGCGCGGAACATCCGTTACGAAGAGGACTTGGTCGATCAGTTGTTCAACTCCAGTGAAAAAAGACTGGCCCGTGTCCTTCTGTTGCTGGCTCATTTCGGCAAGGAGGGGACACCCGAAACTGTAGTTCCCAAGATCAGTCAGGAGATGCTGGCGGAAATGATCGGCACAACCCGCTCGCGGGTCAATTTCTTCATGAACCGGTTCAGAAAATTGGGATTTATTCACTACAACGGCGGCCTACAAGTCCACAGCTCGCTGCTCCATGTGGTCTTGCACGACTAGCTGTTCTCCGGTGCAATTCCCCAAGAAACCAGATCGCAAAGGCTCGGATGAGAAGATGAGATTGGGCGTGCCTTCCACAGCAATCGGCTGGTGGGTGCCCGCAAGAGGGTGATCGTCAAAACTCGGCAAAACGATGTTGCAAAGTTGCAAAAGAGCATTAGTTTGAGCAATTGTGAACAGTTTCCTGGGCCCAAGTATTGAAAATGATTCTTAAGGTGAACCATGCCTGCAGAGGCCTGATCCGGCGCTCCGAAGCGCAATCGTTCTTTGCATCGACGATAAGGAGGACGTGCAGGAATGCAAGGGATCGCCGAACAGAATCTTCGCTCTCGACAAATGGTGATCCCCGCCATTCTCTCACTCGCCTCATTGCTTCGTTTTTCTTTCCGCACCTTGACTGCTGTCATCTTGTTGCTTTTCGCTTCTTCTGCTCGAGCCGACCTTCACCAGCATCCCGTCCTTCTCCCCGCCAATGTTGATCCCTCCAAATGTCTTGCGTGTCACAACGACAAGGCCACAGGGAAGTACGTCCACACCGCTATCTCCATGGGCTGCACCACCTGCCACGCGGTCGCCAACGTGAAAGGCGCCACCTACATCACTCTTACCTCTCCTAGCAATCAACTCTGCTTTACCTGCCACACAGTGTCCACTGACACCGTCCAGCATCCTCCGTACAAGGAGGGCAACTGCGTTTTCTGCCACTCTCCACACGCCAGTAATTTCCCCGCCCATCTGTACGCCTCTCCGCAGGATGTCTGCATGGCCTGCCACGTCCGCGGCCTCATGAAGGTGAATCGCAAGGCGCACACCCTCACTCTTTCGTGGGGAGCGACAATTCCGTTCAAGGAAATGGATTCATGGTTCTACCTAAACCTCAACAAAACTCACAAGCTCAATCACCCCGTCGAAGGACATCCGGTTTCTGGCCCTAACGTTGCGCTTGGCAAGGACTCCCCTCCGATCACTTGCCTCACCTGCCACGAGCCTCACCACTCCACCGTTGCCAACCTCATCCTGCCGAAATACAAAACCACCACGTCTCTTTGCGAGTCCTGCCACCGCTTCCCCATTTGACTGCTGTTAAAGACGGAACCGTGGACAATTTAGATCGAGGCATTCTGTGCCGGCGCCCACCGGACGCACGCCACCGGCGCGGGTCACCTCACCAGGACTCGCCCGGACGCTTTCGGCAGCCATTCAGTGACCCAAATGGAATGTGTTCGTTATTGAACAGAAATGTCTTTCCACAGTGTCTAGCATCTCGTTGTGGATTACCCGCCGTTGATCGGAAGCTACGAAGAAAAGAAATGGCGGGTGCGAAAGAGGATTGTGACACTCCCCTTGTTCGTGCGCGCAGCGTCAGGCGACACGGCGGGACTTGGTGCGAGGCTATGAAAAAGACTTCGAACATCATTTTCTTCGTGCGGACATACTGCTGCAAGCTGCGAAATATCTTGGAAATTCGTTCATCAATTGATGAACGACCATGGGTCGATACGCAGGTGATTAACGCCCTGTCGCATCGGTCTGCGCTGAGCAGTTGCACCCTGGCGAACTGAGCCGGGGTTTGGCTTCGATGAATTGTCAGAGCGTTTGCTGTTAATAATTTCAGAGCTGTAGGAGGAGAACAACATGTTGAAACGCATTCTGATCGTCACAACGCTAACTCTGTTCGTAACTCTAACTGCTGTCGCCTCGGACCGCGAGGATGATGTCAGTCGCACACAGAAAGCTGCCCAGGTCTTCCAGGAGATCATGAACACCCCGGATCAGGGCATCCCTTCGGACCTTCTGGAATCGGCGAAATGTATCGCCATCATTCCAGGAGACGTGAAGTTCGCTTTCATATTCGGCGGCAACTACGGCAGGGGACTGGCAACCTGTCGCACCGGCCATGGCTGGAGCGCCCCCCTGTTTTTGGCTATTGAGGGTGGCAGCGTGGGTTATCAGATCGGGGGCTCTTCCACCGACCTTGTGATGCTCTTTATGAACGATCACGCCTTGAAAAGCCTGCTCAGCGACAAGTTTAAGCTCGGAGCCGACGCTTCTGTCGCCGCCGGGCCGGTGGGCCGGAACGCCGCTGCTGGCACGGATCTTAAATTGAATGCGGAGATTTTGTCTTACTCGCGTTCGAAAGGCGTTTTCATCGGAGTGAGCCTAAACGGCGCCGTGGTACAAGCTGACAAAAGTGGAGACAGAGCCATGTATGGCGACGACGTAAACCGCCATGAAATTCTTGACGGCAAAGTGGCCGTTCCGGAATCGGCGCAGGCACTTCTTCACGAAATTGGCGGATATGCCCATGAAGCCAAACTTCAATAGTGGATTCCAGCGACGTGAGTAGTCAACTCCGGCGCTGCAGATTAAGTGGAGAGGCCAACGTGGCAAAAACGGCAGCTGGTCTGTCTGAGAATCCAGGTCCGACCGATGATCTCGTGCGTGATCTCGAAGACAGCGGTTACCCCGTGGATGGCTCAAGAGAGCAGTTTATCCGCGAACCAGACGAATTTGTCGCAACAGGTGGACTTGCAGCCGCTCCGGTGGAACTCGACAAGCGCATCGCGCGGAGAACTTGCGCCACATCACACAACGACAGAGGGAAGACCGTTGGCGACGTAGCAGAAGATCACAATGCTGCGGGCATTGCCGGGCGAGTTGACGATTAGGTGGTGGAGGTCAATATGGCAAAAACGGCAGTTGGTTTGTTTGAGAATCCAGGTTCGGTCGACGAGGTCGTTCGCGATCTCGAGGCCACTGGCTTCCCTCGGAATGACGTCCGTGTTTTGGTCGAGCCGCGGGAGATGGCGGGTAGCGGACTCATGAGTACTCCACACACGGATTTTGAAGTGGGATTGGTTCGTGATCTCACGGCGTTCGGGGTCCTCGAAGCGGACGCGGAAGATTATGTCCGAGGGGTACGGCGCGGAGGAGTCATGGTTTTCGCCACGGGTTCGGGCGACAAAGCAGAGGCAGCAACTGAGATTATGAACCGCCACGGTGCTGTGGAGATCGAAAAGGTCAGCGCCTCGCGGCCGGAGCTCCCGAGTACGGACCACGGTGAGGCGCCTCCCGTCCGCGATCCTTCTGTCCAAACTGGGAGGTCCCGCTCGCCCGGCGGCGGCGCTCGACTCTTCGTGTGGTAGCGCTGTCGCGCAAGGCAAACGTGCTGGGAGTCGCGGCTAGACTTTTCATGAACAAGTTCAAGAAGTAGGTTTCATCGACTATGGCGACGGGAAAGGTCTGCACGTTCACAGTTCGCTTCTAAATGTCGTTCTTCACGACTAGCTGCGGACTTAAGCGGCTTTGAGCATCACACTCTTCGATGCGATGCACTCCATCAGATCTTTCCAGGATTTGACGAACGCCTGCGGCTCCTTCGTCCAGAAGTTGAGCAGCCAAGGCATCCGTGTCAATGCCCGCCTTGGCGAACTTGGCCAGCACCTCTTCGGCATGTACGGACAAAGTCTCGACAATCTCCCCATGATCGGCGAACGCTTTCAACGTCGCTTCAGGCATCGTGTTCACGGTGAAGGGTGCGGCTAGGCCTCTGACGTACAGGATATCGGAGGCCTTCGGGTTCTTGGTTCCAGTGCTGGCCCATAGGAGGCGTTGCGCGCGGGCTCCGGCGTTGAAGGTGCGCTTCCAGCGAGGCGAGTCGAGCAAACGGCAGTAGCTCTCATGAGCCTGTCCGGCTATCGCGATGCCGAGTTGGTCGCGTAGCGCATCGGGCACTCTTTTCTCTACCGCAACATCCCAGCGGCTGACGAACAACGAAGCCACGGATCCGACATCGGGATTCAGCCCGGCGGCAATGCGGCGCTCGATGCCGCGAAGGTATGCCTCCGCCGCCGCGACATACTGCGCACGGGAGAACAGGAGCGTCACGTTAATCGGCACGCCCGCGAAGATCGCTTCTTCGATTGCTGGGAGGCCTTCCTGGGTACCCGGGATCTTGATGAGGAGATTGGGTCGTGCTGCGCGAGCGTGGAGGGCTTTAGCTGCGGCGAGGGTGCCCGAGGTGTCGTGCGCCAGCAGAGGCGAGACCTCCAATGAAACCCAACCGTCTACTCCATTCGTCAGGTCGTGGATCGGCCGAAACAGATCGGCGGCCTGCCTGAGGTCCTCAATCGCCAGCTCGAAAAACAGCGCCTCGCCCGACTTGCCTTCCTTCAATTTCTGGCGAATGGCGTCATCGTAGTCGTGACTGTTCTTGATCGCGTGATCGAAGATGGTGGGATTCGATGTGAGGCCCGTGACCGAGAAGTCCTGAATGTATTGACGGAGCGTGCCGCTGGACAGTAGACCTCGGGTGATGTTGTCGAGCCAAAGGCTCTGGCCCATTTCGTGGAGCTTTTGAGTCGGTTTCATAATTTCTCTCCTAGATAGAACGGTATTGCGTTGGTGTCGGCAGATGTGATCGGTGCGGTCAATAAAACCGCTGCGGCAGGCTCATCATTCGGATGTCATCCTTTGGGCTGGGGTTGTGCCAGGAGCCGTCTGGAGCGATGAGCGCGTCAGCCTGTTTCGGTCCCCAGCTGTGGCGCTTGTAGGGGCGAACCCGGTGGTGGTGCTTGAGTACCGGATCGACCACCGCCCAGGCGGCCTCAACCGCGTCCTCTCGCGTAAATAGCGCTCCATCGCCGATCATGGCGTCGCCCAAAAGCCGCTCGTAAGGCGATTCCTCCCCGTCCTGTTCTTCGAACAGGTAGAGCTCCCGCTGGTCCCCGACGAACTCCTTCCCGGCGAGCTTGACGCGAGCGGCAAGGGCAATGGCCGAGTTGGGGGAGAGCCGGAAGCGCAGGTAGTTCGCCAGGCCGGTCGTCGGCGCTGAGTCGGCGAAAAGCCTCTGCGGCGGTGGCTTCAACTCCACCAGAACCTCGGTCGCTGTATCTGCCAGGTATTTGCCGGAGCGCAGGTACCACGGCACCCCCGCCCAGCGCCATGAGTCGATGAAAAGGCGCAGTGCGCAGAAAGTCTCGACGTCGGAGTTCTTCGCCACGTCTGGCTCCTTCCGGTAGCCAGCGTACTGCCCGCGCACCAAGTCGTCGGGCTTCAGCGGGCGCATGGCTTGAAAGACCTTGGCTTTCTCGTTGTGCACGGCTCCAAAGTCCCTACCGGCCGGCGGTTCCATGGCAAGCAGCGCGACGATTTGGAAGAGGTGGTTCTCGATCACATCGCGCAGACAGCCGGCAGTTTCGTAAAACGCGCCGCGCTCCCCGACGCCGAAATCCTCGGATAGGGTGATCTGGACGCTGGCCACGTAGTTGCGGTTCCAGATCGGCTCCAGGAACGAATTGGCGAAGCGGAAATAGAGGATATTCATGATCGCCTCCTTCCCGAGAAAGTGGTCAATGCGGAAGATCGAGTCTTCCGGGAACACCGAATGCGCGACGCGGTTGAGTTCCTGCGCCGAGGCCAGGTCGCGTCCGAACGGCTTTTCGACAATGACGCGAGCATGCTCGGCCAGGTTCGCGGCTCCGAGTCCTTTAATCACTGTCTCGAAGAGTGAGGGCGGGATCGCGAGGTAGTGTGCCGGGCGCCGAGCGCTACCCAGCTCCTTTTTTATCGCCGTGAACGTGCCCGGATCTTTGTAATCCCCGCTCACGTACTTGAACAGGGACAGAAGACGGTGGAGAGCGCGCTTGTCATCGATCCCTCCCGATCGCTTGATGCTGTCGGTCACGCGTTTGTGCAGACGATCGAGACTCCACTTGGGGAAGGCGACGCCGATTACCGGGACCTTGAGGACATTACGTCTTCACCATGGCATAGAGTGCCGGGAAGATCATCTTGTGGGCGAGATCGCCGGTCACACCGAAGAGCACCAGCGCGTCGGAACGAGAGGCCGTCATCAGGCGCGTCCGTTCTTGGCGGCGGTCTCTTGCTCATGGCCTCCGAACTGTACTGATCGGAGTCGTGAATCTTCTCGCATAGACCAATACATCTCGAATGATCCTTTCATGCCCCAACCCCCTGGTTCTCCAGGGCGTGCACTTTATCCACTCGGCGGCGGTGGCGTAGCGCACCGCTGAAGTGAGCGGTCAGAAAGGTTTCGATCAGTTCCCAGGCGAGCGCAGACCCGATCACTTTTCCGCCCAGACAGAAGACATTCATGTCGTCATCTTCGACGCCCTGATGAGCGGAGAAAACATCATGGATGAGCCCGGCACGCACACCCGCAACTTTGTTCGCCGCGATGGACGCACCCACGCCGCTGCCACATAGCGCCACTCCGCGTTCGACCTCTCCCGCGGCCACGGCCCTGGCCATTGGGATGATGAAATCGGGGTAGTCATCTGCGGGGTTCAATTGGTGTGCGCCGAAGTCCACGACCTCGTACCCCGCGCCACGGAGCAACTCCGCCAACTGCTCTTTTAATGCGAACCCTCCATGGTCCGCGGCAATTCCCACGCGCATCATGGGTTCTCCTTAACCTGGCGAAGCACGTTATGCGCCTGCTTGCAGACATTTTCCAGGGTCAAACCGAGCGAGGAATCCGCTTGTGACTCCCAAAGTTAGCTGGTCTTGAAATAATGGGCGACCTTGTGGCCTGCTTCTTCCGAGTAGTACACGATTGCGTGGGCGGACTTTTTCGCTGCGTCCTCTGTTTCTTTCCCGGCATCTTCGGTTGCATGCTCGGTTAACCGGTAGGTTTGCTCGGTTCCATCGGCAATTTTGATCGTCATCGTCCGGGCGGCGCGGTCAAACTTGGTAATGGTGCCCTCGCTCGTCTTCAGTCCATGCTCGCCTATCTGATCGATCTCCTCAGCGGTCTCGTCTGCGCCCTGTTTTGTATAGTGCACAACGACCTGGGATCCTTCCTGAAGATCGCGTGCGGCCTCCTCAGCTCCCTTGTGGGTCTCCTTCCCGCCATGCACCACGGTTCGTTCCACGAGATGCATTGTGTGTTCGGTTCCATCAGAGGCCTTTACCATCAAGGTTTTCGCGGTACGATCAACTTTTGTGACAAGGCCTTCGACCGAGGCGGTCTTTTCTGTTGCACTGAGGATGCTTGCAAAACTGAAAAGCGAAATGCCGACAACAGCTACTGTTAAGATGCGACGGGATGTTCTGAAACTCATGATTGGCGCTCCTTCATTTTATGGCTTAAGCCGGAATTTCCGATTAAATCCAATATGGCATTGTCGCCACGATTCCGCGAAAATACAGATCAATAGTCCCCAGCGAATATGACAGCGCTCTAATAGAAAAACTGTTCCCTATTGATCAGGCTCACAGAGAGCCTCCTCGGGCGTGGTATCGTCTTGCGCATGGTCGCGCCGCCGATTGCCGCCGCGAGTCCTTTCAGCCACAGCTCGACGCTATGAATCGCCAGCTGACACCCCTCAGAAATTCGCGTGTAGGCGTTCAAAATGGCACAGACTCCTCTTTTGCCGTTACACGATGAACACGGAGATGCCCCCTTACCGCTCATCGATCTCTCTTTGACGGCGCCGGTAATTTCCCGTACCACAGTGTCAAAGGCGGCTGGGTCAACCGGAACGGTCCCTCCGACCATAGAAAACCCCGGATGCCCGTTGGACCTGCGAAGAAGGCAAGGACCGGGTAACCGTTAAGAAATGACAGTCTGCCGGTTCCTGCGGTTAGTGGAGTGGAGAACGGCGGACATCCGTTGTCGAAGGCTGGAATACGCTCCGACAGATCCCGACTGATTTTACTTCTCGAACACTTTTTCGATCTGCCCGACTTTCTTCTGAACTTTGCCGGTGTTTTTTTCAGCGTTGCCGTCGGCCTGTAAGTTAGGATTATTCGTGACTTTGCCGAACGTCTCTTTGACTTTGCCTTTCACTTCATGAACAGTGCCTTTAATCTCATCCTTCGTACTTGAGTTCATCTGTTTTCTCCTTAGTAGTTGAATAACACGAGTCCTTGGATCCCCATGCCCAGGGGTTCCTTCCCGGATCCGAAAGCGTGTTTGTCCTTACAGTTTCAGCAATCTGTCAAAAAAAGAACGATAACGCTACAGGGCAAGCCGCAGGTCTTCAGTGGACACGTTGTCACCGCGGTCCCACTGCTTTTCCAAACCCGATCGCTCGTTGGCAGAACTCTCCACGAGTCGCTGCATCGCCGCAGCTACCATCTTGTCTGCTTCTTCGACCGTTCAGCGTGGTTCGTCCACGAAACCAGTTTGTACCTTGTTCCACTGCGATCGGAAATCCCCCATCTCCGATTCAAGAAAACAAGAACACAGGCTTTGACACTACAGCTGCTCTGTCCAGGTTTCCGTCTCTTTGACTTTCACAGCTTGGGTCCGTCGGCCTGCTTTTGCACAATGCTGTAGCTCGCCAGGTCTGCCGTCGTAAGCTCCTCGTCTTTTCTTCGGTTCAACCTTTACGCCACCTCTTTTCTTTCCACAATCGTTGGTACCTGCATCAGTTCCTCAATCACCCAGCGGTAATGGATCATCGCCGTTCTAAGCTCTTCGGTGGTTGTTTCGGCTTTCCCAACCCGCAGCGCAATCTCGTGTGCAGACCGGTAGTTCTCCACCACTCGGGGATGGTCCACAGAAACATCAGCGGCGCGTTGATTGAAATCGGATACGGGATAGCCGCGGACTTTCATTAAAGAGGACACCATGTCGTCAGCTTCTGCGACTGCCCCCTTTGGGGAGTCGATAAAGCGGGACTGTACGGACTCCCACTGTTTCGAAAAGCGCTCATACTCCACTGGGTCGAGATCGCGAATATTGAACTTTTCCACCCGCTTTTCGCGATCGGCTAATTTCGCTTCTGCTTTTCGTTCTGACCCTTGCTCCCGCACTGCCCGATCGTACTCGGGGCCAAATTTCTTCCGCAGGACCGCGGTCGAATTCCTGTGTTTTCCCATGTAAAGAACAGCAATTACTGCGGCGGCAACAATCACGACGGTAGCGACCGTCATGAGTACCCTCGGATCCATAAGATTTAGATTCATCGAAATCTCCCTGCACCTAACATTTTCACAAAGATAATTTTGTTCACGTCCCCCTGGCAGACGAGACTTGTGAAAGAACCAGTATCAAACTTTGGGCTTCGGAAAAACTGATCAGAATTGATCGTGTTGTGAATCAACCTTTTGTTCAGGCTGTTTTGGATAATTCTTCGGTCGATGATGAAACGCCACCGTGTCGCGGGACATACCGGTTTAGATCCAGTGCTTTCGCAGCAACCACACTTTGATGATCTGTGTCAGGCCCATGTAGCTGAGCAGCGTGAGCATAAGGATGGGCCAGTACAGCCGCGGCAGGTGCGTGAAGCCTAACGCAGAGGCCAAAGGGGAATACGGCAGCCACACGCCCAGAGCCATGATCGCTACTGTTGTGCCCGTCAGCGCCCAACTCGCACGGCTCTGCAGGAACGGAATTTTATTTGTACGAATGACATGGATGATGAGCGTCTGCGTCATCAACGACTCGACGAACCATCCGGTCTGAAAGAGGGACGCTCGGGATGGATCCCAGCAGTGGAAGAGGTAGAGCATGACGAAGAAGGTCGTATAGTCGAAAATCGAGCTGATAGGGCCGATAAAGAGAATGAACCGCTTGATTTCCCCGATGTTCCAGGGGCGCGGACTGGCCACTTGCTCTTCGTCCACGGCGTCAGCTGGAATCGGTACCTGCGAGAAGTCATACAGCAGGTTGTTCGTCAGCACCTGGATTGGGGCCATCGGCAGGAAGGGGAGGAACGCGCTCGCTCCCAGCACGCTGAACATGTTCCCGAAGTTGGAACTCGCTCCCATCCGAATGTACTTAACGATGTTCGCGAAGACCTTGCGGCCTTCGATCACACCTCCTTCGAGCACCATCAGATCCTTCTCCAGCAAGATCAGGTCGGCTGACTCCTTGGCGATGTCCGTCGCGGTGTCGACCGAGATGCCAACATCCGCCGCTCGCAAGGCGGGAGCGTCATTGATGCCATCGCCCATGAATCCGACAACGTGCCCCTTGCTCCGCAGCACGCGAATGACCCGCTCTTTGTCCGCGGGAGAGAGCCGGGCAAACAGCGTCGCCTTTTCCGCAGGCCCGGCCAGTTCGGCATCGGACATTTTCTGCACGTCGTCGCCCAGCAGCATGGGATCGGCCTGAAGGCCAACGTCCTTGCAGATCTTGCGGCTGATGAGATGGTTATCTCCAGTGAGGATTTTTACGGCTACGCCATGCTTGGCGAGAGCCGCAAGGGCAGGGCCGGCGGTGCTCTTGGGCGGGTCCAGGAATGCGACGTATCCTCTGAGTACGAGTTCGCTCTCGTCTGCCTTCGCGCAGATTTGCTTCCCGGGGAGTTCCTTCGAAGCCACTGCCAGCACGCGAAACCCGTCGTTGCTGAGGCTGTCGTATTCTGCTTTCAGCCCGACCATCCGATCGGTTTCCATCGGCGACAACTTCCCATCGAGTTCAAAATGCGAGCAGCGGTGAAATACGTCCTCCGGAGCGCCCTTAGTCAGCAGGATCGCCTTACCTTCCGGGTCCGCCACCAAGACCGACATCATGCGTCGCGTGAAATCGAATGGGAGCTCATCCAGCTTCGTGTACTTCTCGACCACCGCTTTCCCGTGGAAGTCAGTGCTGTCCAGAATCGCCCGATCGAGCAGGTTCTTGAGGCCGGTCTGGAAGTAGCTGATCAGGTATCCGGCCAGGAGCACGTCCTCGGTTTCGCGCCCAGCGACGTTGCAATGCCGCATGAGGACGACGCGGTCCTCGGTGAGGGTCCCCGTCTTGTCGGTGCACAACACGTCCATGGCTCCGAAGTTCTGGATGGAGTTCAGCCGCTTGACGATTACCTTCTTGCAGCTCATGGCGAGGGCCCCATTCGAGAGACAAACGGAGACGATCATCGGCAGCATCTCGGGAGTGAGCCCTACAGCCACAGCCAGTGCGAAGAAGAAGGCTCCCTTCCAATCGTGTTTGGTGAAACCGTTGATGAAAAAAACCAGAGGCACCATCACGGCCATGAATTGCATCATGAGCCACGTGAAGCGGTTCAGACCTTGGTCGAAGCTGGTCAGCGCTCGTTCCCCGGTGATCGAGCTGGCCATACTGCCCAGGTAGGTTTGTACGCCCGTCGTCACCACGACTGCTGTTGCCGTCCCGCTCTCAACGCTCGTCCCCATGAAGCATGTGTTCTTGAGTTCGGTGGGCGAGATCCCTTTTTCAGTTTCGGGGTCGTGGAACTTCTCGACCGGAAGCGACTCACCTGTGAGACTGCCTTGGCTAACGAAGACGTCTTTCGAGGACAGCAGCCGGACGTCGCCGGGAATCATATCGCCGGCTGCCAGTCTGACGATGTCACCCGGCACCAAGTCCCGGAGTGGTATCTCTCTCGCCGTGCCATCCCGAACGACGGTCGCGGTCACATGGATCATGGCCTTCAGTTTTTCTGCTGCAGAGTCCGCTCGCGCTTCCTGCCAGAAGCGGAGTCCCACGCTCAGCGCTACCATACCCAACATCACAGAGCCGGCGCGCGCGTCGCCCGTAAGAAACGAAATTGCCGACAGAGTCGAAAGCAGGATTACCAGAGGGTTGCGGATGATTTTCAGAACGCGGACGATCCAGCCTTGCTTCCGTTCTTGCGCGATCTCATTCGGACCAGTACTGCGCGCGCGTTCTTCGGCATCAGATTGGGCCAGGCCATTCAGAGAAGTTCGCAGGTCCCGCAACAACTGTTGGCTGTCTTTCCGGGCGGCATCGAGGACTGCTGGCGAAACCCGAATATTCTGGTTCTTCGTCTTGGTTAGGATCGGGCGCTCGTTCGGGCTGGCAGACGGCGGCGCAAGCTTACAATCTGGGACTCCAGCGGCGGCCAAGGCTCCTGTCGCATTATCCGCATTCGGTGTTGTCATCGTTCCCTGAATCGGCTTATGGGAAAGCTTTCAAGCCATGGAATTAACCGACAGATTTTTCGTTATTGCTGGATCTGACTGCGACTTTCTTGATGAACCATTCCTGAGCGTTCATGCTGTGGGCATTGTCGCGATTGGAAGGCCGATCATAGGTTCCGTCGGGTTTCATATGGCGGGCTTTGACCACATCGGCAAGGTAGGTGGCGAGCACCCCATCACGGAGAAATCGCACCAACTTGGGGTCGCGCACCGGAAAGTCCACTTCCACTCTGCGATTAAGGTTGCGCGGCATCAGGTCGGCGCTACCCAGGTAAATCTCCTCTTGTCCAGCATTGCGAAAATAGAAAATGCGGCTGTGCTCAAGGAATCGTCCCACGATACTTGTGACCCGGATGTTTTCGCTGACACCAGCTATCCCGGGACGCAAGCAGCAGATCCCGCGCACCAGAAGATCCACCTGGACGCCGGCTTTTGAGGCCTCGTAAAAGAGTTGAATCATGGGCTTATCTACCAGGGCGTTCATCTTGAAGATAAGGTGGCCACGCTCGCCGTTGCGCTGATGCTCGATCTCGCGGCGGATGAGCCGCTCGAAGTTTTGCCTCATGTCCACAGGGGCTACCAGCAACTTGCGATAGTCGACCTTAGCGGAATAACCCGTTAAGTAATTAAACAAATCGGTACAGTCCGCGCCGATCGCTTCATCACAGGTGAACATTCCAATATCGGTATAGAGCTGAGCGGTAACACTGTTGTAGTTGCCGGTTGAAAGATGCACATAGCGGCGGATGGCATCGCCCTCGCGCCGCACTACCAAAGCGGTTTTACAATGCACTTTCAAACCCGGCAGACCGTAGACAACATGCACTCCGTCGCGCTCCAGAGCGCGGGCCCACTCAATATTGCTCTCTTCGTCAAAACGAGCCTTAAGTTCCACCAACGCGGCAACCTGCTTCCCCTCGCCGATGGCATCCAGGAGTGCCTCCACTACCGGAGAGTTACGGCCCACGCGGTAAAGTGTAATTTTGATGGCCAAAACCGCCGGGTCGCGGGCTGCTTGCTGCAGAAACGTCACCACCGGTTGAAAGGAATCGAACGGGAGGTGCAGAAGAATGTCTTGGCGCCGGATGGCGGCAAACATGTCTTCGCCTTCTTCCTCAGGCCGCAGTGCAGCCGGAACCGCCGGGAGGAAAGGCTTATCCTTCAACTCAGGCCGATCGATAGCCGAAAGATGTTTCAGGCGCGACAAGGCAATCGGCCGCCCCACCTGGTAAACATCGTCGGGATCGACTTCGAGGTTCTTCTGCAGGATTTCGAGAACTGCCGCTGGCATGTCGTCATTCACTTCCAGCCGGATCACATCCGCAAAACGCCGCTGCCAGACGCCCTCTTCAACGGACTCCATAAGATCGCCCGCCTCAAGTTCCTGGATCGCGCTGTCCGCGTCCCGAGTTACGTGAAAAGGATGGGCCTCAAGGATTTCCATTCCCGGAAACAGGCTTTGCAAATTGGCCACGATGACCTGCTCCAGCCACACCAGGTACTTTGACGCAGGTGCTTTCTTTTTCGTCGTCCCGCCTTCCTTGGCCGGAGTTACCGGTACGAGTTGCGGGAGGATATCCGGCACCTTGACCCGGGCGAAATGTTCAACGTCCTGCTGGTCGCGGATCAGAACAGCCAGATTCAGGCTGAGGTTTGAGATGTGCGGAAAAGGTCTGCCGGGATCGAATGCCAATGGAGTTAACGTAGGAAAGACAGTTTCGGAAAAATACTTGTTAACGTTCGTCTTTTGTACCGATGTCAGCTGAGAATAATCCACCACGCACAAGCCAGCCTTCCTTAGGGCCGGGGAGATTTGCCGGCTTAAACACTCGTGTGCGGCTTTGAACAGATCCGAAGTCTTTTCACGGATCGCGCTCAACTGTTGTTTGGGCGTCATACCATCGGGATCGCACTCGAGTACATTGCTCTCCACTTGCCGTTTAAGACCGGCTACCCGCACCATGAAAAACTCGTCTAGGTTTGAGCCCACAATGGAGAGAAATTTCACTCGCTCAAGCAAGGGATTTTGCTCGTCTTGGGCCTCCTCCAGCACTCGCTTCTGGAAGGCGAGCAGGCTGAGTTCCCGGTTAATGTAGAGTTTTGAATCGTCCAGAGAAGAAGCGTCGCGCGAACCTGTCCGCTGAATTTCTTCTTGCCGTGGTTTGCCGGCGGGTCGCGAAACCCGGTGCTTCGTCTTGGTCGCGGGAGTGTGCTCGGCGGACATCGGATTCGTTACGAGTATACCGATTAACCGGACTGCCACCGATGTCGAGCGCAAACATCGAAGGCTATTGTTAAAGGGGGATTAATTCTCTTTCCTCAGTACGCAACTGTCTACTATTGCTCAGACCGACGGAATTGAGGATGAGAGAGTGATGCGTTGGATCTCTTAATCCAAGGAACTGGACCGGCTAGGTCGCGACCCACTCCCAAATGACAGAGGCTATTTATGAACCTTAATCTTCTCTCCGTTCCGTTCATCGCTACGATTATCCTAACGGGCTGCAACTCCGGGACACCGACGACCGCAGCCGCCCGCAATAACACTCAGCTTACCGCCGCCGGCAGTTCGTTCGTTGATCCCGTCATGACTCGCTGGGCCCAAGCCTATGGACAGGACCATCAGGGTTTGCAGATCAATTATCAATCGATTGGCAGCGGCGGAGGCATTGAGCAGCTCAAGAGCGGGACGGTGGACTTTGCCGCGTCCGACGCCGCACTCGATGACGAAAAGCTGAAGGAGATGCCTGCTCTGGTGCAGATCCCAGAGACCGCTGGACCGGTATGCATTACTTATAACTTGGAACAGCTCAAAGAGCCGCTGAAGCTGAGCGCGAAGACGCTCGCGGGTATCTATCTCGGCACGATCAAGAATTGGAACGATGCGGCAATCAAGAAGGACAATCCCGAAGTCAATCTTCCCGACCGAGGCATCGTTGTGGTGCATCGTACCGACGGCAGCGGCACCACGAACATCTTCACGACTTATCTTGCTGCCCTCAGCCCCAAATGGAAAAGCCAGGTCGGTCAAGGCCTCTCCGTAAGCTGGCCAATCGGACTTGGAGGCAAAGGGAGCGAGGGCGTAACGGGCGTGGTGAAGCAGACTCTCGGAGCAATCGGGTATGTGGAGCTGACTTTTGCCGAGGAGAACCATCTTCCAGTCGCGCAGGTCCAGAACTTGGCGGGCAAATACGTGAGCCCGACGGCTGCGGGAACGAGCGCTGCTATCGATGCGTTTTCCGGCGAGCTATCGAAAGACGTGCGCACGCCAATCGTCAATGCTCCGGCGTCGGCGCCGGATGCTTATCCCATCAGTGGCCTCACTTTCCTGCTTGTGCCAAAACAAGCAAAGGATGCCAACAAGGCAGCGGAGGTCAAGGGCTTCGTCCAGTACATCATCACGGGCGGGCAGGACCCTGCGGAGCAGTTGCATTATGCAAAGCTACCGGCGTCTCTGCAGCAGATCGATGAACAGCTCTTGCAGCAGGTACAGGGTGGATCATTGGGGAGCACTTCAGGATTCGGCGGGCTATCAGGTTCTTAGGGCCGGAGGCCTGAACGTGAGTATCTCTGGCACGTGTGTTTCATGGCGTGCTAAGGAACTTCGGCAGATTTTCTGCTGCGCGGCCCATCGAGCGGGCAAGGCTTAGTTTGGCGACGTTGTGGGAGAACACGCTGTTGATATAGTCAAGCTCAGCGCCCGCCAGCGCTTCCTGCGACTGAACCAGTTCTACACTGTCGGCCACGCCTGCCTCCACACGCTGCCGCGTGAGATCGAGAGTCTCCTTGGCGACCCGCGCATTCCTCTGCGCCACTTCCACCTCGCTGGTTGCCGCCTCTAAGTCGAGATAGACTTTTCGAATGTCTCCCTCTACTTGCAGTTTGAGATCTTCGAGTTCGGCACGTCTTTGCGTTAAAGTGGCGTCGGCTTGCTCGATGTCGCCCTCCGTTCGGCCACCCTCCCAAATTTGGAAGCGCAGTGTCCCAGTGACCGAGAACGTACCGTGAGACTGGGACGGATTGGTTCCGATCACTCCATAGTCGGCGTTCACCGCAAGAGAGGGCAGCCGTTCAGAACGTGCGCCAGATCGCGCGAGCTCGGCGGCCCGGACTTGAGCCGCCGCTGCCTTTAGATCCGGACGTTGCTCGAAGGCCTGTCTGAACGCCTCTTCCAGAGTAATCGGCGGCGCAGCCGAAAAAGGGACGTCGTCGGAAAGGTCGTACTGGTCATTGGGCGGCAAACCGGTCATCCGTGCCAGGTTGATCTTCTGCTTCGCAAGATCGTTCTGCAATGAAGTTACTCGCTGCTGTTGGGTAAGCGCTTGCACTTGGCTGCGATCGACATCGACCTGTGCCACCACTCCTACAGCTCGTTGCTGTGATGCTTGTTTATAAAGAGCGTTTGCTGTGTCGAGTTGAGCAAGAGCTGATTGCACTCTAGCCTTGTCGGCAATAACCAAAAGATAAGCTCCCCCAACGGCTAATACCACGAGATCGCGAGAATCCTGAGCCGAAAGTTGGTTTGCACGGAGGCTTTCATCGGCCGATTTGTAGTTTTTCCACGCGGTGAGATCCACTACGGTTTGCGTGAGACGCGCCCGCAAGTCGATGTAGTTATAGGGCCCCAAAACCGTCGGCAAATTGAATCCTGGAATCTTCTTCAGGCCCTCGGCTGCCAGGCTGGTCTGCTGGACGGTTTCGGCCAAGTCGCCGGTGAGGTTGGGGAGTAGTACGCTGCGTGCCACGCGCGTTTGCCCGTGTGCCTGACGTACGGCCTGAACGAATCCGACTGCTCCCAGATTGTACTCAAGGCCGCGGCGGATGGCGTCTCGCAAAGACAGCTTGCCGGCAAACGGCATGTTGGAAATGCCAGATGTACTTCCCGAGTAAGCCCCTTGAACTTGAACCGTGGGATTGAGTGTGTTGACTGTGTTCGATACCCCCGGCGTGGTTGACTGCGTGGCCGTCACCGAGCCGCTCTGTGCGGTCCGGCCTGACAGCGGCAACTGCGTGGCCTGCGCGCCTTGGGATTGCCCGGGCGGCGTCTGGGCCAACGCATTTCCGCCAGCGATGCACATACTGAGCAGGATCAATGTCGCACTTGTCTTCAGCGGTTTCGGTAGCGTGGCCAGTTTCTTCTTCCTCATGAGCAATGGACCGTGCCTTTCCATTCTTAACTAAGTTGCTTGCGAAAACGCCAGACGCTGAGCGAAACGAGGACGATGGTAAAAATCGACAACGCCAGGAAATTGGGCCACAGCGCAACGATCCCGCTTCCCTTGAGCATGCCGCCGCGGACGATGGTCGCGAAATGGTGAATGGGATTCAGAATCGTAAAGGGCTGCATCCATCGCGGCATCGCTTCGACAGGATTCAGCGCTCCCGAGAGCGAGGACAAAGGGGGGTTGATGAAAAAGGCAGTCAACTGCGCCTGCTGGGCGGACTTACTGAACGTTGCAATCACCGTGCCCAGACTGATCCCGGACAAAATGCACAACATGCCGCCAAATAAAACATAGGGCAAGCTGCCGTGAAACGGGATATGAAAAGCGATTTTGAGCGTCGCAACGCACATCAGCATCATTATGCAGAGCAAGACAAACAGCGGCACGATCTTGGCGATGATGATTTCAGACGTGCTGGCGGGAGACATGAGCAGTTGCTCCATCGTTCCAGTTTCGCGCTCTCTCACCATGGCCGCAGATGCAACCAACGAACTGTTCATAATCAGCAAGAGACCGAAAACACCGGTCGCAATGAACCAGGAATCAATCAGGCCCGGGTTGTAGAGGAAAGCCGGCATCAGTTGCACTTGTCCCCGGCGACTGATCTCGGACGCAGCAACCTGCTTAAAGCTGGGATGAATGCCCATGCTCTGCAGCCCGGCATTGTAAGTTTGAATGATGCCTTCCGCGTAGGCTTGGCTGATGGTGGCGGTATTCGCGTTCGTGGCGTTTAGCAGGAACTGGACCGTGGTTGAATGACCGCGGTGCAAATCCCGCGCATAGTCGTAGGGGATGACCACTCCAGCGTCCACCTTGCCCTGACTGATTGATGCCCCGAGTTCGTCTACCGAAAAATAGTAGCCTCCAAGACGAAAGCTTTCGCTCTCGGTGAGGGTCGCGATTAACTCCCGGCTCTCCGGAGTCTTGCTGTCATCGACGACACCGAGGCGAACATTCGACACCGCCGCGCTCAACGCGAAGCCAAACAGCGTCAGTTGCAAAATGGGAGGAAGAATCAAAGAGATCATGAGACGACGATCGCGCCGGATCTGGTTGAACTCTTTGCCCACCAGTGCGCGGAACCGCTGATTGAAGACGTTTTGCAAGGGATTCGTCATTCGCTCACGCTTTGAGCTGCATTCGGCGCATGCTGAACCAGCCAACCCCATAGAAAACCGAGCCGATGATGCCGATGATCGTAACCTTCCACCAGTCGGCGAGCCAGCCACCACCTTGGAGGAGCGCATCCCGCACGACTTCGATGTAGTACCGGCCCCACATGAAATTCGAGATCCAACGCAATCCCACAGGGATGTTTTCGATGGGAAAAATCAGGCCGGAAAGCAGAAAGACCAGGAGGAAGCCGCCGAGGGCCACCACTTGCATCGCGGCGACCTGGCTCGGAATCGTCGCTCCCACCATGGTTCCAAAGGCCGCCACGCAGAACGTGTAGAGAATCGTGGCGACGATGAACGGGGTTGGATCGCCCGCCAGCCCCAAACCAAAATATGTAAAAAGAAGGATGAGCATGACTACGCACTCGGCGAGCGCGACTACCATAAAGGCAAGAATCTTTCCCAGCAGGAATTCGTGGGCGGAGATGCTGGACACATAAACTTGTAGGATGGTCTTCAGTTCACCCTCTTTTGCCATGGCGAGAGCCGCCAGCAAAGGAGGAAACATCGAAAGTCCCAGCACGAAAATTCCTGGACCGTAAAACTTCTTGGCGGAGAGTCCAGGGTTGTACCAGAGGCGGATGGCGGTTTGGACCAGCGCCAGTCCTTGGGTGCCAGCGATGCGTTGATTGTAGGCGCGCGTAATCTCGTTGGCGTAACCTGCCGTAAGCTTCGCGGTATTGGCGTCAGAGGCGTCCACCAGCAATTGAATGGGAGAATTTGCTCCGAGTGCCATGTCCCTTCCGAAATGGGGCGGAATGATGAACACCGCCCTGGCCGTGTTTGAACTGAGAGCCTCCTCGGGGCGTCGATCGATCGGCCAGGCAACGACATGGAGAGTGATGGAAGCACGAACCGTGTCTAGAAAATCACGCGAAGCGGGTGAATCGTCAAAGTCCTGCACGATGACGGGAAGATTGTTTACGGTCAACGAAAGAGACACGCTCATCAGGATCAACAAAACGAGGGGAAGCACCAGTGCGAGAGCCAGCGTCCGCCAGTCACGGCAGATCTGCGTCAGCTCTTTACGGGCTTGCGCAACTACACGTCGCATGGCATGCACTCCTTACGGCTCACTCTTCTGCTGAAACTTTTCCCTGCTGGCGCGCTTTTTCGATCACACTGATAAATACGTCTTCGAGCGAGAAGGGCTCTTCACGTGCGCTGATTACCTTGATTCCATTGCTTTCGAGCTTTTCGGTCGTGGTCCGTTTGCCTGCCTCAACATCTTCGTCGGTGACTACGTGGAGCCGATCGCCGAACAGGGAAACTCTCCAACGCTCGGTGTCACTCTTGAGCACGTCGGCGGCGTGCTGCGGCTGGTCGACGATGAATTCAAGTAAATGGCCGGTTTGCGCGCTCTTGATGCCGCTCGGAGTTCCTTGGGCCACCAGTTCTCCGCCGGCCATGAAGCCCAGGCGGTTGCATTGTTCCGATTCTTCGAGGTAATGCGTGGTCACAAGAATCGCCGTGCCTGCGTCGGCCAGGCGGTTGATCATCACCCAGAAAGCGCGCCGAGCCAGAGGATCGACCCCAGAGGTCGGCTCATCGAGAAAGAGCACGCTCGGTTCGTGCATGATCGCGGCGCCGAAGGCGACACGCTGCTTCCAGCCTCCCGGCAGACTGCCAGTGATCTGGTCTTCTTTCCCTTCGAGTCCCGAGAACGACACCACCCAGCGGATTTTCTCGTCGCGCTCGCTCGCGGGCACGCCGTAGACGCCGGCGAAAAAGCTGAGATTTTCCCGGATGGTCATATCGTTGTAGAGCGAGAACTTCTGCGACATGTAACCGATCTGCTGGCGAATGCTTTCCGAGCGCAGGTTGCCCTGCTCGCCGGCCAGCCGCATGCTTCCGCAGGTGGCCTCAAGCAGTCCGCACAGCATCCTGATCGTGGTTGTCTTGCCGGCGCCGTTTGCACCCAGAAGGCCGTAGATTTCTCCATAGGGAATCTCAAGAGTCACATTCTTGACGGCAGTAAACGCTCCGAACTGTTTCGTCAGATGGTCCGCTCCGACGGCAATCTGGCCGCGCAGGTTCGAGTGGTCGTGGTGCCCAGGAAACGGTGGATTCTTCGAGTCTTCGCCTAGACCTCGCAGGCCGGCGACGAACACGTTCTCAAGAGTGGGCTCATCAACGCGAACGTCGCTGACGTGCAGGCCGGCTTTGCTACAGAGTTCTTCAACGATTTGGCGCGCCTTGTCTGGATCATGGGCAAGGACGTCAAGACGATCACCAAAACGCTCCACGTCCATGATGTCTTGCTTCGGACCAGATACCTCGGACAACACGCGTTCGGCTCCGCTCAAATTGTCGACGCGGACTTCCAGTCGCTTGGCGCCCAGACTCTCTCGTAATTCGGCCGGAGTGCCGATTTGCTGGATCTCCCCTTTGTGAATGAGCGCGATCCTATGGCACCTTTCAGCCTCATCCATGTACGGCGTCGAAATCAGTATGGATAAGCCTTTGGCGGCCAGATGCGCCAGGGCGTCCCAAAACTCGCGCCGCGATACTGGGTCGACGCCGGTTGTCGGCTCATCGAGCACGAGCACGCGAGGTTGCGGCACCAAGGCGCAAGCCAGCGAAAGTTTCTGCTTCATTCCGCCGCTTAACTGCCCGGCCAGGCGGGTAGAGAATCGATCCATGTCGAACATCTGCAGATACTGGCGGCCTCGTTTCACGATGTCGTCGGATGCGACACGTCGCAAATCGCCGACGTAGCGAATGTTTTCGAGAACCGTAAGATCGGGGTACAAGCTGAATGCTTGCGTCAGATAACCTGTCTGGGAGCGTGCTTCGCGCGCCGGCTGGCCAAAAACCTCAGCCGATCCCGAACTCGCTTCCATGACCCCGGCGAGAATCTGAAACGTCGAGGTTTTTCCCGCACCATCTGGGCCGATCAAGCCGAAGATCTCGCCTTTGCCTACCTCAAAGGTGATTCCGCGAACGGCTTCTAGTTTGCCGTAGCTTTTCCAAAGCTCGCTAATTCGAATGGCACTCGTGTCCAATCCATCGGAGCCGGGTTTGGCGGAGCCCGGTTTGCAAGTTAGCGGAGTGGAAGTCGCGGCCGTCATTTGCGCTTTTCTTCGGGCCACTGATCGCCCACAACTAGGACTTCGCCGTCAGCCGGCATACCCGGTTTGGCATATCCCAGGGCTCCTTTCAGCTGCAGCTTTAGGCCGACGACTTGTTTCACACGATCGTCGCGGAAATAGGTGTTCTCGGGAGTGAACGTCGCCTGCGGGTCGATGCGCGAAACGTAAGCGTCGACCGGCTGCTTGGGATTCGAATCCAGATATACATGCGCAGCCTGGCCGACCTTGATCTTGCCGATCTGACCCTCGGGAACAAAACCTCGCAGGTACACCTTGCTGAGATCCAGCAAAGTGATCACCGGGGTTCCTGCGGTAATCACCTCTCCCGGTTCTGCCACGCGCGTTACGACCGTTCCGTCAAAAGGCGCCTTCACGGTCAGATCCTGATGATTTTCCCGCGCCTCAGTGAGCTGCGCCTGGGCCTGACCAATGCTCGCCATCGCGTCGGCAATAGTCGCCTGCTGCTGCGCCAGTTGCATGTTCACTCCGGCTACGCGGCGCTTGGCACCAGCCACAGCAGCTGCCTGTTGGTCCGCGGTTGACGCTGCCTGTTTTCCTTGACGTTCGGCCACGGCTCCCGATCGCGCCAGTCGCGTGTATGCCTCCTTGTCGAAGTTGGCAATGTCCTGGGCGGCTACCTGTTGGGCAACGTTCGCCTCTTCCTGTCGCAATTGTTCGTCGAGAACGGCAATCTGGTCTCGGGCGGACTTGGCCTTGGCTTGCGCTTGCTGAACTTGGGCTTGCGCTTGTTCTATGCGTGCTCTCAATTGCTCGTCGCCGAGCACGGCGATGATGTCTCCCGTGGATACACGGTCTCCCTCGCGCACACGGATTTCGAGAATACGGCCGCTCGTCTTGGGGGACACAGCCGAGTCGTCACCTTCGATTCGACCGCTGACCGGCACTATGTTTGCTGGTAGCGGAGGAACGTAGAAGAACAGTCTCCAAATACCAAATCCGACGGCCGCGAGAATCAGAATGACAACCACCGGAACGATGATTCGACGGGCCATCGAGTGGGGCGGCTTGGCCTCGGCCGGCGCGGGTTTTGGTTTTGCTTGACCAGGCTGCGCTATCGCTGGGGCAGATTGTAGGTTTGGTTGGGTTGGCTGACCTGCCACAGGCGCTGGTTGCGGTTTTGTTTGGGCTGGAAGCGCTGCGGCAGGAAGAGAGTGCGGGTTTGGCTGGAGTGGCTGCGCATTGGAGCCATTACTCCCCAAGGCGGCAATAGCTGCATCAAGAGTCTTGACTTCCTTCTGTGCGCGGTCCCGCTCTTGCTTCAATTGCTGGACTATTCCAGACACGCTCCCCACGACCGGCGCAGGAGGCGGTTTCGGTTGGTCGTGCGCCGGAAGTTCTTGGGGCGTCCCGATCACCCGCTGTTCGGTCATCTGTTACCTCAGCTCGTCTCGCACGGTAGCTTGCCGACACCAGGATTTGCTTGCCGTAGATATGCCAGCGAAAAGTCCCAGATATGCTCAGCGATCCGGTCCACCTGCTCCGGTGTCATTTCTAACCCCGGCCAAAGCTTCTCCAGTAGCGGGCCTGCCAAGACATAAACAAGAATTTGTCCCATCACGCTGTGTGCGCACAGTCGGGTCTTCTCATCCTTGGGAGGCAAATCGATGATGCCCCCGATCAGTTCGAGCAGTCGCTTGTAAATCGGCCGGGACACTTCATTGACCACTCGCGACAGTGCTGGTGTGGGCTGCACAAGTTCGTGCACTATGATTCGAAAGTGCCAGTCCGGTAAATGTGGCTCGGCCACGCTTTGTAGGCGAGCCCTGATGACCGCCCGTAAGATGTCCTCTGGAGGTGCATTCTGATCAAGCGCGCTGTTGATCGCATCCACCCGAGCCGCACGCACCGATTGCTGCAATACCTCTGTATACAGGCCTAATTTGTCGCCAAAGTGATAGTTGACCGCTGCGATATTGGCGCCCGAGCGCTTGACGATTTCCCGCACCGTAGTCGCGTGATAGCCGCGCTCGGCGAAGACGTGACCGGCAGCTTCAACCAGCTTCTCACGCGTTGAGACGGCAGCCCTGGGCGCGGACGCCTGATGCGTTTGCCTTCGACTTTGTTGCGACGGGAGCATGAAACAACAGTCTTAAACGACAGTCTGAAACATAAGTTTGAATCTCACCGAGGCTATCTTGCCAGATTCCTGATCCCGAAAGATGTTCACTGTTGCTCATAATCGTGAGAAACCCCGAGTGGATTCGATGAACCTGCCGGTTAGCTAATCTGCGAATCCAAAGGATTGGAAGGTGACAGCTAGCATTCGCATTTTTTCGGGGCAATGCGGATCTCGTCTGTGCTTGTGGGATTCTGGGCGTTCCTGCGACGGCTGCCAACGATTTTGGGCGGATGACAGGCAAGCCGAAGTGGAAGCCTGGCAAAGAAGTGAACTGACCGACGTGATCGCGAAGGTGGTCATCTACGAGGTTGCGCAATCAAAACCGAACTTCCGCGCCACTCCCAGATGATCTTTTTGAACCCCGGCAACCCTAGATTCCGCCAGCCATGCCATTTCTCCGGGATGCGGAACTGTAGAGTCGCGACAGCTATCGCCGCCGCGCCACAGAAGGGATGGTTCACTACGCCTTTACGCCTTTACTCTGGCAACCCGAATGTTGGCATTGGCAAGTTAGCTTTGTGCCGGCATTAGCGTCGGCACATGCGGTGCTGCAGTGTTTGCTGCCTTCCGCCGGTGCACAGTTGCAAGCGGGGTGTGCGCATTTCTTGGTCGGTGTCATTAAGGTTCTCCTTCAGGTTTCTGAATTGTGTGCTCCTGCTCCGCAACGCTCAGGACGCTGTCGTAAACACACTCTCCGGAAGCTAGGTCAGCATTGCATTGACGGCAGCAACAATCTGTTCCGTTTTGCTCATCGCCGGCATCCGATGTGCCGTAGATTCGCAATTGCGGCGAAGTCCCGACGCAAGTCGGCGGATCCTCGCCTCTAGATCCTCGGAGAACCCACATAATGAGGGCCGCTATTTTCACTTCAACTCTTCCTTCGCCCCAATCGTTCCTTCATGTCGAAGATGTTCCGCGTCCGCAACTCGAGCCGGGACACGTTCTACTGCGGGTCGTCGCCTGCGGAGTATGTCGCACTGACCTTCATATAGTCGAAGGAGACCTTCCGCCAATTCGGCCGCGCCTTATTCCCGGCCATCAAATCGTCGGAGAAGTGATCGAAGGCGAAACCCAGGACCTGCCGCTGGGAACGCGTGTTGGCGTTTCGTGGATGGGTGGCGTCGACGGCGATTGCTGGTACTGCCATCACGGCATGGAGAATCTCTGCGACAACCCTGTTTTCACCGGATATACGGTGGATGGCGGCTACGCTGAATACGTAGCGGCACGTTCAGATTTCACGTTCCCGCTGCCCAAAGGTCTGGATGATGAGCACGTCGCGCCCTTGCTGTGCGCGGGCATTATCGGCTTTCGCAGCTTAAGAGTGGCGGGGGTAGAGAAAGGTGAGCGAGTCGGACTCTTTGGTTTTGGCAGCTCCGCAAGTTTAGCAATCGCCATTCTGCGCTCGTGGAAATGCGAAGTTTACGTCGTAACCAGAGGCGAATCTCACCGAAAAACAGCCGCTTCCCTTGGGGCGACCTGGGTCGGTAAAGAAGATGAGAAGCCGCCCGTGGCGCTCGACCGGGCAATCACCTTCGCGCCCAGCGGAAAGGTAGTCGTGAGCGCCCTCGCTAGTTTGCGCAAGGGCGGTGTAGTGGCGATCAATGCCATTCACCTCGATCAGATGCCCGCCTTCGACTACGACAAACTGCTCTGGGGCGAGCGGCAGATCCGCAGCGTGGCGAATATGACACGCCAGGATGCCCGCGACTTTCTCCAGATCGCGCATGACCTCCGCATCCGTCCCAACGTTACGGTATTCGCCCTCGACGATGCGAATAAGGCGCTTGAAGCGGTCAAGAAAGAAACGGAGCAGGGATCAGCGGTGATTGTCCCTTAATCGAGGTTCGCTTTGGATCGGCTTCAACGCCCGGCCCGTCCAGTACAGCGCTATGCAGCTTGCATGTTGTGTAAAGTCTGAAAAGCTTTCAGCAATACTCGCGGATCGTGGCTCCCTTTATAGATTGCGGGTGGTTTCCGATCCAGCCCCAGCAAAGCGTAGACAGCGATGGCGGCAGAGCGGATCGAATACTCCACGGTGAATACAACGTCGTCCGGGATTTCGCAGAATTGTCCAACGAAGGCGAGATTCTTCGAGCCTTCCGGTACAACCTGCGGGCGATCGCCCTTGGATCGGCGCAGAAACTGGCTGGTGATGAAGGGCATCATGCATGGGATGCAGGTGCTGGTTTCAAGTATTTTCTTAGACTCTGCGTCGATGCGCAGGTGGCCCATGATCTCCATCATAATCTCCCGCCCGGAACACCCCGACATTGGCTGCTTCACGAAGTCGCCCAACTTATCGACGGAGAGACCGTACCCCCAGAACACATCGACGTCTGCGGGTTGCCCAATGAAATGCGGCTGGTGAGGCAATACGATCGACGCCAACCAACTCGACTCGGGGAAGGTAATGAGTCCGCCTTCGCCCGGAACGTTGCCGGTAAGATCGCCAATGAGCCGAAAGAAAGCCGGGTCGCGAAGAGTCGTGGTGAACGACACCCACTTGGATTCTTCGAGAAAGTCGCTGAAGTTGGTCGGATGGCCGAACTGCGGCCGGTCGGCGGCGATCTTTTCCCACAGATCCCAGGAAGCACCCTCAGGTTTGCCCTCAGGAAGGGCGGGCGCAGAATCCATAGACCCGAGACTTGAAGCTTCGGTCATCGAACCGAGCGTAACGATTACCTTGTCTGTTGCGCCTATCTTAATTTCCTCCGCCCGGCCCTCTCGATCACAAATAATGCGCTCCACTGCGTAGCCCGCAGAATCGTCGCGGATGGCAAGATTGGTGACACGGGTGTTGAGTTGAAACTTAACGCCGCGTTCTTGCAGCCATTTCTGGAGAGGACGCACCATGGAATCGTACTGGTTATAAACCGTTCGCATAATGCCGGTAAGGGTGTTAAATCCCGACACCATATGAGTGAAGCGGACCAGATAGCGCTTGAATTCGACTGCGCTGTGCCAAGGTTGAAAAGCAAAAGTCGTACACCACATGAACCAGAAGTCTGTTTTAAAGAAAGACGGGCCGAACTGGTCCGCAATACTGGTCCGTCCCAGCAGTCCTTCCGGCTCAAGTTCCAAACGTTCGATGGTAAGAATATCTTTTTCGCTGAGGCCGAACGCAGGAGCGTCGATGCGATGTCCATTGCGAAACAGCCTCGATTTCGATGAGGTTTTCATCGTCTCATTCCAATCCAATATCTCCTTCGTAACCGTCTTGGTGGTGTCGAGGGTTGGGATGGACGAAAACAGATCGAAGGTGCATAGATACTTGCTCTCGATCATGCGCCCGCCGCGCATGGTATATCCGCCTTCGGAAGTGCCGGCAGCATCGAGGCTGCCGCCGACTTTGGCCGACTCTTCCAGGATTGTGATGTGATGGCCGGGAATGTCTCCATCACGAATCAGAAAGGCTGCGGCTGCGAGCGAGGCAATGCCGGCTCCAACCAGATAAATCGCTGCATTATCGTTAGAAACTCTGTCGTTCATGAGATGCCTGCTTTCGGCCATTGATTTGGTCGCAACTCTTAAAGCTTTGGTGTCGAATAAATGGCTTCCTCCGCTTGCTCTTCAACTTCTTCCCTGGCGGCCACAGCATCATCGGCAGTTTTGATTTCTTCGTTACTTCGCATGATTGGGGCGGGGGCGATGGTTCCATTTTCGCGTGCTTCCTTCTCCACGTTATCGCCCTCAATTTGCTCGTCAACCTCTTCCTCATCGGCCGCGGCATCGTCGTTTGCGGCCATCTGCTTGCTCAATCCGGACTCTGCGATGGTTACGGACCTTTGGACGTTCTTCATGATTGTTGACCTTTTTCCTTAGATTGGCCGAGCCCCCTGCCGTTTTTAGCCTCTAAGCGTACAGGTCGCGAGAACCGAGGCCACGCCAGGCTTCACCACCACCACGGGCCTCGTGTGCGACCTGAAGTCCCATTCTGTGATCAGGACAACTCCACCGTTAGCACGGCAGTGATATCGACTTCGTCCGATCTTTCGAGGCCAATTTTGTCGGGAGCGCTGTAGGAAATGAGCCTGGATTCGACGCGACCGGAATACACTTTATCTTTGACGATCCAGCGAACGTTGTCTCCCGCGACGGGAATCGGGGCCTGATCAGCTTCGCCAATTGTAAGTTCACTGATCACTCGCTCATCCTTTGACGATCGAAATATCTGCGTAACCTTCATCTTAGGCCTCTCTGTTCCCGCTGCCTGCGTTTTTCATTTCCAACCGATTTGCTTGTCAGCGCCGTCTCCGCTGCTGCAACCGAAGGCGTTCTCCTGCCTGATGAAACACGCGAGCCCGACGTGCGGAGGCTGCCCGCATGGAACAAGACCTCTCGATCAAGAGCAATTTCGTTGTTATCCCGGTTGTTCGTGATCGGAGGCATGTTTGCATTCCTTTCCAAGTTAACCCTTCGCGCCCTTCATAGAGTCGCCGAACCACCCTGGCAATACTGATCAGAATTGATCAGCCTATCTAAGGCATGAGGCTTGAGACTTGATTTACCGACATCAAAACCAAATATCAATCAGGGCATCGGCAACTCCAAGAAGAGGAATCTTACCCATGAAAGCAGTCCTAGTGCGCGGCTACGGTGACGTGAACCAGTTGTCCTACGGTGATACACCTAACCTCAAGCCACGACCGGGAGAAGTGTTGGTCAGGATGGCGGCGACCAGCATCAACCCCATCGACTGGAAGCTCCGCCGTGGCGATCTGAAGGCGTTCATGCCTTTGCAGTTCCCGGCCATTCTAGGGCGTGACTTGGCCGGTGAAGTGGTCGGCCTGGGAGATGGAGTCAAAACCAGAAAGATTGGCGAGCGTGTCCTTGGCCTCGTAAATCATTCGTATGCAGAATACGTTCTGTGCAAGGCAGACGATCTGGCTCTCATTCCTTCGGGCCTTAGCTTTGAGCAGGCGGCAGCACTTCCACTGGTGGTCCTTACTGGAGCGCAACTCATCGAGAAAGGGATCAGGCCGAGATCCGGAGAAACAATATTGATCACTGGAGCCGTGGGGGGAGTCGGGCGCGCTGCTGTGCATGTCGCTCGACAACATGGAGCACATGTAATTGCAGGAGTGCGCTCCACGCAAACGAAAGAGGCGGAAGGGCTCGGCGCCGACAGAATACTGGCATTGGATAGCAAATCAGAAATCGCCAGCCTAAAGGAACTCGATGCCGTTGCCGATACAGTTGGACACGAGGTCATCGTTTCACTCATCCCACACATCAAAAAGAATGGGGTACTGGCAACCGTTCTAGGCAAGCCTGATGCGGCCTATGGGCGCGATCTCCGCGTTGAGGAAATTTTTGCGCAGCCCGATTCTTTAAGACTTGAACAACTCGCATACGACGTTGCGGCAGGCAAATTCTCGATTCCCATCCGGCGAGAATTCAAACTGTCAGATATCCGGCATGCGAGCCCGATGGCGGAAAAGGGCGGGATCGGGAAGGTCATACTGGTGGCTTGAGTCGGTTATCTATGCGAACGAGTGCATTCTTCCTTCTCGGAGTTGCTGTGGTCGTCGGCAAGATGGCCTTCGCGGGATCGAAGGGATCGCTGCAAACGGTCTCTCACGTCGATCTGACTCGTTACGTCGGCCGCTGGTATGAGATTGCGCGGTATCCCACGCGATTCGAAAAGGACTGCGCATCCGATGTGACCGCAACCTACACTGCTCTTTCCAGCGGCATGATCGAGGTTCTGAACGAATGTCGAAGAGCGGACGGCCAGGTGAAGAGGTCAAAGGGCACGGCTAGTGTCGTGGACAAGAAGACGAATGCCAAGCTCAAGGTCACATTCTTCTGGCCGTTCTCCGGCAATTACTGGATCATCGACTTGCCGCCCGATTACAGCTACGCGATCATCGGCGAGCCTAATCGGAAATACCTCTGGATACTCAGCCGTTCTTCTCAACTCACCGAATCAGTCTATGGACAAATCGTTACCCGCGTTCGCGAACTGGGGTACGATCCGTCCGGATTGACGAAAACCAGACAAAGCAGTCCATAGCCTCTCGCACCTTTGCGGGAAACAGGACAGCGGCGGCATGATCGGCCAAGTCCTTGAGCATGCTAGTAAACAATATCGAACGACACCGCACATCGCGCATCGGTTGGTTGCGCGCGGCAGTGTTAGGCGCGAACGACGGGATTCTCTCAACATCCAGTCTGGTCTTGGGTGTCGCAGCTGCACACGCGACTCACAGCAGCGTGGTGGTCGCAGGCGTCGCCGGCCTTGTGGCCGGGGCCATGTCGATGGCTGCGGGTGAGTACGTATCTGTCCACTCACAGGCAGACACCGAAAACGCCGACCTCCAACTGGAGCGTGCGGAGCTCAAAACCGACGACAAGGGCGAACATATTGAACTGGCGGCAATCTATGTCGCTCGCGGCCTCGACCCTGTGCTCGCGAAACAGGTCGCCCAACAGTTGATGGCCCACGACGCGATCGGCGCACATGCCCGCGACGAACTCGGCATCTCCGACGCTTCCCGCGCGCGTCCGATTCAGGCGGCGTTGGCATCGGCTTGCAGCTTCGCGGTTGGGGCAGTCATGCCTCTATTGGTCGCCAGCATGGCCTCGCGAACCATGGTTATACCGCTTGTCGCCGGTAGTTCGTTGATGTTCCTGGCGCTCCTAGGTGGCTTGGCAGCACACGCAGGTGGAGCGGGCGTGCTTGTTGGTGCCTTGCGCGTCACATTCTGGGGAGCTCTCGCGATGGCGGTGACCGCGGGAGTAGGGTCGCTATTTGGAGCACGTGCGTGAGACTTGCCCACCGAAGGTGCGATATCTCACGGAATCCAACGCAGTGGGAATGCGCGGTGGTCAATCTTGATCAGTTTCGTATCACTATCCGGAACATACTCGGTGAAGAACATTGTCGGATCGGACTACTTCGTCTGTGCCTCGATCACAAATTAAAAGGAGTTTGGCAATTATGGCAACGAAATTTACTCCACTGCATGACCGCATCCTGGTGCGCCGCGAAGAAGAACTGGGAACAACTCGCGGGGGCCTCATCATCCCTGACTCTGCGAAGGATAAACCACAGGAGGGCACGATTATCTCTGTGGGAAAGGGCAAGACCAACGAGGAAGGCAGATTGTTCCCACTCACTGTCAAAGAAGGCGACACCATTCTTTTCGGCAAATACTCCGGCACCGAGATCAAACTCGATGGCGAAGGCTTCCTCATCATGAAGGAAGAAGAGGTACTGGGGATCGTGACGGGTACGGCTAAGAAAGAAAGCGTCATCGCTCGCGAAACCGTCGGTGCTCGTAAGTAAGGATCGCAGTCTCCTGTTCTTGCCGCGACCGCAGGGTTTAGTTTGCGCGCGCGGCCACAAGAGAAGCCAGCTCCACCAGAAATAAACTCGCGGCCTCAGCGAAATCTGACGACATTACTTGCAAGGAGAAAGAATCATGGCAAAGCAAATCGTACACGGAGAAGAGTCGCGGCAGGCCATCTTGCGCGGTGTGAACTTGTTGGCGGACGCGGTGAAGGTTACTCTCGGCCCCAGGGGTCGGAACGTAGTCATCGAGAAGAAGTTCGGATCTCCCACTATCACCAAGGACGGCGTCACCGTTGCAAAAGAGATCGAACTGCAGGACGGCCTTGAGAACATAGGCGCCCAGATGGTCCGCGAGGTCGCCAGCAAAACTTCCGACGTTGCCGGTGACGGAACGACAACTGCCACCGTCTTGGCCCAGGCCATCTACCGTGAAGGCGTCCGGACCGTCGCGGCCGGCGCCAATCCGATGGCCATGAAGCGCGGGATCGAGAAAGCTATCGACGCGATTTGCGGCAACATTGATCCGAAGACCGGCGAGCGCAAGAACGGCGAACTCGACAAGTTCTCCAAGCCAGTCACCGGCGACATGATCGCCCAGGTCGGCAGTATCTCCGCCAATAACGACGAGACCATTGGCCATATCATCGCGGACGCCATGAAGAAGGTGGGCAAGGACGGCGTTATTACCGTGGAAGAATCGAAGACCCTCGAAACTCAGCTCGAAGTTGTAGAAGGCATGCAGTTCGACCGCGGCTATCTCTCCCCTTATTTCGTCACTGATCCCGAGCGCATGGAAGTTGAATTCGAGAACGGCTACGTCCTCATCTACGAAAAAAAGATCAGTTCGATGAAGGACTTGCTGCCGCTGCTCGAACAGATCGCAAAGAGCGCCAAGCCGCTCGTCATCATCGCCGAAGACGTCGAGGGAGAAGCCCTTGCTACTCTGGTGGTCAATAAACTGCGTGGAACACTGCAAGTTGCGGCTGTGAAGGCTCCCGGCTTCGGCGACCGGCGCAAGGCCATGTTGCAGGACATCGCGACCCTCACCGGCGGGAAAGCCATCACCGAAGATCTCGGTATCATGCTGGAAAACGTGAAGATTGAAGATCTTGGACAGGCAAAAAAGATCACCATCGTGAAAGACACCACCACCATCATCGAAGGCAAAGGCAAGAAAGGTGACGTCGAGGGCCGCGTGAAGGAAATTCGCGGCCAGATTGAAAAGACGACGAGTGACTACGACCGCGAGAAACTGCAGGAGCGGTTAGCGAAACTCGTGGGTGGCGTAGCTGTGATTAAAGTGGGTGCGGCCACCGAGACCGAAATGAAAGAGACGAAAGCTCGCGTCGAAGACGCCATGCACGCGACTCGCGCTGCGGTGGAGGAAGGCATTGTCCCCGGCGGAGGAGTCGCTCTGGCGAGGTGTGCGACGGCTCTCAACAAGTTGAAACTGGAGGGTGACGAGCAGATCGGCATCAACATTGTGAAGCGCGCTCTGCAGGAACCGCTCCGCCAGATTGCCGAGAACGCCGGCGAAGAGGGCGCCATCGTGCTCGGCAAGGTGCTCGAATCGAAGGACCAGAACTTCGGCTACAACGCGTTGACGGCAGAGTACGAAGACTTGGTTAAAGCCGGGGTCCTCGACCCGACGAAAGTCGTGCGCACAGCTCTCACCAATGCCGGATCCATTGCGGCGCTCATGCTGACCACCGAAGCTCTAGTCGCCGACATTAAGGAAGAAACAACGGGAGCCCCGGCCGGCGGACGTGGTGGCATGGGCGATGGGTACTGAGACGGCACCACAAACATCCACAATCATTTGAAGCGTTCGGCAGTTCACTATTCTTTAGAGTCGTTGCAAGTTCAGGAGATCGCAATCATGGCTAAAACTATCGGAATTGATCTCGGTACTACGAATTCGGTTGTAGCGGTTATGGATGGCGGCGAAGCCAAGGTCATCCCCAACGAAGAAGGCAGCCGCACCACACCATCGGTCGTCGCTTTTACGAAGACTGGCGAGATTCTCGTCGGACAAGTCGCAAGGCGCCAGGCCACTACCAATCCCGAAAATACAATTTATTCGATCAAGCGCTTCATGGGACGCCGCCACAACGAAATTGGCGAAGAGTTGAAAATGGTGCCCTACAAAGTTGAGGCCGACGGCGACCATGTGGTGATTGTTGCCCAAGGCAAGAAATACACTCCGCCGCAGATCTCAGCCATGATTCTTCAGAAGCTCAAAAAAGCAGCGGAAGACTACCTGGGCGAAAAAGTGACCGAGGCAGTTATCACTGTCCCCGCATATTTCAATGACGCGCAACGACAGGCGACCAAAGATGCCGGCAAGATTGCCGGACTCGACGTGAAGCGCATTATCAACGAGCCTACGGCGGCTGCCCTTGCCTACGGCCTGGATAAGAAGAAGGACGAGACGATCGCTGTTTACGACTTTGGTGGCGGGACATTTGACATTTCCATTCTGCACGTCGGAGAAGGTCTTATCGAGGTTGCGGCCACGAACGGGGATACGCATCTTGGCGGCGACAATATCGACCAGCGGTTGGTCGATTGGTTGATTGATGAGTTCAGAAAGGATGAAGGTCTCGATCTGCGAGCCAAGGGCAACGAGATGGCGCTGCAGAGACTGCGGGATGCCGCCGAGCGTGCCAAGATCGAACTGTCTTCCACCATGGAGACCGAAATCAACCTGCCGTTCATCACGGCCGATGCCAACGGCCCCAAACATCTCGTCAAGAAACTGACGCGCGCAAAACTGGAGTCGATGGTTGAGGATCTTGTGCAGCGCTCCGTACCGCCCTGCAATCAGTGCATGAAGGATGGGAGTGTAGATATCGGCAAGATCAACGAAGTCGTACTCGTTGGGGGACAGACCCGCATGCCACGCATTCAGCGGCTGGTGAAGGAACTGTTCGGCAAAGAAGGCGACAAGAGCGTGAACCCCGATGAGGTGGTTGCTGTAGGAGCCGCGCTTCAGGGAGGTGTGCTTAAAGGCGAAGTGAAGGATCTTCTACTTCTCGATGTGACCCCACTTACACTGTCGATCGAGACCCAAGGCTCCGTATCGACGCCTATGATTCCACGCAATACGACGATTCCGACGCGCAAGACGGAAAAGTTTTCGACTGCCGCGGACAATCAGTCCTCGGTCGAAGTTCACGTTCTGCAGGGCGAGCGCACCATGGCAGACCAAAACCGGACACTTGGGAAGTTCCAGCTGACTGGGATTCCGCCCGCTCCACGTGGAGTGCCTCAGATCGAGGTCACATTCGACGTCGATGCAAACGGCATCCTTAACGTAGCCGCGAAAGACATGGCGACGGGCAAGGACCAGAAGATCACCATCACTTCGTCGTCGGGTTTAAGCAAACAGGACATCGAGCGTATGACAAAAGAAGCCGAGTCGCACGCAACGGATGACAAAATCAGACGCGAACAGATCGAAGCGAAGAATCAACTGGACTCCACGGTTTACAACGTGGAGAAGATGCTGCACGATCACGGCGACAAGATTTCGGGCTCGGAACGCGGCGAGGTTGAAAACTCGCTCGCCGATGCCAAGAGGGTCATGGAGTCCGCGGACAAGCATCAAATGGACGAAGCTCGCGAGCGTCTGACGCAGGTATCGCACAAGCTTGCGGAGCAGATGTACAGCAAAGCACAACCGCAAAGCGCGTCTGGCGCTGGTCCGAGTGGCGGTGTCAATTCCGCAGCCGGTGGCCAGCCCAGTCAAGACGAGGGCGTGATTGACGCTGAGTACACAGACGTTGAGGAGAAGAAATCCGCCTAGTTCCGCGTGATTGTCATTGAGGATCGACTTGCGGCGTACGGTGAAGCGCTGGCCGCATTTCTTCGTCCTACTCTTCTTGCTTTTCTCCAACGCTTTGGTCGCATTTTGGGAGAAACATCAGGAGGGCAACGAGATGCGAGAATAGGGTTTTGTTGTCAGGTACGGAAGATGTCGTACGGTCGGCGTACCGCGGATATAGCCGGCCGTTCACACCATCCGACAAACTGGCCATGATTACTACTACAAGCCAGCCAGCTTCTAAGCATCAGCCCGATAAAACGGTCACGCCACTTCGCGCTCTGGCGGAACAGGCTTTTTCCCGAGCTGCGGGTGCCCCCTTAGTTCCTGGAAATAGGATGAGTGTCCTTCGGGACGCGACCGAAAATTATCCTGCCTGGCTGGAAGCGATCCGTTCAGCCGAGAGCAGAGTTCACTTCGAGAACTACATCATTCATTCTGACGACGTCGGCGAACAGTTTGCCGAAGCGCTGGCTACCCAAGCTCGTCGAGGCGTCCGGGTAAGACTGATCTACGACTGGTTAGGAGCACTGGGCGCAACATCCAGCCGGTTTTGGAACCCACTGCGTCAGGCAGGAGTGCAGGTTAGGTGCTGCAACCCACCGCATCTCGACAGCCCTCTGGGCTGGCTGAGTCGCGATCACCGCAAGATGCTTTCGGTCGACAGCCGGATCGCTTTCATCAGCGGCCTCTGTGTGGGTCGCCCGTGGCTGGGCGATCCAATCCATGGCATCGAACCCTGGCGTGACACAGGCGTTGTGATCGAGGGACCTGCCGTCGTCGATATCGAGCAGGCGTTTGCAACCATGTGGGCAACCCTCGGCTCGCCGATCCCCGAAGAAGAACTCCCTCACGAGAGAGGAGCCATTCCGGCGGCCGGGGACGTGGCGCTACGCGTCATGGCCAGCATGCCCACGATCGCCGGTGTTTACCGGTTGGATCAACTGATTGCCGCGATTGCCCGGCGTTCGATATGGCTGACAGATCCCTACTTCGTAGGAACAACGTCTTACGTGGAAGCCCTGAAGGCTGCGGCGAAGGATGGCGTGGATGTAAGGCTCCTGGTGCCACGGGCTAGCGATATTCCGATGATGCGTGCGGTGTCGCGAGCTGGGTTCCGCGGACTCTTGGAAGGAGGGGTACGGATATTTGAATGGACTGGTTCCATGGTGCATGCCAAGACGGCAGTCGCAGATGGCCGCTGGGCGCGGGTGGGTTCGACTAATCTCAACCTGGCCAGCTGGATGGGAAACTGGGAACTGGACGTGATCGCAGAGGACGAACCGTTTTCACAGAAGATGGAGAAGATGTATTTGCAGGACTTGGCCCATTCGATCGAGATTGTTCTGCGAGACAAGAACCGCGTACGCCCAGCAGTTGAGCGAACGGGGAACGGGCCTCCACAGAAAACCGCATCCGGAAGCGCCGGGCGTGCTGCCGCCGGAGTTCTTCGGATCGGCAACGCAGTGGGAGCGGCTATCACCAGTCATCGGGTTTTGGGCCCGGCTGAAGCCAGAATCATGTTTATCGTGGCCTGTTTGCTATTGCCACTGACGGTGGTCGCGATTCTCTGGCCTCGAGTGGTTGCGGTTCCGATAGCAGTATTGGGTGGGTGGTTGGCAATTTCGCTGCTCGTAAGAGCCTATCGGCTGCGTGCCAGGCGCAACTGATACCAGACTGATGGTTCCCCACGCTGGTCTATTTCTTGTATCGTTCGAAGTTCGGCGCTGTTCTCACGAGGAACGTCTGGGGCCGAAGTCAGCGCAAAGATCTTACCTACGATGGAGGAATGCAGCAGTGACCATTGCAATAATCCATGCTGTTCTCAGGGTTGCAGTCCGTTTCCGTTCGCTACAGGTCTGCGGAAGTGGGCTGATCCGCCACTATCAGCCCTTGGCCCAAAGTTGGTGTCAAATTTGGTGTCAAAACCGGCTATTTTTCCGGTTTTTTCCGGCATAGCCGATTTTTTGACCCTTTGCCGTCAATAACTTACACTTTCTACAGTTCCATGGCATGGAAGAGGTCGTCGGTTCGATCCCGACCAGGTCCACCAAATCTCTCAATGGTTTAGCTCCCATCGCCATTTTGATCCCGAAATTCTTACCTGTGTTGCCTGTTTTTACACATGTGTGTACTCCAGCGATCGCGAGCCAAACCGTTCCAGCTCCGCCCGCTGGGCCGGGTCGTGCGCTTGGGTATCGATGTTCATGGTGATCACAACCGTGTTAAATCGCCGTAGCATTAACTCCGCGCAAGCAAAGCAAAGGCCGCCCAAAACCGGGCGGCCCTTGCTGAACAGAGCACCTTATCTAAATTCCAGAACCGGAGCTCACTCGCAAACCGCCCCCGCATCGGCCGTGAACGTTCCGTTGTCTGAGAACAATCCTCCCACGCTGCTTGACGTGGAATCGTAGAACCAGGAGAAAAACGCGAGCTCCTGCATGTGGTAGGTAAAGCCGTTCGGCATTTTCTTCGTGACTGCGGGTGTCCCGGTAAGCGGATCGCCCACTTCCAGGTTGTTCTGGCATCCCGAAACCTGCCCGATTTTTCCCCACGCTGGAGTCGGGTTCGTGCCGAGGGGATCGTTCATCCACTCCGCCACCTCATGACCGGATACATAAGTATCGGTGAAACCGGGCCCAAAGGCGCCCGTGCTGTCGAACTCCAGCGGAGAATACGTCTGCACCGGATTTCCATAGGCTCCGTGGTAACCCAGGATGCAGCAATTGTTAGGATTGCCTTCATACATCACCACGTTGTACATCACGAAAATCGGAAACGTGGTCGGCCCTACGCCCTTCGAAGCCAGTGACGGAATCAGCGTGCCCGTCACATAGCTGTCCCACCAGTTGACGTCGACTCCGCCCAGAACTTCGCATCCGTACGGATAAACGATGGCCCCGTTCGATCCCGGATTCACCGTGATCTTGGCCAGCGTCACGGGTTTCAGGGTGGTGTGGTACTTTCCACCATTGCCGTTCACCGCGCTCCAGAAATTCGCGCGCTGGAAGTCGTCCACATACTGCCCCTTGCCAACGTCGACGCCGTTCAGAGTAAAGTCGGCAGCCGTTAAAATAGGAGACTGCTTGTACAGCGTCAGTGGAACCTTCCCGCCTTCGCAAGTATGATCCGCCTTGGTGGGATCGAATACGGTGGTGCCGATCTTGAAAACAATAGGGATAATCTGCGCAGTAATGGTTGTGGTGGCATTGCTCGTGTAAGGACTCGCGCCCACCATCTCGCCCGTGTAGTGATTGCCGTCGCGATTCGAAGTCGTCGAGTAATTCCACATCGGCAGTCCGGTGCCGGCGATGGCTTGTTCCAGAACCTTGCTGTGGTCAGGACTCGGATGGGGCTTGACGGCGAAATAGCCCTTCAGGGCGGGCTTGCTGGTTTCCTGCGCGATTCCGGCGATGGACGTGGCACACAAAAACACAGCGCCCGTGATCGATAGCATCATGATTCGTTTCATGGATCTCCTCAGTTTTTTGGGGACAGCTTTGGAGTAACGTCGCTTTGTAGGGGACCGTGATGGGCGATGCGCAACACGGTACAAGCTGTCGTATTCTCGACTTACTCGCACGCGCTGTCAATCAAATATCCAACGCAGCCGGCCGAACTATCCCGTTCGCTTCTCAATCCAGTTCACGTAATTACACTTCCATTCGCAATGTTCAGTTGGTTGTGAACGAAAGAGCGGGGATTAGCCCCGAGTTTATTCGTCAGAACACGGTGTCTCACATTCTTACCGGAATTGACCCGGTTTATTCCCCAAACAGGCCCGCATCTGGCGCAAATCCTGGATTGCCCGCAACTACGTGCAGTTGCCCTCTGCGCACGGGTTGCTGTCCTGGCGTAATCGGTCGAGTCACTGAGACGGGCCTGCCTCCTGGCTCTTGGCCGCAACTTCGCTCGATCCATCGTGAACCCAGCGGCGAATACCAACGCTGTTTTCGAAAACTAACTTACCCGCGGGTTGCTTTCAGAGTGATCTCTTCTTATTCACACGGCGCGGATGCTAAAGTTCACCGCTGGGAATGCCGATAAGGTTGGGCGAATTCCTATGACTATGACTGCGCACGCCTTAGCCGCCGAAAAACCCGCGCCCTGCCTCGCGCGCCAACCGATTCTCGCAAAAGATGAGAAGGTAATTGGCTATGAAGTGTTGTTCCGCGAGACTCCCGCAAGCCCTGAATCCACGTCAAGTCCCGACCCTGCCTCTTTCGGCGCTGTTGATGCCCTGAAAGCGCTGGGTGTCGACGTCGTCGGCAATGGCCACCTCGCGTTCCTTCCCTGCGGGGAAGAGACGCTTTTGCAGGATGCCCTGTTCGACCTCCCGCACGACAAAGTCGTCGCACAGATTCAGCCGGACGTTGCGGCCAGTCCCTCTGTGATGGAAGCGTGCGAGCGGCTTCGCAAAAGAGGCTACAAAATCGCAATCGGTAACCACCGGAGTGGCGACCACCGGGAACAACTCCTTCGCTTTGCGGATTTCGTGAAGATCGATTGGAGCCAACGGGGAACCGGGGATTACTCGCAGATCACAGCCGGGCACGCCGGTAAGCCGTATAAGTTGGTGGCGCACAACGTCGACTCGCGGTCGGACCACAGGACCGCGGACAAGACCGGCTTTACCCTGTTTGAGGGATACTTCTTTTTGCACCCGGAAAAAATGCGGGTTCGCCAGATCCCAGCCGGCCAGACTTCCAAACTGCGTCTTCTTCAGGCGGTTTCCGCGCCGGAAATCGATCTCGCGCTGGTGGAAGAACTGATCCGGCACGACGCATCCTTGTGCTACCGTTTGATGCGCTATCTGAATTCGCCCTTGCTCGGTCTGACGGCCCCGGTTCAAACGGTGCGCCAGGCGATCAATCTGCTGGGAGTGCAGGCGCTGACCCGCTGGGTTCGCACCGCGACTGCCCTCAGCATGGGCCAAAGCAAAAACTCGGACTTGATGCTCGCCTCTCTGGTGCGAGCGCGTTTCTGTGAACTCATCGCGCCCAAAGTCGACCACGGGGATGCCGACCTGTTTCTCCTCGGAATGTTCTCCCTCATGGATGTGATCCTGGAAACGCCCGTTGCCATCCTCATGGACGGCCTCGCTTTCGAGAGCAATGCGAAGGAAGCGCTACTGGCGATGCACAGCGGCGGCGGCGCCCGTCTTTCCCCGATTTGCGACCTCACGGTGGCCCGGGAAAAAGGCGATTGGACGAGGGTCAATTCGTGCGCGACGAACCTCAACCTCTCGCTGCAATTCGTGAACCGGGCCTACATCGAGGCCATGGAGTGGGCTCACCAGATGACGAAAACGTCCAGCTAGTAACCGCCATCGAGTCGGGTAATAACTGTGAGAAGAGAGCGGTCACTGGGCAGTCGCTTTCCCGCGTGCTCGTATCACCATCGCTCTGCTCACTACCCGCCCCCTTCCTAAAAGTCCTGGTCCTCCGGGGTGCAAGTGCAAGCCGCTCCACTCAACTGTCCCTCGTAGTAGCAAAGGTTCTGTAACTGCAATTCCTCTATCTTGGTCAGATTGGAGTTAGACAACGGCGCTTCGGTGAGAGCGTAAGTATTCTTGCTCGCTGGCTGGATGTGTGTCGCCCACGATCTCAATCCGGCTGTCGGCACAACGCTGGTCGGATCGGACGACGAAGACGAGATGACTTTGATGACCCCACGCGTCGGCTTATTGCCGTTCAAGGCGTTGGCCGTAAGGTTGTTGTCCACCGATTCCGAGAGCAGACCATCCGGGCTGACTCGGCAAGCGCAGCACTCCTGCAATTCCTCGCTGTCATCGAACACGTAGATCGCCGCATACAAGTCGCCGAGCGCGCCGCCGTCGTTGATGGCGCGCAACGTTGCATCGGGCGCACCCGCGGTGTTCGCGTTGGAGTAGTAAGTGACATAGTAGGGACTGACGGCGAGAACGTCCGCCCGAACATCGTCAATGGCGAGCACGTCGTTCGCCCAGCCATTCGGCCACACCGTAATCCATACGTAGCCCGGTCCCATCAGATCCTGGCTGTACAGCGGTCCGCCCGGTGAATTGGATACCACGGTCGTGGTACCGATCAGATGCCCGGTGGGATCGAACACATTCATATTTGTGTTCACCAGGGAAGTGGGACTTGCTCCCTTCTGGAAAGTCATCTGAAAGTTGTACCAGCCCGACGTAGTGATGTTCGCGATCGGACTAACTTGGCCGTCCACAAACACGCCGACCGCCGTTCCGGTCGGCGTAAGCCGGAAATTATGCTCGCCCCCATAGTTCCCCGTGTTGAAGTTTCCCGGCGACCCGTCGATCCATACGCCCGGACCGCTATAGAGAGCGACGGGCCAGTTGGCGAAGACGTACATCTCAATGGATTGGCTGAAATCGCCTGGATAGGCGGGCGGCGTGGCGAAGCCGAAGAAACTGTACCCGCTGTCGCCATAATAGCCGGGAATATAGTCGTTATCGATATTGTGAACTTCCGCGTAGTAGTTTCCGGAAGCGGCCGTGAGGTGCAGAGTTCCTCCCCCCGTGGGAGTGCGAAACGTAGTTGAGGGGGGCGTCCAGTCGCCAATATTGGTTTCAAAACCCTGAAACGCCAGATTCTGGCCGAATGCCGCAACGGAAAGCAGCAGAATCGAAACTACCAGCGGAAGACGGTTCATAAGGAGAGCTCCTTATTCAAATCGTACTGGTTGTTTGTGGTACCTCGGGATGTTGTTACAACAAACTAAAGATCAGTTGGCACTGTAACCTTAATTCAGCTCTGTAACAAACTCCCCATCTGGACTAATCCAGCGCAAAACAATCGGGGTCATCGCCTTAATAATCCCCATCGTCGGGAGGCTCGGCTCCCGCTCGCACATCGAACTCGGGATGCGGCACTCCCATCATCCACTTATCGAACCATCCGACAATGTAATCCAGCCGCTCGACTCGGTGCCATGGTTCGCCCGAGCGCGATAACTCGTGCGTCTCGCGAGGAAACATCACCATCGCCGTGGGTCGCTTCAGATACTTCAAGGCACGAAATAGCTGCTCTCCGCCTGAATCCGGAGGGGTCCGCGAATCCGACTCCCCCAGCACAAACAGAATCGGCGTGTGGATCTTGTCGACGAAGGTGATGGCCGAGCGGTTCGCATAGTCCTGCGGATCCTGAAACGGAGGCGCCTTGAACCAGCGTGGCTGGAAAAGCGTGAAATCCGCCGTGTACCACCACGAAGCCCAGTTGGAAATATCGCGCTGCGATACCGCCGCTGCAAAGCGATCGGTCTGCGTCACCGCCCAATCCGTGAGCACGCCGCCTCCGCTGCCGCCCGTCACGCCCAGTTTCTTCTCGTCCACATACCCGCGCTTCAGTAACTCGTCCATGCCCGCCATTAAGTCGCGGTAATCGTCGCCCGGATAGTGATACTGGATAATGTTTCCGAAATCCTGCCCGTAGCTCGTCGAGCCGCGCGGATTCACATACAGCACGACATATCCTTTGGCCGCCATCCACTGGAATTCATGGTCAAACACCCAGCCATATGCGGCATGCGGGCCGCCGTGAATATTCAGAATCATCGGATACTTTTTGTGGGCGTCAAAATCGGGCGGTTTCTGTATCCATCCCTGAATGTCGCGCCCATCGAAGCTTTTGTAGTTGATCTCATCGGGCAAAGTAAGATTAAGTTTCGACCACAGCTTGCGATTGAAATCTGTTAACCGGGTCTGCTCGCCCTCGGGCGAGATGGTAAAGAGATCGCCGATCATCACGGGAGTCGAGATCAACGCGACCATGGACCGGGCATCGTCTGTAACATAAAAATCCGTCACCGCCTGCTCGCCATGGGTGATCTCGGTTACCGCGCCCGACGCCGCATCCACGCGGATGATCGGCGTACGTCCCCGTTTGGCGACGATGTCATACAACGACCGCCCGTCCGGCGACCAGTGCAGCGTAGCGCCACCCCCGCCCCGTGGAGCCGCGTTGTCCCCGAACACAGCATCGCCCACGTCGTAGTCGTAGTCGGCCGTCAGATTGCGCGGCTGCGCATTGGGAGTCATCTCCATCACCCACAGGTCGGGCTGCGAATAAGAACGCACCGGATGCGTCACGGCACCGTGGAACGCCACCGACTTTCCGTCGGGACTGATCGCAAGATCCCCAATCCCCATCGGAATCGTGGCCAGCTTCTCAGTCGAGCCGCCGCGCGACGGAACGGAATAGATATCGGTGGTGGGCTGCTCGTAATAAGGTTCGTCGACGCGCGTGGTCAGGAAGTAAAGGCGCGCGCCATCGCGGGTCCAGCGTATCGCCCGCTCGCTGTAATTGCCACGCGTGAGTTGCACAGGCTTCGGCGACTCGTCGAAATTCGGGGGCACGTCCAGCACCCAGATGTGATCATGATGTTTGGGATCGAGAAAGCCTTCGTCGTTCGACCGGTAGACGGCCCGGCTGATGACGTGCACATCGGATTCATACTCCCCCGCCGAATCCTTTCCCCCGACTTTCTTACGCGCGGCCTTTTCGAAATCTTCGGGCGAAGTGGAACTCAGAAAGGCGATGCGTTTTCCATCCGGAGACCACGTCGGACTGCTGGCACCCTTCGGCAGATCGGTGACCGCCCGCGCCTCGCCTCCACCCAGAGAGAGAATCGCAATCTGCGCAGGGCCGGGCTTGCCCGTCTCATCTTTTTCTCCACCCCGCACAAATGCCAGCCGCCTTCCATCCGGCGCCCAGCGCGGTTGTGCATCATGCTTGCCATTGGTCATGCGCACCGGTGGCTCGCCGCCCGAGGTCGCAACCATCCAGATGGAAGTTTCATACCCGGTGCGTTTCTCATCCACTACCACGCGCGTAAAAGCCACGTGCGATCCGTCAGGGGACAGTTGCGGGTTCGCGACCCACACGAAATCAAAAATGTCCTTATCGGTAATCGGGCGCCGGGCCGTGGGAGAAGAACTCTGGGCGCCCAGAGAAACTGCCGCGGCAATGGCAATCGCAATCACAATGGAAGTGGAAATAGCGGAAACACGAAATTTCATGCCCATCCTCGCAGGCCCCCATGCCCGGTGACTGGCCATTGTGCAATGCGGGAATCGGCAAGGTCAAACGCGGGAAACGTGCATTGCACGTCCAGCAGCGATCACACGTGTAAGGCGGGACGCGATGGTTAATAAAGCAAAGCGGAGCAGAGGAAAAGCGTAACGAAAGAAGGCCGCGAGCGTGGCTGCACCGGGACGATGCCTACTGCGTCGAAAACTCCTTAACCTGAGCGAGCATCTTCTCGGCAGCTTCGCCCGGATCCTGCGCCGCGAAGTTCTCATCCAATACCAGAATCCTGATGGCCGGGTCGATATCCTCCAGCATCTTGCGCGTAGGTTTGCCATAGGCCGTCTGCATCTTCGCCGAGAGCACGACCTGCTTCGCCTTGGTGGCTTTGAGCAGGATGCGCGCATCGTCAATGCTCATCGTCGTGAGCGCGTTGTAGCCTGCGCTGCACAGGACTTCGCGCAGAAATGTGCACACGTCGTTCGACTCGTAAACACAAAGAATCCGCGGCCGCGTGTCCCCGGCCAGGCCCCGCGAATAGCGCGACCCAAGATATGCCGCCGTAATCGCCTCTTCCACCGCGTCGTAAATTTCAAACTGCTTGACCAGGCCTGTCATTTCGAGCGTCTTGCGCGTCCGCTCGGATACCCCGCTGAGCTTGAGATCTCCACCTTTGGCGCGCGCCGATTGCATCAGCCGCACCAGCGCCCCCAACCCGCTCGAGTCGACGAAGTCCACCTGATCGAGTTGCAGTACGACGTCGCCATACTTGACGATGGAGTCTCCTACCTGGGAGTGCAGCGCGAAGACTTCGTTGCCGGCGACAATCCGCCCGTGACACTGAACAATCAGCACATCCCCCACCGGACGACTTTCCAGACGCAATTGCATAGGCCCCCCCCCGCGGTGTTTGCAGTCACGGCAGTGTACACCAAGTGGGTCTCTCGGCTTTGGGCTCTCGGCTCTAGGCTCTGTGCTCTAGACCATAACGTCCCGTCGGGTGTTCCACAGCCAGAGCGAAAGTCCAAAGCCGGAGCCGAGTGAGCAAAGCCGAAAGCCCAGAGAGCCTAAAGCCCAACACCGCAAGCCCGCTTTCCCGCAACTGGTTGAAATCAACCACGATGGCCGAAATCAGCCGCTGTGTTTCCCGCAACTTTTCTGCCGATTACGAGTTCAAATGAGTAGCACTTCAGGAAGAAGGACAAAGCTGAAGCGCTCAGGACCCCGGGATTGCGCAACTGGCAAACGGTGGATTCTGAGGAAGGGGTTCACCATGAAATACTTGAAGTATGTAGCGATGCTGGCCGTGTTGATGGTTCCGTTGGCTTTCGCACAGGCGCAGGTAGGCGTCGGAATCGGTATCGGAGTCGGCCCGGGTTACGTCGCCGGCCCCCCGGTTTGCGACTATGGATATTACCCGTACTATCCGTATGCGTGTGCGCCTTATGGCTACTACGGACCAAGCTGGTTCGCCAATGGCATCTTTATCGGCGCCGGCCCGTGGTACCACGGATGGGGCGGTGGCTGGGGCCACCCATATTATGGACGCGGCTTCTACGGTCGTGAAGGCTACGGCCATGGCTATGTTGGCGGCCACGGATTTGTGGGTCGCGGCGGAGAAGGTTTCCATGGCGGCGCAGTGCGCGGCGGTGGCGGATTCCGCGGCGGCGAAAGCCACGGTGGCGGCAGCTTCCATGGCGGAGGCGGCCACAGCGGCGGAGGTCACGGCGGACGCCGCTAATATAACGTTTGGTTGATCAACCGTAGATCAACAACAGGGCCGGCAGCCAACGCTATCGGCCCTTTTTATTTTGGAATGCGGGATGGTGTGTCGCGCAGGGTTTAAGGTCCAACTCCCCCGCTGTGGCAATCGCTGCAGTTCACCGCCGTCAGGTCTCCCAGATCGACCGGATGCTTGAAATCAGCCCCCGGGGCGGATGCTATCGCCACGTTACCCTCGTGCTGGCTGAGCACCGTATGGCAGGTATTGCATCCTTTGGGAATGACCTTGCCTTCGGGACTGACGTGATTGCCATCGTGGCAGCGGAAGCAACCGCTGAAATAAAAATGGCCGATGTTGTTGGGATGCGTTCTCCAGTCCAGCTTCATCTCCGGAAAGAAGGTCAGTTTGTAGATGCGCTGGAGCTCCTCGATGGCATTGCGAATCTCCGGCTGCTTGCTCCTGGCGAGATCCGGATACTTGCTCGCGTAGAAGTCTTCTATTGTTTTGGCGATGCCTTGCATGGCGGCGTCGGTGTTCGTGTAGCTGCCCGTAAGAGCGACCACTGACTGCTGCTTCAGGAAGGGCAGGCTGATATCGAGCCGGTGCGCCGCGAATGATCGATCCACGGATGTATCCGGCGGCACGTAAATGTGCGTCGGCCGGTTGTGGCAGTCGATGCAATCCATGCGCCGCTTGGCTGTGCTGGCAATCTGCTCTTTCGTTAGCTTTGAGTCCTTGGCAAAATATTCCGTGACCCGCCCCTGCATGTCCTTGGCATAAATGTAGGCGATGGTCTGGCGCTCCTCGTCGGTCGCGATATACCGGATCTCATTGGAGATGTTCATGTGCCAGTGAATGCCTTCCGGTTCGCCTGTCGCCGGATCGCCGCCCCCGGTGCTGATCAGCAGCCGGATCTGGCGTGGAGTGTTCTTCTCGTCGCTTGCAAAGTGGTTGAACACCTTGAGCTGCGCGCCATAGAACTTTTTGGGCCAGTGGCACGTTTCGCAAGTATCGGCCGCCGGGCGCAGGTTATGCACCGGAGTCGGAATGGGCCGCGGAAACGTGTTGAGCGCAGTCTTGAAAACCTGCCGCGCGCCCGACAGTTTCGATTTCACGTACCAGGTGGCTCCCGCTCCCACGTGGCAATCGACGCAGGCTACGCGCGCGTGCGGCGATTGCTGGTAGGCGGTAAACTCGGGCGCCATTACCGAGTGACAAAGTTGTCCGCAAAAACCGACCGAGTCGGTGAACGTGTAGGCCTTGTAACTTCCAATCACGCTCAGGCCCACAAAGATGACGATGAAAGCCAGAAAGAAGGCAACCGCGCCGCGCTGCGCCGGGTCCGAGAAATCGAGCCGCAAGTAAGGAGTCGAACCCGCCGTCGCGAGCCGTTTCCGCCGCGTATAAATAGCCCCGAAGACTGCCAGCGCCAATCCCGCAATAAGAAAAGCGGGCGCAATCATGTACGCCAGAATGCCGACGTACGGGCTGGAGTGGGCCGAAGTGAAGTCGATGAAAAAAAGAAAGAGAATATTGCCGAGCGCAACCACTGCCAGCGCCAGCCCAATAATTGAGATGGGATTGCGGATCAGTTCGCGGATGCGGGAGAGTCCCGAGCTATGCGGAGCCGGACTCGGATTGGATTCAGCCATGATTAGGACAGACCTCCACCTTAGTCTTTGCAGCGGTGCACATATATATGTTGCGTATAAGGCAGTCTACCGCGAATACCGTCGCGAAAACTGAATTCCTGTGCGGCGGTCAATGACGTTTGATCGGCTCGGCTTCCTCATCTTCGTTCCGAGCGCCCTTCTCGGAGCCATGGCCGTTGCCGCCAGCCGCCGCTTCGGCCTGTGCCGCCGCCAGCAGCGTCGCGCTATCCAGTCCGTGCTCTTCCTCGTAGTGGTGCGCCGAAACCTTGCCGTCCCACCACGCCCAGTTCATCGGGTAGGAATCGGGATCCAGGAAAATCTGGTAGAAGTGCCAAACGATAATCGCCAGCGTCGCCAGAATGGCTTCGTAAAAGTGCACGGCGGTCGCGACATCGAGCCACCAGCGCGGCGCCATGTGGCTGACTATCACCTTGGCCCAAAGCGCGATGCCGGTCGCGGCCATCACAAAGACGCCCCAGACCAGCGCCCAGTATTCCGCTTTCTCCGCGTACGTGAAGCGCTTGAACTCCGGCTTATTGCCGCCGAGTCCGAGGTAGTAGCGCATTACACCTACCACATCGGTCGCGTCTTTCGGCTCGGGCAGCAGATCCAGCACCAGTTTGCGGCCATCGCGAGTGAGCGCCAGGTAAACGAGGTGATAAACGCCCGCTCCGATCATGACCACGCCCGCGATGCGGTGGATGATCCCGCGCACCCGCTCTCCCATCCCGGGAATCAGCGACAGGAAGGAATCCGGATACTTGAGCGCAAATCCGGTGATCACCAGCGTGAAGAACGACAGCAGCAGCGTCAGGTGTTGCCAGCGCTGGTTGGGATTCATGCGCGTCACCGTGCGCGGATAAGCGTCGCGCCGCATGATCGCCTTGCGCCGCCAGATGATCAGGTTGTGCAGCACCATCCCGCCGATTACGGCAAAAATCATCAGCAGATAAAAGCTGCGGATCCAGCGCACCGCTTTGCTGCCGATGTCGGCGGAGAGCGGCGCGTCCACGTGAATCTTACCCAGAGTGAATTTTTCCGACGCGCCCGGATGGCATTGTCCGCACGTCCGCACCAGGTTGGCGGCATTAATCGTCGACCGCGGATCGCTCGACGGCAGAATATTGTGGACTCCGTGGCAACTGGCGCAGTTGGCCACGATCTGCGAGCCCCGCTTCGATGCGAGCCCGTGGTAGCTCGCCAGGTACGTCGAAGCCCGCGATCCCTCGACCCCGAGTTCCTGTGACAGCCGCACACCTTCATGGCAGCGCGCGCAAGTCACCTTCGCGAGATTCTGCGCGTTCACCGGCGAATTTGGATCGAGATGCGACTTGATCGAGTGAATGCCGTGACAGTCAGTGCAGACCGGAGCCTGCGAATTCCCCCGCGTGATCGCCTGCCCGTGAATACTCTGCATGAATTCGGCTTTCACCGATGCATGGCACTTGGCGCACGTCGCGGGAACGTTGAACTTGAAGATCGATGATTTGTCATCGCTGGCCCGGCGAATCTCATGCACACCATGGCAGTCGGTGCAGACCGCGGCCTTGGTGGAACCATTGGCGACCGCCTGTCCATGCACGCTCTGCTCGTAGGAGTAGAACTGCTGGGTCGCTTCGCCCGCGCTTTCCATGATCGGTTTCTTGGAGTGGCAGGTCGCGCAAGTCGCGGGAATGTTGTTGTGATGCACCGGAGACTTCGGATCGTCCGCCGCCAGTATCTGGTGCGGGCTGCCATGGCAACTCAGGCAGGTCGGCGTCTTCATGTCGCCGCCCTTGCGGGCCACCGCATGTACTCCCAGTTGAAAACCCTTGACGCTGTCTTCGTGGCAGGTCGCGCATTGCTCCGGCACGAGCTTATCCGCGTGCTGCACTTCGTGGGTCTTGCCGTGGCAACTGGCGCACGCCTCTTTGCCCAGGATCGAGTGCACGCTCTGCGGAACCTGCGCGACCTCATCGGAGTGGCAACTGCCGCACGACGGCATGCGCATCGGCTTCGGATGGGGATATTCCTTTACTCCCACGTGGCAGGTCGTGCATCCCAGGTCCCCGTGCACGCTGCTTTTGTGTTTCGCCGCGTCCACATGCAGACTCTTGCCCGAGTCGGATTTCATTCCCGGATCGCCATGGCAAGCCAGGCATTCCTGATCTGCGGCCATGGCCGGCAATGCCCACAGCAGCGCGCAACCCAGCGTCAGCCGCAGAATGAATCCGAATTGTTTTGCTGCCGTCATGCAATGACTCCTTTTAGCGATACGCAAACAGCATGGCGTAGATGATCCACACCACCACAAAAAACCCGATGCTGAGAGCGGTCCAGGCAAATGCGCGGATCGTCCGCACTACAATTTCCGGCTGCGGCTCCTCCATATGGGCTTCGAGTTGACCGCTCGCCACCAGCGCGTTGTATTCCAGCGGCTTGTCGCGCTTCAACTCGGCCAGCGGCATGTGCCCGGTGAAGATCGTCGTATCCATGGGAAATTTCTCCGGCCGTAGGTGCGTGTTGAAGAAGTGCACGGTGAAGATGAATCCGGTGGCCAGCAGCGCTTCGTCACTGTGGATGATGGTTGCAATATTGATAAACGACCCCGGCAGGAAGCGTGTGAAGAAAACCGGGAACCACAATGTCAATCCCGTCGACCCAATGACCGCAATCCCCCAGAACACCGCGAAGTAATCGAATTTCTCCCAGTACGTCCAGCGCCCGTATTCCGGCCGGGGACCCCGGTTCAGAAACCACTTCATGGTGCCGATGAACTGGTCCAGATCCTGCCGGTTCAACATCATCGAATCGGGCCCGAAGATGAGCTGCAGCCAGGTTTTCTTTTCCGTCTTCTTCAATTGCACCAGGCTGTACAGATGGGTCATGAACACGCCAAACATCAGCACGGCAGCCGATCGATGAATGTACCCGGCCGTCTGGAAACCTCCGAAGAAACGCGACACCGCGACCGCCCATCGTGTGTAGGAAAACTTGAGGGTCATCCCCGTCGTCGCCAGGCTGATGAAGCTCACGATCATGCACGCGTGCAGCGCGCGCTGGTGGCGGGCGAAGCGCACAAACTCGCGGTCAGCGCGGGGAGGCGCCGGAGCGTGCGTCTGCGCCGAAAGGTCTGCGCGCTGGTGCGAAAGTTCCAGTTCAGTTGGCATGGTTTCCATCCTCATTAGCGCCGCCCTTGGCGCGCTCCGCGTCCCGTTCCGCCTGCGCTTCCTCGGCGCGCAGTTCCCGCCGCATCTGCAGAGCTTTCGGCAGCCACAACAAGGTGTGAACTCCTCCAAACACGAAAGTGGAAAGCAGAAGCGCCGTCATTCCCCAGAACGTCCAGAACAGGAAGGGATACTTCTTGGGATCGTGGTGCGTGGCATGCGTCAGATATCCGGCAAACCGGCGGGTCGCGGTCACGTGGCATTTCTGGCAGGTGGCCACCACATTGGCCCGGCTCAGATGCGATCGCGGATCGGCTACCCGCAGAATGTCATGGGAGCCATGGCAGTCGTAGCACTTGGCCGTGTTCGTGTATCCCAGCCGCGACACCTTGCCGTGGTAAGTCTCGAAATAAGTCTTCGCAATCTCGCCGTGGCAGCGCCCGCACGTGTTCATGATGTCGAGCTTGAATCCCGTTTCATCCGTGCGCCGGATCGAGTGCGCCGTGTGGCAGTCGCTGCAAACCGGCAACTCTTTATCCGTCTTCGTGACCGACGCGGAGTGCACGCTCTGCACAAACTGCTCCTGAATGCCGTGATGGCAGGCGCCGCAGGTCGCCGGCACATTCTTCGGATTCACCGTCGAATCCGGATCGCTGCGCGGCAGAATCAAATGTGCCGTGTGGCAACTCGTGCAGGTAGCGGTCACGGTCAACCCGCTCTTCGTCAGCCCCTGCCCGTGGATGCTCTCCGTGTAGTGCTGAATAATCTCGTGCTGGCGTCCCGTGTAGCGCACTGCCGCCTTTTGCCCTTCGCGGTGGCATCCGCCGCAGAGCGTGGGCACATTGGTTGGAAAACTCACCGACTCCGGATCGTGCTTGCCCAGGATGTGATGCGTGCCGTGACAGTCCTTGCAGATGGGAGCGTTGTGATCGCCCGCCGCCTGTAGCTGTCCGTGCCGGCTGCGCGCATACTGGTTGCCGACTTCTTCGTGGCACTTGCTGCACTCCACCGGATGCGTAATCGTCTCGCATGGCCGCACCCGTGACGCATTCACTTCCGAGTGGCACTGGCTGCAGGCGACTTTGGCGTGCCGCGACCCCGCGACCTCCTGGATATGCACCAGCATCGGTCGCCCGTCGCGCGCTTTCAGATTCGCATCGGCGTGGCAGCGCATGCAATCTGCGTCCGCCATTCCCTGCGAATAAAAAACGTTGCGGACCTTGTGCGGCTGGTGACAGTCGATGCAGGCCGGCAGTACGTTCGCTTCTTTTTCCCAGAGCTCGCCTTTGATCGTCTTGCGATGCACGACTTCGATCTGCGCGTGGCACTTGGTGCAGGTGGCCGCAATGTTCTTCCGGTTGATCGAAGACTTCGGATCGGTATGCGGCAGAATATTGTGCGGCGTGTGACACGACACGCAGGTCGCCGCCACGATCAGACCTTTTTTCAACACCGCCTCGCCGTGAATGCTCTCCGAATAATTCTCCAGAATATTGTGCTGGTCGATGTTCCGGTTCCTCTGGACAGGCGTGCCTTCCTGGTGGCAGCGTCCGCAAACAAACGGCACGCGCAGGGGAGCAACCGCCGAATTCTTGTCCTTGACGGGCAGGATGTCGTGATTGCCATGGCAATCGACGCAGTGCGGAGCCAGTTGATCCCCGCGCGCAATCGCCTTGCCGTGTAGTGAATTGGAATGCTGCTTGTACTCATCGCTGTGGCAGGTTCCGCAATCGACCCGGGCAAGCGGTGCGTTGTGCGGCAGGTCCTTGCCTTCCAGGTCGGCATGGCAGTTCGTGCAGGAGAGCGATCCGTGTACCGACGTACCAAATTTCTTGGCATCCACGAAGCGGGAGACCGTATGCCCGTTCCTGGTGGTGGTTAGACCCTTGTCGCCGTGACACGCCAGGCAGTCGTCGTTGGCGGCGTCGGCCACGGGAGCGGCTCCAACTCCTGCCAGCAGAAGGAATAATCCTGCCCAGGCGAGCCTTTTTGCAGCCCAACCGCCGGACCATGCTGCCATGCCAGACGCCTCCCAGAAAAATAGTGTTGAATAACACATCATCTTGGGGTCGGGAAGTACATTGCGGCTGTGAGTCAGCACACTCCGGCGCGTGACTGATATCACATGGGGGATGTACGGGAAACCGGGGGCGCAAGAGGTACGTTACAAACAAAGCTACTTGGGGAGGCGCTTCTCCACAGCGCATTTCCAGCTGTCCAGCATAGTTTTTGGATGGCGTGGCGGTTCCGCCACTCCTCTTGCAGCACCCGCTAGTGGGCCGGCTCGGCGTGGTGGCTGTGCCGTGTGCGGGGAAGGCCGACGCTGCGCACGCGATCGTACGCTACATGCAGATCCTCGCTGAGCTGGTTGACCACGTGCATGCAAACCTCGCGATGCACGCGCAGGAACTGCAGCAGGTCCTTGCGTCGGACCTGTGCCACCTGCGCCGCATCCATGGTCTCGGCTGTAATCTCGTAGCATCCACCCGCCAGCACGGCGCTCAGCCCGAGCACCTCGCCCGCTGTCGCCACGCGCAGGGTCATGCGGCGCCCGCTTTCGGAGCACACCCACAGGCGCACCCGCCCTTCGCATAGGAGAAAAACCTCACGCGCCGGCTGGTCTTCGCGAAACAGCACGGTTCCACGGGAACAGTTCTGCAGCGACTTGATCCCGTCGAATTCCTGGAGAGCTTCGGGCGCCAGATCGCAGAAAACACGATCCGAGCGCTGCCCGCAATCGAAACAGCTCTGCGACATATATTTCTCCCCTGCAGCCTTAATACGCGTGGGGAGGCGAATAAACAGTGATTCGAGTCACCCAAAATAGTGACCCTTCGCACAGGGAATTGGGCCGGTTGATTGAACCAGGTGAAGCCTGATCCAACGCGAGCGAAAACGCGGTTTTGGACTGTCGTTCGAAACGGCGCGGATCTTCAGCGCCGTAAGTCTCCCGAGCCGAGAGCCGAATCTAGAAGTCTTGGTCCTCAGGCGTGCAAGTGCAGGGTTGTCCACTCAGCAGCGCGTCATACGAGCAGAGATTCTGCAACAGCGTTTCTTCTTTATTGGTCAGGTTCGCGTCCGCGAACTTGCTTTCCGTGATCGCATACGCATTCTTCCCCGCCGGCTGAATGTGCGTCGCCCATGCGCGCAGCCCGGGTTCTGTGAGAAGCACATCGTCCGTGCTCCAGTACGACACGACCTTGATCACGCCCCGAGTCGGAACCTTGCCGGTGATCGGGTTCGCCGTCAGCTGCGTCTTCACGTCTTCGGAAAGCAGTCCATCCGGGGAGACGTTGCAGTAACAGCACTCCGTCAGTTCCTCGCTGTCGTCGAACACGTAGATACCCGCCGTCAGCGTGATCAGAGGTCCGCCCCCTCCATTAAAGTCGCCATCGTTGATGATGCGAACCACCGCATCCGGAGCCCCCGCGACGTTGTTCGAGTAGTACGTCACGAAATACAGACTGTTATCGCCCGCTGCCGCCACGTTTTGAGCCGCCGTCGTCCCGCTTATGCCCATGAGCAATGCCGCCGCGAGCATCGCGATCAATAAGGAACTGCTTCTCTTCACTTTGATTTCTCCGATAGTCCTGATTTAGATACGCCGTGGGGCGCTCCTTTGAGCATCAAGACTGCCGGAAAAAATTGCAACGATCCAGTTGGGTTAGCCGCAATGTGTACGTACCAAAACTAATGCTTCGGGATTAATGCCGCCAGGAGCCGCCAGGGAAAGGAATGCCGCAGAGCGGCACGCGGGAGTGCTAAATGAATTTCTACCGATTGGATTCCGGATGGCGCGGCGCTTTACGCCGCGAAAATCGGGCAGAGCCGCCCTTCAGGGTCGCGTACGTTATCGGAAAAAGTTGGTGTTCGGCCCTGGCTGGTTTACTCGACGAACGCCGCAATCCGATGCGTGTTGCGGCTTTTATCCGGTTGTAGCCAATGACCGCAAGGCCGCTTTGTTGCGGATGACCAGCGTCGATCCCTTGGCCTGCAGGATCTGCCGCTTCTTCAGATCGGCAAACAGCCGCGTCACCGTTTCGCGCGAAGTTCCGATCATCTGGGCAATCTCCTCGTGCGTCAAAGCCAGTTTCAGCCGAGGTTCCTGCTTCTGCGCCTCGCCATTTTTCGAACTCCACTCGATCAGTAGCTTCGCCAGTTTCTCGGCCGCCGAATGTGAGAGTCCCAGCGAGCGTACTTCATGGCACGCCACGTTGTATTTTTCGCTGAGCTGCTCCGCCACCTTGAAGCACGCTTCACTGTGCTCTTTGAGGAAGCGCAGAAAATCGTCGCGCTTCACAAAGTTCACCTGGCAGGGATCGATCGTCTCCGCCGTCAATTCGTAAGCTTTCCCCGAAACTGCCGCGCTCAGTCCCAGCACCTCGCCCGGCTCCGCAATCTTGAGGATGAGCGTCTTGCCATCGCTCGCGCAGATCGAGAGCTTGACCCGGCCCTTGCACAGGACAAAAATCCCGCGCGGCGCCTGGCCTTCCACAAACAGCACCGCTCCCTTGGGATACGCGGTCGCGTATTTGATGCTCTCAAAGGATTGCAGCGCGGCGGTGGGCAGGTCGCAGAAGAGGCGGTCGGCGCGCATCTTGCACGTCAGGCAGCTTTCGATAATGTCCAGACCGTATGGTGACAGCATGTGGCGCCCCCCTTGTGACTCCCTCCGGGTTCCGCCTATGGTTGCCTGACGGTCACCGGTGTGACGGGTATCACGCATTCAGTGTGCGTCCCCTATTAACTTGCGGCGGTGACTCGTGGCACATGTGGGTGTGATATTAGTCACAGGCGAAAAATGGCCCGGAAGTGCCCCTGCAAACCTGCTGTTCTGCTGGAATTTACGCCGCTTTCAGGGCATACTAGGCGCAGCCGTTCCCCCGGCGGGAAGCCATTTCCAAGGACCCTTCATGCCCACGCTTCATGACGCCAGCCAGTCCGAGAGCCACCTCGAACACGCTCACCTCGACCAGCCCTATGGACTGCCCGTCCCGCCCGAAGCCGCCGTGCAGCGCAAGCGCATGTTGATTGCCCTCGGCATTCTCCTGGTCGCGCTCGCCGCCGTCATCCTTAGAGATTGGGATTTCTGGTTTCCCTCCAACGGAGAAACCGCCGTAACCGCCGTCCGCATGTGGAAAAGCGTGATGCCCCAGGAGACTCCCACTCCGGCTCCGGCGGCTCCTGAAAAGAGGGTGGCCAAATCGATAGCTCCCACTCCCATTCCGGATCAGCCCACGTCCGCGACCACCCAGCGCGCCGTCCTGCCGCCCCTCGAAGTCGAGGTCGTCTCCGGCAACCGGCGGATCAATGTACCAGCAGGAAGCGCCGCCATTCGTGTCGATCCCGGAGCCGGCCCCAGTATCGCCACCGGAACCACCACCGCCCGTTCCGCTGTTCCCGCCGCCAGCGGCCCCGGACGCGTCGAACTCTCTCCGCAAACTGCCCAGAGCGTCAGCCTCAGCGTCCCTCCCGACTATCCGCTGCTGGCCCGCCAGATGAAGGTGCAGGGCGCGGTCAGTTTGCGCGTCCTCATCGCCCGCGATGGCACCATTCAGGAACTGGAGATTTTGAGCGGCCCCGATATCCTCGCCGCCGCCGCCCGCGAAGCCGTCAAGCAGTGGCACTTCAAGCCCTACCTGCAAAACGGACAGCCCGTGGAGACCCAGGCCCGCATCACCGTAAATTTCACCATCTCCACCAACTAGCGATCCATCTTCTCGCGAGCCCACTTACCAACGGCCCACCGATCAAAAACCCACGGACCCCTCGCGCCAGTCATTTGATTTTCGCCGCGCCCCCGGCGTCTCGGCGATGGCTTTTCATCCACAGCCTGCGCTGCAGAATCCGTTGCAGTCTTCTCTGCCGGGATGGCGCTTGACTGATGCGGTGAGTGTTCGGGATCAAACACGAACGAAGAAGGTTTTTCCGGCGCTCTCGGCGTCTCGGCGGTCGCCCTCATCAGGTAACCCAAAAATAAAACGGGCGTCAGATTCTTTCGAATCAGGACGCCCGGGCAGCCCTCCCCCAGAACTGCTCAATCGCAATGTAAGACTAGTCCATCCGCCTGAGTATGGCCCTCGGGTGCTAATCGGAACCACCAAAGTGTTAAGCGGGTAAACTACAGATTACACGGCAGAAATCCAGCTCCGGATGCGCTCCAGATAAGCGTTCCACGCGCCCTCGACCGCCGGAGACAACCGTTCCCCTAATTCGAAATTTTCGCCCGTGAGCGTCAGCAGCCACGCCTCCGGCTCCGCCCGATAATAGCGTGCCGCCAGTTCCAGCAGGGATGAAGGCTCCAGGTCGTGCGACAAACTCCCGGGCTCGAACGCCGGGTCGCGCCTGATTCGCAAAAGGCGAATCTCTCCCGCAGCCCCCGCATGAGACGCATCCAGAAACAACACCCGCCCTGCGCGCCCCACCGCTTCGCTCATCTCCGGAGTAAGCTGCTGCCCCGCCAGCACCACCACGTCCGCCAAAGACGAGGATGACCGCGACGAAGTACAAGTCGAAGAAGAAGCCAGCTCACCCTCCATCGCCGCCGCTGCTTTCAGCCCCAGGCCGTCGTCCGAACGCAGCGGGTTGCCAAATCCCACAATCAGGCAGGAAGGCATAAGAGCCGCCGCCTCACCGTACCACCTCCGCCCCCGCCCTGGCGCACTGCCCGTCGTGCTCGCTCGTATCTCCCGAAAGCCCGATCGCCCCAATGATCTTGCCGCCCACAATCAAAGGCACTCCGCCCTCGACCGGCACTGCTCCTTCCAGACCCAGCACACGTAGTCCCGCGCCCCCGTTCGCCAGCGCATCCTGAAACACTTTCGTCGGACGCTTGAACAGCGCCGCCGACCGCGCCTTGTTCACCGACACCTTCGCGCTCCCCAGTTGCGCGTTATCCATCTTCTCGTAATACACCAGGTCGCCATACGGATCGACCACTGCCACCGCCATCAGCAAGCCATTCTTCCGCGCCTCCTCTAAAGCCGCCGCCGCCGCTTTCTTCGCCACCTCGACGCTAATCGGCGCTCCATAAGGCACCACCAAAGGATTAGCCGGAGCCGCCTGCGCGAACCCGTAATCCACGCACCCCAACGCCAAAACGATCACCAGGAACACACCAGAAATCTTCAGAAAATGATTCACAGAAATCGCTCCCTCCCCGGAACCTTCTAGCTCCGGAATTTTCCAGCCATGGATGAAATCGCCACCAATCGCGTGGCCCGCAATCTACCACAATCTTCAACTTTCCCCGAGTCGTTCCGACCGGCTGTAACTTTCCTGAATGAAGTCATCCCGAGCGAAGCGAGGCAAGAGAGCGAGCCCAGCGCAGTCGAAGGATCCCTGCCGTCTCGACGAATTCATCTCCGCACCCGCCCGATCCAGACAAGCGCCAAACACAAAGAGCGCAGCCGAAGCCGCGCTCCCCCCCACTTATATCCATCGTCATCCTTTCATCCCGTGCCCACCCCGCCACGTATGCCCACAAAAATATCTCCTGTAAACACAGCAGCTTAACGGAATTTTAGAATCCAGTCCCCTCGGACAGAAACTCGGCAATCAACCCGCAATAACTATCCTGTTATCAGAGATTTAGAGAAAATATCCTCCTAAGTCGCTGATTCCAATAGATCGGCCAAGGGGGTCCCCCGATACTAACCAGTAAACACCTGCCCCCTCTCGAACCGCCCCGTGATATTCGTCACAATCGCCCGTGATTCCTATCACGGCCCAAGGTTCGCGCCTGCCCTAATCTTCCATCCAAGGTGAGGTCATCCCATGAAGGTTCTTGAGCAAAGTAAGGAAGATAAGAAACCAGAGAGCGCCATCGTGAGCGCTCCATCCGCGCAGCCGCAGCATTCCACCAAGGGTGAATTCAAGCCCCGCCTGATTTTCTGGGAAGTCACCAAAGGATGCAATCTGCGCTGCATCCATTGCCGCGCCACCGCGACCGAGCTCAGCTCTCCCAGCGATCTGCCCACCGCCAAGGCGCTCGACATCATCGACCAGATCGCCGCCCATTCCAATCCCATTCTCGTGCTCAGCGGAGGCGAGCCGCTCTACCGCTCCGACATTTTCCAGTTGGCAAAGTACGCCAATGACAAAGGCCTGCGCGTCGCCCTGGCAACCAATGGAACCCTCGTCACTAAGGAAGTCGCCCGGATGATCGTCGACTCCGGCGTGAAGCGCGTCTCCATCAGCCTCGACGGCGCGGACGCCCTCACGCACGACAGCTTCCGCGGAATTCCCGGAGCCTTCGAAGCCGCGCTCCATGGCTTCCGCAACCTGAAAGATTTAGGCATGTCGGTGCAGATCAACATGACCATCGCCCGCCACAACGCCGACCAGTTGCCGCGCGTCCTCGATATGTGCAAGACCATCGGAGCCGATGCTCTGCACACTTTCCTGCTCGTGCCCGTCGGATGCGGCGTCGATATCGCCACCGATCAGATGGTTCCTCCGGAAGAATACGAGCAGATGTTGAACTGGTTCTACGATCAATCCCTTGAAGGCGGAATCGAACTCAAAGCCACCTGCGCTCCCCACTATTTCCGGGTCGTGCGCCAGCGCCGCGTAGCCGATCGCCATGCCGCCGAAGCAGCCGCCAAAGCCGCGCCGGCAGCCTCGACTCCTCCCGATGCCATCGGTCCCGCCGACACGCTCATGCCCGGTGGAACCGGAATCCTGCTCAAGCCGCAAGGCGTGCCCCGTGGCAATCACACCGGCCATCCGACTGGACATCCCGGCGGAAGCCCCAACGACATGAACGCCATGACGAAAGGCTGTCTCGCCGGAACCGGCGTCTGCTTTCTCTCCCACGAGGGAGAAGTTTTCCCTTGCGGATACCTGCCCGCCATCGCCGGCGATCTGCGCAAGGAGAAGTTCGCCGACATCTGGGCCAACGCCAAGGTCTTCAACGATTTGCGCGACACCAATAACCTGACCGGAAAGTGCGGCTGCTGCGAGTTCCGCAACGTCTGCATGGGATGCCGAGCGCGCGCCTTCGCCGCCACCGGAGACTACCTGGCCGAAGAACCCTTCTGCGTCTACGAGCCGAAGTCTCCGCAGCTCCGCCCCCAGGTTACGAAGGATAACAACTAAGTTTCCCTCCTCCTGAAAGCCGGGGAAGAGCTAGCAGCGCGCTCTTCCCCATTTATCGGTCGATGAACGGAGTGAATATCAAGGCTCAACAAGCCGGCAGAAGGAAGCGATCCCAACAGTCAGAGAAACGAGAGGCGAGGGACTCGAAACTCGTGCTCGCAACTCGATACTCGCGGCTCGAGGCTCGCAACCAGCCGCGAGAATCTAGAAGGTACGAGCCAGAAGCTAGCAGCTCCCCTACTTCTCTTCCAGCACATCCAGAATTCCCGTCGCGCAGTCCAGAATCTCCTGGTCCAGCTTGCGATTGGAGGCGATTGCCTCGGCCAGTGGAATCGAGATGATTTTGTTGCCGCGCAGCGCCGCCATGTGTCCGAACTCGCCGCGATGCACCATGTCGATCGCGCCCAGTCCATAGCGCGTGGCCAGCACGCGATCGAACGCGCTCGGCGAACCTCCGCGCTGAATGTGGCCCAATACCACCGAACGCGTCTCGAATCCGGTGCGCTTCTCGATCTCGCGCGCCAGCACCGAGCCGATCCCTCCCAGCCGCAGATGCCCGAACTCGTCACGCCCCACATCCTGCAGAACGGGCGCGCCGTCGTGCATCTCGACTCCTCCGGCAAACTTGGCCCCTTCCGCCGCGACCACGATGCTGAAGTATCGTCCGCGCGCGTGGCGCTGGCGAATCAGTTCCGCCACTTGTTCGATATCGAATGGAACCTCGGGAACCAGAATCACGTCCGCGCCGCCGCCAATCCCGCTGTACGCGGCAATCCATCCCGAGTCGCGTCCCATGACCTCGACCACGATTACACGGTTGTGCGCTTCCGCCGTAGTGTGGACCCGGTCGATCGCGTTGGTGGCCACATTTACCGCCGTGTCGAAGCCGAAGGTGAAATCGGTCCCTGCCAGATCGTTGTCGATGGTCTTGGGAACGCCGACCACCTTTACCCCCAACTTGAACAGCTTCTCGGCCACCGAGAGCGTGTCATCGCCGCCGATGGCGATCAGCGCGTCGCAGCCATGCAGCTTCAGGTTCTCGATGCAGCGCTCCAGCCCTCCCTCGTGTTTGGCCGGGTTGGTGCGCGAAGTGCGCAGGATCGTCCCGCCGCGGGGCAGAATTCCGCCCACGGTTGAGAGGCAGAGCTCCATCGTCTTGTCTTCCGACAGCCCGCGCCAGCCCTCCATAAAGCCGACGAACTCGTCACCATAATGAAAGGTTCCCTTCCGCACCACCGCTCGTATCACTGCATTCAAGCCGGGACAATCGCCCCCGCCCGTTAATACCCCGATCTTCATTGCCTGCTCCTGCTCTATAGGTTCGCGCCACGGGCGGCTGGAATGCCCCCGCTTTGCTCTGGGAAATGGGTTGAAATATCAGGGTATCACGCTCGCTTTGCCCTCTGGCCGAACATTGTCCTCATCCGCGCGTAATTCCGTTGACTTAGCGGTATCGCGGGGTTATAGGTGAAGATAAGGGTCACGGGGCCGGGCGCTGATCCGGCAGCCTTGAGGGGATGGCACACACGCTACCCGCCGAGAAGTTTTCCGATTCCGCGCCGAAGGCATGATTGAAGCGGGCCCGGTAGTTCTCCCACGCGATGGTGGCGGTCAGCTCCACCAGTTGCGCCGGATTGAATTGTCGACGAAGTCCTTCGAAAAGCGCCTCCGGAATTTCCGCGAGCGTCTGCGTCATGTGGTCTGCAAGTTCCAGTACTTGCTTTTCCGTCTCCGAGAATAGTGGGCTCGTACGGTAGCCGGGGAGGGCCTCGATCTTCTCCCGCGAAACCCCCGCCGCTCTGCCGACCGCAGAGCCGATATCGATTCAAAAAGGACAGCCCACAAGCGTGGCCACGCGAATTTCTGCCAGGTGCTTAAGCACGCCATCGACCAGAGAACTTCCGCCGAGCGCCTGTTCCATCTGTCCGTAGCCCCACAGAATTCTGGAGTGGTGCGCGGTAATCTTCGTCGGCTCGATCACGCGCCCCACTTTGCGTTTCGTCATGGCGTATATGATGCGAGTAAACCAGCCGGCAAGCCCGCTTTGTTTTCGCGGGTCAGCTCCCTCAATTCGGGCCATTTGATTCACCTCCAGGGTTCTTGGATGAAATACGATCGGCAAAGATACATGCTGGAGGTTACACTTGCCAACAAGCATGCGCGTCCTCGGCATTGATTGCGGCACGGAGTACACAGGCTACGGCGTCGTGGATCTTCTCTGCGACTCTGACGAGCCCGCCGCTCCTGGAATTGCTGATCCCCATGCTATTCGAGGAAATGCTCAACACAACGCTCGCAGCAACAATGATCGCCTGGTCTGCGTCATTTGCGGTGCGATTAAAGTTTCTCCCCGCGATCCCATGCCGATGCGTCTGTCGCGCATCGCTCGTGGCCTCGAGGAACTCATTGCCGTTCACCGTCCCGACCGGGTTGCCATCGAAGACGTCTTCTACGCGCTCAATGTGAAGTCCGCGCTCAAGCTTGGGCAGGTTCGTGGAGTCGCTATGCTGACCGCCGCATCCGCCGGTCTCGACGTCGCAGAGTATTCGCCGCTATCCATCAAGTCAGCCGTGGTCGGCTATGGCAAGGCGGAGAAACATCAGGTGCAGCAGATGGTCGCGCGTCTCCTGTGCCTCGACGAAATTCCCCAGCCCGCCGATGCCGCCGACGCGCTCGCTATCGCCATCTGCCATCTGCACACGGCGGCCACTCTCGACCGTCAGGCAGGTCGCGAGTCACGAGCCGCGAGTCCCGAGCCTCGACTCGCAGGCCGGCTCACGGGCTAATCTGCGGGTCGAAACAACAGTCATGCAGAGAGCAGTTTCCGATCGGGCAGGCACTTTACAGGCCGCCTTTTCAAGCTCCCCGTTACCATCGGCCGTTGCCCGAAAACTGTTTTCAATCTGAACACTCGTTAGTACACAAGTCACGTATAATTCCCGATTCCCACGATATTCTTGAATGAGCCGCCCGTCATTGCGGGCGTTTCAAACAGAATTTAATCAGGAGAATTCATGGTCCCCCGCCATTGTCTCGCCATCATCCTGCTCGTTTCCATCTCGTCCGCTGTGCATGCCGAACGAGCATCGTGCACCTTCGATACTTTCACCGCACCAGCGAAATACACGATCAACGCCGTGCAGGGCATCGGCGACGACGGCACTGTCGTCGGCCAACTGCAGGACATCGCCACGCAAACTCTCGTGGGCTTCATGCGCTCGCCCAGCGGAGTCATCACCATCTACTCGGCCCCCAAGTCCACCATGACCGGCTTGTATGGAGACAACTCGACCGGTACGAGCGCCGGTTCCTACCAGGACAGCAGCACCAAAATGCACGGGTTCACGCTCACGAACGGCACCTTCGCGCCCGTTAACTATCCGAAAGCTGCCAACACCTGGCTCTTCGGTGTCAACCATGTCGGCGCGCTGGCGGGCAGTTACGGTGGAGGCGCATCGGTCAAAGGCTTTCTTTACGTCAACGGACAGTACACCAGCATCGCCTATCCGGACGGCCAAGTGACCTACCCGAATGCAGTGAATGATAAGAATGCCGTCGTCGGATCTTCCGCCAGCGGGTGGGTGAACAACGGCTTCCTGTGGGAGAACGGAAAATTCACGACTATCAACTTCCCGAAATCGCGGTTCGGCACGATTCTCACGGGCATTAACAATTCCGGATTGATCGTCGGCAACCGTATCTCCGCCGACGCGTCGTGGGGATTTATCTACGAGGGCGGGGCGTTCAAGAGCATCGTTTACCCCGGCTCGTTTTACACGGTCGCGGGCGGCATCAACAATAACAATGTCATCTCGGGACAGATCTTCCTGAATTCCTCCGACTCAATCGGATACACAGCAACGTGCAAGTAGCCGGAACTTTGCTCACGGCTCTTTGCCCCGTGCTCTGAGCTCTTGGGTCATGGCCTGAGAGCTCAGACTCCGCTCCCCTTGACACTCGCAATCGTATCCCCAATGATTACAGCGTCCCATGCCTCACCGACTCTATTTTTTTGTCGCGCTCCTCTTTTCTTCCATAGCGTGGACGCAATCACCTGTGCCTTCGTTGGGGGGAAGCGCAGCCCTCGTGACCTTCACCCTGGATTTCCCGACATCGCAGCCTGAGCATTATTCGATCCGTGTCCCCTCCGATGGCCTCGCTCACTACCAGTCAACCGGCCGTATCTCGGCGGACAGCGACGACACCGACAGCTTCGATCTGGATTTCCCGCTCTCTCCTGAAATCCGGCAGAAAGTGCTCGTGTTAGCGGATAGGGCGGGATACTTTCAGAAGGATCTGGATTCTCACCACAAGGGGCAGGCGTTCACCGGCAAGAAGACGCTCACCTACAGGGACGCGAGCCGAACGGGGGAGGCTACTTACAATTTTTCCTCGAATCCGGCCGCGCAGGAACTCACCAGTCTTTTTCAGAATCTTTCCGCGACGCTCGAATTCGGACATCGTATTGACTACGACCGCCGCTACCAGAAGCTGGCGCTCGATGCTGAACTCAAGCGCATGCAGGAGATGACCCAGACCAGGATGCTGGTCGAAGTATCAGCGATCCAACCGATCCTGCAACAGGTCGTCGCTGATCAATCTGTGGTCAACGTGGCCCGCGCCCGCGCGCAACGCCTGCTCGACGCTGCAGGGCGTCGCTGATAACCGTCAACTCAAAACGAGAAACGGAGACCTCCTGAGGAATCAACAGCTTCGCAATAGCGAAGCCGTCACGAAGTGGAGGACCCCTGCTCCCTCAACCGCACGCGACTTCAATCAAGGTGTTCACAACGTGACAAAGGATCACACTTGGTTGCCTGCGCCATCATATTCACGCAACGATAATGCCCGCGTAGCCGACAACTCTCTCGCGGTCGCCCGATACGTCGCCGGAAGTCGCGTAGCGAACGAGCGTTGCGCCTGTCGCTCCGAGAATCTTGGCCGCGGTCAGCATGACGACTGTCGGTCCAAAACCGCACATGCTGATGTGTTCCGCCATCACGACTTCCCACAATCCGCGCGCGTCCATCGCCAGCACGCGCCCGATTGCCTTGTGGTCTTTCACGCGAGTAACCGCGTCGGACTCGTAGTGGTTCATGTCGCTGGAGGCGATGATGAGGACGTTCTGGTCGCTCGCGCCGATCACCTCGGCGAGAGCCTCGCCTAGCCCGCGAAGAACGCTGAAGTCGCTCGTCCCGACAGCGATGGGAACGATGTGCAACGATTTCTGCTGCGCCTGCAAGAAGGGCAACTGCACTTCGATGGCATGTTCAGAACGATGTGCCGCACTGTCTTCCTGGAGCGGTGGAAAACTCTGCAGCAGGCGAGCACCCAAATCCGCGCTGGCTGCGACTTCACCGAGCGGTGTTTGCCACGCGGTTGTGGTCATGATCGAGAGCGGAACGCCCTTCCCGGTGTGGTTCGGGCAGAGGATGATGCAATGCTCCGGAATTTGCAGGCACGAGTAGACCGACCCTGCTACGGCCCCGGAGTAGATGTATCCCGCATGCGGGGCGACGCAGCCGATGACGGAAATGCGCGCGTTCGGGGCCGGAGATGTGTACTCCCGAATTTCGCGCCGTAGTTCATCACATTGCCCGGGATAAAATCTTCCGGCCACCGCGGGAGCTCGCACAGCGGATGTCATAGGTGCTTTCAGGCGCGGACATAGCGCCGCGTACAGGTCAGACGCAACGGCTCGATGCTTCCGCACGCGACGCGCTAGTGAAATAAGCTCTTGTGAAACTCAGGACCACCCGGAGACGGCGCCAAATCCAGCATGGGAAATAGTCCAAGGACCCTATGGAACCAACCATATGCTTTTCCAGAGCCATCCAATTCTTCACGAGGTATCCTCAGAAATTCGTTTGAAAACGAGACGCCAGCTTGACCAGAGCGATGCCAAGAGCCTTGGGACTTCTGGATCTGATCGCCACGTCTAAGCTCTTGATCAAAAGTGCCATCTGAGTGGAGATACAAACTGCACGTCTCTTCCTTGCTATGAAAGACATACGTTCCGGCTAGAGCGCCGTAATCATAGTCGGAGGCTACACTCCACCACAAACAAAACAGAACAAGGAAAGTAAAGATTCCAATCAAAACTCTCATCTTCGGTCCCCTGACACGCTAACCTCTTGCATCGGTTAACGCCCGAAACAACGCCGCCGTGCGATCCAGCGGCAGGGCTTCGGCTCGAATCGTCGGCTTGACGCCGCTTTTTGCCAGCGCAGCGCGCAGCGAGTCTTCAGCGTAAGCCGTCTTTAGATTATTCCAGAGCGTCTTGCGCTTTTGCCCGAAGCACAATTTCAGGAACGCGATGAACTCCGCCTCAGGAATCTGAACGATTCCAGCTTCGGCTTGATGGTAATCCTCACCACGCTGGAATGCACGTTGGGCGGCGGAGAAAATGCTCCCGGAGGAAGTGTGAACAGCTTCTCGACTTTTCCGTAGAGCTGGGCGGTCGCTGAAAGCAGGCCATAGTCGCGGCTTCCGGCGGATGCGGCCAAGCGGTCTGCGACTTCTTTCTGCACCATGATGACGATCGTCGAAAAGTAGCGGTGATATTGCAACAGCCGCAGCAAAATATCGGAGGTGATGTAGTAGGGCAGGTTGCCGACCACGCGGGAGGGTTCCGGGGCGAAATTCAGCCCGGGACGGAGCATGCCCGGCTTCGGGCCGAAAACCGTGTCGAGTTCGATTTTCAGAATGTCGCCTTCGATGATCTCCACATTCGGCTGCAGGGAGAACTTCATCCGCAATTGCGCGGAGAGCACGCGATCCAGTTCGACGGCGATCAGCCGCTGCGCCGTTTGCGCGAGGATTTCGGTGATGGCGCCGCGGCCCGGTCCGATCTCCAGCACGGTTGCCTGCGAAACGTCACCGAGCGCTTCCACAATCCGCAGGGCGGCAGGTTCGCTCGCCAGAAAATGTTGGCCCAGTTTCGGTTTGCGGGACGGCCTGTCGCTGCTTGCGCCCTTGGACACGTTGACCCTCTTTCTCTGCGGCTTTAGACTGAAACGGCCTGGCAAAACTGCGATGGGGAATTGGAAACTGAACGGGAAAACCGGGCAATGCTCAATTTCAAATTGCCAATCGCAAACAGCCAGCCACCCTTCGACGGCAGTAGTCATCATAACTTGAGCCGGGCGTTTCTTATTTCTGGCTCACGAGGCTCGCAATGCATATCGCTTTTGTAGCATCCGAGTGCGTTCCTTATTCCAAGACTGGCGGTCTCGCGGACGTGGTCGGCGCTCTGCCGCGCGCGTTGGCGAGTCTGGGGCATCAGGTCAGCGTCTACCTTCCCCTCTACCGCCAGACCAAACTGGCCGATCCGGAAACGGTGGTGCACAGCATCACGGTTCCCTTCGACGACAAGTACCGCTTTTGCTCGGTGGTTGCCGGAGCTGCTGCCGCGGGCGTCAAATATTATTTTGTTGACTATCCGCCATATTTCGACCGCGACGCTCTCTATGGGACGTCGGCCTCCGACTATCCCGACAATGCCGAGCGCTTCGCTCTGTTCTCGCGCGCGGTAATCGAAGCCTCCAAGATGCTGGGCGTTCCGCACGTTTTTCATTGCCACGACTGGCAGTCGGCGCTGGTGCCGATCATGCTGCGCACGCTTTACGCGGAGGATCCGGCGTTCCGCGAAGTCGGCACCGTCTTCACCATCCACAACATGGGCTACCAGGGCCTGTTTCCGCCGGATATTTTGCCGCTGCTCATGCTGCCGTGGGACCTGTTCACGATTTCGAAGATGGAATTTTTCGGGCAGGTGAATTTTCTGAAAGGCGCGCTGGTTTACTCCGATTCGTCACCACCGTCAGCAAAAAGTACAGCCAGGAAATTCAGACGACCGAGTACGGATTCGGCCTGGAAGGCGTGCTGCGCAATCGCGCCGCGACCGTGACCGGCATTCTGAACGGCGTCGATTACGACGAGTGGAGTCCGCAGACCGACAAGTTCATCGCCGCAAAATACTCGCCTCAGGATCTGAGCGGCAAAGCAGAAGTGCAAGCAGGATCTGCTCAACGCCTTTGGCAGTCACGAATGCCGATCCCAAAGTTCCGGTGATCGGCATCGTCTCGCGCTTCGCCGCGCAAAAAGGGTTCGACCTGATCGCGCAGATCATGGACCGCCTGGCGCGCGAGGAGATGATCATGGTCGTCGCTCGGCGCCGGCGACAAGCTCTATGAAGAAATGTTTGCGCGCCTGAACAAGCAGTTCCCGAACAAGATTGCCATCAAAGTCGCCTACGACAACGCGATCGCGCACAAGATCGAAGCCGGGCGCGGATATGTTCCTGATGCCGTCGCGCTACGAACCCTGCGGTCTGAACCAGATCTACAGCCTGAAGTACGGCACGGTGCCAATCGTGCGCGCCACCGGCGGGCTCGACGACACCATCGAACCGTGGGACGCGCGCACCGGAAAAGGCACCGGCTTCAAGTTCACCGAATACTCGGCGAGGCGCTGCTCGCGACCATCAAGCAGGCGCTGGCCGCCTATCGCGATCAGGCATCGTGGCAGACGCTGATGCGCAATGGCATGGGCCGCGATTTTTCCTGGGGCGCATCGGCCCGCGAGTATGGCAAAGTCTACGAGCGCGTGCGGCAGTTGAAGGCGAACCCAGGCGCTACAACCGACTTCAAGAAAGTGCCCGTGCTGGGATAATCGTCAGCCCATCGAGGCGTAGCGGCGGCGACCCGCCGGCAGCCGCGCGAGCGTTCCTGCCTCGGCTCATTCCAGGCGCCCTAACGGAGCCAGAGTGATTTAGAATCGCATGCAGGCGAATAGCTGGCGAATACCTTGCCGGCTCAACTGCCTGTCGCGAGATGACCCGATCACCCGATGACCAGATAACCCGCACCATCTTCCACGTCGATATGGACGCGTTCTTCGTGTCCGTGGAAGAGCTCTACGATCCGTCGCTGAAGGGCAAGCCGGTCGTGGTCGGCGGGCAGCGCGACGAGCGCGGAGTGGTTTCAGCCGCTTCTTATGCGGCGCGCAAGTTCGGCGTGCATTCCGCTATGCCTTTGCGCACCGCCGCGAAGCTTTGTCCGCAGGCCATTTTCGTGAATGGGCACCCCGAGCGCTATCGGGAATATTCGGGGCGAGTGCACGAGGTGCTGGGGCATTTTTCTCCGCTGGTTGAGATGGCGTCGGTCGATGAGGCCTATCTCGACATGACGGGCACCGACCGACTGCACGGGCCTCCGCTGCGCAGCGCGGACCGTTGCACGCGGAGATGAAATCGGCGACGCAGCTCAATTGTTCGATCGGTATCGGCACGTCGCGGCTGATCGCGAAAGTTTCCTCCGCCAAAGCCAAGCCGAACGGAGTGCTCTGGGTGCTGCCCGGCCAGGAGGCGAAATTTCTGGCGCCGCTCGATGTCGGCGACATCCCCGGCGTCGGCAAGGTAATGGAGAAGAATCTGCACGACATGGGCATTCGGCGCGTCGGCGATCTGGCCAAGCTCGAAGAAAGCGACTTGGAGCGAGCGCTTCGGAAAATGGGGGCTCGCGCTGGCAGGGAAGTCGCGCGGCGAAGATGCGGGCGGATGGTTCGATGCTGAAGTCGGCGAGCATCTCGACCCCAAGTCGATCAGCCACGAACACACATTCAATGAAGACACGGGCGACCTCGAGCGGCTGCAATCCACGCTGATGCGGCTTTCGCGAAATGGTTGGCCGCCGGTTGCGCGAAGGCGGATATTTTGCGCGCACCATCCAGCTCAAGTTGCGTTACAAGGATTTCACTACGATAACCCGCGCGCACTCGCTCGAACAGCCGACGCAGATCGACCACGAAATTTTCGAGCAGATGCGGCGGCTGTTTCTCCGAAACTGGAAAAAAGGCGCGCCCGTGCGGTTGCTGGGAGTGCAGACCTCGAACTTTGAGCGATCGGCGTCCCGCGCAGCTTGATCTGCTGGAACCCGCGCGAGACGACGCGTTGGCAGAAAGTGCTGGCGGCTGCCGATCATCTGCGCGACAAGTTCGGCGAGTCGACGATCGGCCTGGCGACCGGGATGAAGGGCGAGCTTCCGCGAGCGCACGCACGAAAATCCGGTGGGGCTGCCGGGAAAGAATGAACGAGGCAAAACGGCGCGCCCGATGCCGGAGTCGGGATCGGTGAACAGAATCCGGGAGCGGCTGAATATCTCGGCGGCAATAATTTGCAGGAAAAGCGGCTGCGCGTTTACGCAGTGAAAATCCTACGAAATATATTCGCGGATGTACTCGTCGCGCGAAGTGGCGAGCTGGTGCGCGTCGCCGTCGAAAATTACTTTGCCGTCGCGCAGAATCAGGAAACTCATGGGGACTTCGCCGCGCTGGCCTTTGGGAATGGCAACCATTTTGTTTTTATTCTGGTCGAATTCGTGGGTCGCCATGGTGAAGGCGTCCTGCAGGCGATGCGTCACCATTAGCGCGCTGGTCTTGTAGACGTCGCGCTGCTTCATGATGAGTTCGACGATCGTGTTCGAGGTGACAGGATCGAGTCCGCCGGTCGGCGAGTCGTAGAGTATGACCTCGGGCTGCGTGATGATGGCGCGCGCGATGGCGACGCGCCGCCGCATGCCTCCGGAGAGTTCCGACGGAAACATGTCGTAGGTTCTCTCCAGTTCGACGAAGCGCAGCGCCTCGCGCACCCGCCGTTCAATCTCGTCGAAGGGAATGTTTTCTTCCATCAGGCGGAACGCGACGTTCTCCCAGACCTTGAGCGAATCGAAGAGCGCGCTTTCCTGGAAGACGATGCCGACGCGCCGGCGAAGGTCGAAGAGTTCCTCTTCCGACATGGTCGTGACTTCTTCGCCGAGCACGATGATGCGCCCGCTATCGGGCCGCAGCAGGCCGATGGCGAGCTTGAGCAGAATGCTCTTGCCCGATCCGGCAACTCCGAACAGCGCCTTGGTTTCGCCATGAGGGAGCCGGAACGAGATGCCGTCGAGCACGACCTTCTCATCGAACGCGATGGAGACATTTTCGAATTCGATGGCATAGCCGGAATTGCTCGCTGGCGGTCGCCGCCGTTGTTCCCCGGGCAGCGTAGGAGCCGACATGCGCTACCGGACTCCGAAGATGGCGAAGATCAGTTTGGTGACGAAGAAATCGACGATCAGAATCAGCACCGAGGAGGCGACCACCGCTTGCGTGGTGGAGCGGCCCACGCCCTGCGTGCCGCCGCGCGTCGACATGCCGTAGTAGCAGCCGACGGTGGCGATGATGAAGCCGAACAAGCACGGGCTTGATGCAGGCCGGTGAAGACGTCGCGGAAAACCAGGATCTGCCAGGCGGACGTCCAGTACTGATTTGAGTCGAGCCCGAACAGAAGATGCGCGACCGCCCAGCCGCCGCCGAGTCCAAGAAGATCGGCAATGATGGTCAGGAAAAACAGCATGAAGGCCGTCGCGCCGACGCGCGGCGTGACCAGTTTCTTGCTCGGGTCGGTACCAAGCGCGCGCATGGCGTCAATCTGCTCGGTCACGATCATGGATCCGAGTTCGCTGGCCATGCCGGAGGCGTTGCGGCCGGCGACCATCAGCCCAGTGATGAGCGGGCCGAGTTCGGTGACCATGCCGAGCGAGACGAGTTGGCCGATCAGCGTGATTCCGCCGAAACGCTGCAGCGTGCTGGCGGAGTTCAGCGCCAGCAGCGCGCCGACGGAGAGGCCGGTGAGAATGACGATGGGCAGCGACCCGACGCCGATCAGGTCGGCTTGCTGCAGCATGTCGCCCATGTAGAGCGGGCGGCGGAAGAAGTTGGCGACCGATTGCGCTGAGAGCAGGGTGTATTCCTGCACCGACAGGGCGAAGTCTTTGGCGACATCAAAGGGGAAATCAGTTCGAGTTCGAGCGCCATGGGTGAGCAAGAACTTCGGAACTATAGCAGAGATTGAGTCGGATCGGGTGATCGGGTCGGATCACTGAACGCCATGTCATCGAGTCTTTCTAGGATCGCCCGATCGACCCGATCGGGTCCTAATGGCCGTTCTTCTTGCGGATCTCGATGGCCAGGCGCTTGATCTTCTGGTTCAGGGTGGAAAGCGGGACGCGGAACCGCTCGGCGGCTTCGGTCTGGTTCCAGCCGCATTTTTCCAGCATGTCGATGATGATCCGCCGCTCGCAGTCTTCCATGATGCCGAATAGCGTGGCGCCAGTACTGGTGTCGATCGCCGGAACCGCGCTGCCCCGGCCCACGATGTGGTCGGGCAGCAGATCGAGTCCGATGGTTGCAGTCGGACGAGAGGACAACCGCGCGCTCGATGGTGTTTTCCAGTTCGCGAACGTTGCCGGGCCAGGAGTAGCTCACCAGCGGCCGCAACGCCTCGGTACTCATGTGGCGGCGCGGAAGGTCGTTTTCCTCCGAATATTTTTTCAGGAAATGTTCGACCAGCAGCGGAATGTCTTCGCGGCGCTGGCGCAGCGGCGGCAGATCGAGCGAAATCACGTTGAGACGGTAGAAGAGATCTTCGCGGAAGCGGCCGTCGCGCACCATCTGGCGAAGATCGACGTTGGTGGCGGCGATGATGCGCACGTCGACCTGCATTTCCTGCATGCCACCCAGGTGCATGAACTTGCGATCCTGCAGCACGCGGAGGATCTTGGCCTGCGTGTCCATGCTCATAGTGCCGATTTCATCGAGGAAAAGCGTGCCGCGGTCGGCAACCTCGAACAGGCCCTTCTTCGAAGCGACCGCGCTCGTGAATGCGCCTTTGACGTGACCGAAGAGCGTGGATTCCAGCAGGTCCGGCGGAGTTGACCCGGAGTTCACGGGGACAAACGGCCGATCCCGCCGCGTGGAGTGCAGATGAATCGCCTTCGCGATCAGTTCCTTGCCGGTTCCGCTTTCGCCTTGCAGCAGAACCGTGGAGCGGCTGGGAGCGACCTGCGCGACCAGATCGAAAATCTTCAGCATCGGCTCGCTCTTACCGACGATATTCTCAAAGTTGTAGCGCTGCTTGAGAGCGCGCTTGAGCTGGATATTCTCTTCTTCCGCTTTCTGGCGAGCGACAGCGCTGCGCACATCGGCCAGGAGTTTCTCGTTGTCCCAGGGCTTCTGGATGAAGTTCGTCGCGCCCGATTGCATGGCGCGCACGGCGTTTTCGACCGTTCCGTAGGCGGTGATCATGATGACTGGCTGGTCGGGATGCAGCACGCGAATCTCTGCCAGCACATCCATGCCGTTCTTGTCGGGGAGAGCGAGGTCGAGCAGCACAACGTCAAAGCTGCGCTCGCCGATCTGGGCGAGACCTTCGCGCGCGGTTCCTGCAACCGCCACCGTGTAGCCTTCGAGCTCCAGCAGAGTCTCGAGTGACTCGCGGATCTCAAGTTCGTCATCGATGATGAGAATCCTGCCTGCGCTCTGCGGAGTGGTCTCCGGCGCGCTGCGGCGCGGAATGACTGCGACTTCAGACATGGGCTGCCTTCCTGACCAACGGGAAATCAAGCGTAAAGGTTGTTCCTTCGCCGGGGCGGCTCTCCACGCGAATGTTGCCGCCGTGCTCCTGGATGATGCCGTAGGAGACCGAGAGTCCAAGCCCAGTGCCACGATTCTGGCCGTGCGCGGGAGCGGTCTTGGTAGTGAAGAACGGGTCGTAAATGCGGTGGATGTGTTCCTGCGCAATGCCGGAACCGGTATCGGTGACGCGGACGCTTACGAAATCGCCGTTCATGGTCGCGACATTCAGGACTCCGCCCCCGGCCATCGCATCTTTCGCGTTGAGGAATAGATTCAGAAAAACCTGCTGCAGGCGCCCGGCGTTGCCCTGAATCAGGGGAAGGTTCTCATGCAGTTCCGACTGCACTTGTACGCCAGCCACCTTGAACTGGTGGTCGAGTAAGGCGAGCGTATCGGTAACCACCTTATTAAGGCTGATTTCGGCAAATTCGGTGCCGGTGGTGCGCGAAAAATTCAGCAGGTTGTTGACGATCTCGGAGGCGCGGAATGTCTGCTTGGTAATTTTGTCAAGCAGCGAGGCCTTCGGCGCATCCGACTGCAGTTGCTTGGCCAGCATCTGCGTGTAGGAAGAGATTACGGCCAGCGGAGTATTCACCTCGTGTGCAACTCCGGCAGCCAGCAGGCCAATGGAAGAAAGTTTGTCGGCCTGGGTGAGCTGGACTTCGAGTTCGATGCGCTCGGTGATGTCGTCCATGATGACGAGGCGCCCAACCACGTTGAACTTGCGTGTCACCAGCGGCGCGATGGCCACATTCACGACTGCGCGATTCGCCCGTCGGCGTTGCCAGCCGGAACTTGTAGAGGTTGTGGATGCCGGGATTCTGCCGCACGCGGTAGAACTCTTCGACGAACGCCGCCGGAAAAACCTCGCTCAAGGAGCGGCCGACTACTTGCCAGCGGGGCTTCGCGTACATCACTTCCATCTGCGAGTTCCACGACTCGATGCGGTCCTGCAGATCCACGGCCAGCACGCCGACGTTGATGGACTCGACAATGTTTTCGTTGAAGTCCTTCAGCCGCTCGTACTCGCTGACCTTCTGTTCGAGCGATGCGTACAGGCGCGCATTCTGGATGGCGATGGCAATGTAGCCGGCCAGCGTCTCCAACAGGTCCACGTCTTCGCTGGAGAGGAAATCGCCTTCCATCGTCTTGCCAAGGCCGAGAAACGCGATGGTCTTCTGCCGGGCGTGGCAGGGGATGTAATAGTTGAGATCGAGGCGCGAGATCGCTTCCTGCGCGGCGCCCGTCTCCCGCGGCAACTGGCGGGTGTTTTCGAAGAAGATGTGCCCGGCCGCATCCTCAATTCGCGGTTTCGCAAGAAAAGCCAGGTCGACCGCGCCAATCGTTCCCAGTCCGAAAGATTTTGAAAGCTCGAAGCGCGATGAATCGTTGTTGCCGAGGAAGATCGCGAGGCGATCCACCAACAATGTGCGCGCCAGTCGGTCCACCAGGGAGGAAAGCATCTTGTCGAGATCGGTCTCCGAACTCAGCTCCCGCCCGAACTCGACCAGCGTGCGCCGGTAATCGTAGCGCGTGCGGTAGAAGAACAGATCCAGCTTCTCCTGAATCCATTTGCGCACCGGATCGAAGAGCAGCGCCGTCACGACTATCGCGACCATGAGTCCGTAGCGGCCCAGTGCTAGGAATGCGCGCATGCACCAGTTCGGCGATCGCGGCCACTACGGCAAAGTACGATCGCCGACAATCGCCGCTGCGGCCAGCGTGTAAGCCATGCCGCGCTTGAAGATCAGGTCCACGTCCATCAGCCGGTAGCGGACGATGGCATATCCGAAGGTCAGCGGCAGCAGGCCCAGCGACAGCACCGTAACCTTCATGGCCGGCGAAGGCATCGCGCCGAACAGATACGGAATGACGTAAAACAGCGTGAAGGGCGTGATGGCCATCACGGTGCCGCGCGTAATCCACTTCAGTTGCTGGCGCAGGATCGGCGTGGTTGCATGCCGGTAGTTGCTCCAAAGAACCGCAGCGGCCGAGACGAAAAAAATTGTCAGGTATGCCCAGTGCACGCGGTTGAGATTCCACAGCAGCCGCGCGCTGGCCTGCAGGAATTGCAGCGCCGAAATCTGAATGCCGAGCAGAATCACTCCCGGCAGATACAACAGGGGAATAGACCAGCGGTTCTTGCTGACGAACGCCCGGCGCTCCGGAAAGGTCAGTACGAAGTGCAGAAATAAGGCTGGCTGCAGCAGCCACGCGACCTCATTGCTCCACAGGACGATCCAGTCAAATGTGTTGAGTTTGCCGGTAAAGTGAAGCGAGTAGAAGATGAACGAGACCAGGCAGAAGATGTAGAAGTGGAGGGAACCGACCGCAGTCCAGCGCCGCAGCAATACATATAACCCAATACCGAGGTAGATCAGGGCGATCAGCCGAAGCCAATCGTTCATCGAGCGCTCCGCCGGCACGAGCACAACTTCGACGTCCAGCGGAACCGAGTTGCGGATCAGGGAGTAGGTCGCCTTCGAGTAGACGCCGGAATAGTAAAGCTGGCGGGTCACGGCGGCCGAGCTATCGACAAGCCGGCCATTTACGCTGACCACCACGTCTCCATTGCGGATGCCTGCCACAGCAGCCGGCCCGCTCGGATCGAGTCGATCCGCCACCACTTGCCCCTTGCGTTCCAGCCACCACACCCCATCGTCGGGAATTTGCGACTGATGCTCCTGCTTGTAGTTGAACCCGGCAAAGACTACGGCCGCAAAGGTCAGGAGACCCAGCACGATAACGGTGAAGCGGGCCTGAAATTCGCGGTTCATTGGACGCGCCGGTGGCGGGGAGACTTCTGTCGGCTGAATTCTCCGCTGCTTAGATGTGTGCAACTTCACTGCCACCATCCCAATTTAGTTATTGTGTATAAACCGCTCGGATAGAATAACTTCCGCAATTATAAAGATCTTCCGGAAGGTTTACTATGAAATATGGAATGTGGTTCCTGATTTCGGGATGGCTGGTGTACCGCCTGCAGCAGATTCGGGAAACCAACGGCCCAGCATTAAAGCAGCGGATGTAGTGGCAGCTCTAGTTCCCGGGTTCGGGATTGCCTAGCGCTAAACCCCTATGCTTGAATGGGGAGGCTCGGGAACTTCCCATTTCCGGAGCCTCCCACTGACCAGGGCGCCCACCCAACGCATTCTTTGTGAGGTGAGCAATTCCCCTCAATTGAGTGTCATCATGCCCCCGAATCCATTGCGGCGTCCATGGAGAGACGCTGAAGATTGTCTGAATTGATCTGAAGAAACACTGATCAGTACAAAATAGTGGTCATTGGCTTGACATGGCCGACGGAGCGGGACCAAAATCCCCATACACGGTTATAGCTGCTTGCGGATAGAGGTGTGTCGTGCCGGAAAAGAAGGTCGCGTTCGACGATTTCCAGGTTGACTTCGGCCGCTTTCAACTATGCCGCCGGGGCTTCCCGGTGCGACTGGAAGGCCTGCCGTTGCAGTTGCTCATGTTCCTTGTCGAACACAACGGTCAACTCGTCACGCGTGAACAAATCTCCAGCGCACTCTGGAGTAAAGATGTATTCGTCGACGTGGACCAGGGGATCAATACGGCAATCCGCAAGATTCGCCAGGCTTTGGCCGACGATGCCAATCGACCCCAGTACCTGCAGACGGTCGTCGGGCGGGGCTATCGTTTCGTTGCGCCCATCGCTGAGGAGGGTACCGCACAGGATTTCATGGTTTCTCCCGAAGACCTGGGACGCGCCATCATGACCGCGGCCGGGCTCGATCCGGAAAATCCCAGGTCAAGTCCGAAACTCCCCGAGGAATCCTGACGGTTCCTTTGTTTCTTATTTTCTCTTTTTGTCCACATGGATCCATTTCAAATTCTAGAAAGCGGTTTCGTTTTCGATTCGCCGTCCGCGCTATGTATACTTTCCCCGAAGCTTAATAAGCGCGTGGGGCGCTCCGGCACGGAAACTCTGGCATGAATTCAGCGATTCGTACGCAAAGTTTGCGGAAGGTGTACAACACGGCTCCGCCTGCTGCCGCTGGGCGAGGAGACGCTGCCGCGCCGGCAGGCAGGCGCGGCAGGAATTCCAAATCGCAGCCCAAGCCCGAAATCAAAGCCCTCGACGGGATTGACCTCGACGTTGCCCCAGGACAGATCTTCGGACTGCTGGGCCCAAACGGTGCCGGGAAGTCCACGACTGTCGGCATCCTGACGACCCGCGTTCGTCCCACCAGCGGCACTGCCTGGATCGGCGAGTACGACGTGTGGCGCGATCAGACTGCGGCTAAACGTCAAATTGGAGTGGTTGCCCAACGCCCTAATCTTGATTTCGCCCTGACCGCCCGCGAGATTCTGCTTTTTCATGGAGCCTACTTCGGAATCAGTTCGCAGGAACGCGCCGAGCGCGCCAATGCCTTGCTCGACCGCTTCAAGCTGACCGATCGCGCCGATCAACTGGTGCGCGGGTTTTCCGGCGGGATGATGCAGCGCATGTCGATCGCTCGCGCCATGATGCACGACCCCCAGGTGCTGTTTCTCGACGAGCCAAGCGTGGGACTTGATCCACAAACCCGGCTGCTGCTGTGGGAAATCATCCGCGAGTACAACCAGAAAGGCCGGACGATTTTGCTCACCACCCACAACATGGAAGAGGCGGACACATTGTGCCAGCAACTGGCGATCATCGATCACGGCCGCATCATCGCGCAGGGTACGCCCGCGGAACTCAAGGCCTCAATCCCGGGCGGGTATTTGCTGCGGCTGCGTTTTGGGCATCACTCCGCGCCACTGCTGGAGCGCCTCGCCTCTCTGCCGGGCGTGACCGAGGTCCGCGCCTCCGGAGAAAGCGGCGCCGATCTTTACGCCGGCCGCGGCGGATCGCTGATTCCCGAGATTGTGAACGCGGCCGCGGCCTTAGGCGTGGAACTGTCCGACGTCCACATCTCCGAACCGAGCCTGGAAAATCTGTTTCTCCATCACACCGGCAGGAGCTTGCGCGAATGAACTGGAAGACCTTCCTGGCACTACTGGCTCGCGACGCTCACGTAGCGCGCCGCAACATAGTCCCGCTCATCCTGCAAACGTTCCTGCAGCCGCTGTTATTCGTGCTTATCTTCGGACGCGTCATGGTCGGCAGCGGTTATCTTCCCGCGGCCTACAAGAGCCTGCTGCTCCCCGGCATCATGGCCATTAGCATGGTTTTCACTGGAATCTGGGCGGTCGCCATGCCGCTGATTGCGGAATTCCAATTCACCCGCGAAATCGAGGACCGCCTGCTGGCCCCGATCGACATCTCCTGGGTTGCCATGGAAAAGGTCGTTGCCGGACTGATTCAGGGCTTGGTGGCGGGCTTAACCGTGATTCCGCTGGCATGGCTCATCCTTGGACGCGGCCTTGAGTTGCATCTGACAAGGCCTTGGCTGTTCCTGTGTATGACTTTGCTGGTCGCGGGATTCTCCGCGTGTGGCGGGCTTGCGCTGGGATGCAGCGTCGATCAGCAGCACATTGGGTTGATGTTCAGCATGGTGATGACTCCGATGATCTTCTTCGGATGTACGTATTATCCGTGGAGCGCCCTGAACAATTTCCCGATCTTGCAGAAAATCGTCCTCATCAATCCTTTGGTGTATGCGAGTGAAGGATTGAGAGCCACACTGGTGCCTCAGTTCCCGCACCTGTGGCTTCCTCTGGTTCTCGTGGCGCTGACGGCATTTGATATCTTGCTGTTGGTTCTAGGCCTGCGGCAATTCCGCAGCAAGGCCATCAGCTAGAAAGAGTCGCGATTCGCCGCGTCAGGCCTTATCAAACAACTTGACGGCCAGCGCGCCATGAGTAACAGCGGCTCCCGCCCGGAGCGCGGCCGCCAGCATGGCTGCTTCCGTTACTTCCGCGCGGGTGGCGCCGGCCCGTTTCGCGGCGCGAGTATGCACGTCGAGGCAATAGGGACACTGTGTCGTACACGCTACCGCGATCGCAATCAGTTCGCGGTACTTTCTCGGAATGGCGCCGTCTTCGCGTCCAACAATCTTGTCGAGTCCGACAAATGCGGAGAACTCCGTTGGCGCCAGTTCCTTAAACTCGCCCAGTACTTTCAAATCTTCAGAATCGTGATAATGCATATCTCCCCTGAAAAACGCATGTTAAACCTCGATTTTGCGTCGCTTCCAAACGACGAGCAACGAATGGCAGCCCGCTTACTTCGCTACCGAAAACGTAGTCCACGGATACGCATCCATATCCCGCAGCAACCCTTGCTCCCACCCGAACTCCGGATGCTCCTGCAAATGCTGTTGCGCCTTGAAGTTCATCCCACACGCATGACCGGCGGCTGCCGTGAATGACATGTGCGCGACCATCGTGGCATCGGCCGCTTTGTTCTGCACCGCTCCCGCGTTTCCGTAAGGAGGCTGCCAGGGCTGCGAGCCGCGCGGCGAGAGATCGATGTGTCCGTCCAGGGTGCGCTCGTCGGCCTCTTCCTTTTTGGTATAGGTATCGTAGTGGTCGGCCAGAAAACGCTGCGCCGCGGCCACATCGATCTTGCCTTTGTTCTCGGCCATCAACTGCTCCCAGCGCACGTGGCGGGCATTGGCGCTCAGCGCTCATGTCCTTCGGATCAAAATCGGTTTCTTCACGGATGAGTTTTTCGTTCACCGGGAAATTTGAGCCAACGATAGTAGCCGTCCTTTTCTTCGCTCCAGCGTCACGTTCTTCAGGCCCAGCTCCAGGCTGGCAATTTCGTTGTTCTTGATGTCGGCCAGCAGCCAGTTGTTGGCATAGCCGCCGTTGTTGCCTTCTTTCATGATGCGGGCAAAATCGTCGATCGACTTCGAATACTGCGCCGCCTTGCGCGCCCGCACAAACTCCGGAATGCCCGCCGGATCGTAGCCGGAGAAATGTCCGATGGTCGTCTCGGTGATCACGATGCCCGCCGAGTTCACCACGAAATCGTCGGCGCTGTGGATGACGCCCGGCAACCCATCCATCAACATGCGATTGCCTTTGGCGGGAACGATGTCGAAAATGATGGTCCAGCGCTGCGCCATCCAGATAGCTGGTCCAGTTATTGTGCGCGATGACGATCTTGCCGTCCTTGGTATAGCTGCCGGTCGCGACAAAGGCGCTGCAATGCTCGGGCGCGACCAGCGATGCCGACGACTTGATCCCGTGCTCCTTGTCGTATTGCTTGACGTAGTAATCCCATTCTTCGGCGGCGTTCAGCGCGACCACATCCCAGATGTCGAGCTTCACGCCCTTGGCGTTCGCGCCATCCGCGATGCCCTGCAACTCTTCGCGATACTCCCGCTCGATGTGCGGCCACATCATGTTGCGCGCCGCCTCGCGGAAGAACTGCCAGTCTTTCTTGTCATCGTGGCATCTCCTCGAGCGCGACCACTTTCAGCAGGTCCTCAATTTCCGGGGCCAGCAGATAGCCGTTCTGAAAGCCGATCTCGGCAGGCGTTGCCTTCCAGGTGGACAAAGGTCCAGCCATTCTTCGCGGGCCGGCGGAAGCTGTTTTTCAGGCGCGAGATCGCTGGCGGCATCTTTGCCACACCAAGACGGCAGAGGCAAGTGCAATCAGCAGAGCGAGAATTCGGACAATGGTCTTGAACATGGAACCCCCACGGGAATGGCAAGAATTCTAGCAGAGCGCCGCCTTTCCGGACCTCACGTCTTAAACGGCGCCAAGTCAGCAGTAATCTGGGATCGACTTCGCGCGGCTTTACACGAATCTGAGGATCCGGCTTCGGAAACCGAGGCGTTTTCCTACTCCGGACGCTGCGCCTTCCCTCCCGCCGTTCTAAAATCGACATATGTCTCGCCTAGAACAAATCGCCGATCTCGAAAAGCGTTTTCTTCTTCCGACCTACAATCGTTATCCGGTCGCCTTCGAGCGCGGGAAAGGCGTTTTCCTCTTCGATTTCGAAGGCAAAAAGTATCTCGACTTTGTCGCCGGACTGGGCGTCAACGCCCTTGGCCACGCGCATCCGCGAATCGTGAAGACGATTCGCGAGCAGGCCGCGCGTGCTCATTCACCTTTCCAATCTCTACTACAACGAGTATCAGGGACAGCTTGCCGAGCGCCTGTGCCAGCTTTCCGGCCTGGACCGCGTCTTTTTCTCCAACAGCGGCACCGAAGCGATGGAAGGCGCGATCAAGCTGGCGCGCCTGGCCGGGCACAAAGCCGGAGGCGATGCCAAGTGCGGACTGGTCGCGCTGCAGGGTTCGTATCACGGACGCACATTTGGTGCGATGTCGCTTACCGGGCAGGACAAGTACCGCAAAGGCTTTGAGCCCCTGCTCGAGAAGGTGACCTTCGTCGAGCGCGAACAACATCGAGTCGCTGCGCGCGGCCGTCAATCTCGAATACCTGCGCCATCGTGCTCGAACCCATCTTTGGCGAGGGCGGGATCTTGAAGTGCTCTCCGGAATTTTTCCGCGAATGCCGCGCGCTCGCCGATCAGCATCAGGCCGCGCTGATCTTCGACGAAATCCAGTGCGGGCTCGGTCGCACGGGCACGATCTTCGCTTTCCAGACATTCGGCGTTGTGCCCGACATCGTCACTATCGCCAAACCGATTGCGGCAGGATTGCCTTTGGGCGCGTTCATCTCGAAAGAGCAGTTTGCCTCCGCAATTTCGCCGGGACAGCACGGCACAACTTTTGGCGGAGGACCACTGGCATGCCGCGTTGCGCTGGAATATCTGGCCATCGTCGAACAGGAGAATCTGCTCGAGAATGTCGTCGAGGTGGGAGGCTATCTGCATCAGCAACTGCAGGGCTGGTTGGCAAATATGCCGCTGCGCGGGAGGCCCGCGGCCGCGGCTTCATTCAGGGGCTCGTTCTCGATATTCCGGCGCGTCCTCTGGTGGAGCAGGGATTGGCTGAGGGCGTGCTTTTCAATGTCACGCAAGACACCGTACTGCGCTTCCTGCCGCCGTTCTTACTCGAAGAAAAGCACGTGGACAAGGGAATTCGAGTGTTGAAGAAACTGCTTGGGAAGAAGCGCGGAAAAGATCAGAACAAAATCTCAGCCGCTGTCGGCGCCATGTCTCACTAACACCGATTGCGACTCTCCGAAGATCGCCGAACGCGGCCTGCAGGAACCACCCATTCAGTAAAAGAAGTGGGAGCCAGTTTCGGCTCCCACTCAAGCGACAGAGGCGTTATCACTTAATAGTAAATAGGAACCAAATCGCGAGGAAAACGTTGCCCACAGAAGCCAAAAAACCGTCGGGGAAGCTCCGCACCGAATCAGGCCGTGACCCCGCGAAAGATGCCGCGGCCAAGAATCCCCCGAAACAGCCTCCAGCCGGTATAGATCCGGTCGAAGAGCATTGGATCGATCTCGCTGGCGGACTCATGCGCTACCTCAAAGCCGGTTCCGGACGGCCGCTGATCCTTGTCCATGGACTGATGGGCTACTCGTTTTCCTGGCGCTTTTCCATGCCTGCCCTGGCGGCCTACGCCGCCGTTTATGCGATCGACAATCTGGGCGCTGGATTATCCATCGCTCCCGATGGCCTGGATTGCACCGTGCGCGCCACTGCCGACCGTCTCCTACAGTTTGCCGATGCCATGGGCTTCACCGAATTCGACCTGCTTGGCACCTCGCACGGTGGCGGCGTGGCCATCATGACGGCTGCGCTCTGCGCCGAACGACGGGACAAGCGCCTGCACCGGCTGATACTGGTGGCGCCTGTCAACCCGTGGTCGGCGCATGGCAAACGCCTCGCACCCTTCCTGGCGACTCCTCTAGGATCCTTTTTTTTCCGCAATACGATTGAACGCTGGCGCGCCCTCGACTACCTTTGGCTGCGCCGCCTCTTTAGTGAGGGAGCAAAAATTCCTCCGGATTCGCTGGACGGCTACCGGATTCCCGTCTTGCAGAATCACGGGTTTCGCCACGCTTCGCACATCCTTCAGAGCTGGACGGCTGACCTCGCTGAACTGGAAGCGGCCCTCCCCAAGATCCGCAACTATCCCACTCTGCTGATGTGGGGCACTAACGATCGCGCCGTACAATTTCAATCCGCCGAGCCGCTGCGCCAGAATTTCAATGATGTAAAGTTGGTGGCATTCGGAGGCGTAGGACATTTGCCTTACGAAGAAGCGCCCGAGAAATTTAACCAAGCACTGATCGAGTTCCTGAACGAAAAGGACTGACAGCTGCATTCCGATGGGCCACAGCATCTCCCACTACGTGCGCACTTTCGTCGCCGACTATGGCTACTGGGCCGTGGCCGTAGCGCTCTTGTGCGAGAACGCCGGCCTGCCTGTTCCGGGAGAGAGCACACTGCTACTGGCCAGTTTTCTGGCCTACACAGAACATCGACTTCATCTCGGATGGATCATCGTGGTCGCTACCGTGGCGGCTACGGTCGGCGACAACCTGGGATACGCTCTCGGTCTTTATGGCGGACGCCCAATCGTCACTCGCTATCAGAATTTCTTTCGTGTTTCGCAGAGTGCGGTCAAGAGCGGCGAAGCGATCTTTGCCCGCTATGGCGCTTGGACTATTTTTCTTGCCCGCTTCATCTTCGGCATGCGCGTGATTGCCGGACCTCTCGCCGGCGTTCTCCGCATGCGCTGGCGGACGTTTACGCTCTTTAATTTTCTGGGGGCAGTCACATGGGTCACTTCGATCGCGTGCGCCGGATATCTGTTCGGACAGCAATGGCGCAGCCTGGCCCGCGCTGTGCGCCGCTTCAATATCGCCCTTCTCGTTCTGCTCGCGATCATGGCCCTCTATGCCTGGTGGAGACAGCACCGTAAAGCTCTTACAGAACAATAGTGCGGGCGCAGCGTCGCCCGGCGCCCCGGAACCAGTCCAATGCGTCGCTGTCTTCGGTTACTTCCGCGCGGGCTCGCTCCGGCTTATGCTGGTACGAGGATTTCGGGATGCAGCCGAACCTTGAAATTCCGAGACCTGAAGATTAATGATCCCGAAAAACACCCCCGAATCATCTCCGCCCCTGTTAAGAGTCGGGCTCTCCCAGGTCTGGGTCCGCTTCCTGTTCGCCATTGTGGGGCTGGTGCTGGCGTTCGGTGCGGCCCTGTTCTCCACAGTGTCGCAGGAGTCCGGCAACGTCTGGGGCACGATCATTCTCGCGTCGGCCGCGCTGGTTCTGGCCACCTTCGTCGGATTGACCACAGTTCCCTACCTGGCGCGGCGCGTGGTGGCCGCACGCGTGCGGGAGGCGATGGATTACGAGGTGACTCGCGCGGGCATGATCTACATTCTGATCAGCGTCGTCATCGGAATTGCCGCGATCAATACCGGCAACAACCTGCTCTACGTGATCGTCGCGGCCCTGCTGTCCGCTATCATGGTCTCTGGAATTGCCTCGGCCGCCGTGCTGCGGGGCCTCACGCTCGACGTGCATTTGCCCGAGCACGTTTTTGCGTGCCGGCCGATGATGGCTCGCCTGCGCTTGCGCAACTCCAGTTCGTGGATGCCGTCTTTTTCCGTGCGCGTGGTTCCGGGAAAGCGCAAACCAGCTCAGCGCTGGCGTTGGGAGGCCTATACGCTAGGTGTGCCTCCCAACCGCGCACCCGATCAGCAGTGGCTTCGACTGCCCGACCGTCGTTTACGCCGCGTTCGCATGGAAGCGGAACGTCCGATTCTGCAGCATCCGGTCTACTTTCCATTTCTGGCCACGGGACAGGAACTGTGCGCCGATATCGAAATGAGTTTCTCCGCGCGGGGCCGTTATCAGGAAAAGAACTTCGGGCTGGCTACCCGGTTTCCGTTCGCCTTCCTGATGAAGACGCGGCGCATCAATCTGGCCCGCGAGATTATCGTCTACCCGGTCGTCGAGCCTACCGAACAGTTCTTGGACGTCCTCCCCATGGTGACGGGCGAGTTCGAAACGTTCGTGCGCGGCCGCGGCTACGATCTTTACCGCATCCGCGAGTACATGCCCGAGGATTCGGCCCGGCATGTTGACTGGAAGGCGACCGCGCGCACCGGAGCACTCAAGGTTCGCGAGTTCAGCCGTGAAGACGAACGCAAACTCCGCATCGTATTCGACAATCCCGCCCCCGGCGTGCTCGAACCCGCCCTCTACGAAAGAGCGGTTCGCGTGGCGGCCTCCCTGGCCTGGCATTTTCACCACGAGGATGTTGACGTTTCCTTCGTCGCCCCAGGTCTCGAGTCCACAGCTGACGTTTTCGATTTCCTGCGCTACCTCGCGCTCGTTGAAGCCCAGGACGCTACCCCCGTGTTCGGGCGCCTTCGCGCCAGCGAAGACTACAACGTGATCGTGACCGCGCGCGAGCGTGGAGCCATTCCCGCCGCCTTCTCGACCTCCTCTTACGTGATCTCTGTCGGCCAGATGCCCATTCGATAGACATTTCCACCTCTCCAGATAGTTGCCGGCGCTCGCCCGCTTGCGGGGCGAAACGGCTTCGGGCCAAATTTCTCGTCGGAGGATCGTCATAGCACCTTTGGGCAGGGGTGATGGTTACTAAGGTTACCTAAGTAGATTGACCCGAAAGGGCATGGGGGCTGAGGATAACAATTGAGGATTGAGAGAGCCATGTGTGTGGGGTGCGCCTTCTCTGTCCCCTGAAAATTCCCATGTCTCTGCACAGCCATGCAACCGCAATGTTCCTATGGTGGGCCCAACCAACTCTCCAGTTGGTAGTGGCCGGCGTTTTGTGGCACCGGAAGATTCACAAGCAGTTCCCGTTTTTCTTCTACTTTCTGGTGGCCCAAGTTGTGAATTTTGCGGTGACCTACCCGCTCTATCACGACGCCACCTACAAGTGGTATTTCTGTGCGTACTGGATCGGCGAGGCCGCCAATGCCGTCCTCGGCTTCAAGGTCATTCATGAGATTTTTCTGGACGTGTTCCGCCCGTACCATGCTCTGAAGGATCTGGGCACAGTTGTTTTCCAGTGGGCAGGGGCCGTTATGCTGCTGGTCTCGGTGGTCGTCGCTGCCTCCAACTCCTTCCGGCAGGATCCCATATTGCACGCCGTCACGACCCTGGAGCGCGCGGTCTTCATGGTCCAGTTTGGACTCATCCTTTTCCTGATTCTATTTTCGCGCTACCTGGGAGTGTCGCGCCGGCAAACCAGTTTCGGCATCGCTGCCGGCTTCGGCCTGTTCGCCGGCACGGAACTGATGCTTCTGGCCATGAACGCCGGAGGGCTCGTGGGCCATGCCACCTACAACCTGGTGAACATGTTGTCCTACAATGCGGCCGTAATCATCTGGCTCACGTACTCGCTATCGCCAAAAGTCTCGCGCGACGCGGCGACCAACTATCTCCAGACCCAGCGTTGGGAAAAAGGCTTGGCTGACTTGACCCAGCCATCCCCCTCCAATTCTTTGATACCCATGTTCGAAGGCATGGTGGAGCGGGCGTTTTCCCGAAGTTCCAGCGCCGAGATCGAGGACGATATTCCGTTTCCCCGACCGTCGGAGCCCAAGCGCGCCAAGTCGGTTGCCGCAGGCTCGAAGACTCCCCGGTAGGACTTCTTAAACCGGAATGGGCCGCTTGTGTAAAACCTTGTCAAGAGTTTTTTTAGGCTCGCAGTCCTCTCAAATTCATCTTCATTTAACGCTCGTAAACTTAAACTATTACTTTAGCTTTTCCTAAGGAAGATCCTGTATTTCGCTATCCGGGCTATTGTTTCCTCCGCAAGCATGGCCTCAACCATTCATGCGTCTCAACCTGAGAAAGCTAAGGCCTCCCGAATCAGATGCTTGCCTCCTGTGTATAATGCCCGGTCGAATATTCGTCAGAAAAAGACGGATACTCGGCAGACCCTAAGGAGACAAGTAAAATGAAACGTTCGCTCAGGGCGTTACTACTGTTGGTAGGTCTGGTAGGCACGTTCGCGTTCGCCGCTGTGCCGAAACACACGCATGGCCCGATCGCGATCTGCCCTATCGCTAATCCGGATTGCGGCGACTGATCGCATTCCGCTGTGACTCAAGTATGACGACGTAACAGAAGCAAGACGAAAAATAAATTTCAAGGCTGGCCGCATAGGCCGGCCTTATTTTTTGCTGTTGACTGGCGGGACCGTTTCGTCTTTCGGATGCTCGCCGGGCGACGGCATGGCCGGCGTCTTCCCTTCGCCCACTTCCCGGGCGACCTTCTCCATCTGCTCGGCCGATTCCGCATCATGGTCGATATACTGCACGATGATCGAGATACGCCGGTTGGATGGATCCTGCGGATTTTTCTTATTGCGTAGACGCTGGTCGGCGAAGCCGCGAACCTGCGAGGCTTGGTTGGCTCCCAAGCCGGACTGTTGCATCAAACGCCGCGCGGCGTTGGCTCGATCCGATGACAGCTCCCAGTTGCTGTAACTACCCTGCCCCACGAATGGCTTGGCGTCCGTGTGCCCTTCGACGGAGATATGATTTGGAACCTTTCCCAACTCCGCCGCCAGCAGCGTGACCATCTCCTTCCCGACCGGATTGAGGGCCGAACTCCCACTTTCAAAAAATGTTCCTTTTTCTGATTCCAACAACTCAATCCGTAGCCCTTCCGTAGTCAGCGTCATCTCCACGTTCTTACTCAGATTTTGCAGGTGATTGATTTTCTCGATGCTCTTTTGCAACTGCTCCTTCAGGTCCGCCATGTCTTTTTTGGAAACCTTTAGCTCCTGGAGGTCTTGGCGTGTGGCCTGGGGGCCTTCACCCGCTCCCTCTCCCTTCTTGCTCGTGCCGAATGTTTTGGATTTTCCGGTTGGATCGCGGAAGTATCCTGCGACCGCTTCCTGGACTGGCTTGTTGGTGTTCAACAACCACAAAACGATGAACAGCGCCATCATTGCGGTGACGAAATCGGCATAAGCGACCTTCCAGGCGCCTCCATGATGGCCCCCGTGGCCTCCCTTTTTCTTGATGACGATGATGGGCGCAGTCGGCATGATCAGGCGTTATGCCGCGCCTCCCGCTGCGGCTGCGGCGTCTCCCCCTGCGGCGGGAGCAGGCTCGGATGCTCCTCCCTTGCTCCGGCAAGCCTGCTCGACTTCTTTGAACGATGGACGAACGTGTCCTGGTACGACTCGCCGTCCTATTTCGACCGCCATGATCGGCGCGACGCCCTTGAGAAAAGCGACCATCACCACCCGCATAACCATCAGGAATGCGTGTTCCTCTTCCGCAGCCTTCCCCATCCGGGCCGCCACCGGGCCGACCAATCCGTAGCAGAGCAGAATCCCAAGGAACGTTCCCACCAGCGCGGCCGCCACTTTGTGTCCGATTTCTTCCGGCGGTCCCCCCAATGCGCCCATGGTGATGACTACTCCGAGGACGGCGGCCACAATCCCCAGTCCGGGCAGCGAGTCCGCGGTTGTGCTTAGGGCTGACACCGGCTCCGAAGCGCCGTGATGATGCACTTCCATGTCGCTGTCGAGCATCTGGTCGATATCGAACACCTCCACTCCTCCGCTCACCGCCATGCGCATCGTGTCGCACACGAAGTCGCGAAGATGATGGTTGGCGAGGAAAGGTTTGTACTTGGAGAACAGAGGGCTCTTGGGTGGGTCCTCAATGTCGTTTTCGAGCGCGACCAGACCTTCTTTGCGCGCCTTCTGCAGCAATTCGTACATCATCTTCAGAGAGTCGATGTACCGTTGCCTGGTAAATTTCGAGGACCCGAACACGCCTCCGATTCCCGCTCCAATCTGTTTCATGATGTGCAGCGGGTTGGCGATCAGAACCGTGCCCGCGGCCGCCCCGCCAATGATAATCAGCTCGGCGGGTTGCACAAGAACTCGCAGGTTGCCGTGCTCCATCAAGTATCCGGCAACGATGCAGCCGAAAACTACAAAAATGCCAATAATTGCAAACATAAGAATGCTATCCTCGCGCAGGTACTCGCTGCGCATGGGTATGCGCCGCATCTACCGCCCTGCCCGCAGCTGCTGCGTGCGGGGGCTCCAGCCCGTTGAGCAACTTCTCAAGCTTGTCCCCGGGCTGTGCCACGGCATGGGTTACCACTGCCTGCACCGGGAACACGTCGCCCCACCAGCGGACTTCGGAATTGGTCACCAGATTCCAGACAGTCTCCGCTGCGGCTGCGGTCGCCAAGGGATTCGCGGAAGGCAGTACCGCGATAAATTCGTCTTCGCCCCAACGCCCCAGAAAATTTTCCTGATGCAGACTGTGCCGCAGGGTTCGAGCCGTAGTCTGCATGAAAGGTATTGCGGACAGCGGCCCGTGCTTCGAACGGAATTCATCCAGCCCGAGCACCCGAACCCGCAGAATTCCGAAGCCTTGTCGGCACTCTTCCATGCCTGCGATCCATTCCGACAGCACGGCGCGCGTCAGGCGATGGGACGGAACCTCTGTGACCGCGTCCAGGCAGCCGTATCGCGAGGGCGCGCCCGCATCCAACGCATCTTCGGTTTGCAGCGCAAGCGCTTCTTCGAAGAGGACGATCGCACCTTCGACCGTATCCCCGTTTGCAACCAGCGGATGGCTGCGAATCTTTACCGAGACGCGATGTCCGAGCTTATGGAGGTAAAAGGCAGACAATCCCCGCGGCCTGCCGTCCCGCAAAGTTGTCTGCACCGGGCAGTCCCGGTTGCAGAGTGCGCGTCCATGCTGATCGCAAGCGGCGTGCTCGCTATAAATCCGTCCCACCACTTCGTGCGCAAGATGGCCGATGATGTGCTCTGCGCCGCGATTCCAGAAGCGAATTCGCTGTTCCCGGTCCACCACATAGACGCCGATTGGCAGCGCTTCCAGCGCGGTGCGGAAAAATATCGGATTGTCGAAAAAATTGGAAAGCATAGCCGGCGAACTCCGCCATAGAGTCCATCGGCAGAACAGAATCCAACTTCAACAAATAAGGATAGGAGTAGATGGAGGAAGAGTAATATTCTGCGCCGCTAGCCCCATCGTAGCGCCAAGGCGCCGCCGGCAGCTCCGAGGGGAGTCCCCTGTCCCCTTGAAGGCATCAGGATCCACGTGTAAACACGTTGGCTGGTGCGCGAAGCGAAGCAGCGCAAAGTTCAGGGAGCCCCACTCGATCAGATCCAACCAGGAAATTGCTCGCAAGCCGGAACTAGAATCGGAGCAACTTCGAGGGCAAAATATTGATGTCTATGCGGCCTTTCGCGCTTGCGAACTTAGTAGACGCAGCAGTTCTTCGACCTCAAATACCGGCGGTTGGCAACCAGCCTCCGAGCAGACCACTGCAAAAGATCGCCCGGCGGCGAGCGTCGGAAGGTTCGGAATGGTCTCCGCCAACGCAGGAGGCAGATTCGCCGAGACTGCCTTGTCGGCATCCATCTGTACGACCGCTCGAGTCAACGAAAGCCCCCGGCGCGCCGCTCGACACAACTCCGCCGCAGCCTCGTCTTTTCCAATAATCACGACCTGGGTGTGAAGGGCCGTGAAGCGAGCTATGGCTAGACCGTAACTTGCCGCAAAAATTCCATGCTGGCCGGCAACTCCGGCATAGACCTCCAGAGTCTGCTCGGCGAGTTCGCGATCCGATGCCTGGTTCGAATACCCATGCATCCGCAACAACGCGATGGCTGCCACCGAATTTCCTGCAGGAGTGGGAGAATCCTGGAAGGGCTTCCGGCGCGTGCCCAGAATGCCTTGCGAGGCCTGCTGTTTCGTCGCTTCGCCTGCCGCCGCGCCCACTATCCTGGTATCGAAAAAGCCGCCCCCTCCCTGGTCGAAGAATCCCGCGACCATAAAATCTGCAATCGCGCGCGCAAAGCGAAAATAACTCAGATCGGCCGTGGACTCGTACGCGTCGAGGCATGCATTTACGGTAAAGGCGTAATCGTCCAGCACGCCGGTAGTCTCCCGACTTTCCGCTTTGGGATCCGAATAGGCGATCACATGTTTTAATCCACGTGCCGGATTCCATCCTTCCGCCAGCAGCCGGTCGAGCGACCGCAGTGCAAAGCGCCTGGTCTCGTCCAGATCGAGCACGTTCGCCGCTTCCAGGTACGCCGAGATGAACATCGCGTTCCATCCCACATACACGGTCTTATCTACATACGGCGTAGGGCGCCGCAGGCGCGCCGCATACATCTTCTTCTTCGCCGACTCCAGCAACTCGTGTACCCGCGCCTCACTAAGTTCGAGGCGTCTTGCGATCTCTGCCACGCCCGCGCGCACATAAAGCACGTTCTTCGCGGGATCGTGATGCATCTCTCCAATATCGCCGATGTCGTAATAAAGCTCGGCCACGCGAGCCTCGTCCTGACTCAACGCCGACCGAGTTTCATCCAAAGTCCAGGTGAAATAGTCGCCGTCGTCGTCCATCGAATAATCCGCATCCTGCGAGGCGTAAAATCCGCCATGGTCGCTGTCGCTCAGCCATTCGTCGACCCAGCGAATAATGTCGCGCGCCACCGCCGCAAACAAAGTGTCGCCTGTAGCCTGCCAGGCACGCACATAGTTCTTCAGCAGTTCGGAATTGTCATAACTCATCTTTTCGAAGTGCGGCACAATCCACCGCTCGTCTACCGAGTACCTGTGGAAGCCGCCCGCCAACTGGTCATACACTCCGCCCAGCGCCATCTTCTGCAGGGTGTGAACAAAAATATGGCGTAGCGCATCATCTCCCGTTCGCGTGTACTGCTCCATCAACAGGTCGAGTGCGGCGGGATGCGGAAACTTCGGCGCGCCGCCGAAGCCGCCATTCGCTTCGTCAAACATCTTCTGCGCCGATTCGACAATTGCATCAATCACGGTCGCGGCAATCGTGCCTCCGCCGCCATACGATTCGGCCCGCGCAATGGCGCTTTCGACCATGGATGCCTGTTCGACCACGTCGCCATGTTTCTCGCGATAAGCCTGCGCGATCGAGAGCAACACGCGCTTGAAACTCGGGCGCCCGTACCCGTCCTTGGGAGGAAAGTACGTGCCGCCGTAAAACGGCTTGCCATCGGGAGTAAGAAAAGCAGTCAGCGGCCAGCCGCCCTGGCCGGTGAGTGCACTCACCGCAACCTGGTAGCGGCTGTCGATGTCGGGACGCTCGTCGCGGTCCACCTTCATGGCGATGTAATTCTCGTTCACGATCTGCGCCACTTCAGGATCGTCGTAGGACTCCCGATCCATAACATGACACCAGTGGCACCAGACGGCGCCAATATCGAGCAGCATGGGCTTGTTGTCGCGGCGAGCCGCCGCAAAAGCATCCTCGCCCCACTCATGCCATTGAATGGGCTGGTGCATGGCGGACCTGAGATACGCGGAGGAGGCGCGTGCGAGGGAATTAGCGGCGTGGGTGGTCATTTGGAGAGTTTATCGCGAGCCGGCCCTTGGGAAGAAAGCTGTTTGGGGATGTGGCTTGTTGTGGGAACGGGGCTTTTGCCTCGTTCCCACACGAACGGAATCCCTCCAGATGCTGCGGCCTAATTAATATCCTGTTTCGCCTCCAACTTCTTGACCAGGCCATCCACGTAAGTCTTCTGGTTGTCCGGAGCCCCGGCCAGCGCCAGCTTCATCTCTTTGGCGGCATCGTCGAACTTGCCCTGCGAACAATAAATGCGTGCCATGCCGGAATGCACAAACCACATGTCGGGATGCTTGCTGGCATTGTCGCGGAAGATTACGAAGGCTTCGTCGCTCCGCTTTTCGCCCTGCAAGCCGCGCGCGTAGATATGAATCTGGAGCGGAGTCGCCAGATCGAGCGCTTTCTTCTCCGCGGCCTTGGCGTCCTCCTTGCGATCCATCGCCAGCAGCACCTTCGATTTGGTCATCTCGTTGTCGAAGCGATCTTCATTTTCGATCGACTTGTTGGAATACATCAGCGCGTCGCCGAGGTCAACCTTCTCCGCCAGCAGATAGTTGGCTGCGTCATCCCAGCTGATCCAGGTGTATTGCGCCAGGTTGCGGAACTGTTTCTTCAGGCTAGCTTCCACGATAGGATGCACATCGACCGCGACCTTGAAGGGCACGGCCACTTTTTCCCACTCCAGTTCAACCACCGTCGAATCGGGCTTCACCTGGTCGAAGTCGTAAGTCAATGCGTTGTGCATCTCGGCCGGCTGCGGCTTCACATTCACACGCAACGCGTCTTCGGATTGGTCATACGTGAAAGATCCCCATGCGGTGGATGTTTTCGAAAAGATGATGGTCCACTCGTCCGCATTCGGAATCATGTGCAATCCATAGGTGCCTTTGTCGAGCGGCTTGCCTTCGATGGTGACCGGATCGGTGAAGGTGATTGTGGTATTTTCATTGGCGCCCGCGCGCCATACCTGCCCATAGGGCACGAGTCCTCCCCACACTTTGCGATCGTTCACCAGCGGGCGGTGATAATCAATCGTGATATCGGTGATGCCAATTCTTTGGGTGATCTTGGCGTGCTGGCTTTGCAGCGGCAGGTCGAGCACAAGAGATTGCGCCCACCCCGTCGTGGAAACCGCAGCGACAACTACGAGCAGGACAACAGTCTTCGAGATTCCTCGCAGCATGGGGAATGCCTCCTTCGACGTCATTTTGAGTTTTTACGAATCGGGCTACGAAACGCGAGCCCACACCAGGTCGACGGGTTAGACGGAGGGCGCGCGGATACGTGAGCAGAGGTGGGATGTTTGCTCGGGATGGCGCGGCGTTTATGCTAGAAATTAAGGCGCTAACCCTCCCTTTAGCTTTGGCGTCTAACTTGCAAGGTCCACTGCGCATCTTTTCACGGAACTCGTCGCTTCATTCGTCCGTATCAAAGGGCAGGGGAACCAGGTATTTGCTGCCCGTAGGTGGCCGCAACGAACTCATGCGGATGCTGATCGAAATCGTGCGCCAGTCGCTTGCCACTTTGTGGGCGCACAAACTCCGTTCGTTTCTCACCATGTTCGGTATCGCCTGGGGAGTGGGCTCTCTGTTGCTGCTGGTTGGCCTCGGGGAAGGTTTCCGCAGCGGGCAGTCCCGGCAGCTCAAGAATCTTGGCCAGGACATCATGTTTACCTTTCCCGGCCGCATTCCCGCCGTCGAAGGCAGCACCCAATCGGGACAGACCTACCATTTCACGTATGAGGATTACCAGGCCATCCGCACCCAGGCGCGAACGCTGAAATATCTCTCGCCGGTGCTGAACCGCGAGGACATTCGCGCGGTCAGCGATTATGGCTCGACCAATGGACAGGTCTTTGGCGTGGCTCCCGAGTATAACCAGATTCGCAACGTTCCAGTTGGAACCGGCCGCTGGTTCAATGACGAGGACAACAACGAAACGCGCCGCGTCGCGGTGGTAGGCTGGGAGTTGCTCAAGAATATCTTTCCCGGCCGTCCAGCGGTGGGCGCAACCATTCTCCTGAACGGCATCCGTTTCGACGTCGTTGGGGTGGTGAGCAAGGTCGGGCAGGACGGCAACAACGGAACCAATGCCCGCATCTTCGTTCCGATTGCAACGATGCGTGACCTGTTCCGCCTGAAAGAGCAGAACAGCGAAGATGCCATCTCCTTCCTGAACTACCGCCCCTTTGCGCCGTCGGAACATCTGGCCGCCAAGCAGGAAGTACACGAGATTCTCGCCCGCCAGCATGGCTTCGATCCCAAACTCGAAGAGTCATTCGAGGACTGGGACACCATCGAAAACAATCAACGGGTCGGCCGCATCTTCGACGGCATGGACTGGTTCCTGGGCGTCGTAGGGGTGATCACCCTGGCTCTGGGGGCGATCGGAATCATCAACATCATGCTCGTCTCGGTCACTGAGCGCACGCGCGAGATCGGCCTTCGCAAAGCTCTGGGCGCCACGCATCGCGCCATCCTGACGCAATTCTTCGTGGAAGGCGCATTCCTGACCGCCCTGAGCGGCGGCATCGGATTGGCCGTAACCAGTGGACTGGTAGCGATTCTAGCGGCCTTACCTGCTCCCGAAGGATTCGACACGCCGCGTATCGTGCTCTCGTCGGCGGTCGTCGCCATTCTCTCGCTGGCCTTCGCAGGCATAGCCGCCGGACTCTATCCCGCAAGGCAGGCAGCGCTGCTCGAACCAGTCGAAGCCCTGCGCCAGGAGTAACCATGATCCTAGAACTCGGCAGCCAAGCCTACCAGGCGCTCAAGCACAATCGCCGCCGCAGCATCCTCACCATGCTCGGCATGGCCTGGGGAATCGCCACGGTCGTCCTGCTGCTCGCCTACGGTTCTGGCTTCGAGCGCGGACTCTGGATCGCATTTCGCTCGTGGGGCACCAACCTCATCTTCATTTTTCCCGGGCGCACTTCCCTGCAGGCCGGAGGCACCAAAGCCGGCAGCGAAATCAAACTTACGGTCAACGATCTCGACTACCTTCAGGCCGAGGTCCCGCTCCTGAAGCGCATCTCGCCGGAAGCCTTCAAACAAAGTACCGTAGCCTGGGGATCCCGCAGCGCCAGTTACGGCGTCAGCGGCGTTTATCCTTACTATGGCCACATGCGCCGCATGGACGTCGAAGATGGCAGCTTCTTCACGGATCTCGACGAGAACAATCGCAGCCGGGTCGCCGTCCTCGGTGCCGACGTAAAAAAGAAATTGTTTTCCGGACAGGAAGCCCTGGGCGAAAAGGTGCGCCTGGACGGCATTTCCTACGAGGTGATCGGCGTACTCAAGCACGTAATTCAGGATGGCGACGACAACATGAACGGCAAAGTCTACATCCCGTTCACCGCCATGAACGACCTCATCAACACCTATTACCTCAACGGCATCGCCATGGAATACGAGGGCGATCATGCCAAGGTTGCCGAGGCCGTCCGCCGCTCCATGGCCTTCCACCACGACTTCGATCCCAAGGACAAGCGCGCCATCTTCGTCTTCGACGTCTTTGCCGACTTGCTCGACCTGCGGATAATCACTACCGGCATCAAGATCCTGCTCGGCTTTATCGGATTGCTGACCCTGGGCATCGGCGGAGTGGGCCTGATGAACATCATGCTCGTCTCCGTGACCCAGCGCACCCGCGAAATCGGCGTGGAGAAAGCGCTGGGCGCGCGCAGTTGGCACATCCTCGTCCAGTTTCTGGCCGAAGCACTGGTAATCACGCTGCTAGGTGGCCTCGCGGGCGTGGCGCTCGCCTATGTCGTCTCCTGGTCGGTTGGTTCTCTTACCCTGTGGAGTGCCTTTTTCGAGAACGGCTCTGAGGGGGATATTCACCTGGCTATCGACACCACTACCTTGGTTGCGTCAACGGTCATTCTCGGATTCGTGGGCGTCGTAAGCGGAATGCTGCCCGCCATCAAAGCGTCGCGCCTCGATCCGATCGAAGCCTTACGCTATGAATGACGGCAACCGGTTGAATAAACAGTAGTTAGCTTCCTGTCGGAATTTAATGACATCCGCCTGACGGCCAATCCAGACCCGCGTCCCGGGAAGCTCTCGATGAACTACAGACGAACAAGAGACGGACTGGGCGGCCCTTTTCTCTAGCTTGTGCGTAGGGTTCTTGGTGTGATGGGGAGTGGCTGTTGAAAAACTCGGCTTTAGCCAGCGGCTTTTTGGGGTGAGTGTCCGCTCCTCGTACTTTTCTTACTCCTTACGGTTACGCGGTAGCCGGCAGGACGGGTGTTGCCAGTTGGCTGAGGAATCGCACGAGTCGCTTGATGTTCTGCGCCGTCGCTGCCAGGAAGAACTGCTCCCGCACAAACTTCAATCTCCGCAGGCGCAGGCGACGCAGTCCGATCTGGTTCTTGAGTTCCGCAAACAACGCTTCTACTTTCTTCCTCTGCCGTTGTGCCTTGGCGAACTCGGGTGTGTTGGCTAACTCCCGTGCGCGTTGCCGCGCGGATTCGTGCTGGTGGATGTTCAGAGACCGAAAAGCGGCGCTGGTGCATTGGGCTTTTAGAGCACAACCACCACAGCGTTTGCGGGTTCCAATGTAGTTGAAGGCGCGATTCCGATACACTCGCCCCCCATAGTTCAGCGGCTGCCCAGCAGGACAGATATAGCGATTGTGTTCGGGCTCGTACCGGAAATGCTCGGGACCAAAAAACGGGCTGTTCTTGCGGTGGATGCTGTCGCGGGTTCGCATATACGGGGTGATGTTACGCTCCGCCAACCATTGCAAGAAGTCTCCGTTTCCGTACGTCGTATCGGCCGCCACCGATTCAGGCGTTTGTCCGCTCCATTCGGCGAAACGGGTCAGCATATCTTGCGCGGCCACCGTCTCCTGACTCATGCGTGCCGCTGTGCCCTGCACTCCCACAATCACGCAGCTGTCATTATCGATCAGATAGTTGTCGTAGTAACCGAGACGCGCCGGCGTCCCGCCTTTCGTCGCGTAGGTGGAATCGGGATCCGTGGTCGATACCTGATCCTGCTCGTGCACTGGCTCCTCCACCGGGTTCTGCTCTTCCACCTCCCGCAGATACTGCCGCACCGTATGATGCACCTGCGCCGCTTCCCGTAGTTGTTCACGTGGAATGCGGCTCTCCTTGGCCGCGTTTGCTTCCACGAAACTGCCATCCACCGACAGATGCTGGCCCTGCACCAGTCCTACTTCCACACACTGCCGCACGATCTCCTCAAACAGTTGCTCGAACAGCTTCGACTCCTGGAACCGTCCGTGCCGGTTCTTCGAAAATGTCGAGTGATGCGGGATCTCCTGATTGAAGCCCAGCCCGGTGAACCAGCGCCACGCCAGATGCATGCGCAGTTCCTCGACCAGCTTGCGCTCGCTGGTGATGCCGTAGAGATAGCCGATCAAGAGGATGCGCAGCAGAAGTTCGGGATCGATCGACGGCCGCCCGGTCTCGCTGTAACTGTCTTTCAGTCGCTGCCGGACGAACTCCAAGCTGATGTGCTTCTCAATCAGCCGCAACAGATGAGTTTCTGGTACCTCATCTTCCAGGCGGAAGTAATAAAACAACGGCTCCGAACGGGTGTGTTGCCCCATCATGATCAGCAGGCCTCCGACGATGAGAATCAAACAAAGCACGCGAATGCTTTTCTTCTAACATGCTTCTGCCCAATTTCATCCTGCTAATCGACGTGACTTTTTCAACACCCACGGGATGTTTCAACAGTTGACCCGCAGGCCCTGAGTATAGGGAACTGGCTCATGTGGCGGAAGGAACTCATTCTCAGGCGGATTGCTTCGGCTGATCCTTTGATACTGCAACCGCACCCCAGACCATGCCGATCATCATGAGGAGCGCGACGGTAAGGAGCACGGCTGGACGCATGTAGACAATCCCAAGTTTATCCAGAACTCCGAGGATGCCAAGCCCCGTCCAAAGTGCGACCGCAATCCGGGAAATCGCGTGTAAATCTGCGAGATTGACGAAACTCGACTCCGCTGCTTACCAGTGCCAAGGTAAACGCGAAGAAAAACTGTCCATGGATCAGGAGACAAGCAAAGAACAACACATCTGTAATGCGTCTAAACATGGCAAGTGCAAGGACACTGACCGAGGGATAGGCAAACCTCGTCACCAAAGCGGAGACGGCGACTCCCAACATAACCACGGACAAGGTAAATGCGAGCTTTGACGCAGCTTCCAGCATCGAGTACCAGCTCCGCGGACCGCTCGGCTATTGTAACCAGAAGCTCGCCCACGACAAGCACAGTCATCACGATTCTTGCTCAATCTTGTTCAAGGTTGAGGCTATCGCGCCGATTTTAACTATCCCGCAAGTCATTCTCCAACCTATGCTAGCGCCGCAGTTCGTCAATCACGGCACCGTCGGGGGCGACTAACTGGATGGCGAGGACGAGGCGGCCGTCGGCGTGGGTGGAGCAGCTCAGGCAGGGATCGTAGGCGCGGATGACGGCTTCGACGCGGTTGAGCATACCTTCTTCGAGGCGCTCACCGTGGACGAAGTGGCGGGCGACCTGGAGAATGCTGCGGTTCATGGCGAGGCCGTTGTGTCCGGTGGCGATGATGAGGTTGGCCCAGCGCATCAGGCCGTTTTCGTCGATCTTGTAATGGTGGATGAGCGTGCCGCGCGGGGCTTCGGCGACGCCGACTCCTTCTTCGCTGTTGGGACGGGCAATGGCGCGCACGTGTTTCGAGAGGATTTCCGGATCGTCGAGCAACTGCCGCATGCGCTCGATGCAGTAGAGGATTTCGATCAGGCGCGCGTGATGATAGTGGAATGAACTCAGGACGGCGGTGCGCTGGATTTCGTGGAACTCGGCCATCTCCTGATCGGCGCGGACGGTGCCGAAGCGGTCCGCGATGTTGAGCCGGGCGAGCGGGCCGACGCGGTAGATACCGTCGGGATAGCCCATGGGCTTGTAATAGGTGGACTTCATGTAGGTCGAAGACTCGACCTTCTCTCCGATGAAGTCCTGGTACGTTGCCGGGTCGAGGCCGGCGGCGACGACCTTCGCCGCTGGCATCGACGATGCGGATTTTGCCGTCGTAGAAGGTGAGGCCGCCGTCGTCCTTGACGATGCCCATGAACAGCGTGGGGAAATTGCCGAAGGAGGTGATCTCTTCGCGGAATTTTTCGGTGATGCCTTTGAACCACTCAAGGGTGAGCTGGGCGATGGCCAGCATTTCCGGAAGGTCGACGAGGATGGCGTCGCGGTTGGCGACTGGAGAGCGGCTCGCTGACGCCGCCGGGAACGATCCACGCGGGATGAATGCGCTTTCCGCCCAGACGCTCGATGATCTGCTGGCCGAACTGGCGCAGGCGGATGCCGTTGCGGGCGATCTCGGGATATTCCTGCGGCGACTCCGAACATGTTGCGGCGTGCGGGGTCGGAATCGAAACCGAGGATAAAGTCGGGCGAGGAGAGATGGAAGAAGCTGAGGGCGTGGGATTGCAGGACCTGGGCGAGTCCGAAGATGCGGCGAAGTTTTTCGGCAGCGCGCGGGATGCGGACGGCGAGCAGCGCGTCGCAGGCTTTGGCGGAAGCGATCAGGTGGCTGACGGGGCAGATGCCGCAGATGCGGGCCATGAGCGACGGCATCTCGGAAAACGGGCGTCCCTCGCAGAATTTCTCGAAGCCGCGGAACTGGGTGACGTGGAAGCGGGCGTCTTCGACGCGTCCGTGGGCATCGAGGTGCAGGGTGATTTTGCCGTGGCCCTCGATGCGCGTGACGGGGTTGATGGAGATGGTCTTGCGAGTTGTAGCGGTTTCGGGCACGGCGTTATCCAATGTCAATCTTTACCTATGCACTTTCCTGTGTGCTTCGCGCTTGCTCGATTTCTACGTTCATACCTACGATCCGAAGCGCGTCAGGGCGCTCAGGTCCGGGCTGCGCCCTTCCAGCAACTCGCAAACAGCGTAGAAAATCGTGTCGGCCGAGGGCGGACAGCCGGGAATGAAAACGTCGACGGGAACGACTTCGTGAATGGGACGAACTTTTTCCAGCAACCGGGGAACGACTTCGGTGGGCGTGCCGGGATTGAGAGTCACGTTTTCTTTATAGGCGCGGTCGAGACTCATCTGCAACGGGAACTGGTTGCGCATCGAAGGCACGTTGGCGGTTACGGCGCAATCGCCCAGCGAGACAAGGGTCTTGGTGCGCTGGCGGATGAGCTCGATCTTGTGCAGGTCGTCTTCGGAAGAGACCGCGCCTTCGACCAGCGCGATATCAACGTCGGGCGGGTACTCCTTCTGATCGACCAGCGGGCTGTAGACGAGATCGGCCTTGTCGGCGACGGCGATCAGGCGCTCGTCGAGATCGAGAAACGACATGTGGCAGCCCGAGCAGCCATCCAACCACACCGTCGCCAGGCGCAGCTTGCTCACTGGATTTTCCTCGCGCATCTGGGTCAGGTAGGGGAGGAACTGGCGGCGTTTGAGCATCTCGGCGACCGACTTGCCTTTTTCAAAGAGCGCTCCGGTGGGGCAGACGTGTACGCACTTGCCGCATCCCGTGCAGGTTTCGGACATCCCCCAGGGCTCGGCCAGATCGGTGATGACGAGCGAATTGATGCCGCGGCCCATGATGTCCCAGGTGTGCGCGCCCTCGATTTCGTCGCACACGCGCACGCAACGCGAACACAGAATGCACCGGTTGTGATCGACCGAGAAGCGGTCGTGAGAGGCATCCACGTCGAGGTGCGGATAGCAATACCGGAAATGCACATGGGTGATGCCGAGTTTCTGCGCCAGCGTCTGCAGTTCGCAGTGTCCATTGGAAACGCAGACCGAACAGACGTGATTGCGCTCGGTGAAGAGCAGTTCGAGAATCGCCTTGCGGTATCGTTGCAGGCGCTCGGAGTTGGTCGTGACCTCCATGCCCTCTTCAACGAGCGTGGAGCAGGCGGGAAGAAGTTTGTTGGAGCCCTTGATTTCGACCAAGCAAAGCCGGCACGCGCCCACCGGAGAAAGACCCTTCAGGTCGCAGATCTTGGGAATGAAGATGCCGTTCTGGCGGGCAACGTCGAGGATGGTCTCCTCCTGGCGCGCGCTGAAGTCGCGGTCATCGATCTTGAGAGTCTTGATGGTGGAGGCGCGGATCATTCCTTACCTCCAAGGCTGGCTGGTAGATCGATTGGGCGTGGCGCTTCGCTGTCGACGGCTTCGAGCCCGTTCATGTCCCCGTTGCCGTTCTTGCAGACGCCGGCCGGACAGCGATGTTCGTCGACGTGCGCTTTGTATTCTTCGGCAAAATAGTGCAGCGTGCTGAGCACCGGGTTGGGCGCCGATTGTCCCAGGCCGCACAGGCTGGTGTTCTTGAGCAGGTCGGCGAGTTCCTCGAGTTGCGCGATGTCGTGGGTCGAGCCGCGGCGCTGCGTGATTTTGCGCAGGATGCCGTGCATGTGATAAGTGCCGACGCGGCAGGGCACGCACTTTCCACATGACTCGCCCATGCAGAAATCCATAAAGAAGCGCGCGACGTCGACCATGCAGGAAGTGTCGTCCATCACGATCATGCCGCCCGAGCCCATGATGGAACCGGCGCGCGCCAGATTTTCGTAGTCGACGGGCATGTCCAGGAATTGCGCGGGCAGGCATCCGCCGGAGGGCCCGCCGGTCTGGACCGCCTTGAACTGGCGGCCATCGGCCATGCCTCCGCCAATGTCGAAGACCATCTCGCGCAGCGTGGTGCCCATGGCGACCTCGACCAGGCCGGTGTTGTGAATGCTCCCGGCGAGCGCGAAAACCTTGGTGCCTTTACTTTTCTCGGTGCCGATGCGCGCATACCACTCGCCGCCGTTGCGAATGATGGGCGCGATGCTGGCGAAGGTTTCGACATTGTTGATCAGAGTGGGCTTGCCGAACAGGCCTTCCATGGCGGGATAAGGCGGCCGGGGACGGGGAATGCCGCGCCGGCCTTCGACCGATGCGATCAACGCGGTTTCTTCTCCACAGACGAAAGCGCCCGCGCCCAGGCGAAGATCGAGATGGAAACTGAGGCGGCTGCCGCAGATGTTGTTGCCGAGAAGTCCGAGACGCTCGGCCTGCTTGATGGCGATGCGCAGGCGCTTGATGGCGAGCGGGTATTCGGCGCGCACGTAAATGTAACCTTCGGAGGCGCCGACCGCGAAGGCTCCGATGAGCATGCCCTCAATTACGCGATGGGGATCGCTTTCGAGGACGCTGCGGTCCATGAAAGCGCCGGGATCGCCTTCGTCGGCGTTGCAAACGACATATTTCTTTTCGCCGGCGGCTTTGGAGACCGTGCTCCACTTAAGACCCGTAGGGTAGCCCGCGCCGCCCCGCCCGCGCAGCCCGCTGTGCGTTACTTCCGAGATGACCTGCGGTGGCGTCATGTCCGCCAGAACCTGCATGAGCGCGGTGTAGCCGCCGACGGCGATGTAATCTTCAATGCGCTCGGGATCGATGTTGCCGCAATTTTCCAGGACAATCTTTTTCTGCTTCTGGAAAAACGGCACATCGGTCGGACAGACAAGGCGGCTGACGGGAGACTGGTCGAGGCTTTCGACCAGCGCGGGCGCGTCTTCGGCGGTGACTCCCTGATAGAGCGTATGGTTGCCGACTGCGACGAGCGGTCCGGCGGCGCACAGGCCCATGCAGCCGACGCCTTTCACCTGACAATGCGATTCCCCCTGCTTGCGGTCCGCAACCTCTTTTTCGAGCGCGGCCTTGACGCCTTCACTCTGGCAGCTGACGCAACCGGCGGCCACGCACACTTTGACGGTGTGCTTGAACGTCGCCTGGCGCTCACGTTCTCCATCGGCTATTTGTTCGAGCTCTTCAGGAGACATGCGACTTCCAATTCGCGAGGCGGTGGCGGAGTGCCTCGGGCGTAACCTTGCCTGCAACTTCGTGGTCGTAGACGACGGCCGGAGCCAGGCCGCAGGATCCGAGGCAGCGCGCGCCCAGCACGGAAACCTTGCCGTCAGGCGTGGTCTGCCCGCAGGCGACACCGAGTTCCTGCTTCACGGCTTCGAGCAGTTGCGGCGCACCTTTGATATAGCAGGCGGTTCCGATGCAAACGACGCAGGTGTGCTCGCCCGGCGGGCGGAGCGAGAAAAAATGATAGAACGTAGCCACGCCATAGGCGCGGCTCAGGGGCACGCGCAGGGATTTGGCCACAAAGCGGAGCGCGCTTACATCGAGATAGCCGAAAACCTCCTGCACGGTGTGGAGGGACTCGATCAGGCCGCGGGGATTATTGCCCGTGCGGCGCATCGTAGCTTCCACCAGTTTCCAGCGTTTATCCGCGGTCGGCGGAGCGGGGCGGGCGAGATCCGGAGCTACAGGCACGCTTCCTGCTTTCTTTCTTTTTCGTGCGGTACTGAAACCAGTCTAGGAAATGCAGGGAGAGAATGATGTGACAACACTCACACGGAGGTCGTACATGAGGCACACTCTTGGGAGATGACTCTTTGGGAGATCGCGGCGTTGTGGTAATTGGCTGCGGTTTATTGGTGTGGTTGACTTGTGTGGTACAGGGCTTCCCACTCTTGGCGGCGCAGCCCCGCCCCCACCCGGACCTATAAGATCACCCCGTCACAATATGAGGAACAAACTGGCTGAAGTTGCCGGTGATCGGAGAATCCGCTTCTCTGATGCCGATGCCGCACGCTCCGGCGTCGGCCACCAGCCAGGAGCCGACGACCGCGGTCTTTACTCCGAACTGGGTCGATTCGGTTAGAGCCTGATAGACAAAGCCGCTCTCGGCGTAGCGGCCGTCGGTTTCGGTTTGCAGCATCCCGCTCTTGTAGATGCCCACGTTGGCGCCTTCGCGGCCCAGCTTCGGCTTCTTGACGTAGTTCAGCATGTCTTTGGGACTGTCGAGGTAGGCAGGCAAAAGGTACTGGTTGTCGGGATACATCTCCCAGAGAATCGCCAAGAGCGCTTTATTGGAAAAGAGCATCTTCCAGATGGGTTCGATCCAGGTCGGAACCGGGTAAGACTGCATCACATTTTTCCAGAAGGGCTCTTTGACCATCATCTCCCACGGGTAGAGTTTGAAGATGGTTTCCACGCGCTCGCCTTCGAGTCCGGCGAATTGCTGTTTGCGGATGTCCCAGCCAAGTTGATCGATTAGCAGTCCGCGCGTTTCAATGCCCGCGTCTTCGGCGGTCTGACGAAGGTAGCAAGTTGTCATGGTGTCCTCTTCGAGATCGCAGTGCGCGAAGAAGACGGGCTGTTTCATGTAAGGCTTGATGTCCTTCCACTTCCAGATCAGCTTGTCATGGATGGAATTGAACTGCGACGCACTACGCGGGAACTTGTCTTTCATCCAGAACCACTGGATGACGGCGGCCTCGATCAGCGCGGTGGGAGTGTCGGCATTGTATTCGAGTAACTTCGGCGGCCCGGAGCCGTTGTAAGCAAGATCCATGCGGCCGTAGAGCGCGGGAGGTTCGGCGGTCCAGGTCTTGCGGATGAGCTCGGTGGCGTCGCCGGGGATACCGAAGTCCCCGTAGCGGGCGTTGTCGATGACGAACTGCCCGGCGGCCAGACACATGTTCTGCAGTTCGTTGGTGGCATCCTCGACAACCTTGGCCTCGGCCTTCGAGAGCTCGTAGTAGGCGGACTCGTTCCAGTAGTCGCGCCCGTCGGGAAGCCGATTGTAGGTCAGGCCCTGCTTGGTGACGGTGGCTAGCCAGTTGTCTCGGGGAGTGCTGATTACGCGGCGCATTAGGCTCCTACTCCTCCTCCGCTGAAGCCGCTTCCAAAGCCGCCCCGCATGATGGCGCTGCCTTCAGGGGACGATTCGCGAAATATGGGCAAGTTGGGCGCGGGATCAAAGCTGCCCTGCGTGACCGGGGCGCCGAACGCGTAGCCCTGGCCACCGTAGTACCAGCGATAGTAAGGATAGACTCCCCAGCCGGGAGTGCCGGGCGTGTGCTGCGGCTGATCGCACTTGTCATCGCCGACCACGCGATCATTCTGATCGACGCAGCGGGCTACCTGACCTTTGGGTTTGTGCTCGCAGGACATGCTGAGCATGGCCGCAACGGTCAACAGCGAGAGCGAGATTCGTCTGGTCATCGGTGAGCTGAATTAAGATTGAGCCCGGTATCCGGGGAAGGCTAACTATATAACTTCCGTCGCCTGCGGGGCGTTATATTCCGCGGTGCGTGGATGACAATTTGCAATGTTGCGGGGACTCACATAGACGGGGCATTCGGCTGGCGGAGCGCCGTCCGAAAGACTCTCATTACGAGTTGTCATCCTGAGCGAAGTTGCCGTTCGCGAAGAGAACGGCAACGCAGTCGAAGGCCCCCTACTCCCTCATCCGCACGCGGCCCAACCTAGATATGGCACTGAATCTGTGTGACAGTTCAACGCAGTTCAGGACGCTAAGGTGCGACGACGGGCTGCGGCAACTCCGCCAGGAAGGCTTGCTTGCGCTGCTCCAGCCAGGTCATCCATTCCTGCAGGCCGTCTCCGGCGAGGGTCGCTACTTTGACAACCTCCATCTCAGGAGTGGACGCGGCGGGCGTTGGCTATGGCTTCTTAACATTGAAGGGCACATAGGGCAGGAAATCGGTCTTGGTCAGGATCATGAATTCGGATTTGAAAAAGATCGAAGGATATTTCAGCGGCTTGTCTTCGCCTTCGGTGACGCTTAGCAGCACGATCTTCGCAGCTTCGCCCAGATCGTAGCTGGACGGGCAAACCAGGTTGCCGACATTTTCGATGATCAGGAGGTCAAGATCATCAAGGTTCCAATCGGCGATATGCTTTTCGATCATGCGGGCATCAAGATGGCACGTGCCTCCGGTGGTGATCTGCTTGACGGGATAGCCGTAACGCTTGAGGCGGTTGGCATCGTTTTCGGTTTGGAGGTCGCCGGTGAGAACGGCTACGCGGGTGCCTTTGGGAAAAGCTCTCCAGCGTTTTTTCGAGCAGCGTGGTCTTGCCCGATCCCGGGGAACTGACCAGGTTGACCACCAGCACGCGGTGCTCGCGGAAGCGCTCCCGCAATTCGGCCGCTACGCGCGCATTTTCGTTCAGAACTTTTCCTTCCATCGGGACACGGTTCATGTTTTTTGTATCTCCTCGTGCAGCGTAGACTCGTCTGACTTCTTCGATTTCGAGATAAGCAAATTCCAGTTCGTCTCCGCTGATGCGGCTCGTCGTGAGGCTCCCACAGGCGGGGCACAGTAACTCGAAGTTCCGGACCTCAAATTCATGGCTGCAATCGTTGCAGCGGCTGCGCGATGCCCGGAATTCAATATCGAGCAATAGGCCGGCAAGCGGAGTGTCAAGGGTGAGCGCTTCGAAGGCGAAGCGCAAGGCATCGGGATCGAGCCCAGCCAGTTCGCCCACGCGAACTCCGACTTTGACCGGCCGGGCGCCGGCGCGGCGGCTGACTTCAGCGGCCACTCCGTCAAGGATCGAATTGGCTATACCCAGTTCGTGCATAAAAAGCGGGCTGTAGGCTTTAGGCTCTCGGCTTGGGCTTCCCGGATCCTTGACTATCTTGGTTTTCCCAAAGGCGAGCGCCTAAAGCCCTCTTCTCAACAAATCCTCGGCAACTGATCTCCTGCCAGCATATCCACGCACCGCGAGGTTCCTAATTCGGTGCGAATCGTCACTATCGGCGATTCTGCTTGTACCACCTTACCGATGATGCACGCTTTGCGGCCCAGCGGATCGTTGCGCATCGCGCTCAGGACTGCATCGGCTGCTTCGGGCGCTACGATCGCTATCAGCTTGCCTTCATTCGCCACATAAAGAGAATCGAGGCCCAACATCTCGCACGCTCCGCGAACCTCTTCGCGAATGGGAATCGTGCTTTCTTCGAGCTGGATGCCAACCCGCGACTGCTCGGCGATTTCGTTCAGGGTGCTGGAGATGCCTCCCCGCGTAGGATCGCGCAGGCAACGAATCGCGCCGCTGACATTGCTACTTACATCCAGCATGGCGGCCACCAGTTCGTGCAACGCGGCGCTGTCGCTTTCCACCGGGCACTCGAATTCGAGCCCTTCGCGCTGCGCGAGAATGGCAATGCCGTGATCACCGATCGAACCGCTGAGCAGGACCTTGTCGCCGGGGCGCGCGCGATTGGCGGAGAGTTCGAGATCGTCTGGAACGAGGCCAATGCCGGTGGTGTTGATGAAAAGCTGGTCGCCGCTTCCCTTCTCTACAACTTTGGTGTCTCCGGTGACAATTTCCACTCCGGCTTTCTTGGCGGCGGCGCGCAATGATTCAACCACGCGACGTAGAACCGTGATCGACAATCCTTCTTCGATGATGAAAGCGACGCTCAGGAACAGCGGCTTGGCTCCCCCCATGGCCAGGTCGTTGACGGTGCCATGAACGGCGAGGGAGCCAATGTCTCCCCCAGGGAAAAACAACGGCTTGACGACGAAGGAGTCGGTGGTAAAGGCGAGGCGTGTGCCTTTCACTTGAATGATCGCCTGGTCGTCAAGCCGGGACAACGTCGGGTTGGCAAAAGCGGGTAGAAAAATTGAGCGCATGAGGTCCGCGCTCAGGCGGCCTCCACTGCCGTGGCCGAGGACGATGGTGTCGTTCACCGGATGCGGCGCGGGGCAGATTAGTTGCGCCAGCGAGTTGGGATTGTTGGGCAAGGTCTTAGCTCTCAGCTCTCAGTTGCGAGTTCTCAGTTGCCAGTTCTCAGTTGCAAGTTCCCAGTTCTCAGTTCTCAGTTCTCCAGCCGGCTGAAGGACTGGGAACTGGGAACTGGCAACTGCTTTTGATGTCTCCGATAGTTGTAATAAGCCGCACAGGCTCCTTCGGACGAAACCATGGGAGCCCCAAGCGGATTCTGCGGCGTGCAACGCATTCCGAAGGCTACGCAGTCGGTCGGTTTTTTCAGACCTTGCAGGACCTGCGCGCTGATACATTCGGCGGGCTCGTCTACAGTGATCGAAGCCAGGCCGAAGAGTCGCGAGGCGTCGTAGTCTCCATATTCATCGCGCACGCGCAAACCACTGGCCGGAATCGCGCCGATGCCGCGCCATTTCTGATCGGCTACCTCGAAGACCTGTTCCATTACGCGTTGCGCGGGCAGGTTGCCCTGATAATTCACCGAACGCACATACTGGTTTTCCGCGCGGGCTTCGCCCTTTTCCAGTTGGCGAACGAGCATCAGGATGGCTTCGAGAAGATCGACCGGCTCGAAGCCTCCGACCACGATGGGCACGCGGAAATCCTGCACCAGGGTTTCGTAATCTCTGTAGCCGACTACGGCGCAGACGTGGCCGGGCGCGATGAATCCGTTGACCCGGCAGTCAGGAGACGTCATGAGCGCGCGAATGGCGGGCGGCACCAGCACGTGCGAGACGAGCACTGAGAAATTGCCGATCTTTTCCTGCTTCGCCTGCCAGACCGCCATCGCATTGGCGGGCGCGGTGGTTTCGAATCCGATGGCGAGGAAGACGACTTTGCGGTGGGGATTCTGGCGGGCGATTTTCAGCGCGTCCGTTGGCGAATAAACCACGCGCACGTCTCCTCCCTGAGCTTTCACGGTGAAGAGGTCGGTAGCGGAACCGGGGACGCGCAACATATCTCCGTAGGAGACGAGAATAATCTCGGGGCGCGCGGCCAGTTCGAGAGCCTTGTCGATGGTCTCAAGAGGCGTAACGCACACCGGGCAGCCCGGGCCGTGGACGAGTTCGATATTTGCCGGAAGAAGCTCGTCAAGCCCGTAACGCATGATGGTGTGGGTCTGGCCGCCGCAGATTTCCATGAGCACCCAATGGCCGCGGGCCGCGCGCACGATCTCGGCCAGCAGGCGGCGGGCTAGGGCGGCGTCGCGGTATTCATCCATGAATTTCATTGCGGGCCCTGGCAGCGGGAAAGAGCTGCGAGATTGACTTTAAGCCGGGATGAACATCGACTCGGTGATGAGGATCACAGGGCCGGGTGAGGATTGAACTTTGCCCTCGAACCGGAGTTGAATGGGTCAGTGGCGGCGAGGCGCCGCCACGACTGCCGGCGGGGCGCCGGCGCTACGCGTGCGGGGTCACGGTCTCGCGGGGTCGGCTTCTGCAGGTGGTAATTCTTCTTCCAGTGCGCCCATCTCTGCCAGCAACTGGTAGGTGCGGTGGGCTTCTTCTTCGTCGATTTTGCTGATTGCGAAGCCGACGTGGACGAGGACGTAATCTCCAGCCGTAGCTTCAGGAACGAAGTCGAGGCGTACTTGGCGGACAATCCCGCCAAACTGGACGCGTCCAGTGCGCGCGAAACCGAAATCTTCTTCGCTTAAGATCTTGCCCGGGATTGCCAGACACATGGCGGACGCTCCAGGGCCCATTCCGCAACCCTGCCATGGTTATCTCGCCGGACTCGTACATACCGCTGTGATTTACATCACTAGGCACGGTGACTTGGGGAGAGAAGCGATAAGAAAAGCCACCTCGCGGTGGCTTTTCCTGCAATCGATGCTTATCCCGTAAGCCGTCCGTACAGCTCCTCGTCCTACCGATGCGGAGGAGGCGTAGAACTGCTCGGATTGCTCGAGGGCGGTGTTGTGTTCGACGGATTGCTGGTCGACGGATTGCTGCTGGATGGATTGCTGTTGTTGGGCGAAGTGTTCGGCGGATTGGTTGTGCCGGGGGTCTGATTCGGCGTCGTTTCCGGCATCGTTCCCGGATTGTTTGGGCTTCCCTGTTGCGTGTTGGGAACGGTGCTGGGCGTAGGCGTCGTATCGGGCGGCGGCGTCATTCCGGGCGTCGGGCTTGTGCTTCCCGGAGTCTGAACCGGCGCACCTGGCTGCGTGGAAGAACTGCCCGGACTGGCGCTACTGCCTGCGCTGCCGCTTTGCCCGGACGCGGAACCTGAACTCCCACTGCCTCCGCTGCCGGCACTCTGCGCGAGGGCCCAGGCGCCGCATGTCAACAGAACTACCAGAAGCATGAGCTTGATTTTCACGTTTTCTTTCATGGTGCAAAACCTCCGATTTCAAATCGATTTCAAAAACATCGACTGCGAATCTTTGCTTGGCTTGATATTGCAAGAGAGGTCGGGCGCCCCGCATCAGGCATCGACCCTAGATTCGGCACGGAGTTGTGGTAGCGCGCGGAAACTCGCTACTCGGCAATCACCATCTTGCCGGGAGCTGTGGAGGTTGAAAAAGGCGAGTTCAGAACCGTTGTGGGCGCGCCCGTATTGGAATCGTAGGTATAGGCTTCGATCCCTTGTGCGCTCTCGCTGCCGATATAGAGAAAGCTGCCGATGTTGTCGGTGAGCACGAACAGGCCGCCGGAAGCCACGCTGAACGGTGAACCGGGCGAAGCCGCAAGTTGCCCAGACGAGGGATCGATCGTAAAACACCAGATGCTGTAAGCGGTTCCCGGAGTAGTGGCGAAGATAAATCTGCCGCTCGGGTCGGCAATCAGGGTGCTGGGACCGGAGCCTACCGCCGAAGTAAACGGCGAGTTGGGGAGCCGGGTGAGAGTGCCAGTGGTGCTGTCGATACTGAAACCCGAGATATTTCCCACAGCGGTCGAGCCGGGATTCACGGCCGTACTGTTGGCAACGTAGAGATACTGCCCGTTGTTGGAGACGGCGACGCCGCTGGCGCCTGGTCCGGAGACAAAGGGCGAACCGGAAACAGGGGTGAGAACTCCGGTCGAACTCGAAAACGTGAAAGCGGTCACAGTGCCGATACGAGAGTTCGTGACGTAAACGAAATTAGTGCCCGGAGGGATCAGAATCTCGCCGGGACTATCGTTGGCATAAAAGGGCGAACCGGGGACGGCAGTCAGGGCTCCGCTGCCGGAATCGACGGAGAAGACCGAGATGTTCGCGGAAAAGCTGTTGGTGACGAACAGGTATTGTCCCGAGGAGTCGAGGACGACATTGTCGGGGCCCGTGCCACCAACGGGAGTGGGGGTGGCGCTAAGGTTCAAACTCCCGTCGCCGGCGATAGAGTAAACCGCGATGGTATTGGACTGGGAGTTGGCCACGAACAGAAATTTGTGGGGCAGCAATGCGAGGCCGTGGGGCGCGGTCCCGCTGACTTGCGGAGTCTGCGAGCCGGTGGTGACAACGCCCGTGAGTCCGTTGATATGGAGCATCAGGACAGAGTTCGATGTGGGCAGAGTCACGTAGGCGGTTTGGCCGGACGTGAATGCCGGGAGCTTTCCACTACCGCAGGAAACAAAAGATACCGCGCCGGCAACGAGCACCAGGGCGAAGGCCAGCCTGCAAAGACGTTCCCGATCCAGCCGCACGGCGCGCGCCGTCCTCAGAAAGCTCATGGGCAAAGTAACTCCTCAAATATTGGATGTGAGTCGAATCTACTATCGTGCATGAGAAAGCGCGAACTGGCAACTATACCGGGGCCCACTCGCGGCTCAGGGCGCCACTATACGACTTTGGATGCGTCCGCGCAGGCCAGCAAGCACGTCGATCCGCAAAAATCCGGAGCGTGGACGGAAGCAGTGGGGCGGGCCGGATTACACTATTGTGTTCTAATTGGTAACGGTACGCGGCATTCCGTGATCGATATCCACTGCCATATTTTGCCGGAGGTTGACGACGGCCCCAAGTCCTGGGAGGTCGCGGTCGAAATGTGCCGCATGGCGTCCGCCGACGGAATCACCCATACCGTGGCCACTCCGCATGCGAATGACCGCTACGTTTACGACCGCCAGTATCTTTCGGATCTGCTTGAGCAGTTGCGCTCACGGGTCGGTCCGGCGCCTGCCTTGACTCTGGGCTGCGACTTTCATCTTTCGTTCGAGAATCTGGAACGAGTGCTGGCAGACCCGCACAACTTCACGATCGGAGAGACGAACTATCTGCTGATCGAGTTGAGCAACTACAGCATTCCAGCGCAGCTGCCCGACTGCTTTCGGCGCCTGGGGGACTGCGGCTTGACGCCGATCCTGACGCATCCGGAGCGGAACCCGATTCTGCAGCAGAGCCCGCAGCGTGTGCTGGAGTACGCCGAGCAGGGTTGCCTGGTGCAGGTAACGGCTTCATCGCTCACCGGATTTTGGGGCGAACGGCCGGAGATCATCGCGCACTGGCTGCTGGATCGTTCGGCGGTACACATTCTGGCGAGCGACGGCCACGACGCGCGACGTCGAGTTCCTTTGCTGTCAGAGGCGAGAAAAGTGGCGGCAAAGATTGTGGGAGCCGAATACGCGGACGCCCTGGTCGAGGGGAATCCCGGAGCGATCGTGAAAGGGATTCCGATCCCCTTTTGCCCGCGTCCCGTACTGGACTAGAACTGGAGTCAAGCAGGCGCCCCGCGCGGGCTAAGGACTCTTAAGGCGTTGCCGCACGGGTGAAGGGCGAAACGTTCCTTCCAAATCAGTCGACCCGCGGCTTAAACCCGGACGTCAAGATTCGTGCCCGATTCCGCATTGCCGGCGGTCGCAGCGGGAACAGTGGTTCCATTGGCAGAGGAATCGGTTTGCGCGGCCTGTGCCACTGAGAACGACTGAACGTCTTGCGGAAGATCTTCTATCGCCTGGCTGGTGACCGGAACTTCATTTCCTCCCAGAGTCGCAGTCACATCCTGCGAGTTTTGGCCGGAGGCGGTTTCGGGCGTGCCGGTTTGCACCGTCGGAGAAAGTTGGTCGGCCTTTTTCAGGGCCAGCGATTGTTGGGTGGTTGAGAAGGTATCGGGCAGAGCTGCATCCCGAATGCTCTGGTAGTACTCCCGCAGGATGGGATGAAAATACTGTAGCTCGTGCGGTGCCACCAGCTGAATGCCGTTCGACGACATAGCATACTCCCGTCAGCTCCACCTGCTTCCGGGAACCAAGTGCTGGCTTGCCAGGCGCTGGTTCTCAGGCGCACGCCGACTACTAGCGCACACGGAATCGGCACTTCCTGGGGCCAACTTTAGGTATTCGGCGGATAACTAACTTACATTAGTAAGCTAATATGGGTTACTGCTGCCTTCGGGATAGCATGTCATAAGAGGCGAAGCTGGGGCAATTCGCGGTCACGCGGATTACTTCCGTAACCTTTTCCCGGAGCGCGCGCTCGCATCACAATGAAAGCATTCGGGACCATGGGATTACGAATGCTTGCCAAGTGCTCTAACTCGTCCTGCACCGCCTCCTTCCGGTTCCTGCATTGCGGCAGATTGTTCCACTTTGACAAGCGAGTTAAAGCGAACGAAGGGACGGATGTTCCTAAGCCCGTAAATCGGGGGGAGTTCTTCTGGCTGTGCGCGGAATGCGCGGCCGAATATACGATGATCCCGGACGCGCAGCAGGTCGCTCGCGTCGTGCCGCTGGCCCGGCGGGCGTTTCGAGCAGCGTCGTAGCTTTCTCGCCCAGGAATCGCTGTTACGTCCACAGATGCAGTGTTACATCGGGCGTCATCGGCAATCCAAACCACTATCTACAGTTCAGGTCTCGTCGATCGTTGGGGATCATGCGGCCGCACGCTCACCGCGGCCGCACTGTCTCCGCCACCTTGCTCGATCCACCGGGTTTTCCAAATGTCAGGCAGTCACCGTCGAAGTCGAGCCGGACTGTGACGAGGATTGAGTCTGCCCGCCGTTCGTGCCGGACGACTGGAAATCCTGCTGCAGCGTGCTGTATGCCTGCTGCGCGCTTGTCAGGTTGCCAGACTGCAGAGCTTGGCCGAGTTGTTGAAAGGCCTGGCCAATGGCGCTGTTGTCGCCGTCTCCGCCGCCGTGATGATGATGATGGTGGTGGGTTCCCTGCGCCGCCTGACTCTGCAAATCTTGCTGGATGGTTGCGAAATCCTGCTGCGCTCCCGAAAGGTTACCGGAGTGCAGATCCTTCGAGAGCTGGCTGAAGGCCTGTGCGGTGGGGTTATTGCTCTGCGATGACGATGGCGACGAGGTCGAACCGGTCGAATTGTTCTGCGGCTGAAGGCTCTGCAAGGTGGCGAAATCGGATTGTGCCGCCGAGAGATCCCCCGATTGCAGATCTTGCCCGAGTTGCTGGAACTCCTGTTGCATCTTCTGAAAATTGCTCTCGGTGTTCTGAGTTTCGTAGATGGAAAGACTCGCAGTTGAAATACCGGAAACCGACAAGTTACTGCCTCCAATTGAGCAGATAAATTTCTAGGGGGGGGAAATCGGCAGGTGCTGGTAAGAACTTTAGCCTGCAGCCGCGGGAGAGAAACCGTAAGTAACACAGGGCTAGTTACTTGCCTGATTACTGGACTTGCGAGGATCGCTTATTGCTGAGGACCATCGTTTGGGGGCGCATCAGCCTTGGGTGCAGGCTGGGGATCGGCTGCCGGCGACGAAGTCATGGCGCTTTCGGGATTGAGCAGGTGGTCGTGGCTCGGACCTAACCCGAGCTTGATCAGGGCGCGGGAATCGGGCGTCGTCTTGGCCTGCCATCCCTGATCGGCCTGGTACCGCTGCATGGCCGATTGGGTAGCGGCATCCCATGTCCCGGATGGCTCGCCATCCATGTAGTGTTCGCGGATCAGAGCTTCCTGGATGGCGCGGGCGCGGTCTCCGTCAATAGCCTGCTGGCCGCGCTTTTTGGCGGTCTTGGAAGTTTTCTTTCCGTGGGTCGCGGTTTTTTCGGATGCTGAGCGGGACGACTTGCGGGAGGCATGCTTCGCGGTCGCAGTCGGGGTGGCATGCTTGGTTGTTGTGGACTTCGTGCTGGACTTGGAGCTATGACTCGACGGATGCGCGGGCTTTTTCGGCTGGGCGCTGAATGAAGTGTCCTGCGCGAATGCGGACACGGGCATGAGCAGGAGGATGCAGAGCGCTACCTCCGACCGCTGCCGAATTGAATTCTTCCAACCCATCACTGAACTTGAACTGAGAGCCTTTCGCGGGCTTTTCCTTTTACAAATAAAAAACCGGCGAGAGCAGCCTACCTGATCATCCCCAAACTGGGGAGGGTCGGCCAGTCTCGCCGGAGTAGTCTACCGATTACGGAAGCGTTCCAGCCAGAAAAATCGTGCCGTCCTGCGCTCTTGCGCCCCGCGGACGCACCAGAAACACGACGTCCTGCCCGCTCTTCAAGGACGACTCGATCTTCGAGAAGTCCTCAGGAGAGTTCACCGGTTGCTTGTTCACCTCGAGGATCACGTCTCCGCGATTCAGCCCGAGGTCTTCCGCGAACGATCCCTGCTTGACATCCTGAACGACCACGCCTTTACCTGTGGGGATGTTGAGCCGGTCGGCCAGATCGGCGGTGATGCCGCGAACGGTGATGCCAAACTTGCTGGCTTTTGGCTCTTCCTCGCCCTGGTTTTCGTCTTCTTCACCCAGGCGCGACGCGAAGAGCTTGGAGCGGTCGGCGATGGTAACTGTCGTATCTTCCTTCTTGCCGTTGCGAATGAAGTTCAACTTCGCTTTCGAGCCGGGTTTACGGGAGGCGATGTCGGCTACCAGATCGTCGCCGCTCTTCAGGTCTTTGCCATCCACCGAGGTAATGGTGTCGCCAATCTTCAGGCCTGCCTGGTCGGCAGGGCTGCCGGAGATGACGTTCGAGACGGTCACACCAGCTCCGTAGATGTGCGCGATCGCCGGATTCGGCTGGGCAGAAAATTCAATGCCGATCGATCCACGGGCCACGCGGTGTTCAGGTCCGATCAACTGGTTATAGACCTGAGCCACGGTATTCGAAGGCATGGCGAAACCTACGCCCGCATACGAGCTGGTCTCGGTCAAAATGGCGGTATTGATGCCGATCACTTCACCCGACATGTTGACGAGCGGCCCGCCGGAATTGCCGGGGTTAATAGCCGCGTCGGTCTGAATAAACGACTGGAACTGGCGGTTGGGGACGATATTGCGTCCCTTGGCGGAGACGATGCCCGCCGTAACCGTTTCCTGCAATCCGAACGGACTGCCGATCGCCAGAACCCAGTCGCCCACCTGCATGCCGTCGGAGTTGCCGATTTTGGCGGCAGGCAGCGGATGATCGACTTCAATCTTGATGACGGCCAGGTCGGTCTCCTGATCCATGCCGATGAGTTTGGCGTCGTGACCGGGCGAGGCCGGATTTTCATCCTGCAGCTTCACGCGAATGCGATCCGCTTTCTCGACGACGTGCCGGTTGGTAACAATGTATCCCTTGGGGTCGACAATCACGCCGGAGCCGAGCGAGCGCTGGCGAATATTTCCAGCATCGGGCCCACCCTGGCCGCCGAAGAACTTGTCGAAGAAATCCTGGAACGGGCTGTCGTCGCCGTTGCCCTGGTCGTCCTGATCGGGATTGGGGTGGACGGAGCGGCCGCCGCTGCGGCGATGAGGATTCTTGATGGTGGACTCGGTATTGATGTTGACCACGCTCGGTTCGAGCTGCTTGGAAATCTGCGAGAACGTGTTCGAAAGTAGCTGCGGGGCGGGAACGGTCAGGGGCGTGGCGTCGGACGACTTTTGGCCCTCTTTGCCCTTTACTCCGTAGGAAATGACGGTGCCGATCAGAATTCCCACGGTGAGTGTTGCCAGAATCGTAAGGGTGTACGCCCAGCGGTTGGCCTTGAGGCGACCCCAAAAGGCGCTTGCGCGCAAATCCATTTGCTCCTCCTTATAAATGCGTAAAGACTAATTATACCTATGGCCGTGGGCAGGAACGCGCTTTGATAACTGCCAACTGGTTAGACGCGCGAAAGCGGGTTGGAGTTCGCTCCCAGCGACTAAATGTCTCACCGGAGGGCCAGTTCTATCAGCATCGCGAGGGTGATGCCCTGCAACGAAGCGATGTTCACCAGCTTCCTAGAGTTTCAGCGTCAGCAGCGCCAGAAACAACCCGGTATAGCCCGCAATCACCAGCAAGACGAGAAGCGCCGCTGCATTGAGGATGTTGAATATTCCCCACGGCTTCTCGACCGCGCCCAGAGCCAGCTTCCACAGCCCGAAACTGCCGATCAGGGCGCAGACAGCGACGACTGCGAATCCGATGGTCCGGCCATGCCGGGTCTGTGGAAAGGCGATCAGGAAGGTAACCGCCGGCAGAATGCCCATTGCCGGAATCAGGGCGAGCGGAGCGCCGATCAGAAAGGCCCGTTCCCGCGCACCCATCGGGTCATCGGGAGATGTTGTAATCGGTTGATCGGGCCATCGGGTCATCGGGTGATCTGAATCGAGTCATCTGCAATCTAGTCATCGCGTCATGTGAAAACTGCCTCTGGCCGACCTTTGCGCCATGCGATTCTGCCACTGCCGTGGGAGCCACTGGATTTTAGATCGCCCGATGACCCGATCACCCGATTTAGTGGGCTTCGTACACCGTCTTGCCACCCACCACCGTGCGCAGAACCCTGGTCTCCAGTATCTTGGGCGGCGGCACAGCGGTAATGTCGCGATCGAGGACTACGAAATCCGCCAGCATCCCCGGTTCGAGTTTGCCTTTTTGCTTTTCGGCAAACTCGGCGAATGCTGCGCCGCTGGTATAGGCGGCAATGGCCTGCTCGATGGTCAACTTCTGGCCGGGATAGCTTTTCTTTCCGTCTTCGCTCGTGCGCGTGATGGCCGAGTACACTCCACGAAAGGGTGTGACCGGCTCTACCGGATAATCGGTGCCAAAAGCCAGCACCACGCCGCGGCGCAGAAACTCGGCCCAGGCATACGAAGTCTCGGCGCGCTTCGGTCCCAGCCGCGACTCCGCCCAGTTCATATCGGTAAGCAGATGGTTCGGTTGCATCGAGGCGATGACCCCCAGTTCCTTAAAGCGCGCAACCTGCTGCGGCGTGGTGACCTGCGCGTGCTCCACGCGCAGGCGATAGTTTGCACCGCCGTCTGCCGCCTTCACCTTGGCATCTTTGGCCGCCTTCTCGGCTTCCGCGAAGGCGTCGAGCGCCATCTGCACTCCCTTGTCGCCGATGGCGTGGAATCCCAGCTGGTATCCTGCAAGGACGCGCTCGCGGGTCATCGCATTCAACTTTTCGGGCTCATATTGCGGGATGCCCGTATTCCGGGGATCGTCGCTGTAAGGCGCGAACAGCGCGGCCGTCTTTGAACCTAGCGAGCCGTCCATGAAGCCCTTCAACATACCGGTGTGGAGCATGTTGTCGGACGCGGGGTGCGAATCGCGTTTGCGGTTAAGTTCCGAGATCGGATTGTCGAAGGGCAGCCACTCGGAAATGCGCGCCGTTAATTTTCCGTCGGCTTCGATCTCTTCATAGATCTGAAAGTCTTCCCATGAGGAATAATCCTGCGCCGACGTAATCCCGTGCATAGCCAGGTCGTTGAGCGCCATTTCGATGGCCTCGCGGCGCTTGTCATGGGAAGGCTTGGGAATCACGTCGCGCACCAGGTCGCAGGCCTTCTCGCGCAGAATACCGGTAGGCGTGCCGTCATCGTCGCGGTCGATCTTGCCTCCTTCCGGATCTTTGGTGGCCAGCGTAACAATCGCCAGTTTCAAGGCCAGAGTGTTCGCCACGGCGATGTGTCCGTCGACCCGGCCGAGGAACACGGGGTGATCGTAGCTGCCTTCGTCAACATCGAAGCGCGTAGGCAGAGTCTTGACCGGCCACAGCGTTTCGTCCCAGCCTTCACCGACCAGCCATTCTCCGGGGGGAGCGGATTCCGCTTTCTCGCGCAGGCGCTGCCGGAACTCTTCGATTGTCTTCACGCCCACCATGTCGACCGTCATCTTTTCGAGGCCGGCGCTGGCGAGGTGCATGTGGGCATCGTTGAAACCGGGCATGACGAAGTGGCCGTCCAGATCGACGACTTTAGTTTCAGGCCCCTTCATCTTTGCAATCTCGGCTCGAGTGCCGACCGCAAGGATCCGATCGCCGCGCACGGCAATGGCTTCGGCGCGAGGGCTGGAACCCAGAGCCGAGGACTCAATAACTCCGGTGTAGATGTTGCCATGGGTAAAGATGATGTCGGCTTTGGGCGCGGAAGAATGGGTCTGTGCGCACAGACTTGAACCCACGGCGCAGAGCAGGACAACGGTTCGCCGGATCGATTTTGTCATTATGCTCACCGATGATTCCGCCATTGCATCTACTCTCCCACCCCTGCCAGTGCCAGCATTGTAAGCAGAATGCGGCGGAGTCCGAGGTCGCGTCCGTGGCAGTCGAACCATTCTTGCAACGTGTGCGCGCCGCCTCCCGAACCGCCGCCGCCAATGGCAATGGCCTCGCGGCCGAGCGAGAGTGGAATGTTCGCGTCGGTGGACGCGCGCTGAATCTGGGCCGTATTGCCGAGTTGCGCATCCACCGCGCGGATGACTTTCAGAACGCGCGCATCCGGCACCAGTTCGCCCGCGGGACGATTGCCGATCTCAATCACCTCGGATTGCACAATCTGGGTGGAGCGCGCGGCGCGGGAGACGGCCGGCAGATTCTGGCTGTCCACAGCGTGGTCGAGAGCGACGCGCAGGGCGCGTTCCAAGCGGTCGATTTCCGACATCGAAGTCGAACGCAGATCGACGCGCATGCTGGCCGATTCCGGAATTGAATTGACGGAGGTCCCGCCGCGAATCACGCCAAGGTTAAAGGTAGTCTTCGGCGAGACCGGCACCGGAGTTTCACTGAGCGCGTGAATCGCGCGGCCCAGCACAATGATGGGATTGGGAGTACCGAAGTCGCTCCAGGAATGGCCGCCCGGACCGCGCACAATCACTTCAAAGCGGCGGCTGCCGAGGGCCTCCGCGACCACCGTATCCGCTCCAGCACCATCGACGATCACGCTGTACGCAATGGAATCGCGCCAGCGCGGCGTCTGAAAAACATGGCGCATACCCCGCAGGTCCCCTTCCCCTTCCTCGCCCACATTGCCGATAAAGAGGAACGGCATGGCATGAGTGATTGCGGAACTGCTCAGCACACTCGCGAGGGCAAGCATCGCCGTGATTCCGGCGCCGTTATCGGAGACTCCCGGACCATACAAGCGGGTGCCCTGCTGGCGGATGTTCAGCGGCGTGGCCGCCGGAAAAACCGTGTCAATGTGCGCGCTGAGCGCGACACAGCGACGTCCGTAACCCGGACGCACTCCGAAGACATTGCCGACTTCATCGATCTCAACATTCGTAAGGGCAAGTTCGCGAAAACGGGCGGCGAGCCACTCGCCGCGGCTCGCCTCTCCGAAAGGAGGCGCGGGCACTCTCGAAACATCCATCTGCCACTGCGCGAACTGCGCTTCTTCGAAACGGAATCGTCCAAACGCGGCGCGAACTTCCGGCAAACCCGCCAGTCGCGCTACTTCCTGTTGCAACGAGGGATACACGTCAGAAGCTGACACTGATTGACTGCGCTCCAGTCTGGAGGAATCTTCCGCCTATCTTATAACGACTGAGGGGCATCCCAAACGAGCACGCGGCCGAAATGGGTCGGCCCCTTAACCGTTTCCAGCGACTCTCAGCGGATGGCGCGCACGGTTGCTTGGGCAGGACGCGCCGCGAGAGTTTCCATGCCGTGCAGAATGACCTCGATTACATTTTCGTCTCCGACCACGGTATTGATCATCATGTGATACAGGCTGCGCACGGGCCAGTCGGCGTTGAAGTAGTGCTTGATGAAGGCAATGCGCTCCTTGTCGACCTCGCTCACCAGGTCTTCGCATTCCTCTCTACTTTTCCCCATGGCCACCAGGCGGCGGATTTTCTCGTCCCGCGGAGCGTAAGTGAAGACGCGGAATGTGTCGTCCCGTTCGCGCAGGAAGAAAGGGGAGCCGCGGCCCACGATTACGGCATTTCCCTCGGCCGCAATATTGCCCATGATTTCCTGCACCATCGCCATCATGCGGTCGGTATCGAAGGATTGTGAAGCGGCGATGGGCATGCGGCGTTCATAACTTCCGCGCCAGAATGCCTTGGCGAGGCGGTAGATGCGGCTGTCAACGCGCTCATCGCACATGCTCACCGCTTCTTCGGCCACCTGCGCCCGCTTCGCGATCTCGGTAGTCAACTGCTGGTCCCAGAGCTTCCATCCCAGGCGGCGCGCCAACTCGCAGGCGATACCGCCTCCGCCGCTGCCAAATTCGCGTTCCAGCGTAATGATGCGAAACATAGCGCGTTTCCCCTCGCCGGCTTTCTAATGAACGACCATTCCGGATGCCTTCGCCTTTTTTATCAGGAACACACAGGGAATCAGACAGCCGATCACCACTCCCAAGACCCAGAAATTATCGATGTAAGCCAGCATGGTCGCTTCCCGGAGGACATTCGCCTGCAACATGGCATAGGCGTGCTGCTGGGCGGAGCCGCCTCCGGAGCCCGGTCCGGCGCCGGAGAAGATGCTTGTCAGACCGCGAATAGCGGACTGGAACTGTGGATTGGCGCCGTTCAGTTTCTCAACCAGTTGCACCTGGTGAACCTGGGCGCGCCGGGCCAGGCCGGTGGCCACAAAAGAGATTCCTACGCTGCCGCCGATGTTCCTGGCGAGGTTCATCAGGCCTGAGGCGGCATTGTTTTTATCGCGCGGCAGACCCGAATAGGCGGCCGTGTTAATGGGCACGAACAGGAACGCCAGTCCCAGCGCCTGGTAGACGCGGGCTATCATCACGGTGTGGAAATCGACTCCCAGATCGAACCCCGTCATATGGAACAGCGAAAACGACAGCATCACCAAGCCGAACAGCATCAGGTAGCGCGGGCTATACCGCGAAAGCAGAAATCCCACCACCGGCATGGCCAGCATGATGGTAAAGCCGCCCGGCATCAGCGCCAGCCCCGATTGCTCGGCAGTGTAGCCCAGCAGCGTCTGCATGAAAAGCGGCAAAAGCAGGGTGCTCCCGAGCAGGGCAAATCCGAGCATGAACATCAGGAAGTTGGCGGCCGCGAAGCTGCGGTTGCGAAACAAGTGCAGGTCGATGATGGGATCTTTGTGACGCCACTCCCAGATGACGACAAAGATCAGCGACGCAACGCACACCACCGTCAGCCACAGGATGAAGTTTGACTCGAACCAGTCGTCTCGCTGGCCTTTATCCAGGATCACCTGAAGCGTTCCCAGACCGAGAGCGACGAAGCCGAGGCCGGTGTAATCAATATGAGTTTCACTGAGCTTGCGGCGCTTGAGATATGGCGGATCCTGTATCAGCCGCGAAGTGAGCACGAGCGAAAGAATTCCTACCGGAATGTTGATGAAGAAAATCCAGCGCCAGGTGAAATTGTCTGTTATCCAGCCGCCCAGCGTAGGACCGATGGCCGGAGCCATAACCACCGCGACCCCGTAAACCGCAAACGCCATGCCGCGCTTGGCGGGAGGAAACGTATCGGCCAGAATCGCCTGTTCGCTGGGCTGTAAACCTCCACCGCCGGCGCCCTGCAGGATGCGGAAGACAATCAGCATCGCAAGATTGGGAGCGAAGCCGCACAGGAACGAACTGACGGTGAAGAGCGCCACGCAGCCCATGTAAAAATTCTTGCGCCCGACAATCGAAGAAAGCCAGCCGCTCAGCGGCAGCACGATCGCATTCGACACCAGGTAAGACGTCAATATCCACGTGCTCTCGTCAGTGCCCGCGGAGAGGCTGCCGGCAATATGCGGCAACGCGACGTTGGCGATGCTGGTATCCAGCACCTCCATGAACGTGGCCAGCGTCACCGTGAGAGCGATGATCCACGGGTTAATAGCCGGCCGCCATTCGGCGGCGTCGTTCATCGTGATGGAGGCAGCGCTCATTGCGATGTTAGCTTCAAGCTACGAGCCGCGAGTTGCGAGCGGACTAAGCCTCCCGGCTCGGCACGGCACAAGCTCGTGGCCCGAAACTCGAAGCTTGCGGCTCAAGAACTCGGGGCTCGAAGCTCGCGACTTACTTAATCCAAACTTTCGGTTCCACCGACATCCCGGGCCGCAGTTCATGCCCCTTCAGCTCCCCGGGCTCAAAATCAATCTTCACCGGAATACGCTGGACGACCTTCACATAATTGCCGGTGGCATTTTCCGGCGGCAGCAGGCTGAACCGAGCTCCGCTTGCGCCCGCGATCGAATCGACGTGACCCTTGTAGGTTTTCCCATTGGCGTCGACCTCGATGACGGCGCGCTGCCCCGCTTTCATGTGCCGGAGTTGCGTCTCCTTGAAGTTCGCCGTCACCCAGAGGTCTTCAAGCGGAATGATCTTCATCATCTCCTGGCCGATCTGCACGTTCTGGCCGACTTCCACCGTACGGTCGCTGACCACGCCGGCCACCGGGGCGGCGATTTTGGTGTACTGCAAGTTGAGTTGCGCCTGATCGAGTTGCGCTTTTTTCTGCTGCGCATTGGCTTCGGCGCTCTGCGCTCGTGCCCGCGAAACCTGCACCAGCCGCGGACCGGTCTCGGCGTTTCGCAAATCCGCGTTCGCCTGCAGCAATTTTCCCTGGGCCTGGTCGATCTGCGCCTTAGCGGCGTCGGCATTGGCGTGTGCCGCCTCAACCGCGGCGGCGCTGGCCCTTGCGTTCGCTACCGCCTGGTCGTACTGCTGCTGCGAAATCTCCTGCTTGTCGATGAGTTCTTTGTAGCGCACCAGATCATTCTGCGCTTTCACGTTGTTGGCTTCCGCTTCAGCTGCCTGGGCCTTCGCGGCCTCGAACTGCTGCCGCGCCGCGGCGATCCCGGCCTGCGCATTCGCAACCCCGGCCTGCGCAATGGCCACCTGGCTCGATGAATTCACATTCGTGATCGGGACGTTCATACCCGAAGCCGCCGCCTGCGCCTGCGCGTCCGCATATTGCGCTTTTTCCTGCTCGAGCGCGACCTGGTAATCGGCGGGATCGATCTCCACGAGCACGGTTCCTTTTTCCACGTACTGGTTGTCCTCCACATTCAGCTTGATGACGTGGCCGCTCACGCGCGCGCTCACCGAGTTGATGTGACCATCAATCTCCGCGTCGTCGGTCGATTCATAACTGCCAAAATACTGCCACGCGAAAAGCCCGGCGACCAGCAAGATGAGCACCAGCAGCGCAATCGCCCATTTGGCCCGCTTGTTTCCGAGGAACGAAACCCGGCGCTTGTAGTGCGCCTCGCCATCCGGTGGAGCGGGCTCAGGGTTGGCGGGAGCTTCCAGTTTCGGCTCGGCAACGGCAGTGTTGGTCTCTTCCATAAATTACTTCCCTCTCAGGTATTCGCGCACGCCCTCTTCGGCACGGCCCAGGGCGCGGGCAAATGAAACTTTCGCGAGATTATTCAGGTAAAGGCTGGCAATCAGGCTTTCATGCGCCGACGCGACCGCTTCCTGCGCCTGGATCACTTCCAGATTGTCGGTGACCCCCGCGGCAAAACGATCGCGCGATTGAATGAGCGCCTGGTCGGCGAGATTCACCGAGCTCTGCGCCACTTCGACCTGATCGGCGGAAGACTTCAGATCGAGCAGCGCGTTGCGGATATCCTGATCGACTTGTCCCTTGACGTCGGCCATCTGCGCTTGCGCCTGGCGCAGGCTGGCGTCGGCCTTCAGCACATCACTATGAACTTTGCCCCCCTGAAAGATGGGGATGTTCAATGTGCCAAAAACGGCGTAAGTCGGAAGCACGCTGGCCGGGGTCGAGCCGATTTCGCCATAATTGGCGGCCACGTCGAGCGTGGGAAGATATCCGGCAATGGCGGCGCGGTGCTCGAGTTCGGCCGCCAGCAGGCGATCCTGCGCGGCCTTGTAGTCGGAGCGCAGGTTATAGGCGCGCTGCAAGCTGGTCTGCAGATCGGGAATCGGAAACGCCTCGTACGGAGCCTTGTCGGCGAGCGCGAACTGCTGCTCCGGCGCCAATCCGATGACGCGCGCCAAAGAAATCTGCTGCTTGGCGAAATCGTTGGTCGCCGCGATGAATTGCTGCTGGCGTGACTGGTACTCGACCTGCGCCCGCAGTGTGTCGATCGCGGGCGCAACACCCGCCTGCTGCTGCGCCACCGCTTTGTCATAAAGAGCCTTCGCGGTTTCGACCTGCGCCTGCGCGGTTTCGACGCGCGCAGCGCTCGCAATCGCCTGCAAGTACACATTGCCAGTCGCAAGCACCACCAGATCGCGCGCGTCCTTCAGGTTGTAGCGCGCCACGCTCTCGCCGACCACCGAGGACCGGTATTTCTCGACTGCCTTCCAGTCGAGAATGCGCTGGGTCGCTGAGGCGCGCACGTCGAAATAAGAAAACGGCCCGATCAACTTGGGCGCTTTCCCCCCCCCAAAAGCTGAACTGGGAAACTTCGAGAAGCCGAGGGCCGCTAGGCTTTCCTTCTCCGCAACCTCCTCCACATTTCCGCTGACGTGCGGCAGCAGGTCGCTGAGTTGCTCCCATTTTTCTCCCCGGGCCTGGACGGTGTTGTATTCCGAAAGGAGGCCTGCAAGGTTGTGCCGCAAGGCGCGGTCGATGGCATCGCGAAATGTGAGGGAGAGCACCCCCGGTGTGGCGTGGGCGTCGGCCACGCTTCCATACACGGGATTCTGGGCTGAAGTTGGAACCTGATTTGGAAGCGAGGCGCTTGATGCGGATTGCCCCCAGAGCACGCTCGAAAATCCAAGAATTTCAAAGGTTACGATCAACCTGCGGAGACGCCGCCCGCAACGGTTCGATTTATAGGAAGCCATGGAACGAGGACTCACTCCTTCAACCAACCGAAAATAGTAAGTCTTTTGGATTCGTTTTGGCGGCCAGATGATGCAAATTGTTAAACCATTTCATGATGAAGGGCGGAGCGTGCCGAGGCAGGACCCGATGTCGGTGCACAAGACGCTCACAGGGACGCCTCTACTTTCGCCTACTTCGGCAAGCCGCCAACTGCTAAAATGAGCGGTATTTTTTAACGCCACGTCCCAGAAAGAGGCAATCATGAGCGTACTTCGTCTTTTAGACCGGGAATCGATCACAGTCCCTCCCCAGACCACCGTTGCCGACGCTATCCAGCACCAGCTTCATACGCTGGAGCAATACGTAATCAGCGAAGAGCCGGGCGCGACCAAAGCCAGGGGTTAAGCGGCCCTGGACGTCTCGATGAATCGCCGTTACGCAGCATCGTGCTGATCGCTGCTGCGGCTGCCCCACGGCGCTAAGAGCCTTGTCGAGTCCTCTTTTCGTATCAGGTTTTCGTATTCGTTTTTCGTATCAGGTATCGCTTTAGCGATACCACAAGCGCTTCAAAATCAACCGCCCCGTCAGGGGCTGGGCGACGCGGCGCGGCTTGAAAGCCGCGCCCTTTCACACTCGCTTTCCTCTCAAATGATTTTCGGACTCACGGCACCAGCATCCGCCGCAAAGCCAACCTCCTTGGTCTGGTGCCCAGCGGTGACCTTGGTCATCTTGTGAAAGCGCGCACCAAAGGGCAATCTAGAACGGACTTGAGCACTTCCCTCAATGATCGAAAATGTGGGAAGCCGTGCGCATGACCAAACTTACGAAATCATCGGGTGAAGGCTCGGACTGGACGCGGCTGCTCACCGATCCCGATCTTGTTACCCACCTGCCCACCTTACTCCAGACCTATCGCGAAGTGGCTCCTGAAAAGCGCGAGGCCGCGTTATTGGAGGCCATGAAGGAAATCAAGCAAGCCTCCCTTCACGCGCGGGAAGGCAAGGGAAAGAAGCCGGCTTCCACGTCCGTTCCGCGGGCCCGCCTTCACACTCCCGAGCCCGTGAAACAGACGCCACCCTTTGAGCCGGTCCTGTTCGCGCCGTCAACAGCCGCGGACCGCCGAAGTTCGGCACGCATCAAGTGCTGCGTCGCGGTGGAAATCCACGTCGAAGGCATAAAAGAGCCGGTTTGGGGTAATCTTTGCAATGTGAGCCGCGGAGGTTGCCTTGTCGAAACCGCCACCGCCGTGCCTCCCAACAAGGCGCTCGAAATCGGATTGTGGCTCGGGAGCGGCAAGATCTGGGTAAAAGGCGTCGTCATCAATGGAGTCGCGACGCGCGTCACCTCCTCGTACGGGACCCGTGTGAAGTTCTCGCAGGCGGAACTTTCGGAAAAAGAACACCTGCGTGAGTTCCTCAAGTTCGTCGAGGGTGCGACCCGTAAATCGCACAGCGCAAACCTCTACGTCGCCAAACTCAAGGCCTGACGCACGCCTTTCCCGCCTGCTTCTTCCTCGCAACTTTTCTCTGGCACGGGGTTCATTCATAATGAGGCACATCCGGATGGCAACGGCATCCCGCAAACTTGAGCTTCTGGCCACGGCTGCGATCGTCGCGGGCCTGGCTACAACGCAGCTTGCATTCAGCAGGAAAGAAAAGCCGCCCGGGGCCATGGATGAGCACAAACGCGCCGTGCATGCCCTCAACCGCCTGACCTTTGGCCCTCGCCCCGGCGATGTCGACCGGGTCGCGCAAATAGGTGTCGAAAAGTGGATCGAGCAGCAGCTTCACCCGGAAAGGATTGACGATTCGGCTCTCGACGCCAGGCTCGCTTCCTTCCGAACGCTGCGCATGAACACCCGCGAGATCGTCGAAAATTTTCCGAACAACGAAATCATCAAGCAGGTCGCGGATGGCAAAGCGTCCATGCCGCGCGATCCTGCCAAGCGTGCTATCTACGAGGCCCAGCTTGAGCGCTACGAAAACAAGCAGGACCGCAAGACGGCGGCCGCGCAGAACGGCGGCTCAGGCAAGAACGCGGCCGGCAGCCAGGAAATTGAGTCCGACGGCAACGCCATGGTGTCGGATGCCAGCTACCAGCATCGCCGCGAAGAAATGCAGGCCGCTAACATCAAGCTGCTCGAGTTGCTGGATCTTCCTCCCGACCAGCGCATGAAAGAAATTCTCAAGCTCAGTCCCGAAGAGCAGCGCATGATCGCCAACCGCGCCAAGGGCCCTAAAGCCAACGCGCTCATGGGAGGCCTCAACGGCCAGCAGAAAGAAACGCTGCAGGCCCTCAAGAATCCCGAACAGGTCGTGGTCGACGAACTGATGCAGGCCAAGGTGGTACGCGCCGCCTACAGCGAGCGCCAGCTCGATGAGGTCATGACCGACTTCTGGTTCAACCACTTCAATATTTTTGTCAACAAGGGAGCAGACCGCTTTCTGGTGACCGGCTACGAGCGCGACGCCATCCGTCCGCACGTGCTCGGCAAATTCGAGGATCTGCTGGTCGCGACCGCGCAAAGTCCAGGCATGATGTTTTATCTCGACAACTGGCTGAGCGTGGGGCCGCATTCCGATGTGGCTCTCAACATCGCGGCTAATGCGCGCGACCGCCGTGGACGCCTGGTGCGCCCGCCCGGCAAGGGCAAGCCAAAACAGCCCAGCGGCCTGAACGAAAATTACGGCCGCGAATTGATGGAATTGCACACCCTGAGCGTGAATGGCGGCTATTCGCAGAAAGACGTCACCGAAGTAGCGAAGGTTTTTACCGGCTGGACCATCGAGCGCCCAAACAAGGGTGGAGGCTTCAAGTTTGAGCCGCGTATGCATGAACCCGGTGACAAGATGGTCATGGGACACCGCATCAAGCAAAATGGCGAGAAGGAAGGCCGCGAAGTCCTGCACCTGCTGGCGCACAATCCGCGCACCGCACACTTTATCTCGCAGAAACTGGCTATGCGCTTTGTCTCCGACGATCCTCCGCCCGCGCTGGTGGATCGCATGACGCAAACCTTCCTGAAGAAAGATGGCGACATCCGCGAAGTTCTGCGCACCATGTTCAAGTCGCCCGAATTCTGGGCGCCGCAAACGTATCGCGCCAAGGTGAAAACGCCCTTTGAATTTGTAGTGTCGGCAGTGCGCGCAAGCGGCGCTCAAGTCGACGATGCGCGCCAACTCGTCGGCACGCTCAACAACATGGGCATGATGCCCTATGGCATGATGCCGCCAACGGGTTACTCGATGAAGGCCGATACGTGGGTGAACTCTTCCGCGCTGCTAGGGCGCATGAATTTCGCGCTGGGGCTGGCAAGCGGCAAGGTGCACGGCGTATCGGTAGATGCTGCGCAGTTAGGGCAAGGCGCAACCGATGCCGAGCAAGCGCTGGCGCGGCTGGAAGATACCCTGCTCGCAGGCGACATCTCGAAGCAAACGCACGATACCATCAGCGAGCAACTGGAAGACCCGAAGATCACCCAGCGGCGACTGGATGATCCTTCGCGCCCGCCAAACGTAGGCGCAATCGCGGGATTAATACTGGGCTCGCCGGAGTTTCAGAAAAGATAGCTCCTGGCTGCGAGCTTCTAGCTACTAGCTTCTGGCGAGCCAGCGGTGGCGGCGCCTTTGGCCCGTGATTCGGCCAGGTTTTGGTTTTGTCTTTCAGTTTTGGTTTTGTCTTTCAGTTTTGGTTTTTGGTTTTGCTCGCTAACAGCTAGTAGCTAGCAGCTGAGGCCCCAAACGCCATGATTCGCTGAGTTTTTGGTTTTTGGTTTTGCTCGCTAGCCGCTAGAAGCTAGCAGCCAGAAGCTGAGGTCCAACATGTCAATTACCCGCAGAATTTTCCTCCGCAACGGCGCCCTGGCCGCGGTCGGCACGACCGCGCTCCCAGGCTTTCTCACCCGCGCAGCCTTTGGCGCCGTTGATCCCGGCATGCGCACCAAACGCCTCGTCGTAATCTTCCAGCGCGGCGCTGCCGACGGCCTCAACATCGTCGTCCCGCACGGCGAGTCGGCCTACTACGCTATGCGTCCGACCATCAACATTCCGCGAAAATCCGTGCTCGATCTCGACGGCTTCTTCGGATTGCATCCGGCAATGGCTTCGTTCGAACCAATGTGGCGGCAGAAGCACCTCGCCATCGTGCATGCCGCCGGATCTCCCGACCCCACGCGTTCGCACTTCGATGCGCAGGATTTCATGGAATCGGGCACTCCCGGCATCAAAGCGACCGAAGACGGCTGGCTGAACCGCGCGCTCCACGAGCTTCCAGCCAGATCGATGAATGGCAAGGGTTCGCTCGCGACAGCGGCGTCTAACCCTTCAGCCTTCCGAGCGATTGCCCTCGGACCATCGCTGCCCCGCATTCTCTCCGGCAAAGAGCCCGCCATCGCGCTCAACAATCTGAATGATTTTTCGGTGGGTGGAGCGAATCCGAAAGCCGCGCCGATTTCAAACACCTTCGAAGCGATGTACGCACATTCCGTCGACGCGGTCCTCCACGGCACCGGACAGGAAACCTTCGACGCGGTGAAGATGCTGAAGGCCGCCGACCCTGCCAAGTACACGCCAGCCGCAGCCGCCAATTATCCCAAAGGACGTTTCGGCGAAAGCCTGCGCCAGCTAGCGCAACTCATCAAGGCAAACCTCGGCGTGCAGGTCGCCTTCGCCGACATCGGAGGCTGGGATCATCACGTAAACGAAGGCAACACGCAGGGCCAGATCGCAAACGTCCTCGGCGAATTTTCGCAATCGATCGCCGCCTTCTGGACCGACCTCGGCGACCTCGGAGAAGACACTGTAGTGGTAACAATGTCCGAGTTCGGACGCACCGCCCGCGAAAACGGCAATCGCGGCACAGATCACGGCCACGCCAACGTGATGTTCGTCTTAGGCGGCCCAGTGCGCGGCGGCCGAGTCTATGGCCGCTGGCCGGGACTAGACCAGCAGCAGCTATACGAAGGCCGCGACCTCGCCGTAACAACCGACTTCCGCCTGGTGCTCAGCGAAGCGGTTTCGCAGTATCTGGGAAATAAGGATTTGAAGAATGTATTTCCGGGATTTGAAGAGCCCGGACAGTTCCTGAAGCTGCTCGGATAGAAGTGCTCGCGTAGCGGCGGACGCATTCGTCCGCCCATGCCGGGCGAAGCCCGGGCAAGCCAAATCGCGCTCGCCGCGCAACTCTACGAAATCGGAATTCGCTTCCGAAACGCCCCGACAAATGCCGCATCAGCCCTGGCCGAAATCATCTCCAACGGAGAAAATCCCCTCGACCATGCAAGATAGAAAGTTACAAGCAATAGAGCGATAGTGACCGCAAAGTTGGGCCAGGCATTTAGGGCCCACTGTCCGCTCCAACTCAAATCTCCTGCGTGCGAGAACGGCATCAGGTACGGAATCGGCCAATGATACCCCTCTGGGCCGCGGCTTCCCAGCAAGTCTTCGAGCAGATGAATGTGAAAACTCAAGAGCGCCAAACCCCCAGCCTTCCAGCGCTGGCTCGCGAGAAGAAATGACCCTGCCGTTACGATGAGCGCAAACAGCAGCGTGTGCAGCGAATGATGATAGGTAGCAAACCAGTCAAGCGGATGTTGCGAATGGCGAGTCAGGAAATCTGGAATGGCCCCCAGACCGTCGATGTCCGGGATCACGCTTGCTAGCGTCACGATGGCGCGGTCTTTTCGGTTCAACGCTACCGAGTTCGCAAGAACCCAGCCGGTAAAGAAATGTGTAACCGGGCTCACTCTCAGATCTCGATCAGCAAATCCCCACCCTCAATCTTCACCGGATACACGGCAATCTTCGCGCCGGGCGCCTGCGCCTCACCAGTCTTCGGGTCCCAGGCCCACCCGTGCCACGGGCAGATGACTTTTCCCTGCTCGATTACGCCGGCCCCCAGTGGGCCTCCGCGGTGGAGGCAGGTGTTTTCCATGGCGCAGATTTCGCCGTCCACGTTGGCGACGCAGATGAGTTTGTCTCCGCAGGGGAGTTCTTTGGCTTCGTTGAGGGCGGGGAGTTCGGATTGGGTGGCGATCTTCACGAATGGCATAGCAATTCGAATAGCGCAGCGGAAAGCAGGTCCTTCGCTCTGCTCAGGATGACAAGCATACAGCGGGGTTAACTGAGAACTGACAACTGACAACTGTTCTATTTCGGCTGCATCGTCTGCGCGACCATCACCTGGCGCTTGAAGTTTTCCATCATGCTCTCGTCGAGGCGCACTTCGGTCGGCTTCTTGGCTAGCGTCATGGTGTCGATCTTGTCCTGTAGCTTGAGCAGCGCGTAGAACAAATTTTCCGGACGCGGCGGGCATCCGATCACATACACATCGACGGGGACGATGCGGTCCACGCCTTGCAATACAGCGTAAGTATTGAACGGGCCGCCCACCGAAGAGCAGGCGCCCATCGAGATGACCCACTTTGGCTCAGGCATCTGGTCGTAGATGCGCTTCACCACCGGCGCCATCTTCAGCGTCACTGTGCCCGACACAATCATCAGGTCCGACTGGCGGGGGCTGGGGCGGAAGACCTCCGAACCGAAGCGCGCGATGTCGAAACGTGCGGTGGAGGACGCGATCATCTCGATGGCGCAGCACGCCAGGCCAAACGTCATCGGCCAGAGCGCCGACTTGCGCGCCCAGTTGAAGACGTAGTCCACCGTCGAGATCATGAAATTCTTTTCGAACTTGTTCTGCAGCCAGCTCATGGGCCCTCTCGCGCTACAGGATACCTGAAGATCATACGCCAGGGGAGTGATTCAGATCACGGAAAGAAGCCGCGAGCTACGAGCTTCGTGGCTCGAGACTCGCGGCTCGAAGCTCTTAGCTCCTAATAAATCGTATAGCCCGGCGCCGAGTTCCTCACATCCGGCTTCGACGCCATTAGCAGCAATGCTCCCACCCGCTTGAAGGCTTTCAAGTCATCCAGTGAGTGGAACGACGTAGTCTGATAATTCTCCGGCGTAGGCGTATCGTCCGGAATCTGCGCGTACTCGACCTTTTCAAATGCATGCGCCTTCAGCAACGCCACGTACTCCTCTGCCGAGCGCACATGCACCGGAACCTTCAGCCTCGGCACCCACTGCAGCGAATAAGGATTATCCCGGTAAAGATTAATCAGGATGAAAAGCCGTCCATGCGGAGCCATCACGCGAAACAGTTCTCCCAGCGCCCGGTCCTGATCGGGATAGTAATAAAACGATTCGACCGAGAGTACCTTGTCGAAAAAATTCTCCTCCCATGGAATCTGCGCGGCCGAACCCTGCACGAACATCACGTTGTCGAAATCCTTGGAAGCCGCGCGAGCGTGTCGAATCATCTCGTCGGCGATATCGACGCCGACCACCTGGCCAAAACCCTGCGGCCCATCGGAGACAATACGCGCCACCAGACGCGTTGCCCAGCCCGATCCGCAGCCAAGATCCAGCACCCGTTCGCCCGGACGTAGGTCCATGCGGCGCAGCGTCTTCTCGGTGATGTCGAGGTGATGGTTCTCCATCTTCGGGCCTTCGCCTTGCTCGGCCCAGCGGTTGAATTCCTGTTGCAGGCGCTCATCGGGCGATGGCGCAGGTGACGGAGATTTTTCAGTCGGCATACGAGTTCAGGCTACCAGTTTCGGGTGGTCAAGGGTAAACGGTGCCGGAGCTTTACGATCCAGATCTCACGCTCCCGATTAAACGCTGGTTCACTCCAGCATGTCGCCCTGAATCAACTTCTGCCCGCCCAGTGCGGTGTAGAAGCTCCAGATAGCCAGCGCAAGAATGCCGATGGGAACGACCAGCGCATTCGGCGCATACCAGCGCGAAAAATCGAAAGTGGCGGGAAGATTCATCATGATGTTGGCGACGAACACGGCCACCGCTAGCGTCACCAGTCCGAAGCGCACCAGGGCGAAGGCGGCAATTCCGTAAACAAAAATCCCGCTGGCAACTTCCATCGCGGGATGAGCACTCCCCAGAGCCTTGAGTGTAACGAACAGGGCCACAAACGCCAGGCCCGCAGCCCAGGGCTTGCGCAGCAGGTAGCGGAACACGATCAGGATTAGAAAGAAGAACAGCGTGCCCTGTATCCCGCCCGGCAGTTGCATAATGCACGCCCCGAGCGTGCGGCGCAGCCCCAGCAGGTAGTCGACCGAAAGCAATTCCGGCGAAACGCGGAAGCGAGCAACGCTAAAACTCAGCCGGATCTGGTAGATGAGCACCCACGTCAACGCCAGCATCACGCCGAACAGAACATCGCGTCCGACCAGCGGATCGCGAATCCGCCCGCTGACTAGCCGCGTCCACGAGATGATGGTCTGGGGCCAGAGTTTCCGGACGTAAGGCTCCAGGGCGATATAAAGCAGCCACGACAGCCCGGACATGAAAAGTGCCGTACTGACAGCGATCGAAAAGAATCCAACCACTCCCAAGTCGGGAACGAAGTGGCTATAGCATACCCAAATCGCCATTTGCAGCAGGAACACGAATCGAGCGAGGCGAAAGGCTCCCTGCCGGTCTCCTTTGCCCTGCTTGTACTGGCGGCGCGCCAGCGCGGACGCACCGGCGAGTATGGTCAGAAACATGATCAACTCCGCCACCTGGCCAACTTTTCTGCCCCTCGTGTCGCCCAGAGGACCCAGTCGTTCGGGCCGGGTCCACGGGCCGATCAGGCGAAAGAAGACTGGCTTGCCGTGCCACGCCCCTGCTTCAACCCGCAGCGGACGCCCGCTGCCCGGCCACTTGCCCGTCCACGCCGCACGCGTATCGGAACTCGCAAGCGATGTCCACTGTGGATCTGTCGACTCCAATTTCGCGCGATCCAGGCCGGCCGCCGAGAATAGAGGATTCCAATCGACCGGCTTCGCCAGGGCAGGAGAGTCTTCGACTTCAGCCGGTAGCGCCTCAAAGTAAACCAGCTTCCCGCCGGGGTCGAGCATCACGTTGATCATGCCGGAGAGCGTGGTCGGCGGATCGTTGAACGTCACGACCCCCGGCGTCATCGAACCCTGCAAATCCAAAGGCAGCATGTAGCGCGGGCTCTGCCGGAAAGTAAAGCGCAGGATCGGTGGTTCCTCCGCCAGAACTTTATTCCAGTCAGCGGGCGACTTATCGTTTTTTTCAGCCCAGCGTCGGAACTCCTCGTCCCAGTCGAAGTCGATGGCTTGGTCGACTGCCTTCGGATCGTAGCCGATCTGCGCCACCACATCGTGCGCTTTTTGCGCCAGCACTTCGGCAGACAGATCGAGCGGAATCCTACCCAGGGCGTCGGTGCGTACAATCAGGATGAGCGACGCCACCATGCCAAGCACACACGCCGCCAGGCAAAGCATCGCGAGCTTCGGATTCATGCCTTCAGTCTGGCCCGCGGCCGCGACCATCTGTGGCGAAGGAGTTTCGCCGGCGGCCAGTGCCGCCGCCAGCGGGTCCCCGCCGGGCAGCGCCGCGGCAACAGCCAGCGCGTTGGCCGGGCGGTTCGCCGGTTCCACTTCAAGGCAGCGCAGGATGACGCGCTCCACCAGCGGATCGAAATCTTTGACCAATGTAGACGGCCGGCTGAGAACCCCACCCGCGCGCGACTGCACTAACTCGGAAAGATTTTCCGCGCTGAAAGCGCGTTTGCCCGTGAACAATTCATACAGCACGAGCCCAAGCGAATAAAGATCGCTCTTTTCCGTGACCTCTTTCCCCGCGAGTTGTTCGGGGGCCATGTAGGCGGGAGTTCCGCTGCGCACCTCGCCGCCGGGTATCTGGTTCGCCAGCGCCGCGAGACCGAAGTCGGTGAGAACGGCCTGCCCCCGTCCATCGAGCATGATATTGGCAGGCTTGAGATCGCGGTGCAGCACGCCCTTGGCATGAGCCGCTGCCAGCCCCGCGCACAACTGGCGCGCGATGTCGACGGCCTTGTCGTTGGGCAGGCGTCCAATGCGGCGCAGAAGCGAAGCGAGATCCTCGCCATCCACGTACTCCATTGTGAAATAAGTAAGCCCATCGACTTCACCGACGTCGTACACGCGGCAAACGTTCGGATGCGACACCCTGCGCGCGAGGCGCACTTCCCCGCGAAAGCGTTCCAGCAGCCCGGGATCCTTGGCCGCTTCCTCGGGAAGAAATTTCAATGCGACCGGCTGGCCGAGCGTGAGATCGTCGGCGCGGTAAACTTCTCCCATGCCGCCGCGGCCAAGCAGCGCCACGATGCGATAGCGCTCCGCCAGCAGCGACCCTGGAAGAAATCTACCGTAATCCAGCAGCCCGCTCGAAGAACTGGCGTGGCTGGATTTCGAGGCGGGACGCGGTGACCTTGGCGGAGTATGGGCGATGGGCTCCGACGAGATCAGCGTGGGAACCTCGTCCGGACTGAGCGCGGTGGCGGCGTCATCGACCAGCGTGGGGATGTCATCTGTGGATACGGTCTTGCCGCACGCCGAACAGAATCGCGCCTGGGATGGAAATTCCGTGCCGCAAAATTGACAACGCGCCATTCGGTAGAGGCCTCGTTTCCAAATGCTTAGCGGCAGTCTACGTGAAGGCGCGCAAAATAGAAAACGCCGGCCTCTAATTCTCCGCCAGTGCGGTGTGTACCAGATGCACGGCGATCGCTCCCTCTCCGACCGCCGAGGCCACGCGCTTCACATTTCCCGAGCGCACGTCCCCCACGGCAAAGACGGCGGGCAAACTGGTCTCCAGCATTTGCGGAGCCCGCGCCAGCGGCCAATGATTCGATGAATTCGATGAGGTCATTCCGTTCAACCCGTCCAGGTCCCGGCCTGTAAGAATGAAGCCCTTGTTATCGAGCGCCAGGCATCCCTGCAGCCAGCTCGTGCGCGGCGATGCTCCGGTCATGACGAAGACGTGGCAGATTTCCCGCGTCGACTTTTCCCCGGTCGCCTTATCGAGCCAGGTAATGCGCTGCAGCTGCTCGTCGCCTTCCATCCCGACAATCTCGGTGTAGCAATGCAGTTCGATGCCGGGATTTTCCGCGATGCGCTGGATCAGATAGCGCGACATGGTTTCCGCCAGTCCGCCCCGCCGCACCAGCATGTAGACTTTGCGCGCGGTCTGCGCAAGGTAGACCGCCGCCTGTCCGGCGGAGTTCGCTCCCCCCACCACCGCGACATCCTCCCCCTCGCACAACTGCGACTCAATGTAAGTTGCGCCGTAATAGACGCCCCGTCCTTCGAACTGCTGGAGATTGGCAATCTGCGGTTTGTTGTACTGTGCGCCGGTCGAAATAATAATGGCGCGCGCGGAGAGTTTGCTGCCGTCGTCAAGCACCAGCCGGTAGGGCCTCTTGCTGCAGTCGAGTTGCACCACGCCATGGCCCACCATCATCTTCGCTCCGAATTTTTGCGCCTGCGCCAGCGCCCGGCTCGCCAACTCCAACCCGGAGACACCCGTAGGAAATCCCAGATAATTTTCGATCTTCGAACTGGAACCCGCCTGTCCCCCGGGAGATTCGGTTTCGATCACCAGCGCGTCGAGGCCCTCCGAAGCCGCATAAACAGCGGCGGCCAGGCCCGACGGTCCGGCGCCCACGATGATCACGTCGCGCACCTGTGCGTGATCGATGTTCGCGCCAAAACCCAGGCAATCCGCCAGTTGCTGCGTACTCGGATTACGGAACGCGGCGCCGCGATTGTTGCAGATGACGACCGGGATATCCGACACCTGGACGTGGAAACGATCGAGCAGCATCTGTGAATCTTTGTCGGTATCGAGATCGATGTACTGGTAGGGATGCGCGTTACGGCTGAGAAATTCGCGGATACGCAGCGTGTCGGCCGAGTGCCGCGAGCCCAGCAGAATCAGATTACCCAAGTTCTCCCGGATCAAGGCTACTCGCCGCAGAATGAACGCCCGCATGAAAATCTCGCTCAATTCGGCATCCTTTGCGATCAGAGAGCGCAGCCCATCCGGACTCACTTCGAGAAATTCGCCCGCTTCGGTCACGCGCCCCCGCACCAGGCAGTTTCCCCCGGAGATCATCGCCATCTCCCCGGTAAATTCCCCGGCAGCAACATGCTTAACAATCGGGCGTTCTTCATCGAGATAGGGCTGCACGATCTCCAAGGCGCCGGAGATAATGACAAAGAATGGAACTTGCCGGTCATTCGGTTCAAACAAAATCTCCCCCGGCTCGACCTTGCGAATTTTGCCGTGGGGGCGAATGCGCCGAATTTGCGCCTCCGTCAATCTCGGAAAGATCTGGGTGGTGGCATCGAGAGCGCTGGGCGTTGGCAAGGTAGACATGCAGTTCCCCTCCTATCTGCAGATGAGTCGAGAGTAATAGATGTTGGAAAGAGCCATTCGGCTTCAAACGACCGGTCCCAGTCTTGGCGGGATTCTTAACGCTGCTTAGCCGGCGAGCGCTCGCAGGTCATCAAAGAAAGATGGATACGATACTCCGGCGGCATCGGCCCCGTGAATCGTAGTGTCGCCCTCAGCACGGAGTGCAGCCACCGCAAAAGCCATCGCAATGCGATGATCCCCGAACGAATCGAGTTCGGCCCCGTGCAATCGCTGCCGGCCTCGAACGCGCAGCCCATCCGGACGCTCCTCGACCTCGGCTCCCATCTTGCGCAGGTTAGTGGCGACCGCCGCGATGCGGTCCGATTCCTTGACGCGCAGCTCTTTGCCGTCGCGCACCTCGAGCCCATTTTCGCTGTAAGGCGCAATAGCCGCGAGCACCGGGATTTCATCGATGAGCGCGGCCGTATCCGCCCCGGTAATCGTCCCGCCGAGCCATGTAGCTCCCCGCGCTTCGATCGCGCCCACCAGTTCGCCATGATGCTGCTCAATCTGCGCGACCGAAACTTTCAGTCCCATCTGCACCAGGATGTCGAGCAAGCGCGCCCGCGTCGGATTCATCAGAATCCCGGGAAGCGAAACCTGCGAACCGGGAAACAAAGCCGCGGCGCACAAAAAAAACGCCGCGCTGGAGAGATCGCCCGGAACGTGCGCTTCAATGCCAGTGAGTGGCTGTCCTCCGCGAATTCCCGACGCCGTGCCCTTACGCTCCACCTCGGCGCCGAACGCCTGCAGCGCCAGCTCTCCGTGGTCGCGAGTCCTTATAGGCTCGTCGATAATCGTCTCGCCATCCGCGAACAAGCCCGCAAACAGCACGCACGATTTCACCTGCGCGCTGGCAACTTCCGGCTTGTAATGAATGCCGTGAAGATGCCCCCCCTGAATTCTTAGCGGAGGCCGCCATCCGTCCGACGAACCGATCTTCGCGCCCATTTCCGAGAGCGGGTTGATGATCCTGGCCATCGGCCGGCGCGAGAGTGATTCATCTCCAAACAATTCGCTGGTAAACGCCTGCCCCGCAAGAATCCCGCTTAACATGCGCATGGTCGACCCGGAATTGCCGCAATCCAGAGCCCGCGCCGGCGCTTTCAGCGATCCACCCGTACCAGTCAGTTCGATAGCCCCATCTTCGGCCCGCCGCCATACAGCGCCCAGTTCGGCGACGCATCCTAAGGTGCTGGCGCAATCGCGTGCCGCCGAAAAATTGTGAAAACGGCTCGTCCCGCGCGCGATCCCGGCAAGCATCGCGTAGCGGTGTGAGATAGATTTGTCGCCCGGAATGCGGACGAGGCCATGGACGTTTCTGGCAGCACGGACAATAACAGGGGAATCGGAGGACATTCGCAATCCATGGTAAAGCAGCCGCCCTCCGCTGTCTCATCTGTCCCCGCTTTCGAATCAACAGCTTTTCTGGAGAGCCAGTACAAGCCCAGTGCGGATCGTGCATCCAACCTGAGAAGCGTTTCAGGGATTTTTCCGAAATGTTCGAAAGCAAACGAATCCCAGTGATGTGTCGTCTATGGTTTATTGGGCGTGTCTCTGTCCACGCGACAGGCGCGGGTCCTTTGTGTTTTGGGTGGAACTTACGAAAGAGGTTAAAGTAAGGTAATTCATGTTTTTGCCATGGAAGTCCCGGCTCGTCTTTCCCGTGCTTGTGAGTGTGGGTTGGATCTCGCTTTGTTGCGGGCAGAGCCCTTCCCCTGCGCCGAATTCCAATGCGGCGTCAGGAGCGCCGGTCGGCGAGCAGCAGCCCCTGCAGCAATCCCCCGGCACGATCAAAGGAACCGTCGTCGATCCCAGCGGAGCCGTCGTCGGTAGTGCGCGCGTTCAGCTCTTCGGCCAAATTTCGGGAATACATCAGGAAGCCCGTTCCGGCGCCGACGGTCAATTCTCCTTCGCCAATATTCCTCCCGGCGCGTTTCAACTGACCGTCACCGCCTCCGGTTTCGCCACCCAAACCTTCTCCGGAACCCTGCAGCCCGGCGAGATCCAGACGGTCGGTCCCATCGCGCTCAATGTGGCCCAGGCTGCCACCGAGGTTAATGTAGGCCTCACCCAGGTCGAGGTCGCCGAAGAGCAGATCAAGATTGAAGAAAAGCAGCGCGTGCTCGGCATCGTTCCAAACTTCTACGTCAGCTATATACCCGATGCCGTCCCCCTCACCGCCAGGGAGAAATTCAAGCTAGCCTGGCGCTCGGTGATCGATCCCTTTAACGTGGTCGTCATCAGCGGAGCCGCGGGCGTCGAACAGGCACAGAATCATTTTGCGGGATACGGCCAAGGAGCGCAGGGATACGCCAAGCGTTTCGGCGCGGGCTATGGCGACACCATCGTCGGCACCTTCATCGGAGGCGCCATCCTGCCTTCCCTGCTCAGGCAGGATCCGCGTTACTTCTACAAAGGGACGGGCAGCAAGGTCTCCCGTTTTGGCTACGCGATCGCCAACGCCTTCATCTGCAAAGGCAACAACCGGCGCTGGCAGCCCAATTATTCGGGCATCCTCGGAAGCCTGGCCGCCGGCGGCATGTCGAATCTCTATTATCCCAGGCAAGACCGCGACGGAGCCGGATTGACGGTCGAAAACGCTTCCATCGGAATCGGCGCAACCGCCATCGCCAACGTCTTTCAGGAATTCGTCGCCCGACGCCTGACCAGAAAAGTTCCCAACCAGAGTTCGACCAAGCCCCAGCAAAATCTAAATTAACCAGGGACGCGAACCCTTTTCGTGTCAGGGTATCGCTTTCGCGACACTAAAAGTCCTTCAAAAATCAATCGCCCTTTCAGGGGAGGGAATCTGCTTCCTCGCCACAACTACACCGGATTGACGCTCGCCAGAAACTTGGGCGCGCGCCGCTCATGCGTAGCCTGCTCGAACGCAAACGCGATCTTGATCAAAGTAGGCTCGCTCCATGCGCGTCCAAAGAAAGAAACTCCCACCGGCAATCCCGAGATAAAACCAGCCGTCACATTGATGTTGGGATACCCCGCCACCGCCGCCGCGCTCGAACTGCCTCCCACCGCGTGGTCGCCATCGATCAGATCGGTAAGCCATGCCGGCCCGCCCGTAGGCGCGACGATGGCGTCGAGCTTGTGCTTGTCCATCAGCGCGTCGATGCCTTCGGCCCGCGCTAGCTGATGATTTTTTGCCAGCGCATCGACATACTCCTTGTCGGTCAGCGGTCCCTTCGCCTCAGCCTTCAAAAAGATATCCTGCCCGAAGTAGCGCATCTCCGTGGAGCGGTTGCGCTCGTTGAACTCGATCACCTCTTTCAACGTGTGCACGGGTGTAGCCGACAGCCGCGCCAGATAAGCATTCAGGTCGGCCTTCAATTCATACAACAGCACCAGAAACTCGGTATCGTCGAACTTGCCGAACGTTTCAATGTCGGCGGGATCGACCAGCGTGGCGCCCTGTTTCTTAAGCACGTCGTGCGTCTGCTCCATGAGGGCATCAACGGCATCGTTGAATCCGAAATATTTGCGAGCCACGCCAATACGCGCACCGCTCAGCCCGCCGGGGTCGCAGTATTGTGCGTAGTCCGGTTGCGATTTGCCCGCGCTGCCAGAAGTAGCCGCATCGTCGGGATCGACGCCCGTGAGCGCACTCAAAAGAATCGCAGCATCGCGCACCGTTCGGCACATTGGACCAGCCGTGTCCTGGCTGTGCGAGATCGGAATGATCCCGGCCCGGCTGATCAGTCCCACCGTCGGTTTGATGCCAACCAGTCCATTGGACGAAGACGGGCATACAATGGACCCGTCGGTCTCGGTGCCAATGCCCACTGCCGCGAGGTTCGCCGAAATCCCCGCGCCCGTGCCCGAACTCGAGCCGCAAGCATTTCTGTCGAGCGCATAAGGATTCTTCGTCAAGCCGCCGCGCCCGCTCCATCCGCTGGTGGAGTGGCTGGAGCGGATATTCGCCCACTCGCTGAGATTGGTCTTGCCCAGGATCACCGCTCCCGCCGCCCGCAGGCGCGCCGCCACAAACGAATCTTTGAGCGGCTTTGCGCCCACCAGCGCAAGCGACCCGGCGGTAGTCATCATGCGGTCCGCCGTAGCGATGTTGTCTTTGATCAGTACGGGAATGCCGTGCAGCGGCCCGCGCGGGCCTTTCGCTTTGCGCTCGTCATCCAGTTCGCCGGCAATCGAAAGCGCATCGGGATTCAATTCGATGACACTGTTGACCGCAGGTCCCACTTTGTCGACCGCAGCAATCCGTTCTAGATATTTTTCGGCGAGCGACCGCGCCGTGAACTTGCCGGACTTCATTCCGGCTTGCAGTTCCGCAACCGTAATCTCATCCAGATCGAACGGCTTCACTTCGAAAGAAGCCGCGCCGGATTGAGCGGGCTCGGGAGAAGCGGCCGACGCGGCGCGAGCCGCCCCCAGAGCAGAATGAATCGGTACGATAGCAGCGGCCGTCCCGCCCACAACAGCAGTCTGGAGAAATGAGCGCCGCGTAGTCGAGGAACCTTTGCCTTTCATAAGCCAATAACTATAGCGAAGATTTGGAAAGCAAGTCAGAAGTCAGAAGTCAGATTGCAGAAGTGACGCGCGAGACTCGAGCCCTGAGCGTCGAGCTCGAGCCTCCGAGTGTCTCCGCTTTAAGCTCGCGACTCGCAGCCCGATTTCAGAATGAACGAGAGATGAGAAGCAAGTCAGAAGTAAGAAGTCAGATTGCAGAAGTGAATCCTAGACCTACGAGCGCCGACTTAGACCAACTAGTCGAGAACCACTTCCGCGGCTCAGCCTGGTGGCTCGAGCCTCGTGGCTCCAAGCTCGAAGTCCGTAGCTCGCGGCTCACTGCACCCGCATCCGGCCAGCGGCCTCGGCCAGAATCTCCTGCGGCACTTCGCGCAACGTCACGCAAATTTCGAACATCGGAGTCTCGGTCCCGCGTCCCCAGCGGTTGACCTCCCAATGCGCGCGGATCGCTTTCACATCAGGTAAGCCCGAAACATCCACCAGTAGCGGATATTCTCCGCGATAAAATTTCTGCGGAAACGCCGCGAACGCCTTCGCGTCAAACGCGACGCCGTCGTTCGAAGTATGAATGCTGACGTCGAGCGACTCCTGCTCGATGATGTCGGTGATGGCCAGAGTCAGCAGAAACACGCGAGTCGCAGCCGGGCCCAGGTCGATCGTGGGGCCATCTCCCTTGGCAGTAGCGACGGTTTTTTCGGGGACGAGAAAGGCTTCGATCATGACGAGCCGATTTTAGCAGATTGTGCTTTAGGCTCTGGGCTCTAAGCTCTCGGCTTCCCGCCATCGCTCATGGAGTCGCGAAACTCCGTCCCGCCCAAGCAAGGCAAAGCATCGCACCGATACGCAAACGCATTTGTAGTCAGGAATGAAAGCAAGCCCCAAGAGCCGAAAGCCGAGAGCCTACGCCAGCGGCACAGAATCCAGAAACTGCCGCAGCAGCGGCCCCACCGCCTCCGGACGCTCCCACGGAGCATAGTGTCCAGCCTTGGGAATCATGTTCAAGCGGCTGCCCGTAATGTTCTGGCGCATCAGTTCCCCGTCCGTGGCCGTCGAAAATAAATCTTCCTCGCCAATCACGATCACCGTGGGCGCATGGAAGTGCTTAAGATCGGGCACCGAGTCGACACGCTCCGCCATTCCACGCAGCACCATGCTTATATCTTCCGCCGACATCTTTCGCATCATGCGCAGAGCGCCCTCCACCAGATCCGGCCGGGACGAGAGCGTGGTCGCCCCAAACAATTTCGGAATCATCGTCTGAAGAAAAGGCTCGGTTCCCTGCTCCAGCACCGCGTCGGCCGAATTCAGGCGATTGGCGCGCGCCTCCGCCGTATCCGGCTGTGGCCGCGTGCCGCAAAGAGCCAGCGCCGAAATCCGCCCGTGGAAACGGCGCATGAATTCAAACGCAATGTATCCGCCGATCGAACAGACAATGAACGCGGCTGTGCCGATGCCGCAAGCATCCATGATGCGGGCAACGTCCGCCGTATGTTTCGACATAAATGCGGGCCCTTGTCCGATTTCGGAAGCGCCATGTCCGCGCAGGTCGGGAAGAATCAGCCGGTACCGCGATTCCATCGCTGGAATGACCGGCTGCCAGAATTCGTGATTGGAAGGAAATGGATGCAGCAGAACGACCGCGGGTCCGCTGCCCTGGACTTCATAGAAAATTTCAGCATCGTCCGAGCGCAGGGTTGCCATGCAACGAAATTAGCACACCAGACTGCGTGCAGCCCGCTCCGGACGACCTACCCGCATTCGCGAGAGGGCCGTTAGCCCGCGACCGGTTGTTGTTGGCTTGGCTGCTGGTAGTTCGGCGACGGCAGCAGGAAAGGCTCTTCGGGAATAATGATCCAAGCCAGTATGTACGCGATCAGGCCCGGGAAGAATCCCGACGCGAGCGTTAGAAACACCCACAGGATGCGCACCAGCGACGTATCCAGGTCGAGATGTTCGGCCAGCCCGATGCACACGCCCGCAATCTTCCGGCCCAGGCGTGGCCGCATCAACCTCGCCGGCGCATGGGGAGGCGCTACGGATCTCCCACAATGAGAGCAAAAGCAGGCTTGGTCGGCGAGCGCGTTACCGCACGCGTTGCAGTACACGTTTCGGGATTCCATGGTCCCTCCTGGTAAATTATACGTTCGAATGGGTGGAAATGTTCCCGAGCCGGGGCCGGTGGCCTCGGTTCGAATCTGAACGTTCGCTGTCATCGGAACGTGCACACGTAGAGGATGAACAAGAAAAAGCCAAACAAATATTCGAAAAAGACGGTGTCCTGAAACTTCTTCGGGTCACTTGCTCGGGAAACTATACCCTCGTACTTAGCTAGGGTTGTTCCGGTGAGCGAAGAGATTAACGCCCCAGCCTCTAGGACCATTCCAAGAACTAGAAACACATTGTGTCGGGCAAAGAAGTATTCACGCCAATCTGAGCTGTTGTACATGTCTAAGCTCTCTTTGGCCACCAACCGAATATGCCACAGGCCGGGTCAATCTTCTACCGTACGAAATTTCAAACTGAGGCACTACTCGAGCCGGTTTTCCAGCCCCAAGAAAAGAATAGGGCTTACTCCCGGTAGGGCTCCCTGATTCTCTTGCGCGCCTTGTCCGCCTGAGCGTTGCCCGAATCCACCGCCACCACCGCCTGGTATTTCTTAACGGCCAGTTCGCGATTCTGGAGCTGGTCGTACATCTCCCCGGCTCCCAGTTCGGCTTTCTGGAGCAACTCGGGATCGGGATTGACGACCTGCCCAACCTGCTCGTAAGCGGAGGCCGCGGCCGCATATTTTTTCTCGCTCCGCAGCAGGTCTCCCAGAGCGACGGCCGCCAGTTCGTAGTGCAGCCTACCGTATTTCCCCGCGCGCCCGTTCTCCCAGACACGCCGGTATTGTTCCTCCGCCAGGTCCGTTTTGCCGGAGGCGCGCAGCAGATTTCCCTGCTCGATCGGCAGAAGATAATTCCGCAGGAAACGCGGCGTGAGCGCGTTTGCGATCTCCAAGGCCTCGTTGTAGCGATGCTCGCGCCGCAGAAAAACCAGCAGCACCAGCCCCGCGTCCACGCTGTTTTCGCAGTGCGCGTGGTACGCGTCATACAGATACTGAATCCCCTTGTTCTTGTCCCCGCTCAGCCCCACCAGCGCCACGGCCATTTTCACCGCCAGTGACAGGCTGCCCATAACGTAATTATGCGTACCAACAACCAGCTTGGCATCGGTATAGTTCGGATCCAGCTCCAGCACGCGCTCATGGTCATGGCGTGCTCCCACCGCATTGCGCAGCGCCGAAAACCACGCCCGCTCAATCAGCGCCGTGTACAGCGAGAACTGCGCCCGCGTCACTCCCCGGGCATACAGCATGTCGACATCGTCCGGGTTGCGCGCAAGATCCGCATCTTCGATCTTCTCCGCCTGCTGCACCAGCTGCTTAATGCGCTCCTTCTGCGCTGGATCTGCCGGCCGGTGCGCATTCCCGATAAAGCTGTCATTGGTGTATTCGCCCGTATTGATCGCGCCCATTCGGTAGAGTTCGCGCACCAGGATCGCCGACAGCAGATGGTTCAGTGCAAACGCATCATTTGGATGGCGGGCAGCGATCTTCTCAAAATCCTGAATAGCCGCGTCATGGTCAAGGTTGTAATAGTGCTCCACAGCGCTTTGGCTGAGAGGGTCGGCAGGACGTAGCGTGCTCGGCGTGCTGGCCGCTCGGCCGAGATTCACCGAGCCGAACAGGCAGAACAGCAGGCTGGCCAAGGCCAGAATGCCAAAAGGTCGCCAGACGAACGCCCTCCCACCGATGGCAGGAGTGACGCGGCGGAACCGGAAAAAATCGTGAGCCAAGCTAGTCCCAGTTTACCTGAGGCAGCTTCCCCAGCGTGCTCCCGGACTTCCGCCCCGGTAGCAGTTTCAGCCCAGTCCACGAATGAAGCGCCGCGAACGTAGCGCCGGCGCCCCGCCGGCAGTCCCGAGGGCGCCCCGCCCTAGGTGCAGCCCAACCGAACGCAGCCCCAAACGAAACTCTCCCTTGGGTCCGTTTATCTGAATTTCTTCCGACCCTCGCCTTAACTCTCTTTACCTGCGCCACGCTACCCAACAATCCCGCCACCTCCGGTCGATTGCCAGGAACCAAGGCCGATACCTTCCAATCGGACGAAAATCATGCAAGATGGATGGGAAATTCGGGGCCTGATCGCGTAAATCTTGCCCTCTGAATCGCCCGCCTCCCCCTTTGCGACTCAGTAACTGCTGTCTTTGTAAACCGGTAGTTTGGTGATCCGCTTGCGGATAAGTAGCGGATACAAAGAGGACATTTTATGGCGGAAGCATTGGATCGGGCCCAGAACGAATTTTGGCGCCCGCCCGCAGCCGTGCCCGACCTGACGATCGGGCAGGCCCCCAGCGAAACCTGCGATGGATGTCGCACCGAATTCATCCTCGGCTCTCGCTTTTGCCATAGCTGCGGTACCGCCCGTCCCGAATCGCAGGCGACGCACAAGCTGGAAATTCCCGGCTGGACCGAACTGACCGCCCTCGGCGAGCGGCTCGAACTAAATACCCCCGCCTTGGCCGCATTTTTGTTCGGGGTCCTCTGTCTGGCAGGAGCGATCGCTGTCAGCGTGATTTTCACGGCCCGCACCGCGCTCGACTGGCAGGCGATTCAATTGTGGCGGATCGAATGGCTGTTGGCTGCCATCGCGGCCTTTGCCGCCGCCTGCGTGCTCAAGAAGTCCAGCTAGGTGACCCCGATTAAATACGCCGGGAACCTGTGGCGCTGACCTGCTAAATCTGGACTTTCCCTTACTAATTCCCTTCCCCGCTTAATTCCGCGAGTGCGCGTGCTCTGTCTCCATCACCACCGGACTGCTCCGGCGCTGCTGGTGCATGCGATAGAGATGATGCAATGGCCCTTTGCCCTTCCCGAGCGGGTAGGAATTCGCAATCGCCGCCGAAATGTACGCCTTGGAGAGCAGCACCGCCTCGGGCAGTCCTCGACCGTGCGCCAGATGGCAGGCCAGCGCGGTCGCGAACGCACAGCCCGTTCCGTGGGTCGAAGTCGAGCGCTGGCGTTCGGCCTTGAAGACCTCCTGTTCAACTCCATGCACGGTCCCAAAGCTCAGCAGGTCAATCGCTTTTTCGAGATGTCCCCCGGTGACGACGACATTCGCGGCCCCCAGGGAGTGGAGTCGCCGAGCAGCCTCCCGCATTGATTCCACCGAGGCTCCAATCGACGCAACTTGAGACGAGCCCGATGCCGCAGCGGCGGAAGCCACCTCCATGCCCGTCAGGGCAGCGGCCTCGTCGAGGTTAGGGGTAACAAGTTCAGCCAAAGGAAAGAGCCGCTCGACCATCAGGCAGGTTCCGCCGGAGTTCAGCAGCTCGGCTCCCGAAGTCGACCTCAGAATCGTATCCAGCACGACATGCGGGAGCCGGCTCCGCTCCAGAAAGTCGGCCACCGCGCCCACCACCTGCTCGTTGGCCAGCATCCCGATATGGACAGCCGCAATGGGAAGGTCGGCGGCCAGCATCTCAAGTGTGGCTGTAACCATCTCCGGGGATGTCGCCTGCACTCGCCCCACACCCTGAGTCGATTGGACCGTCATTGCCGTGATGCATGCCACGCCATAGCACTCCTGGGCAGCGATAACTTTAATGTCGGCGGTGATCCCGGCGCCCGAGGAAGGGTCGAAACCCGCAATCGTTAACACAATCGGTGGTGCGCTGGGCATCGGGTTAACTCTAAATCAAAGTCCGTCAGGGGATGAACTCCAACTTTTCAGCCATCCCCTCCAGGCTCCGACCCAAACCCCATGAACGGCTTGGGTCTTCAACTCAATGGGAGCCTGTTTCCCAATGAGTAATCGGTAATACCCCTAAGTATATGATTACAAGATGTTTAGACGAAATTGATGCAAGTATAACATTCTAATGCACCTACGAAAAAGGTTACCAACGGGTAGTATCGTCCGTTAATCAAAGAGTTAATATGCCGTGTTGACTGGATTCAACGACATAGAGAATAAAAGTCATCGTTTCAGCGGGCTAAGCCATTGATTAATTACTACTTTGTTAATCACTGTAGGGGTTTTTTTGCATTGACAGAAGCCCCTCGCCCCCGTAGCATCACGAAATCGTTTGAACAAAGGAGCAGACGACCGAAACCGACTTTCATGTAGGAGGTATCTGAATGCGACGACGTTTAGCCGAAGGTCTGGTGGTGCTCTTATCCATCGCCAGTCTGGGAGCAGGAGCCGCATCCGGGCCAAGCAGCCTGGAAGCCGCCAAGGTTACGAGAGTTCCTGAAGTCCAATCCAGCAATCAATCCACCAGGAAACCCAAAAAGTCCCCTGCCTATCAGGTGGGAACTGCGTCCTGGTACGGTGAGCAGTTTCAGGGCAAGCAGACGGCCAGCGGTGAGCCGTTCGATATGCGCGACTTTACGGCCGCACACCCGACCCTTCCACTGGGCACGTTCGTGAAGGTAACGAACCTTAAAAACGGGAGTTCCGTAGTCGTGCGAATCAATGACCGCGGTCCCGTCGTAGACGGCCGCATCATCGACGTTTCCTATAACGCTGCCCGGGCTCTGGGTTTCAAGGACCGAGGTGTTCAAAAGGTTCGCCTGGATGTCTACCGCCCCGCAATGCTGGCTAAGCTGGAACCGATAGCCAAACTCAACTAAAAACCGATACACTCGCGGGAGCCCGAACTATGGACCCGCGCCAGCGCTTGATTGTCGCTTTGGATGTATCGTCCGTCGCAGCCGCCCGGAAGATCGTGGCGGCTGTCGGCGACTCTGCCTTGGCCTACAAGGTCGGAATGCAGCTCTATACCGCCGAAGGGCCGGCCATCGTCCGCGAGTTGGTAGCTTCCGGCCGCCGCGTCTTTCTCGATCTCAAGTATCACGATATTCCCAACACAGTGGCCGCCGCCGTCCGAGAAGCCGCACAGCTCGGCGTCAGCATGCTCACCGTCCACGCCTCCGGAGGCGCGAAGATGCTGCGCGCAGCCGTGGACGCCACCCACGCAAGCAATCCCGCAACCCTGGTCCTAGCCGTAACCGTATTGACCAGTCTGGATGATGAAGGTCTGGGCACGCTCGGAATCCGCGGCGGAGTTCAGGATCAGGTTCTCCGCCTTGCCGCTCTCGCGATTTCGAACGGCTGTCCGGGCGTCGTCGCATCCGCGCAAGAGTGTTCCGCCCTGCGGCAGGAGTTTGGACACGACCTTGTCATTGTGACCCCGGGCGTGCGTCCCGCAGGCAGCGGCCACGATGACCAGGCGCGAGTCGTTACCCCCGCGGAAGCGATCGCCGCCGGATCCACCTATATCGTGGTGGGACGCCCAATCACCGAGGCCAAAGACCCCGCCGCCGAAGCGCGCGCCATCCTCGGCCAGCTCGCGGCCTGATCTTCTTCCTCATTTAAAAGCGCCGTTCTTCTACCATTTCCACGGTATTCCTGCGATCTCATTCGCCTAGGCGCCTCATCCGCTACATCCCGGCGGCTCCGAATCACACTCCAATGCCCTGCCAGTTCGCGACGCGTCCCGACAGCAGGAGCAAGTCGGACGCGAAGGAGAACGATTATGACGATCAGAACTACCTGTACCGTGCTTCTCAGCTTGCTTCTAGCAATGGGCACTTATGCCCTGGCTCAGGACGAACCGAAAGCCCACGAGGACTCACCGGCGGCGCGAGCCCCCGAAACCAAGCCTGAAGGTGCCGGGAAACCGGATCAGGATAAACAGGAAAATGCCAAGCCCGACAAGGCCGACAAAAACAGTAAAGACATGGATCGGGATCAGCAGGACCGGGACAAGCAGGATCAGGATCGAGACAAAAATAACCAAGACAAAAACGCTAAATCCGACCGCGATGCCGGCCAGTCTCATGAAATGAACGGCCGCTCAGACGACGCTCATAACGGAGGCAAAAGCGCTCGCATTCCCGACGATAAATTCCGCTCCCACTTCGGCAGTCAGCACCACTTTTCCATCGGCCACGCGACCATGGTCAACAACCGTCCCGGCTTCCAATATGCAGGCTACTCATTCGTATTCGTGGATCCCTGGCCGGCAGGATGGGCCTATACCGACGACTGCTACGTCGACTACATCGATGGAGAGTACTTCCTGATCGACCTGCTCCATCCCGGAGTCAGGCTGGCATTGACTGTAGTGATATAGGGAGATCGCAGCTTGGCGCTCACAGCCGTTCCGCTTGTCTAGTGGAGTTCGTGCGCTGGAGTTCGCGTGGTGGAGCTCTCGAGGCAGAGGGCTCTGCCCCGCAAACATGGCGCAGCCGCGCCGCCACCAAAGCACGCGTTACTCCCGCGCGCTCGAATAATTATTTACAAACCTCTGGCGCCGTACCGTCCCGCTTTTTGAGAGCGGCTTTAAGGGCTGCGAAACAGGCTTGCACCTGCGCGCTGGAGTGGTTGACTCCCCACGGCCCGACGACCACCGTCTTGATACGTTGGAGAGATTGCTGTTCCGTTGGGGAGGGTTATGAATGGAACGGTGATCTGCGAAATTCTTGCGTTCTTCTCGGGACCGGTCTCAGAGCTTCTCGAAGAACTCGCACCCCGAGCATGAGATATAAATCCCGCCCGGAACTCCGCGCTCGCGATCTTTCATGCGCTTTACGATGCGCGTATCTTTGCCGCACTTTGGGCACGCGGTTGATTTGGTGGTGTCCATGACCTTCTTACGGTCGGCTGTTTTAGCAATCTTCGCCATTCACGTTCTCCTGACAGGAATATTCCGTCCGCCCGCAGGCGGAGGTCTACCTGGTAATTGGGGAGTATCGTTCTGATCACGGAACGCCCGGCCCGTTCCCAGCAGCCCGGCAGGATCAACCACGCAAAACAGGTTCAGTCTACTCGCCAAGAGAATTTTACACGATCCCCTGGATCAAGCGGAAACAACATCCCAGCAAAAAAGAAAAGGGGCCGCCAAAGCAGCCCCCAATGACTAAATGACCAGATGACTAAATGTTCTACTTCCCGGTTCCCGTCAGACTCGAGGTCTGCGGACTCCCGACCGCGCTATCGCTCACCTGTAATTCACCCGTGCGAGTGCCGATTGCCGTGGGCTTGAAGACCACGCTGATCTTGCACGAGGTCTTGGCCGCCAGGCTCGACGAGCACGTCGTCGACGAGATACTGAAGTCTCCCGTTGCCGACGGCGAGATGCCCGTCAGCGCGACGCTTTGCTTGTTGGCGAGCGTGAACACCTTCGCCGCGCTGGTCGTCCCCACCGTCTGTGCGGTGTAGGTATCGCTGGTTGGCGTCAACGTGGCCTGGGCCGTGCCCGTCCCGCTCAGCGACACGGTCTGCGGACTGCCCGTCGCATTATCAGTCACGCTAAGCGTACCGGTGAGCGCTCCCAGTTCCGTCGGAGTAAATGTCACCTTGATCATGCAACTCGCCCCGGCAGCCAGTGGGCTCACGCAGGGCTTCGCGGAAGTCCCCAGACCGAAATCACCGGTCGCCGAAATTTTAGTGATCGTCAGCGCCGTGCTGCCACCATTCTTAAGAGTGACATTCTTAGGAGCGCCGGCCACGCCCACAACTACGTTGCCCCAGACCAGCGAACCCGGAGTCAGCGTGACGGTTCCGCCGCCGCTGCCGCCAGTCACAGTCAGGTTCAACATCGCCGTCTGCGTTAATCCGCCCGATACGCCTTGGATCGTCACCGTGGACGTTCCCTTCGCCGCCGTGCCGCTGGCTGTGAAGGTTAGCGTGCTGCTGGTGGTTGTCGGATTCGGGCTGAAGCCAACCGTGACTCCCGTCGGCAGGCCACTTAACTTCGACAGAGTCACGCTGCCCGTAAACCCGTTCACCGGGACGACGTTAACCGTGGTCGTAGCCGTGCCACCTTCCGCCACCGACACGCTCGAAGGAATCGCGTTCAGCGAGAAGTTCGGCGTTCCGCCACAACCGGGGAAGTTAAACGACCCGATCGCCGTGCTCCAGTTGAAGCCGCCGTTTTGTCCGGTGGACTTCAGATATTCCTGCGTGAACCAGAACGTGCAGTCGTCCGTCGGATCGATCGTCACCGACGCGTAGTCGCCCCAACGATCCTTGCCGCCGCTCGATTGCGACCCCAGGCCCGCCAGCAGCGTAACTTCGCCTTCCATCGTGCCCAGCGTGTCCGTGGGCACGCGGCCCGCATAAACAAGCGAAGGATACTGTCCGGCAGCGGATCCCGACCGGCTGAATCCAATCGCGATGTCCTGCGCCTGGTCCATCGCCATGCCGCCCATCCACCGGTACTGCGCATCCGGCGCGAAGGTTCCTGACTGATAGAGCGCAGGCGTCGACTCCGGATTGTGAATTTCATACCAGCGCACGCCGCTGCTGTTGCCGGCCGTGATCGTGTGGTTCACCATCAACACCGTGTGATCTCCGAAATTGCGGTAGACCAGCCGGTACATCAGGCGGTCGGCCAGGCCTTCCAGGGAATCGCTAAGTGCCGTCGGTTGTTTCACGCAGTCTCCCCCGCCGCACAGCGGCGTGAAAGCGGGAACCGGGATCAACGTCGGGCCCGTGAATGTCGAATTCTTGGGAGTCGTGAAATCCACGTGGAACTTGAACATGCTCAGGTTCGCGCTGCCATCCGGATCCAGTTCCACGACGAAATTCGGCGTGCCCGTTGCCGGAGGCGTGGCGCCATCCAGATCGGAGGGCAACATGCCAAACTGGTTGCCGTTCTGCTGGAAGCAGATGAGTTGCGCGCTTGTGCCCGCCAGCATGGAGGCGCGGTCCGCTGCGCAAACATTCGCGCCCACGAATGCACTGCCGGCCAGATTGAAATTGTTGAATGTCAGATAGTAGGCATCCGGCCACACGCCTAGTTTCGGATAATCCGGGAAATCGCCAAACGCATATGCGTACCGGTTGTAGGCGCCCGTCGCATCCGCCGTCTGCGAAACTGCGATGCAGTCGTAGTCGTCGCCCGAGTTGTTAATGGCAAACTGGTTGACCACCCAGCGTTGCGCCGCCGCGTCAAAACGGATCGTCGGGTCGCCGCTGTTATCGGTCTGGCACGATCCCCCAAACCCCGACCAGAAATCGTTCCCCGAAAGCGGTCCCAGGATCGTGTTCCCCTTCTTGTCGAAAACCTGGTACGTCGTATTCACGTATTGCACGTATTGCGTGGTGCCGGGCGCGCCGTCATTGTCGGGAGGCATGCAGTTGCAGAAAAAGCTGTCCCCGTATCCGATGCCGTCGAATTCCACGTTGAAACTCGGGGTCTGCAGGGTTGGAGAATTCTCGGCCGTCTGCAGCACCGGATCCCTCTCCACCTTGTCGCTCCACGGATGATTCGGATTCCGGGGGTTCTCGATCTCATGTTCGGCCGGAACACCGTATTCCGCAAATAAAGGTGCCACTTCTCGCAGCACGGGTCCGGTGTCGTGTTTGACTTCCTGAATGACGATCGGTCCTTTGGTCACTGTCTTGGCTTGTTGTGCGAACGTCGGCAGTGCCAGACAAAGAACAATCAGGAATGCCACGATCGAAACATGTTTGATTTTCACTAGTTCCCCCTTCATTTCTTTTCGGCTTCCATCTCGGATGGATCGTAAACACCTTCAAATTCCAGAATCAGAACGTCGTCAGCTCCCAGTTTCCCCTCGTAGCTGCCACCGCCCTTGATACCTTTGAACTTTCCCGTGCCGCGCATCATGCTCCAGCGGCCCTTGGCCTCGGCCGGCCCTTTTTCGCCCTCGACCGTTCCGCGGCTCTGCCACGTGATCTTTTCGCCGGTGTCGTAGGTGTCCACTTCAAAACCGTGGGTATGGAGCGTGCCTTCCATCTGCTCGGGAAACTCGACCGCGATTCCGTCCTTGCTGCGCGCGCCCATAATGACCATCGGCTCGGCCCATGTGCATTTGCGTTTTGCGAGTTTCAGAGCATGACCGGGCCGGTCAGGAACTTCAATGGCATAGCTCGGATCGGGCTTGGCGCAGCGCACCGAACCCTTCACATCGACTAACTTGCGGCCGCTCGCGTTCTTCTCCGCTTTGTCTTTTTCTTTTTCGGATTCCTGCGCCCTTACACAAACGGAACTCACGAGGAGCGGCAGCAGCAGAAAATAGTATGGAATACGCGCCCGGAAACTTCTCACCTGGAACATTCGCCGATCGATCCTTTTACCCTGTTAAGCGTGGTCCACTGGCTTGAACTACACACAGTCCCCACGTTCTGGCCCGTGTGCCATAAACCGTGTACCTGGACACCGGCGGTACAACATCGTGCAGGAAACAAACAAAAGGGAGGGGCCTTACTAGCGCCAGTAGTTTTATACCTGAAATTCCCCGTGAAAAGCACAAAAAAAACAACCCGAAAGGGCATTACACCTATTCTGGAACTGCCTAGCACATGGAGGGCCAGAGTCCCGTCTTCGCACGCCCCGTAAGCCTTTTGACGCCAACAACCTGTCACGCTTCCCGCAACCGGGTGAAAAACATTGTCGCTACTCCCTGTGAAGCTGACTCTCAGTTATCCGTTACCACCACCCTACAACGGGTCGCGCGCGGACCCTTCCGCCTGCGCCCCCAGATCCATAAATCCCAGATCCCGTGCTTCGTCGCGCACCGAACTCAACGCCACCATCACCTCGCGGATGTAATACAACGTGCCCAGCAGCAAGCAGATCATGGCCACGACAAATACCACGACTGCGGCCAGAGCCGCTCCCGGCACGTAAAGTCCCAATCCCAGCAGTAGACACGAAGCAATGGTTGCCGCCAGGGAAATCAAAACCATCAGAAAGCTGCGGCGGATGATCTCGGCTCGTCTTTCGATCGAAGCGATCTGGGAAGTGTAGGCCTCGGCTTCCTGCATGCGATCGTTCCGCGCCGCATCATGTTTCGCATGAACGAACTGCCGCAACCGGCTCACAATTCCCATCAGTCGCACGTTGATCGAAAGGACCAGAAGCGAAGTAGCGGAGACAAAAATCGCGGGCGCAAGAAAAGCCTGAAACAACCGGAAAATATCAGTCATAACCTTTGTGCCAGAAAGCGCCAAGCGCAGCCGCCCGAAAGTAGCGCCGGCGCCCCGCCGGGAGTCCGGCGGGCGCCCTCGCCCGCCGCACCCGAACCGAAAGTTTTCCCTCGAGATCAGACGTTCAACGGCCCACAAACTCCCCGACCGCCTTCAGAAACATCTCCGGCTGATCGACGAATGTCATGTGCCCGCTCCTGGGCAGAATAACCAGTTGCGATCCCGCAATTTTCTCGTGCATCTCCTTCGACATTTTCGGATCGCTCTCATCGTGCTCCCCCACAATGATCAGCGTCGGAACCTTGATCTCGGAGAGCCGCTCCACATACTCGACCTCCTTCAGATTCCCGTCGACGATAAACTCCCCATCCGATCCCCACATCTCGCGATAGACATCCCATGCCTTGGTGGTGTTCGAACTGACCGGGTCATAGTTCGGATCGGGCTGGCTCACATAGATGTAAGGAAAATATCCCTTGCCCCACGCGAGCTTCGCATACTCGTCGGGATAACGCCCGTGCTCCCAGATTTCGCCCTTCCCGAACAGTCCCGTCGCTTCGAGCGCATTCACCCGCTCTCGATCCTTTGGATCCATGTCAGCCTTCATTTTTGCGAGCGCCTCGTTGATTTCCCGCGTGCTGGCAAAAGTACTCCCCAGAACCAGGTGCGAAAGATTTTTCTGGTACTTAAACGCATAAGCCTGCACGAGCACGCCGCCAAACGAATGTCCCAGCAGGCTGATCTTGCCCAGCCCAAGCGCTACCCGCACAGCCTCCAGGTCCTCAACCATGTTGGCGACGTTGTACTGCTTGGGGTCCGCAACCTTCGACGACTTCCCCGACCCGCGCTCGTCGATAAACACCAGCTTGTTCGAGCGCATGAGCGGCAGCAGATAAGGAAGAAAATAATCATGCGAAGCGCCCGGCCCCCCATGCACAATTACCAGCGGCGTGCCCCGTCCAACCGTCTCGTAGTAGATCAGCGCCCCGTGGCTGTCAATAAAGCCCGATTGCACGGGATACAGGGTTGAGTTGGCTCTTTGTGCCAAACAGGCATAAGAACACACTCCTAGCAGCGAGAAGATAAGAAGCGTCCGGAATCGCATGCCGCAAATCCTAGCACAGCCATCTTTTCCAGTCCGTGTGGCGCGGACAGTGCAGTCCGCGGGCCCGCAGCGAGCGTGAAAACGGCAATTGACTGGGGCTTCGTTCAGACCAACAATGTCTTCGTGCGAAATCTGGCGGCTGTATTCAAGACCGCACTCTTCACCATCCTCGTCCCGGGAACGGTAGCGGGATACATTCCGTGGGCGCTGCGACGCCATGCTGCTATCGCCACACACGGCCTCGAGGAAGTCGCATCGATCGCGGTCATAGCCACGGGAATTCTTATCTACCTGCACACCGCCTTCTGGGGATTTGCCTGGACCGGAAGCGGAACACCCGCTCCTATTGCGCCCACAAGCACTCTCGTAGTGAGAGGCCTCCACCACTACGTGCGCAATCCCATGTACCTCGGCGTAGCGCTCACCATCGCCGGACAGGCCTGGCTGTTCCACTCCCGCGAGGACGCGACCTTCGCAGTCTGCATGATCCTGATCGCGCACCTGTTCGTCATCTCCTATGAGGAACCAGCCCTGCGAAAACAGTTCGGCGAAGAATATGCTCGCTATCGAGCGCGGGTGCCCAGGTGGATTCCCAAGATCCGACTTTAAGGTTTCGGCCTTCCGGCTCTGGGCTTTGACTTTCAGCTCACCTAATTATGATCAACAGCCCAACCTTCAAGTCGGGGCGAAAGCCGAAAGCCCAGAGCCCGATCCCCCGAGCCTGCGTCGCCACCAGCCCTTCTGTGCTACCTTAAAATGTTTCCCATCGAATCAGCCGCCAGGTGAAACGCACATGCCAGCCATCAAATTCCGTGGAGTAGACTTCATTCAATTCGATTCCCTGCTCAACGACGACGAGCGCCTCGTGCGCGATACCGCCCGCAAGTTCATCGAAGACAATCTCGTCCCCATCATTGAAGAGTGCAATCGCGCCGGACGCTTCCCCCGCGAACTAGTCAAGCCCATGGCCGACCTCGGCTTCTTCGGCGCATCCCTGCAAGGCTACGGCTGCGCCGGCATGTCGAACGTCGAATACGGACTGGTCACCCAGGAACTCGAGCGCGGAGACTCCGGCGTCCGCTCCTTCGTCAGCGTGCAATCCGCGCTCGTCATGTATCCGATCTACACTTTCGGCTCCGACGAGCAGAAAAATACCTGGCTTCCCGCCCTCCAGAAAGGCGAAAAACTCGGCTGCTTCGGATTGACCGAGCCCGGCTTCGGCTCCAATCCCGGAGGCATGCGCACCCGCGCCAAAAAAGTCGGCAAGGAATACGTACTCAACGGCGAAAAAATGTGGATCACCTCCGGCACCATCGCCGACGTAGCCGTAATCTGGGCGAAAGTCGAGGACGAGAAGGACAAGGTCCGCGGCTTCCTGGTCGAAACCGATCGCCCCGGCTTCAAGGCCGATGACATCCACGGCAAGTGGTCGCTGCGCGCCTCGGTCACCAGCGGCCTGTCCCTGCAAGACGTCCACATCCCCGAGTCAAACCTGCTGCCCGGCACGGGCGGCCTCAAGTCCCCGCTGATGTGCTTGAACCAGGCGCGCTACGGAATCGCATGGGGAGCCGTCGGAGCCGCCATGGCCTGCTACGACTGCGCCCTGCAATACGCGCTCCTGCGCAAACAGTTCCGCGACCAGCCCATCGCCTCGCACCAGCTGATCCAGGAAAAATTAGCCTGGATGATCAGCGAGATCACCAAAGCTCAGCTTCTGATTCTTCAGGTAGGACGCCTCAAAGACGCCGGCAAAGTCGAGCACCAGCACATCTCCATGGCCAAAAGAAACAACGTCTGGATGGCCCTCGAATGCGCCCGCATGTCTCGCGACATCCTCGGAGCCAACGGAGTAGCCGATGACTACCCCATCATGCGCCACCTCATGAACCTCGAATCCGTAAAAACCTACGAAGGCACCCACGACATCCACACCCTGATCATCGGATCAAGCGTAACGGGGATCGACGCGTTCTAACTTGACAACTTCGCATTTTGCGAAGTAAAATATTCGCATTATGCGAACTCACGAGGAACGCCGTGCATGTCATCAGTCGCAAGCGGCTGAAGGAAGCGGCTGACCGTCGCGCTGAACTCGAAGGCCCGCTCGACGCATGGTTTCGCATCGCCCGGAGGGCTTTATGGCAAAATCTGGCGGACGTGCGCAAAACATTTTCCAGCGCCGATGGGATCGGCCAGTGGACGGTCTTTAACATCAAGGGGAACCAGTACCGTCTGATTACGCAGATTAATTACAGCGCCGGACGAATCTATATCCGCCAGGTTCTCACGCACGCTGAGTATGATCACGGAGGTTGGAAGCAATGAGCGCGACCGCAGTTCGAAGTGAATACGCCGTCCTGCTCGCCACCGCCCTCCCCGCCGTCATTCGCAGCGAGGCCGAAAATGAACGCTGCCTTCGCGTGCTCGAAGAACTCGACCGCAAGAGCAAGCGTCTGAGCGCGGCCGAGCGGAGGTTGGCCGAATTGCTCACTTTGCTGATTGAAGATTACGAAGAAGAGCACTACGCGCTCAAACCCGCCGACCCAGTCACAGTGATCGAGGAGTTGATGGCCGCCAACGGCCTGAAGCAAAAGGATCTGCTGGATATCTTCGGCACTCCGAGCATCGTTTCCGAAGTTCTCAACGGCAAGCGTCAACTCACGACCGAGCATATCCGCCGCCTGAGCCGCCGCTTCCACGTCTCGCCCGAAGTATTCATCTGAGGCAACGCTAATCCCCTCGGCGCCCCCCCCCGCCTCGAATTTCCTGCCCAAACTGTGTCCTATGTCCTTCCCTCCGCGCCCCGAACCGGATATATTGCCAAGTCGCGCCCCATTCGCACTCATACTCAGGAGGCTCTCATGGCAACCCAGCTCCACAGCGAAGCCCATCACGATCACGATCATTCCGGCCAGACCCGCACCCGTCCCGAACCGCACGCCAAAAATTTCGGCGAGAACATTGAAACTGATCTCGCCCTGGAATTCCTCCGCGTCGTCGAAAATGCCGCCATTGAATCCGCCCGCACCATGGGTCAGGGAGATCGCCATCTCAGCGATCAGGTCGCCACCGAAACCATGCGCAAGACCATGGACACCGTCCCCATGCACGGCACCATCGTCATCGGCGAAGGCGAGCGCGACGACGCTCCCATGCTCTACATCGGCGAGCAGGTCGGCGGCACCTTCTCCGACGGACAGGAAGTTCCCCACGTCGATATCGCCGTCGACCCCCTCGAAGGCACCAACCTCTGCGCCACCGGTTCGCCGGGAGCCATCACCGTCCTCGCCGCCTCCGAAAAAGGAGGCCTGCTGCACGCTCCCGACTGCTACATGGAAAAGATCGTCGTCGGCCCCTCCTGCAAGAACGCCATCGAACTCGATGCCCCCGTATCGGTCAACCTCAAAAACATCGCCCGCCGCCTCCGTCGCGGAGTCGAAGACCTCGTCGTCATGGTCCTCGACCGCCCGCGCCACGAAAAGCTCATCAGCGACATCCGCAAAGCCGGAGCCCGCATCAAGCTGATCGGCGACGGCGACCTCTCCGCCGGCATCGCAGCCGCGGTCATCGGCACCGGAGTCCACGCTGTCATGGGCTCAGGAGGGGCGCCCGAAGGCGTAATCACCGCCGCCGCCATCCGCTGCCTCAATGGCTATATGCAGGGACGCCTGGTCATCGACCGGCCCGAACTCGAAGAACGCATCGCGAAAATGGGAATCAAAGACAAGAACCGGATCTACGAAGCGGAAGACCTTGCCCCCGGCAAGCAACTGATCTTCGCCGCCACCGGAGTCACCGAAGGCGCGCTCCTCAAAGGCGTCCGCTTCTTCGGAGAAGGCACCCGCACCTCCTCCATCATCCTCACCCTGAAAACCGGACGCGTCCGCTTCATCGACAGCATCCAGTTGGATAAAGGTCCGGACGTAATGGTCCGTTTCTAGGACGTAATGGTCAGTTTCCAAGACGTAATGGTCCGTTACTAGGACGCAATGCCAGTTCCAGGACGTAATGGTCAGTTTCTAGGACGTAATGCCAGTTCCAGGACGTAATGCCAGTTCCAGGACGTAATGCCGGTTCCAGGACGTAATGGTCAGTTTCTAGGACGTAATGGTCCGTTTCCCGAGTGACCATAGCGCCGCCGGTTCAACCACGACCGTAACGCCGCCTGACCCGTAGCGTGGGCGCCTGACCGTAGCGCCGGCGCCTGACCGTAGCGCCGGCGCCTGACCGTAGCGGCGAGCACAAAAAGTCCCGGAGGGACGACCGACAATAGCCCGGCGCTTCAGCGCCGGGTGCCCACACCCAAGCACAAAGAGTCCCGGAGGGACGACTGAGCCCTCCCACACTCCTCAGCGCGTCCGGAACCACAACCATCCGCCGCGGCGGAAGGGCCGGTCACTCGATCGTGTACACGGCCGTAGCCACCGCGCTATCGGCGTCGCCCGTTGCCACCGCAATCGCCTTGATGGTTTCGGTGGCCGACACCGTGATTGCGCCACCATACTGCGTGGATTGCGTCGTCGGCGTCGTCCCGTCAGTCGTGTAGTAAATTACGGCTCCGGGGGTCGCATCCGTAATCGTGACCGACTGCGCCGAAGCATACTTGCCAGCCTTCGGCGAGAACACCGGAGTAGCCGTCACGATGGTGTAGGTAGCCGAAGCGACCGAGCTGTTGGCATAGCCGCTGGCTGCAGCGATAGCCTTGATCGTTTCGCTCTCCGACACCGTAATCGCGCCGCCGTACTGGTTGGACTTAGTCGTCGGAGTCGTCCCGTCCGTCGTGTAGTAGATTACGGCTCCGGTAGTCGCATCTGTAATCGTGACCGACTGTGCCGATTTATACTTGCCCGCCTTGGGCGAAATCACCGGCGTGGCCGCGACGATGGTATAGGCAGCCGCAGCAACCCCGCTGTTGGCATAGCCGGTGGCCACGGCAATGGCCTTGATCGTCTCGCTTTCCGATACCGTGATGGCCCCACTGTACTCGGTGGATTTAGTAGTCGGCGTCGTCCCGTTGGTCGTGTAGTAAATCACCGCCCCGGGAGTCGTATCCGTAATAGTGACCGACTGCGCCGAGGTGTACTTGCCAGCCTTGGGCGAGAACACCGGGTTGGCCGCCTCGATCGTGTAGGTGGCTGAGGCAACCGCGCTGTTCGGGTAGTCCGTCGCCGCGGCGATGGCCTCGATGGTTTCGTTGGCCGACACTGTAATTGCGCCGTTGTACGGGGTAGATGACGTCGTCGGCGTTGTCCCGTTTGTGGTGTAGTAGATTGCGGATCCGGGCGTAGCATCCGTGATCGTTACCGACTGCGCGGATTTGTACTTGCCCGCCTTTGGCGATAAGACCGGCGTCGCCACCGGCGTCGAGCTGATGACGTTGAACGTGATCGCGTTCGATGGTCCCACGGGCGCAGTGGGGTTCAAGACCGTCACTGGGAAGGGGCCGGGCGTAGTGATATCCGACGCCAGAATAGCGGCCGTGAGCTGGTTGGCGCTGACAAAAGTAGTGACGCGCGCGCTGCCGTTCCACTGCACCACCGAACCGTTCAGAAAGTTGGAGCCGTTCGCGGTCAGCGTAAATCCGCCGCTGCCTGACGTCGCGCTCGGGGGCGACAACGAACTGAGCACAGGCGCACCCGACGTTGGGCAGGTACCAAAGCATTGAGGCGAGAGGTTGTAGTTGCCGGTCTGCGTATCCGAGCAGTCGCCCACGATCAGAGTGTGGTTGCCTGTCTCCTTTAGTGTGACCGAGTTCATCTCAACCGTCGGACCACCTGAGCAAGTCCCGTTCCCATTGGCGGGGTAGGCAATCGCTAGCAGCGATCCGTCGGGATTGTAAAGCCGGATCTTGGGGCTCAGACTGCCCTTCGTTGTCGTCATTGCGAACTGTACGCCGTCGTTGGCATCGCCCGGGAACGTGTAGGTATTGCTCTGTGCCGCCGAACCGATCGTCCCCGACTGTACCTGGCCCCAGACGAAACCGGAAGCCCCGGACGGATTGTTTGTCCGCTGCGCGTAAATATCGTAATTGCCCGTGTTCGTATCGGAACAGTCGCCGACGAGCACAGTATAGGTGCCGCTTGCCTGAAGAGTGACCGTGTTCATCTCCACGGCGGGGCCACCCGAGCAAGTCCCGTTCCCGTTGGCGGGATACGCAGTTGCCACCAGCGCTCCGCTGGGATTGTAAAGCCGGATCTTTGGACTGAAACTCCCGCTGGTCGTGACCGCAGTGAAATCGATAACGTCGCTGGCGTTGGCGCTGAAGGTATACGTATTGCTCTGGGCCACCGAAGCGATCAGACCGGTCTGGGTCTGGCCGAAGGGGAGGTTCGCCGCCCCCGAAGGATTATTCATACGCTGCGCGTAAATATCGTAATTGCCCGTGTTTGTATCGGAACAGTCGCCGACCAGGACAGCATAGGTGCCGCTTGCCGGAAGCGTGATCGAGTTCATCTCCACGGTAGGACCACCCGAGCAAGTCCCGTTCCCGTTGGCGGGATACGCAGTTGCCACCAGCGCTCCGCCGGGATTGTAAAGCCGGATCTTTGGACTGAGAGTCCCGCTGGTCGTGACCGCAGTGAAATCAACGACGTCGTTGGCGTTGGCGCTGAAGGTGTACGTGCTGCTCTGTGCCACCGGGCTGATCCCCCCGCTCTGGGTCTGACCGAAAGGAAGATTTTGCCCGGACGGATTATCCGTACGCTGCGCGTAAATATCGTAACTCCCGGTGTTGCCGTCGGAGCAGTCTCCGACGAGCACAGTGTATGTCCCGGTCGCCGGAATCTGGATCGTGTTCATCTCCACGGTAGGACCACCCGAGCAGGTCCCGTTCCCGTTGGCGGGGTAAGCAGCGCTGATCAGCGCCCCGCTGGACCCATTGTAAAGCCGCATTTTCGGGCTCAGACTGCCTCCCGTGTTGGTCGTAGTGAAGTCGATGACGTCGTTCGCGTTGGCGCTGAAAGTGTAGGTATTGCTCTGCGCCGCCAGGCTGATCGTTCCAGTCTCGGTCCCCCCAAAGGGAAGATTTGAGGCCCCAGAGGGGCTGTTCGTGAACTGCATGTAAAGATCGTAGTTGCCGGTGTTCGTCTCGGAGCAGTCGCTGAGCAGCACGGTATAGTTGCCGCTCGCCGTGAGCATGAACCCGGGCATCTCCACTGCCGGGCCACCCGAACAAGTCCCGTTCCCATTTTCCGGGTACGCGCAGTTAAGCTGTGTTCCAGTCGAAGTGTACAGACAGATTTTCGGGCTTAGACTGCCGCTGGTCGTCGTCGCGGTAAAAATGACCACGTCGTTGGCTGTGGCGCTGAAGGTGTAGCTGTTGCTCTGCGCCGCCGCCGCGATCGTCCCGGTCTGGGTCTGGCCAGGGGGAAGATTCGCGGCCCAGGCACTGGAGCACAGGCTCACAAGAACACAAGCGATGACGAACAAATGCGATTTCAAAGTATTCATAGGAATTGATCCTTTCAGAACCAATGGGAGCGAGTCCGTCTGGCCCGCGCCCGGCTTCCCGAGCAGGAACACGAACGGCAGAGCTGCCAGGAGCCGACGCGAAGTCGGCTGTTACTAGCATGACTTTCTGCTGCTGGACTAGGATCTCTGTCTTGGAACCAGGGCGGGCGCCCCGGCTTCGACGTGCATCTAACTCTGGAAGGTTCCCTCACGTCGTGCCCGCCTGACGTCGGTCGAAAATGTCCTCCGGTTAGGACGGGAGTAAGGTAGGCCCGTTGAAAGCCCGGCGTCAAGAAGAAAGCAATTCCCTCACGTTGAGCCGTGACCGACATCACATGCCCATAGTCGTGTCCGGCGTCTGCTGGCCACCCCGGTTGCCCCGGAGCCTGTCCCTCGGCTCTCTCGCCCCGAGGGTTCGCAGTGCGATTCCGGTGTTATCGTAGTAGTAACGTTTCACTTTTTTCCTATAACACACCGTCTCACGCCCCCTTCCGGCCTCAAGAACCTCCCCAACTCCTCTCGTGTGTTGCCTTTGCGTAACTTGTATGGACACAGTTGTATGAAAAACATTATTTTGTTCGCCATAGATTCGCCCAAGCTGGACCCGAAAGAAACGAACAGAGGGCGAATAAGAAGAGCCCGAGGCAGGCCGAGGTGCGCCGCCGCAGACAGCGACATTGCCCGAGCTCAATCCCCGGCGCCGGCGGAAATTCCCCACCCGCGCTTCCCTGTTTCCTCCTGTTACAATCGCTAGCTCCATGATTCAAGGGAACTTCCCTGTGCAAATAGACGTATCAATCGTGTCCTGTTGAAGGGGAAGAATCGGTCGGGAATTTGCAATCCGTGTCCAATATCTGAAGATAGCTAAATGGAAGAAGCCCAGGTTGTCGGATTGCTCGTCCGTCGCTGCATCGCTGGCGACGCTGCTGCCTGGGAGGAGATCGTTCAGCGCTACCACCGCCGCATCTACAACGTCTGCTACCGTTTCGCCGGCGACCCCGAAAACGCGCAGGACCTCACCCAGGAAGTCTTCATCAAGATGTACCGCACCCTAAGCACCTATGACTCCGGTAAGGGTGCGTTTATGACGTGGGTAACCACCATCACCCGCAACCTGCTCGTCGACCATTTCCGCAAGACCAAGGGCGACCGCCTGACCGATTCGCTCGACACCGCGCCCTCCGAGCACGAGGATGCGCGGCCTCTCAGCGACCAGGTCGCCGATCGCAGCCAGCCGCCCGATCAGGCCGTCCAGAGCCTGCAGGCGCGCGCCATGGTTCATGAGGCGCTGCAGAAGCTTTCCCCCGAACTGCGCGAGGCGGTCATCCTCCGCGACCTGCAGGACATGGACTACAAGGAAATTGCGACGGCTTTGAGGGTCCCCGAGGGGACTGTGAAGTCAAGAATTAACCGGGGACGGGCGGAACTTGCGCGCCTCCTGCAACGTACATATAAACAGGTGATCTGATGCCACTGGAAACAAAACACGGGGCTGATTGCGCGGATTTCGAGGCCCTTCTGATGGACGCCCTGGACGACCCCGGCCTTTTGACCGGAGCTCGCAAGGAAAGCTTCGATGCCCACCGCCGTATGTGTGCGATTTGCGGTCCGCTCTTCGCCGATGTGAAAGCCGGACGCGATTGGCTGCGGTCGCTCGAACCGGTTGAGCCTCCCCCTCATCTGGTGCACAACATTCTGATCGCGACCAGCGGCGTGGTCAGCACGCGCTCCAGCGCGATTGCAGGCGCGGGCCGGATAGCGCCCTTCGGCGAGCGGGCCCGCGAGTGGTGGGATTCGTGGTTCACGCCCGTGGCGGCCTTCGTGCGCCAGCCCCGTTTCGCCATGTCATTCGGAATGATCTTCTTCTCATTCTCGATGGTCCTGAGCCTCGCCGGCGTAAAACCCGCCGATCTGGCGCGAATCGATTTGCGGCCCGCTGCAGTGCGCCACGCATACAATGACGCGCAGATCAAAGTGGTCAAGTACTACGACAATATCCGGTTCGTTTATGAGATTGAATCGAAGGTGCGCGAGCTGAAGCGGGCGACCACGCCCGCCGAACCCGGGCCCCAACCACAAAAAGAGAATCGCAAGAACGATACCAGTGGACAGCCAAACCAGAGACAGGACCGGAACTACTCTCAGGAGCAAGGCCAGAGCGCTCTGGCTGAACTGGAGGTGCACTCGGATCCAATTATCAGTCAACAGGCTGCGAGCCTTGAGCCACGAGCCACGAACGAACTTCTGTTGGCTCGCAGCTCGCAACTCGAAGCTCGCGGCTGTACTTCCATGAACCGGAGGTTTGTATGAATTGCGCCAATCATGCTGATGCGTCAGCGGTGGCCTATTGCCGCACATGTGGGAAAGCGCTGTGCGCGAACTGTACTCGTCCCGTGCGGGGCGTGATTTATTGTGAAGATTGCCTGGGTAGCCGGATGGAAAGTACCCCCATGCCCGGCAGCACGCCGGCTGCGGGATTCGTACCCGGCGCCGCCAGTGCCATTCCACCCATGGGAGCTGTGCCGCCGGTGATGCCGCCCCAACCCGTTCCCAGCGGCCCCAACCCTACGGTGGCCGGAATTCTGGCCGGCGTCTTCCCATTTGGTGTGGGCGCGGTCTATACGGGCCAATATGCCAAGGGACTGGCGCATCTGGCCATCTTCGCATTGCTCTTCGCCGGTTGCAGCGCGGCCTCCGAAAGCTCCCACGGCGAACTTCTAGGCGTCATCTGCGGGCTCGGATTGGCTTTCTTCTACGTCTACCAGATCATCGACGCGGTGCGTTCGGCACGTGCACTTCAGGCCGGACTGCCACCGCCCGATCCTTACGGTTTGGCGGCAAGTTTTGGCGGAGGCTCCACCCTTGGGGGCAGCGGTGCGAAACCGGGGTCATCATCAAAGCTTCCCGTTAGCGCGATCGTGCTCATTCTGCTGGGCGCAGTATTCTTGCTGCACACGGCTGGTCTGTTTGAAGTGAATTTCCATCGCTTCTGGGGAGTGATTCTCATTCTGCTGGGCGGCTGGATATACGCGACCCGCTCGGGATTGATTGGTACCCAGAAGGGTTGTCCTTGCCAGCGCTGTCGGGCTCAATGCCTTATGGGACCTGCAATTCTGGTGACGGTCGGCGTGATCGGTCTGATCGACAGTTTCCACGATGTCGGTTTTTTCGGTTACGTAGGTGGAATTCTGCTGGTGGTCGGCGGTGTCAGATTGATGCAGGGAACCTCATCCGCTCAGGGGCACATTCCGTCCCTGGCAGCGTGCGCGAACCCCCCAGCAGGCCCGACACCACCTGTTACCCCGACGCCACCCGCTCCACCAGTTCCTCCAACCAGCGAGGTGAACAATGGCTAGCCCAGTCATGCCGCCTTATGCACCTCCGCCGCCGCGTTCGCGATCGATCGCTGGAGCCGTGGTTCTGATCGTGCTCGGTGTGCTCTTCCTCATGGGCACGATGGGAATTTTTAACTGGCACGGGCTGGTCGTTCTTTTCGGACGCTACTGGCCCGCCCTGCTCATCCTGTGGGGCATCATCAAGCTCATTGAGCACGAGCAGTACAAGCGCGCGGGCCTGCCCAGCCGCGGCATCGGAGTCGGTGGCGTCTTCCTGATGCTGTTTCTGATCATGGGCGGCCTGATTGCGACCGGCGCGTCGCGGCTCGATTGGGGAAACATTCGCGATCATCTCCAGATCGATGACGGTGATATGGACGAGATTTTCGGCGGCTCGTCGTTCGATTACGACGGCGATGTCAATACTGACTTGCCCACCGGGACGACCGGCCTGCGCATCAATGACGATCGGGGAACCGTGACCGTCAACGTGGGCGACGAAAAAAAACTGCGCGTGTCATGGCGCAAGAAAGTCCACGCGGAAAATCAGGACTCCGCTGACAGCCTCAACAAAAAAACCGACATCACGGTCGTGCCGGCCGATAAAGTCATGGTGCTGAACGCCAACACGCAGGCTGCGGGCGAGAAGGGAGTGAGCGAGGACCTCGACATTTACGTGCCCCGCAACATGGACGTCATGATCACCTCACGCCGCGGCGATATTACGGTCTCGGGCACGACGGGCAGCGTCGACATCAATCACCAGCACGGAGAAGTGAACCTCAACAATCTGACCGGGAACGCGACCGTCAACGTGGATCGCAGTTCCGCGCGCATCGAACACGTGAAAGGTGACGTCACCATTCAGGGCAAGGCCAACGAAATCGCCATTGAAGACGTGGAAGGCGCCGTTCACCTGAATGGCGACTTCCAGGAGAGTGTGCGCCTGGTGCGGGTAACGAAGACGGTGAGTTTCCACTCCTCGCGCACCGATATGGAGTTCGCGCATCTCGACGGCCGCCTCGATCTTGATTCCGGAGACCTGCGCGCCGACTCCTTAGCGGGACCGATGCATCTCACCACGCATTCGAAAGACATTGCGCTCGAAGGCTTTTCGGGAGACCTGCGACTCGAAGATACCAACGGAAGCGTCGACGTCGGTCTCAACCACCCGGGCAACATTCAGATCGACAATCGCAAAGGCGATGTTCAGATTACGATCCCGCCCAATACGCCAGTCAAAGTGGAAGCGCGCACGCGCGATGGAGAAATCCAGAGCGATTTCGAGGAGATCAAGATCGAAAACGAAAACAAGCAGTCGAGCGGCAGCGGTTCGATCGGAACGAACGGCCCCAGGATGGCGATCAACTGCGATCACGGAACCATCGAGATTCGCAAGGCCACGGAAGCCGTCGCGCCGCCTACTCCGCCCCTGCCTCCGAAGCCCGGCAAGCCCTCAAGAGCAATGCCCGCTCCCAAGGCCCCGCCGGTCGAGAGTGAGAACTAGTAACTGGGCCTTGGGGTCTGGGCTCTGTGCTTTCGGCTCCAGGCTATCGGCTCAGTGCCGTGGTTCGCGCCCGCTCTAACTCCCAAATCTCTCCGCGGCGCGGGCTTTGGCCTTGGCCGCCTCTTCTTCCCGGTTCTTCGGCGGAGCGTTTGTTTCCAGCGAGCGCAGAAGCTTCATGGATACCTCCGCCACCTCCTCGACCGCAGCCGCAAACGCAACCTCATTCGCCTTCGACGGCTTGGTAAATCCGCAAATCTTTCTCGCGAACTGAAGCGACGCAGCCCGCACCTCGTCATCGGTCACCGGCGGATCGAAATTGAATAGCGTCTTGATATTTCTGCACATTCTCAGAACCTTACTCCGTTCTCCCGTGAATCCTCAAGTTCAACCATAGTTGGTCGGATCTTTTCTAAATTTGGATCATGCTAGATTTGAAAGATGCGCCTGATTCCACAGGAACGTTCACTGCGATTTGTGTTTGCGGCGAACGTGATCTCCATGCTGGGCAGCGGGATGAACTCCGCCGCCGTGGCTTGGACGATTCTGCAGCGACCCACTCCGAGATGGCGTTGGGCACGTTTGCCGCCCTGCAAACTATTCCCGCGATGCTGATGCTGCCCTTCACCGGTGTCATCATCGATCGCGAAGACCGGCGGCGGCTGGTGATGTGGCTGGACGCGTTGCGCGCGCGTCATCATTCGTCGTGGTCATGGTGCTGGCGTTTCTGGGCCGCGTGCAGGTGTGGGAACTCTACCTGATGAACACGCTGGTGGCGGCCGGCTTCTGGATGTTCTGGCCGACGATCACGGCGCTGATTCAGGAACTGACGCCCGAAGGCGAGTTCGTTCACTCGAATACGTTTCTGCTGGCGGGCGTGCAAGGCGGATGGCTGATTGCGGGCGCGGTGGTCGGATTCGTGTATGAGCACATCGGGCTCGGCGGAGTGCTGCTGATCGATGTGAGCACCTACTTCGTTTCCTTCGCCTGCTACTTCGCGGTGCGCCAGGGACGGCATGTGGTGCCGCGAGCGGTTGAGCTTCGTCACGACTGGAGGCGGCGGAAACCGCGGCTGGACGCTTTTTTCGCGAGATGCGCGAAGGGCTCGACTTTCTTGCGCGGGCATCCGAGCGTGGTCTTTCTGGGAACGAGTTGGGCTTTGTTTCTGGGCGCGATGATGACGGGAGTGGTGGTCACGGCTCCGCTCAGCGACCGCGTCGTTCCACGCCGGAGCGACTGGCTACGGATGGCTGAACGGCGGATGGGGCGTGGGCGCGTTCCTGAGCGCGGCCTATATGCTCCGTGGTTGTTGGCGCGTGCCGGAGTGCGCGCTTCCGATCGCGGTCTCGATGCTGCTGCTGACGTTGGCCATGGCGCTGGCTCCCTTTTCGCCGTGGCTGGCGCTCGCCGTGTCGGTTTTACTGGGCTGATGGGATCGGCGCGCGGCATCAGTGGCGTGGCCATGAATACCAGCCTGATGGAGCAGGTGCCGCCGCATTTTATGGGACGGGTGCAGAATACTTTTTATTTTTTCGGGATGTTGCTGCAGATGACGCTCGCTTTGACGGTAGGAGCAGTTTCCGTCGCGCGTGAGTCTGGCGGCCGGCTTTGGGGTGATCGCGGCAGTGTATGCGGTCGCGTTTGGCAGCGCGTGTTGGCCGATCAAAGCTCGACGGGCCATGGCGACGGCGGCAAACTAGGCTGTCGATGGCTTAGGGTTTTAGTCTCTCGGCTTTAGGCTCCGAGGAAGGCGGTCGGTGGTATATCCTTTACGTTTTCCGGTGAGGAGCACTCAAATGTTTGACGATCTTAAGGGGAAGACTGCGGTCGTTTTTGGCGTGGCGAACAAGCGCTCGATTGCCTGGGCGATTGCACAAGGACTTCACGCGGCGGGAGCAAACCTGGCCGTCACCTATCAAAACGAACGGATGGAGATGGAAGCGAAAGATCTTATTCTCTCGCTGCCGGGCGCGGAAGCCTTCATGTGCGATGTATCGAAGGATGAGGAGATCACTCAAGTTTTCGAAAGGCTGAAAGCAACGCTACGGGAAGCTCGACACGATCGTGCACAGCGTGGCTTATGCTCCCGCGGAAGAACTGAAAGGCGATTTCGTGAACACTACCCGCGAGGGCTTCCGAATCGCGCACGATGTGAGCGTGTACTCGCTGATTGCGGTTTGCCGTGGTGCAGCCCCCTTGATGGAAGACGGGGGCAGCGTGATCACCATGACGTATTACGGCGCGGAAAAAGTTGTGCCGCACTACAACGTAATGGGTGTCGCCAAGGCAGCACTTGAATGTACCGTGCGTTACCTGGCGCAGGATCTGGGGCAGAAGAAGATTCGGGTCAACGCAATTTCGGCGGGACCGATCAAAACTCTTGCCGCGCGAGGCATTTCAGGCCTCGGGGACATGTTGAAATCGCACGCGGAAAGGGCTCCGTTGCAGCGGAATGTCGACGTCGCCGAGGTCGGCAGCACAGGAGTGTTTCTCGCCTCGAATGCAAGTTCGGGCATTACCGGCGAGACGATCTACGTCGATTGCGGCTACAACATTATGGGGTTCTGATTTGGCATAAGCATTGCGCTTTCGACTTACGGCTCTTGATCCAGGCAACTCAAAGAGTCGCGAGACCTGTGGCCATGTACCAGCCTTCGGAAAGAAAGTTCCCTATCGAGCTTTCCTGAATCCCTTCTTGCACTCGCAGTTCATCATTCAGGAAATGATAGGAGAGCGTATCGCCTGCCGGATCGACACGGTCGATACGAATGCGGTTGCCATCGCGGTCGGCGCAGATCAGGCCGACTCGCAAATCGGAAAAGGCAGCTGCGCGTATCGTTAAACCCGTATTCGTTAGCATCGTAAGGTTTCGATGAGAAAATCCTGTTACTTTGCGAAAAGTGCCGGAACACCCACGAACGGGCCGTTGCCAGATCCTGCTACTCGCGTCATCCTATCGACATGCGTTCTCGCAGGTTGGCGTTTGCACTTTTCGCCGCGGCATTGCTGTTCTCGATGGTTCGGGAATGGAGCGCCCCCGCAGGCTGCCCCCGCGTAGCAATGATGCGTTCCCGCTGACGCGCCATAACTAGTATTTTCCGTGAAAGACGGCTTGATCGATGTCGGGCCAGAACTCCTTGAGTGCGTTGAACACGCCGTCCAGTCCCACCTGTGTTCCCCAGCGCTGGTACGTTTTCACCCATGGGTTATGTTCGGCTGGGTAATAGACATTGCTGATGCCAGCAGCGGCTCCAGCCCCCGCAATCTCCGACAAATTGAAGGTCCCTTTCCCCCCGTTCGTCCGGGTGATGAAAAGACGACTTACCGCATAGCCGGTCCGCTTCGCGAATCCCCCTTGTCCCAGTGTGTAGTATCTCGGATCTTCTCTCGTAGCAGCGGGCACGATCGCTTCCGTCATGTAGTTTTCTATTGTGCCGTCGACAAACGAGTGCCAGTAGTATCGGCCGTAGCCGGCCGCGCCTTGCCCAAAGGACGGCTGAGATTTGCCCGCCATCGAAATTCCCGCGAGCGCGCCCACGAAAATAACGTCGGAGTAGTCGAATGTATCCTGAGTCGCCAGCCACAACTCGCTCTTGAAACTCAGGGGAGGCAAGTGCGTATTGGCGCTAACCGCCCGAAAATTTGGGATGATCCCGAGAATTCTCTTGGGTTGCTTACCGAACTGGTCCTCGGGATTATTGCTGCCGCCCGAGCTGGCGAGGGGCGTGGGCGCGTCCGGCAGCGGAGATTTTTTATCCGCGGCGGAGTTTCCATCCTGAGAATCATCGATTGGCAGGGACAGGGCCACCTCTTCCAGTCCGTAGCCTGCCATGCCGTCCTGCGATTGTGCGCTCCGGGGTGCTTGGGCTTGAACTGAGGCGGTTCCCATGGCGCCCGCCAGCGCCAATGCTATGCAAAACGATCGAATCGCTCTCAAATCTCCTCCCGGATATATGGTTTGTCTTGCGACCCTGGCGCTGGCCTGTCGCTCGGAGCATTTTTAGCCAGCTAACAGGGTTGGATTGTGGGAACCTGCATTTGGATGCACAGCAGACAGGGACAGGAAGTAAGATTTTCGGATGAAAACCATCACTGCATTGTTTTTTGCAGATGGCGGGTGTGTCTTCGCATTAGATAGTTGTGCACGTCAGGCCAAAACTCTTTTAGCTCATTTCCGAAAGCATCCAGGCCCATTTGGGTTCCCCAGTTGTTCAGATTCCCGGAGAACGTCCGGTCGTCGGCGGGATAGTAGACATTGGAAATGGCAATTGCCGTGGCGTTGCCCGCAAATTCGGGAATGTTGAAAATGGAACCGCCAGAATCTTTTCGGGCGACGAAAACGCGGCTTATAGCATAGCCAAAGCGATGCCCGAACGACCCCCTTCCCAAGCGAAAATAGCGCGGATCGACACTGAGAAGAGTGGGGTAAATGCCGCCCACCATGATATTGCCATCCACCTGATCGGCGAAGGCGGCCCCATACCGCTTGCCGTATCCCTTCATTCCCTGCCCGAACGGCGGGTCGGAATTTTCCGCTTGGCGAATGCCCGCGACCACACTGATGATCGCGAATTCATAAGGGTCGAAAGAGCCCTTCGCGGCGATGGCGAACTTTTCCTTCCAGGAGATCGGAGCCACTTGCGACTGGCCATCGACCGTCAGGTAGTTGGGCATCACGTAAAACATCCGGTCGTTTTTGGCCTTCGTTTTATCTTCTGGGGCTGGGCTGTTTTGACTCTGAGAATTACCGAGGTCAGAAGCCTGGTCTTCGGGCTTATCGGGCTTGGGTAGAGTGGCCGCGGGGGTTTGACCGGATTGTGCTGGGTCCGGAGTTTGCTTTTGAGCAGCGCTTTGCCCCACGCACAAGGTTGCAGCCAGGAACACCGCTAGGGTCAGTGGGCCCACATATGAACAATAGCCCTGTTTCAAGTTGATTATGGCTCCAGGTCTTTTAAGTATGATGCTGCGAGCATCACCGAATCGATCTTTGTGCGCCTCGATTGCGAGAATAAATTCTCGCAAATAAGTTCGCCGCGCCAGTGAGATCAACGGGTCGTACACCGGATCCTGCGTCCGGTTTCCCCCACTCTTTCCAGTGTAATCTGGATGTTGCGATCGCGTTGCAAACGTGGGAATTTTTCTCCCCACTCTACCAGTAAGATGCTGTCGGGGGCGAACAGGTCATCGAGGGCAAGGCTCTCCAATTCGCGCTCGGTCTCGATGCGGTAAAGATCAATGTGGTAAAGGATTGCGCGAGGCGACCGATATTCATGGATGAGCGTGAAGGTGGGGCTGGTGACATCTTCCGCGCGCGCTGCCTGGAAGCCCTCCGCGATGCCCTTGACCAGAGTGGTCTTGCCGGCTCCCAAATCGCCGCGCAGCAGAACCATCAGCGGAGGGGAGAGTTCGCTGGCGAGGCTTCGGCCATAGGCGATCGTTTCCTCGGCAGATTGTGTGATGAGTTCGCTCGCCATACGGTTCCGGGGGACGCGCCTCCGGAAGGTCAGTATAACGACAAGCGGCCACTAAGTTCCGATGGTCAGAGTTCGGTTTGCGATGGCTCGGTGGCGGAGAGGATCAAGCTTCGATCCAAAATAGTATCCAGCGCCAGGCTGAGCTTGTTGTGATCGCCATCGCCCAACGCGATGAACCGAAAGGGTTGGAGACACGCGTTCTGTGCCTTTGGCATGGGCTCGAGCATCTCAGCCATGCCGTAGACCGGGCCAGAACGGGTCGGAAAGGCAATTTCCACGCAATCGCCGGTGCACAGCTCCTTTTGAAGCTGGAGGAGTCCGCCGGTGATCGATATCGATTGAAGTTTTGCACGCGCATGCTGGCCTCCGTCGGCATGAATGGCAGCCGGAACGGATCCATTGAGTTGTACACGTGGCGCACGCCGGGTAGTGTCGTTGCGGGGGAAGTGGGTCATATCCCTTTGAATATGACACTCGCCGCGACGTCCGGGGAGATTACCAAAGCACCTGGCCACGAGCGTATGTTCAGCAAAAAGATCCAAAGTGGGAAGTCTTGTTTGCGATAATGACGGCAGTAACCTTCCGTCGATCTTCCCGAGATAGTACCTTTGTGGAATCAACGGGAATAAGGCAAAGCTCTGTTAATGCGAGGGTTGGGAGACATGCGCGAAGTTAATCAATCGTGGTTTCGTGGCGCAGTGGTGGCGACTTGCCTGCTGGGAGCCCTGCTCTCAGGGTGCTCGCGAGACCCCAATGTTCGCAAGCAGAAATACCTGGAAAGCGGCCAGCGCTACTACGATCGCGGACAATACCACGAAGCGGCCATCCAGTTCCAGAACGCCATACAGGTAGATTCGCGCTTCGTCGATGCCCATTACAAGATGGCATTGACGGCACTCCGGCTCGGCCAGGGACAGGGAGCCGGACAGGAATTCGAGACTACCCTTCAACTCAATCCCGATCATTATGGCGCGCGGCTGGAACTCGCGAAACTTCTCATCTATACAGGGGAACTTCCGGCTGCCAAGCAACAGCTCGATCTGCTCGTGCAAAAGCAGCCGAGCAACCCTGATGTCTATCTCGCACTGGCGACCTACTACGACGCGAGCAAGGACACAGCATCGGCACTCACGGCGTTGCACACAGCGCTGCGACTCGATCCCAATCGCTCTGACTCGTATCGGAGCCTTGGGATACTGGAAGCGCAAGGGCAACAGTGGGCGGAAGCAGAAGCAAACCTGAAGAAGGCGGCGAACCTGGATCCGAAGTCGGGCGAAGCACTGATAACGCTGGGGAACTTTTACCAGACCCGCGGTCGCTTCCCTGAGGCCGAACAGCAATTCCGACAGGCTATTCAAGTCACGCCCAACGATCCCGAGCCAAGGCTGGCAATGGAGGGACTTTTTCTCGCCGAGAACAAACTGGGCCAGGCAGAGGATTTTCTGCGCCAGGCGACCAAGGATTTTCCCGAGAATTCACTGGGCTATTGCATGCTGGGAAATTTCTATATTCAGACGGAACAGATCGACAAGGCCCTCGCCGAATACGCTTCTCTGTATCAATCCCATCCCAGGGATCCTAATGTCTACCACAACTACATGAAACTGTTGCTCATGAAAGATCGAGTGGAAGACGCGCGCAAGCTGAATGAACAGGTTCTAAAGTCGCAGCCTTCGAACGTGGAAGCAGAGATCTACAAAGGCGCGATTCAGCTGCGCACGGGCAAGGCAAGCGAGGCCGCGGATACGCTGCAAGCGGTACTGAAAAACGATCCTGATAATGGTGAAGCCCACTTCCAGCTCGGCCTTGCGTTTGAACAACTGGCCAATGCTAACCGGGCGGAAGCAGAATGGCGCGACGCGGTCCGGCTGCGACCGGACTTACTCGACGCGCACCGCGCCCTGGCGGAGGTAGCCGTCCATCGACGCGACTGGTCCTTCCTGGCACAGGAAGCGGACCAGTTGATTGCGTTGCAGCCTGCCAATCCGCAAGGATATTCGTTGCGCGCGATGGCCGAAATTAATCGCAAGCAGTATCCAAGCGCCGACGAATTCATCAAAAGGTCTCTGGAGAAGGACGCCAATAATCCCGCTGCTTATGTGCAGTTGGGTGATCTGCGGATGGCGCAAGGCCAGCTTGGAGAAGCCCAGAGAGCTTACCAGCAGGCTCTCGACCAGGATCCGAATTCGATCGAGGCGCTGAGCGGCTTGGTCAACATCGCCAATGCGCAGAAACAGCCGGACAGGGCGATGGCTACCGTGAAAGCGCAAATCGCCAAATATCCCGGCAACTCGGGATTTCACAGCACGCTGGGCGATCTCCTGAAAGAGCGCAAGGATATACCGGGCGCAGAAGCCGAGTATAAAAGGGCGACGGATTTGAACAAGAATAATGTCGCTGCGTGGGGGAACCTGGGCATATTGCAAAGCCAGAGCGGCGACCTGGACACGGCGCTGCAGACCTATATCGATGCGTCCCAAAGCAACCCGAAAGAGGGGGCTTTTTATTTTCTCGCCGGCAATATTTACGAAAGAAAAGAGAATTGGGACCGGGCCAAGCAAATGTATGAGCGGGCGCTGGCGCTGCATCCCGACGATCCGGCGGCTTCGAATAACCTGGCGTACGTGATCCTGCAGCAGGGCGGCAATGTGGACGTGGCCTTTGCCATGGCGCAGACGGCGCGCCGCCAACTGCCCGATAATGCGAGTTCCGCGGATACGCTCGGCTGGGCTTTCTATCATAAGCACGTCTACAGTTCGGCGATCGGATTGTTTCAGGAAGCCGTTCACAAGGAACCGGACAACGCTCTGTTCATCTATCACCTGGGTCTGGCCTACGCCAAAAGCGGCCAGGCGGCGCTCGCCAAGCAGCAACTCGATCGGGTGGTCAAGATCAAGCCTAATTCCTCCGAGGCCGAGGATTTGAAGAAAGCAGTCGCCGAGATGAAGAGCTAGGCAGCGCTCGGCAGGTTCACTCCGAACCATTGCCGAAGGCTGGCGTTCCACTCCGCTTCTCCCGAGACTTCACGTTCGACCTTCCGCCCGGCGCAAGTCTGGATCAGTTTGAAACCCGACAACGTGATGCGTCCCTCGGGAGTGGCCATCGAGCATATCCGCTGGCGAGTGAAGTGCGACTCGGGTGAGGTCTGGTAATATTGGCACATGCCGGCGAAGTCGCAGAGTTCGCGCGGTTGCAGCGTGAATGAATATTGCGGCTTCCATGTTTCTCCGGACATGACTTCCATGCGGAGCGTGTTTTCACCGCCGATTGATCGCTCGCTCACGCGATAAATGCGGCCACTCTGCCGCTGCTCGAAATTGGCCACCATGCGCAGCGGTTCAAGAAAACTGTCCCCGAAACCCACGTCGGCGAGCCATGAGGCGTCGCGACTTTCGGCGTCGTGAATCGCCGCATTGTCGCTTTCGGTTGATCTGTCGGGGTGTAGTTTCTCGGGACTGATGACCTGGTTGGCCGGGGCGCGGAAGTCTACACGCAGCGTGAGGTGGTCGAACTCCGGACCATCGCTGCCATTAGCGCGGGTAACGCGGGCGGAGAGCAGAGTTACATGGAATCCGAGCGCGCGCAGCAGGGCAGCGAAGGCTCCGTTGAGTTCGTAGCAGAAGCCGCCGCGGCGCTCGTCGACGATCTTGTAGAGAAACCGGCTCTCGTCGCAAGTAATGGGACGGCCAATGTGGATGTCGAGATTCTCGAACGGCACGGTAAGCATGTGGGCACGATGCAGACCGCGCAGAGTTTGCGCCGAGGGATCGGTCGGGCCAGCGTAACCGATCCGATCAAGATAGGCAGGCAGGTTCAGCATGGCTCGAATTGTCGTTCATTTTTTCGGGCTTCATGATCGCGATGGACAATTGTTCAATTCGACCGCACGTTGGAAACGCGCTCACATTTTGATCCGGGCAATGTACTGCGCGGCGCGCTCGGCACATGTAGTCAGGTCGGCTTCGGTGTCGAGGACGAGTTTGGGACATTCAATTGGTTCCCAGGTTTTTCGGATCTGGCGATAGAGATCTGGCGTCCGATTGATCGCTGGGTGGATCTGCTGCGCGGCTGCTTCCTGCAAGCGCCGGAGCGCAGTTTCTTCGGAGCAAACGCACTCCAGGATGGCCGACCGGGTTCCCAGTTGTGAGCAGAACTCGAGCACACGCTCGCGCTGGTAGAGGCGGGAGAAAGTCCGGCCATCCAAAATAACGTACGACGACGTGTTCTTTGCGAGCAGATAGGCGGCGGTCTGGAGCATAATCTCCTGACAGAAGTCATCTTGCTCGAGCGAATATTCGACATGCGCGGGCGCGAAGAGCGCGGCTCGAATGACGTCTTTATCAAGCACAGCGCCGGGAAGCGTGTGCGCGAGAGCTTGCGCTACCGTGCTCTTGCCCGTACCCGGGAGACCCGCCATTATCACCAGCATCGACAAGCCCACATGGGCGCGAGTGTGGTCGCGAAAGTCTTCATCAGGGTTTCACTCTTGTGGCCGCGGGCGCTTGACGAGGGTGGCATCGCTTTGCATCGCCAGGGTACCCCCTCCCCCCGTCTATTGGAATCATGGGGTTAGAGGGAATTTCCTGGCAAAGTATTGATTCGCATACATTTAAATGCAAAGTATTCATTCTAAGGTAGTTAAGCACCGAAAAGTGGCGATTTCGAGCGGCTCGCTGCAAAGTATTCATTAGACGACACTTAAGCGTAAAATATTGACGGGTAATGAGTTATTTCCCGGACAACCTCAATCCTCTGCAACTTGCAGGATGGGCGGCTTTCTGTTGTCAAAGAACGTCGGACCCTGGCAGTGGCTCGCTTGAACCGAGCGTCACCCGGACTCAGGCGCGCTTTGTAGGCCATTGATGTTATCTGAGTCTGGTTCGGCGGCTAAGTCAAGATTTTTATGGCCGACTGTACAACGCTGCGGTTCAGCGCTGTGCCTTATTGCAATGACATCTGACAGCGGGGTACTAAACCGGCAATTCTTCCTGCATCCATCCGCTGGAAGATTCGGGTTTGGGTTCGCCGGAGAGGTCGAGCACTAATTTTTCGAGGATGAGGCGCTTGCCGGGAGGATTCGAGCGCAGGGCGAGATCGGTTTTCGCAACCAGGCGGATGGCCCTGGTCAGTTCGCGTTTGGATTTGTAGCGGCGGGCCTGGCGGATTATGTCATCGGCTGCGAAAGGTGGGACGCGGAAGCCTTGCCAGAGCGCGGCCCAGAGCATGCGCTGGTCGCGGACGTTGCGCTCCAGGATCACCAGCATCTGGCGAAAAGTCTTGGCCAGCATGTAGAGATGGCCGATGGCGGCCTCTTCGCCGTCGCCGGTGGACATCAGGGCATCGAGAACAGAGAGTGCGCGGACGCGGTCTTTGGCCGAGATGGCATCGGTGAGTTCGTAGAGCGAGCGCTGCTTGGCCGCCAGAACCATGGTCTCGACATCGCCGAGCGTGATTTTCTTTTTCTCGCCGACGTAGAGCATGAGCTTTTCGAGTTCGTTGGAGACCATCATCATGTCGCCGCCGAGGGCATCGACCAGTTCGCGGGCGCCATCGGGATCGATCCTGACGTCGCGGGTGGCGCAGTATTCGCCGATCCAGCGGACGGCCTCGCCTTCTTCGACACGGGAGAGCTCGACGATGCCGCAGAAGGGGCCAAGATCTTCGCGGATCTTCTGGTAGCGATCCTTATCGGTCATCTCCATGCGGCGAACGTCGGCGGGAATGCAGATGTGATCGGCGACGAAGACGAGGAGCGCATCGGGGTTGGGATTCTTGCAGTACTCCTCGATGGCGCCGATTTTTTCGTCGTTCGAGCCGCGGCCAAAGAGCGTCTTCACTCCGCGCACGAAGAAGACCTGAAAGGGCGCCATCAGCGAAGGCGTGCGGGCGCGATCGAGAACCTCGCTCAGCGAAGTTTCGCTGAGGTCATACTCGAAGACGCTGAAATCGCGGGAGTCGGGAGGGACCATATGTTCGAGGATGGCATCGCGGCAGCGCTTGCGGAAAAAAGCTTCATCGCCCACCAGCACGTAAGCCGGGCGCATCTTGCGAGACTGGACTTCTGAGAGGAAACGATCGGCTTGGGTGAAGGCGCGCATCAGGCGTCTCAATCAGAGCCTCCAGTATATTGGCGACCAGCGTGCGCGCGAAATCGCGGGAGAGGCGATCGACGGCCGGGGAATCCTCCTCAAAGAAGCGAGGGAGATCGGCTGAGATTTCGTACTGATCATGGAACAGATAGGCCGGATTCTGGAAAACGATTTTGCCTTTGCTGTCGGTGAGCGTGACTTGCACGCTGACCGTGACCAGGGCGCTGACTGCGCGGCCGGTTTGCGAGTCATAAGCAAGCGGCGCGGCGCTCGCCGAGAGAACCGTCCCCTGCAAAACGGCATCGGCATCGGAATGAAGATTGGGGACGACATGAAACTGGGTGCGCGCATTGAATTCGCGGACTACCGCGTCGGTCAGCAGTTGCTCGATGCGAAAGGTCTGGCTATGGCTGACAAAGCCGGGAATCGCGATCGTGCGGATGTTCGGCGGCAAAGCGTTGGCGTGCCCGACGGTGTGGTAGCCGCAGCAGGCGGCGAGGAGGCTGACGGCAATCAGGAAGGCGAGGCTGATGCTGGCCGCCAGCTTCTCCGGGCCGCAGTGCTTCATTGAATCTGGCCTTTGGGGCGCGAGGCGGTCATGGTTTCGGCGCATTCTACCGCGGACACGGCCGAGACGCGCAGGTTGTCGATGGTCGCCCAGAGCCAGACGCCGTTCTTGCGATTGGCATCGGCGGTAAGCGCGACGAGGATGTCCCCCTGGCCAGCGGCGCTCACATTGTTGGGCGTGTCTTCCGGTGTGGTGATGACTACGTGATCGCCGGCGAGAGCGTGGGAAAAATCTTTAATGGAAACGGGCTTCTCCATTTCCAGGTAAATCGAAAACGCATGGCCATGGAACACGGGCGCCTGAATGGCGACCAGCGAGGGCTCGACGGCACCGGGGGCGAGCTGCCGGTATTGCCGGGCGATGCGTTGGGAAACAGCATCGAGCGAGTGAATCGATTCCGCTCCGTAACGCGCAACCAGGTTGAAAGCCACCTGAACATCGAACACCTTCCTGGGCAGGTTCTGGAAGGAGAGCAGGTTGACGGTTTGCTCGTGGAGTTCGTCCATGCCTTTCTGTCCGTACTCGGAGGCGGGCTCAAGAACGGTCGCGATCATGCGCTCGACTGTTGACGAGTTTCTGGGCGCGCAAAGCCAGCAGGGCGAGGACAGTGGCGGCGGGATGCGCGACGACTACGGGGCCGGGCTGCAGTTGCGGGCATGACGGGTTGACCCATCTGGCGGTCGATCCAGGGCGAGCGGATGGTGGCTCCGGACTCGCTCTTCAAGCGCGGCGGTAAGATCGACGATGGTATTGCCGAGATCGCGGGCGATTGTCCATTTGGCGCGGGTGGCGCGCGGGTCAGCGGCGAAGAAAGTGAAATCGACGCGCTCGAACTGCTCGGGGCGGATGCTCTGGATGAAGGTCATCTCGTCGCCAACGGCTTCGAGGCGGCCCGAGGGATTCGTCATCATCGAGCAGGCGAATATCGACGGCGGGAAAGTTGCGATCGCGCAAGACTTCGGCGATTTCTTTCCCCATGAGAGAGGCTGCGCCAACAATGGCGAGTCGGTAATGGTCGGCGACGCGAAGATCAGCCGGCGAGGCGAGGGATTTGGATACAGGAGTCATGAAGTAAGAGATGCCTCCGGGGACGGTGGAGGTGCAGGCGGAGTCTTGCGGCGGAAGATCCACTGCAAACGCCAGAGGACGCCCGAAGCCATATAGAGGATCGAGATGCCAAACAGTACCGGGCCGGAAAAGTAGCGGATCGAGGCAATCAGAACCCCGATGAGAATGATCAAGCGAAAGGGATGACGGGAGCGGAAGTCGATGTCTTTGAAGCTATAGAAGCGCCAAGTACTCACCATCAGATAGCCGACGACCATCACCATCAGAAGCCAGCTGATGGAAGTTCCCCATGAAACGATGGGCTCTCCCTGGCAGAAATGGACGACGGCAGCGATGACACCAGCGCCTGCGGGAATGGGCATGCCGACGAAATATTTTTTGCCGGGGCGTCCGGGATTGGAGGGCTGCGGATTACTGGTGATGTTGAAACGGGCGAGGCGGCTGGCTCCGGCCATGAGAAATGCGAAGCAGGCAATCGTTCCGAGCTGCGTGATTTTCAGGCGAAGTTCGGGAGCGAGGGCGAGGGGCAGCATGTGAAAGCCCCACATCCAGGCGAGCAGAGCAGGAGCCACGCCAAAAGTGACGACGTCGGCGAGGGAGTCGAGTTCTTTGCCGAAGTCGCTTTCGGTATGGGTCATGCGGGCGATGCGTCCATCGAGGCCGTCGAAAAATACGGCGAAACCGATCGCCATGGCGGCGAAATCGAGGTGCTGGGGCTCGTCTAAGGTGGCACGAGTCGTCTCAATGATGGCGAAGAATCCGGCGGCGATGTTGGCGGTAGTAAAGAGCGAAGGCAGGATGTACATGCCCTTGCGCATGCGTCCGCGAGGACGATCGGTATCGCGACGGCGGGGTATCAACTCTTCCACGAGGAGGCCTCCTGGCGCGCGCCGGCTGGGACGGGCTGATCAATCAGCTTGCGGGACGGCAGCAGTGCGAGGATCGAGGATCCGCCCTTGACGTGGTCGCCGAGTTTGACCTGGATGGCGGCGTCGGAATCGAAGACGATGTCGACCCGCGATCCGAACTTGATCAGGCCCACGCGCTGGCCGCGAGCGACCGTGTCTCCAGCTTTGAGGTTGAAAACGATGCGGCGGGCGATGAGTCCGGCGATCTGCTTGAAGACGACAGTGCGGCCGTCGCCTTCGACGGTCACGATATTCTGCTCGTTTTCCTCAGCCGAGTTGGTGGCCATGGCGTTGAGGAACTTGCCGCGCTGGTAGGTTACATCGCGGATAACGCCCGCGATCGGCGAACGGTTGACATGCACGTTGAAGACGTTCAGAAAGATGCTGATGCGGGCGCGCGGCGCGCCTTCCAGATTGACGATGGCGACGTCGGTGACTTTGCCGTCTCCGGGAGAAACGATCGCGCCGGGATCGCTTGGGATCTGGCGCTCGGGATCGCGAAAGAACCAGACGCAGAAAGCGCCGAGCAGGATCACGGGAATGGCGTAGGGCCAATAAGCCAGCCACGCGATCAGGATCGCCGCCAGTGCGCTGCCGATGCCGTAGAAGTAGCCTTCACGAACCATGGGGATTGAGAAGATTATAGTGGAGGGGACGAGAATGATCGTTATTTCGTTCCGGCCAAGGTCGCCGCAAAGTGATCGATCCAGCGACGCTGCTCTTCAGTCTCGGGAACCGGAAGGCCGCGCACTGCACTCAGGGTGTTGATGGCCGCACCGGAACTGAGACCTTTCGTGATTAAAAGACAGGCCGCCACTAACCCGGTCCGACCGATTCCTTGCCGACAGTGGATGACGACATTTTTCCCGGCCGAGAGATCAGCGCCGAGGCTTTCCAGCGCCGCAACCAATTCGGGTTGAGAATCGGGGACATTGCGGTCTTGAATAGGGAGCGAGACGAATCCCATCCCGTGTTTCTTTACTTCGCGAGGCTCGCTTTTGAGACCCAGGTCGATTTCTTCTTCCGGCGTCAACAATGAAAGAACGGTATCGACTCCGGCTTGCCTCCAGTATGCTATTTCGGCCCCAAGCCAATCTCCGCCGCGTGGCCTCGCCGCCAGAGCCAGTTTTCCCGGCCAGGGCCCATCGGCCCAGTAGAGTTGCGTCGACATAATTCAACTATCCCTTTGCGATGATCTCTCTTGGCAAATCATTCACGCTTATGCCTCGCTTGCGCAGTATGAAGATTCTGTGATGCCCGTCGAGTACGGTCCCATCCGGTCTGACCTTTAGACAATGTGGCTGACCGGGACGTAGGGAACCCTCCAAGAAATCGGTAGTTTGACGCTCCATCTCCCGAAGTTTCACAGGACTGAGCAACCGATCGGAGTGGAGAGGCTTGAGCGGCGGAAGATCGGGCAGTTCTGGCATGACTGAGAGCCAACGCGCCGCTTCAAAATCGGTGTTTTCTAAACTGTAATGAAAAAAAGCTTTTCCGTGCACCCTTGCTATGACACAAATCCAGCTTCGTCGTACGTTGACGGGCGCTCACGCCCTAAGGCTTCCTAGATTTTTATGCCGACTGGCGCTGCGTTTGCCGCTCCAGGTTCTGCATTTGATCTTTGAGGCGCAGCTTCAGTTTCTTGAGCCGGACTTCTTCTATTTTTTCGTCGTCGGTGAGGTATCGCTTCTGAGTGAGGGATTCCAGTCTTTGTGAATATTGCGAGTGCTCCTGGACCAGTCGCTGGAATTCTTCATGACCGGCCAGGAAAGAACCTTGTGGAGTCAGCATCCTTGCAGACCTCCTGAATTATTACTGTTCGGTTAAAAAGTAGCACAGGGGATGCGGGCGTTTCAATCAGGGATTTCTGGCATTTTTGACGGCGGGCGAAACGGGCTGGATCGGAGGGGAACTTGTGCAGAATGTGCGGCTTAGTTTCGCCTTCCGGTCACATGGTGAGAGAAGACGGGACGGTGTTGCCGGTAATTCCTGAGATGCGGGCCTGCCGAGGTCACTGCGGGCGTACAAGCGCGTACAGAACGGCATCCTCAATGGGATCACGATAATAGGCGCGGCGGCGTCCGGTTTCGTGGAAACCGTGTTTTGCGTAGAGAGCGCGGGCGGCAGCGTTCGACTCTCTTACCTCGAGCAAAAGCACCGCGCTGCCCGATTTCTGCCAATGGGCGATAACACCGCGCACCAGTCGGGAGCCGAGGCCCTGGCGACGGAACGTTTCGTCTACTACGACATTTTCGACTTCCCACTCGCCGACGACGATGTTGGCGCAGAGGAAAGCGGCGATCTTGCCTTGGGATTCCGCCACCAGAACGCACGCCTCCCTGTTTTCTATCCGCGCTTTGTAATGTTCAGCCGTCCAATGAGCGGACGCTGGCGCGGCCTGTTCGATGGCTAGAATCGCGGGCACGTCTTCCAACGCGGCGGTACGAATTAATACGGGATTTGCGGCTCCGGGCGTTATGCGATCTGGCATAGGGGCATCTTCTTACTTAGCGCGGGGCTGCGAAAATATTTCGGCATCGGAGCGGCGGATGTAGTTGGCTTCCAGATCTGCGGGACTTTCGGTTTGGCCGCGCCGGATGCGCTGCCAGCCAAGGCGGGCTATAAGTGCACTGCCCGGATAGGCGATTTGCTCGCACTGCAGGCCTGCGGCGCGGAGGGTTTTGGCCAGAGGCGCATCGGGCGTGATGACCAGCTTTCCTGGCGCGTCCTTGCAGAATTCGTCACGCGTCAGCAGACGTTCGCTGTGCTTGCGCAGTTCGGGATCGGATTCGCTGCGCCGATGGCCGGAGAGCTCGCCGCCAGCGGAGGCGTTATCTACGACCTCGTAGTCTCCGGCATAGATTTCGTTGCGGCCCGCGTCGAGAGCGGCCAATATGCGGCCACTCGCAGGGCCTGACTGTGCGACCGCCTCCAGCAACGAGATGGCAGCAACCGGCTTCCGCAAGACCTCGGCGAGGGCCTTAATGGCGGCCAGACCTACGCGCAGGCCGGTGAAGGATCCCGGACCGGAAACTACGGCGAAGGCGGCGAGATCGGACTTGTTGTGTCCGTTCCGGGCCAGCAGCGCGGCGATCTGCGGGACGAGCTGGGCGGAGAATGTGCCTCCGGCTAGCGGGACCGCCTCGATGATGCCGACTTCGCTGTGGTCCGGCGATACGCGTGCCAGCGCGATGCTGCCATTCTTGCCCGAGGTGTCAGTTGCTAAAAGGAGCATATTTGTAATTTTGTAAACGGAATTGCTGATTTGAATTCCGACGAGATTTGGATTGCCAAATTACCCGATTGCAGAATTACCAAATTAGTGGCCGCTGTCCACCAATTCGAGTAGCACTCCTCCGGTGCTTTGCGGGTGAACGAAGACGTAGCGGTGGCCTCCGGCGCCAGTTTTAATTTCTTCGGAGACGAGGCGGACGCCGTCTTGCTTCAGTTTGGCGACGGCTGCGGGGAGGTCGGGAACGCGCATGCAAACGTGGTGCAGGCCCTCACCGCGCTTGGCGATGAATTTTGCGATGGCCGAATCTTCAGAAGTGGCTTCGAGCAGTTCGAGGCGACTTTCCCCGACGGGGACCATCACCAGACGGACTTTTTCCTGGGCTACGTTTTCTTCCGGAGAAATCGTCAGGCCGAGTTTCTCGTAGATACTCTTCGCGGCTGTCAGTGACTTCACTGCTATGCCGAGATGATCAATGGTGAACATCGCTGACCTCTGGGGATGGAGAAGGGTGTACCGGACGAATGTCGTCCGGATCTAGTGTCCTGCAAGAGATGTTCTTTGCTATCTGGTTTCGGAGCGGCGTGGGCAGCGAAGGTTCGGGGAGAACTCCTCGAACCGGATCGGGAGGGGTCAAGAGTGCAGGGGTCCTTCGACTCGCGCTTGGTCGCTGCGCTCCTTCGCGTTCGCTCAGGATGACATTAGTAAAATTCATGGGGTCACCGTGTTCAGGTGATTCTTGCCAGCCCTTCAACGATATCTTCGACCAACGAATATGGGTCGCGCTTGTGTTCGGCAATTTCAGCGGCGTAGCGATCGAGGCTGGCTTCATCGATCAGGGCACGCGCTTTTTCGAGCATGGCGTCGCGCAGCATTTCTACGAGACGCTCACGCCAGTTCTCGACATTTTTCTGAAACGCCAGATTCCCTTTGGTGAGAAATGCTTCGTATCCGGAAATAGCTTCCGCCAATTCCTCCGTCCCCGTGCCGTCGCTGGCCACGGTTTTGACGATCGGAGGAGTCCAGCCGTCTTTGCGAATGTCGAGCGACTGCATGGCGCGGATCTCTCGCTCCACGCGCTCGGCACCTTCACGGTCGCTCTTGTTGATGACGAAGATGTCGGCGATCTCCATGATGCCGGCCTTGATGGTCTGAACATCGTCGCCCATGCCGGGGACGAGGATGACGATAGTGACATCGGCGAGGCGCACGATGTCGACTTCGTCCTGCCCGACGCCGACGGTTTCGATGAGGATGCGGTCGCGGCCGGAAGCGTCGAGAACAGTGGTTACGTCGGCGGTGGTGCGAGCGAGTCCGCCGAGCGAACCGCGCGTAGCCATGCTGCGAATGAAAATTCCGGGGTCGGAGTAGTGGTCCTGCATGCGGATGCGGTCGCCCAGAATCGCTCCGCCAGTGTAGGGGCTAGTCGGGTCGACGGCGATGATGCCTACGGTCTTACTTTGCTTTCGGTAATACTTGGCGAGCCGGTCGACGAGCGTGCTCTTCCCTGCCCCCGGTGGCCCGGTCAGTCCGACGACTCTGGCTTTGCCGGAGTATGCGAAGAGAGCCTTGAGGAGATCGGCCGATTCGGGGCGGCGGTTTTCGACGATCGAGATGGCACGGGCCAGGGCGCGAGGATCTCCGGCGCGAAGATTCTCAATAGATATTGAGGACGGGTGATTCAACCGTTCAGTTTAGCAGGACGTGCGCGGTACGAGATGCGGCAAAGCTGCCCTTAGACCAGGTTGGATAAGCTCGAACCACCCAGCACAAATGAGTTCACGAGCATCGTGTGTTAACAGCCCCGAGTTTGTTTCAGCGCCCGATCGCCGTGGGATGCCTGGGCTCATACAAGCCGATGCGCCCGCCGCCGGGGAGAGTCAACGTGGTCAGAATTCCCCAGCGTTCTTTCTTAACGGCGCCGAGCTTGACTTTATTCTGCTGCAGCGAATCCATGGTGGCCTTGAGGTCGTCGCACATGAGATAGAGTTCGTGCCGGTCGTTTTTATCATCGGGATGAAAAGCTGCTTCGGCGGGAGGCAGCGCGAAGATCAGCCATCCGTGACCGGCATCGACTGCGGGAAACTTAAGGACCTCGCGGAAGAAGTTGCGGTCGGCTTCCGCGTCTTTGCTGTAGATGATGACGTGAGCGCCGGTGATCATGCGGCACCTCCAGTTTGACGGAGAGCACTTTAGCCTTTGAGCTGCGAACGCGCAATGCAAATCGTATGCCTGGTTTCGCTAAGAAAATTCACCGCGGCAGCCGTGTTCCATCAACCGGAATCGTTCTTGCGCCTCTGCCGTTTTATTAGAGTTGCCGTACAATGGCTCCACTTAGACTCTACTTTAGGGGCCGAGATGTGCCCCGGTTTGTGGGTGCAAAACAGATTTGGAGTTTTCGAGAGTCATTTCTGATGTCGACGGAAAACAGTTCAACCCGGAGTGTCGCTCAACGCAGTCGTGATGGCGCAGCAAGCCGGCATAGTGATAATGCGCGTCCTGAAGATGGACAGGGTGGCGCGATTGCCGTCCTCAATGGACGGCCCTTGCTCCAGAATACCGGCATCCCGTTAAATCTTGACTGGGTGCGTGAGGTACGCGTGAATACCAGCGCCGTGGAGCGGCGCGCGCAATCCCAGACGGCGCGGCGCACGGTGAAGAAGGAATGGCAGGCGGCATGGCTGCTGCGCGCGATCACCTGCATGGATTTGACTACGCTTTCCGGCGACGACACCGACGAGCGGGTGCGGCGGCTGTGCGCGAAGGGGCGGCATCCGATTCAGGCGGAGAGTGGAGCAGAAGTTGGGGATCGAGGAGCTGCAGATCAAGGTGGCGGCGATCTGCGTGTATCACACGTTCGTCGAGACAGCGCTGGCACGCGCTCGAGGGAAGCGGGATTCACGTGGCGGCCGTGTCGACCGGATTTCCCGCGGGGTTGTCGCCTCTGGCCGAACGCGTGGCCGAGATTCGCCGCTCGGTGGAAGCGGGAGCGGATGAGATTGATGTGGTCATCACGCGCGCGCATGTTTTTGGCGGGCGCTGGCAGGCGCTTGTACGACGAGATTGCCGCATTCAAGCAGGCGTGCGGAACGCGGCACATGAAGGTAATCCTGGGGACGGGCGATCTGCTGACCTTGCGCAACGTGGCGCGCGCGAGCGTGGTGGCGATGATGGCGGGCGCGGATTTCATCAAGACTTCGACGGGGAAAGAGCCGACGAATGCGACGTTGCCGGTCGGACTGGTGATGACGCGCTGCGATTCGCGAATACGCGCAGGAGACGGGAATGGCGGTGGGCTTCAAGCCGGCGGGCGGCATTCGGACCGCCAAGCAGTCGCTCGATTGGCTGGCGATGATCAAAGAAGAGCTGGGCGAATCGTGGATGCGGGCGGAGATGTTTCGCTTTGGCGCGAGCGGATTGCTGGGGGATATTGAGCGGCAGTTGGAGCATTTTGCTACCGGGCGGTATTCGGCGGAGTATAGGCATCCGCTGGCGTAGGTGATGTTCGCCGGGCGGCACAGCTGATTCATGCGGGAATACGAAGGACAGATTCGGCGATTGTTTGTCACGACTGCGGAAGGAGCGGTGCTCTATGCCGTCCTGGGCTACGCGATCGTTCTCGATACCTTGGGTTAGTGTATCGTTCAGGGGCGCGCTGATTGTTTTCCTAGTCGCCATTCTTGCGCCGGATATTCTGGCTGCCTGGTGGAGTTCTTCACAGACTTAAGGTGACGCGCTCGCGGAGTGATGCGCGCCGGGCTGCGATTTCGTTCGCGATTTTTGCTCCAGTGGTCCTGGTAGCTGGCAACCTCCTCGGCGAACTGGTCGGTGGATACGCCGAAGCCTACTTGGGAAGCCGCTTCATCCTTCCGAGCGCTTTCCTTTCCGTCCTTGTCGCTAATGATTCTGATACCAGGGGCAATCGTGGTGTGGATCCTTCATCCTTCTGGTGGAGTTGCGCCCGCTTCCAATGAGTGAAACTCAATGAGCATTGCTGAAAAATTCGTGAGCATGGAATACGGGCCGGCGCCGGAAGATTCGAAAGAAGTTTCGGCGTGGCTGGATCGCCATGGCCGGCGGTTTGCGCATTTCATCAACGGCGCGTGGCAGCGCCGGCGGCGGGCGAATACTTCGAGACCGTCGATCCGTCGAATGGCGAAGAACTGGCGGCGGTGGCGCAGGGGTCGGCGGCTGACATTGATGCGGCGGTGAAAGCGGCGCGCGCGGCGGCTGCGGCGGAGTGGCAGGCGCTCACTCCGCATGCGCGGGCGCGGTATTTATATGCGCTGGCGCGGCTGGTGCAGAAGCATTCGCGGCTGCTGGCCGTGCTGGAGACGATGGATAACGGCAAGCCGATCCGCGAGAGCCGCGACATCGACATTCCTCTGGTCGCGCGCCATTTCTATCATCACGCGGGATGGGCGCAACTGCTGGAGCAGGAGTTTCCGGAGTATGTTCCTTGCGGAGTGGTGGGGCAGATTATCCCGTGGAATTTTCCGCTGCTGATGCTGGCGTGGAAAATCGCTCCGGCTCTGGCTACGGGAAACACGGTCGTGCTGAAGCCGGCGGAGTTCACGCCGCTGACCGCGCTTGCTGTTCGCCGAACTTTGCCAGGAAGCGGGACTTGCCTGCGGGCGTGGTCAACATCGTTACCGGAGACGGACGCACGGGCGAGGCGCTGGTCAAGCATCCGGATGTGGACAAGATTGCGTTCACGGGCTCGACCGAAGTGGGACGCGCGATTCGCGCGGCTACGGCAACGAGTCACAAGCGGCTGTCGCTGGAGCTGGGCGGCAAGTCTCCTTTTATTGTGTTTGAGGATGCGGATCTGGACAGCACGGTTGAAGGGCTGGTGGATGGGATCTGGTTCAACCAGGGGCAGGTGTGTTGCGCGGGCTCGCGGCTGCTGATGCAGGAGAGCATTGCCGAAGCGCTGATTGCCAAAGTGCAGCAGCGCATGAGCACGCTGCGCATTGGGCGCTCCGCTGGATAAAGCGATCGACATTGGCGCGATTGTGGCGGGCGTGCAGCTGGAGCGAATTCGCAAGCTGGTCGATCAGGGAGTGGCCGAGGGCGCGACTTGCTGGCAGCCGCAGGTGACGCTGCCGGCGCGCGGGTTTTATTATCCGCCGACGCTGTTGAGCAATGTGCATCCGACTTCGATTGTGGCGCAGCAGGAAATCTTCGGTCCGGTGCTGGCGGCGATGACGTTCCGCACGCCGAGCGAGGCGGTCGAACTGGCGAACAACACCGCGTATGGCCTGGCGGCTTGCGTGTGGAGCGAGAGCGTCAACGTGGCGTTGCATGTGGCCGCGCAACTCAAAGCGGGCGTGGTGTGGGTAAACTGCACGAACATGTTCGACGCGGCTTGCGGATTTGGCGGATATCGCGAGAGCGGGTATGGGCGCGAGGGCGGACGCGAGGGGCTGATGGAATATATGGAGCCGGCGTGGTTCAAGAGGCTCCCGATGCTCTTGTTGAGTTCTCAGTTCCCGGTTCTCAGTTCACAGAAAAGCGGCGAGGGACGCTGGAGATTCACGGCAAGAACGCGGGGTTCCCGACGATTCGCCGGCGATCGATCGCACTGTGAAGCTTTACATCGGCGGCAAGCAGGCGCGTCCGGATTCGGGGTACAGCATGGAGGTTCGCGCGGCCGGATGGGCGGTTGCTGGGCGAGGCTCCGCTGGGAAATCGCAAAGATATTCGCAATGCGGTGGAGGCGGCGCGGAAGGCTTCGGCGTGGGCGAAGGCGACGGCGCACAATCGCGCGCAGGTGCTTTATTACTGCGCGGAGAATCTTGCGCAGCGGCGCGAGGAGATTGCGAAGCGGCTCGCGGCTGTGGTGGGAGACAAGCAGGCGAGCGGCCGAAGTGGAGACTCGGCATCCAGCGCATTTTTTCGTATGCGGCATGGGCAGACAAGTTTGATGGCGCGGTGCACAATCCTCCGTTTCGCAATATTGCGATTGCGATGAACGAGGCGATCGGAACGGTGGGCATGATTTGTCCGCGGGAAGCGCCTCTGCTGGGATTTCTTTCGGTGGTGATGCCTGCGCTGGCGATGGGCAATACCGTGGTCACGGTGCCGTCGGAGGCCTATCCGCTCATTGCCGGCGATTTGTACCAGGTCTTCGACACGAGCGATCTTCCTGCCGGCGCGGTGAATATCGTGACCGGGTATGTCTCGCAGCTTTTGAAACCACTGGCCGAGCACGATGACATCGATGCGATCTGGAGTTTTGCCGACGACGCGAGCGCATCGGCGGCGAAGGCAATGTCGGTGGGCAATCTGAAGCAGGTTTTCACCAATGAAGGACGCGCGATTGACTGGTTCGACGCCAAAGTGGCCGAGGGACGCTGGTTTCTGGAGCACGCGGTGCAGGTCAAGAACATCTGGGTTCCGTATGGCGAGTAGAGTGAAACATTTAGTCATTCAGGCATCGAGTCATTCAGTCATTGGCGACCCGGTGCGGCCGATCGCAGCCGGCTATTCCCAATAATCCCGTGGATTCGACGCGCATTCCCCGAGTAAAAATCTGCTGCATTGCTACTGCCGCCGAGGCCGCGCTGGCGGTGGAAGCTGGGGCATCGGCTCTCGGGCTGGTGTCGCATATGCCCAGCGGGCCGGGCGTGATCAGCGATGAAGTAATTGCACGCATTGCGGCGACGGTTCCTCCTGCGGTCGGAACTTTTCTACTTACTTCGCGGCAAAGCGTCGAGGAAATCGTCGACCAGCAACGGTTCTGCCGCACCAATACGATTCAGATCTGCGACCATCTGACGCGCGGCACGCATCGCGAACTGAAAGACGCGTTGCCGGGAATTTCGATTGTGCAGGTGGTTCACGTGACCGGCGATGAATCGGTTGAGGAGGCGGTCTCGATTGCGCTGCACGTCGATGCGATCCTGCTCGACTCGGGCAATCAGAAACTCGCGGTGAAGGAACTGGGCGGGACGGGCAGAACGCACGACTGGACCCTCAGCCGGAAAATTCAAGAATCGATTGGCATTCCGCTATTTCTGGCGGGAGGCCTGAATCCAGGGAATGTGGCGCGCGCAATTCATGAGGTCGCACCGTTCGGGCTCGACGTTTGTTCCGGCGTGCGGACGAACGGAAGACTGGACAGGGAGAAGCTGAAGCAGTTTATGAACGCAGCGCAAAGCGGCGACTGACCGGGCGTCTGGACGGATTGCGGGAATATTGTTTATCCGTTCCGCGATTGACAGAAAGTCCGAATTTCGACTGAGATGCCGTGACAGCGAGCGTGCGCCGCTTTCCCGGAGTCGCTTCCACTCCCGTCCCAGGCTCAGGCTGTTCATGAGACCTGGGACTTTTTTCTGCCCTGACAGGTCGCTGATCCGAGCCAACACGAAGGAGCGCACTACCGTTTCATTTTTTCAGATGCCACGGAACATCGATAATGCTGATGCGCTTGCTCTTCTCAAAAAGCAGCAGCGCCTTTAACAGAGCGGACCGGTTGTTATGCAGAAAGAGGTAATACCAGCGGGCTTCGACAAGTTCCGGGACGACCACGGCAATATGGGTCTGCGGGTTTTCTTTTTCGAGGTTCAGCGCGTAGGCGACGATAGGCTTGACCACGAAGCGGAAGGGTGATTTCAGCAGGACGAGTTGAGGCACGGGAAGGTTGGCTTCCCGGGCCGGCTTCTCGACCAGTCTCTCCCAGTTATTGCACAGGCTGTCCGTTTCCTGTCCGCACTCGACGTGGAGGACGCGGATGTCGTGCGACAACACCCACGCAAAGCGCACCGCTTTTTCGGAGATGACGCTCCAGCGATCGACCGGGATCAAGACGATCGGGGCGCAGAGATCGCCCGTGTTGACGGGGCTGTCGGTTGCGGTTTCGACAGCCACGCGGTCGTAATGATGTCGAATACCGCGCATCAACAACATGAGGGCGGGAATGAGAATGACGGTGATGTATGCGCCTTCGGTAAATTTGGCGACGAGCACGACCGCAACCGTAATAGCCGTGGCGACCGCTCCCAGGCCATTTACGAAAATGCTCTTGCGGGCGACCGCGCCGCCAGTTCTCTTCCAATGGACGACCATGCCGGCTTGCGACAGAGTGAAGGCCATAAACGCGCCGACGGCGTACAGCGGGATGAGGCGGTCGGTAACGCCTCCAAACATGGTCAGGAGAATTGCGGTGAGGAGGGCGAGAGCATAGACGCCTTCGGCGAAGACGAGGCGGCGTCCGCGGAGAGTGAGCGCGAAGGGCAAATAGCCGTTGAGCGCAATGGCACGGGCGAGGCGAGGAAAATCGGCGAAGGCGGTATTGGCCGACAAGGAGAGCACGACCAGGATGGAAATGATGCTGGTCCAGTAGAACCAACCCTGACCGGTGATAGCGGACAACAACTGGGCGAGCACACTCTGGTAGCCGGCAGAGCCGGGATCGGTCGCGGCGACTCCGTAACGCGGGGCAAGATAGGCGATCCCGAGCAGCATCACCATCAGGATGGCGATGATGATAGTTAGCGTCCGCTTGGCATACTTGTCGGTTGGATCCTTGAAAGCCATGACCCCGTTGCTGACGGCTTCGACTCCGGTCATGGCAGTGCAGCCGCTGGCGAAAGCGCGCAGCAGCAGCCACGCACTGACGCTGGCGGTCGCCGACGTTAATTTGGGGGGGGCGATGACGGGGACGGGATGTCCGCCGGCCGCGATAACTTTGAACACGCCAATCGCGATCATTCCCAGCAGGCACGCGATGAACAGGTAGGTGGGGACCATGAAGATCCCGCCGGTTTCGCGCACGCCGCGCAGATTGACGATGGTCAGGACGAACAGGATTCCAAGACAGATGATCAGGGTGTGCTTTTGCAGCGAAGGAACGGCGGAGACGAGCGCGCCGACCCCCGCCGAGATTCCGACAGCAGCGGTGAGGATGTAATCGACCATCAATGAAGCGGCGGCGAGAAGTCCGGGCCAGATTCCGAGATTCTCGCTGGCGACGGTGTAGGAACCGCCTCCCTGGGGATAAGCCTCAATGGTTTGCCGGTAGGAGAAAAAGACGATACCGAGCAGGACCACCACGCTGATGCTGATGGGCCAGATGTAGACCACGCCCGCCATGCCGAGCGGGATGAGTAGAGTCATGGCAGCTTCAGGACCGTACGCAGCGGAGCTGAGCGCATCCAGTCCGAAGATGGGGATACCTTTGCCCGGTCCGATTCGCTCGGACTTTTCGTCCTCCATGGCGAGAGGACGCCCGAAGATGAGGTCGGCGAAATTCATGGGCACATTCTATTGCATGCGTTGGATGACGATGCAGCGGTCGTGGTTGACAGTGTTGGGGCGACTGGCTAGACTCAGCCTTCCTGAAAACATCCTCCTCGCCTGAAGCGGCGGCCCAAATCGAGAGCAAACAAAAATGCCGAAGCGTCCCCGGATTGCAGTGGTAGGCAGCGCGAACGTCGATCTCACGACCTTTTCGGACCGGTTTCCCAAGCCGGGTGAGACGATTTTTGGAGAGAAATTCGATTTGGGTTTTGGCGGGAAGGGCGCGAACCAGGCAGTCGCGGCACGGCTTTGCGGGTCGGAGGTATTCATGGTAGCCCGCGTCGGGGACGACCTGTTTGGCCCGGCAACCATCAAGAATTTCGAAAAACTGGAGATCGATCCCACGCACGTGCGAGTCGTGCCCGGAGTTTCCAGCGGAGTGGCGCCGATTTTTGTGGAGTCGTCCGGGCAAAATCGCATCATCGTGGTGAAGGGCGCGAACGACACTTTGAAACCGGCAGACGTGGACGCCGCGGCCGATATGCTGAAGAGCGCGGACTGCATCGTGCTGCAGTTCGAGATTCCGCTGCCGACGGTGTATTACACGATCCAGTTCGCGCGCAAGAACGGGATTCGATGCATTCTCAATCCTGCGCCGGCCCAGGCCATCGACATGAAATCGATCTCCGAACTTGATTACTTTGTGCCTAATGAAAGTGAAGCGGAGACGATTACCGGCCTGCCGGTGCGCAACCTCGAGGATGCGAAACGTTGCGCGGAAAAATTACTGGCGGGCGGCATGCGGCGCGTACTGATTACATTAGGAGCCAATGGCTCGCTACTGGCCGGCAGTGAAGGCTTGCAGCACGTTCCCGCATATTTTATGAAGAGCGTGGACAGCACGGGCGCGGGCGACGCCTTCATCGGGAGTTTCGCGACTTTTCTGGGAGAAGGTCTGGCGGAACGCGAGGCCGTCATGCGCGCCAATCTTTATGCCGGGCTTTCAACGCTCGGCGTGGGGACGCAGAAATCGTTCTATGATCGCTCGCGTTTTGAAGCCGAGTGGGCCGCGATCACCAAGGCCTAGCGGGCACGCCCGAGATTGTTCTTCTCCGTTACTTCTCCATGAGCAGGACTTTTTCAGCATCGTCGATCTCGGTCAGCTTCACTTCGATCACTTCATTGTCCGTTGTCTGAACGGTGCGACCGATGAAAGTCGCTTCGACCGGGATTTCACGATGGCCGCGGTCAATCAGCACGAGTAGCTGTACGCGGCTGGGCCGTCCGTGAGAGAACAAGGCATCAAGGGCGGCGCGCGTGGTGCGGCCGGTGTAGAGGACGTCATCGACGAGCACGATCTTCTTGCCTTCGATCGAGAAGCCGATTTCCGATTCCTGCACGACGGGCTTGGGTCCGAGGGTGGAAAGATCGTCGCGATAGAAGGTGATGTCGAGCGTGCCTACAGGCACGGGCTTCTTTTCGACTTTCTGGATCATCTTGCCGAGGCGCTCGGCGATGGGCACGCCACGGCGGCGGATGCCGACCAGTCCCAGGCCGTCGACGCCGCTATTTTTTTCCAGAATTTCGTGAGCCAGGCGCACCAGCGTGCGCTCAATTTCCGACGCCGACATCAATTGCGATTTCTGCCGCAGCGCCGTCTTGCGCAGCGTGTTCTTTTTGACAGTCATGAGAAATATGCCTCGTGAATGGATGAGTCCGGTTGCATCGTGCGGCGCGTTAAGCCTGCGCGATCAGTACGGCTTCTGAATGTAGTGGACTCTCGTCGGCAAGGTCAAGAGCGGCAGTCACGTCGAGAAAGGCTCAATGCTATCCTCGTTATTTATGAGCGACCGACGCCTCCTCCGGTTTTTCGTGTTCCCCAGCATTGCTTGCCTTTTTCTTTTGGGCGATAGTTTCGCGCAGCAACCTTTTCTCAACTTACAGCAGTGGACGGCGCTGCGGGACGAGTCGAATGGCGCGGCGCCCTACGAAAATCTCCGCTATCTGACGACTCTGCACCGAGTGCCATCCACCGCGCAATACGACCGGGCGGCGGATTTTATTCTGCAGCGCGCTCGAGAGTACGGTCTGGCAGACGCCCACAGCGAGCAGTTTGCGATCGACGGCACGAAGACGTATGGCTTGATGCGCTCGTATCTGGGCTGGAACGTGGAGGAGGCACGGCTGTGGGAGGTGCGTCCGGAGCATCTTCTGCTGGGGGACTGGGCGACCGATCCTATTCGGCTCGCCGATTACAGTCATAGCGCGGATGTCGAGTCTGAACTGGTTGACGTGGGCAACGGGGCCAGTGAATCCGATTACAAAGACAAGGACGTGCGCGGCAAGATCGTGCTCGCGGATGGCGTTCTTGCGCGCGTGCAGGCGCTGGCGATTGGCGTTCATGGAGCGGCGGGTATTGTCAGCGACATGCCGAATCAGACCACCGCGTGGGCGGGCCTCGACAAAACGATCGTGCGCTGGGGACATCTGGATGCGCGCCAGCCGACGGGTTTTGCATTCATGGTCTCGCGCCAGACGGCGGACGCATTGCGCGCACGGCTGCGAACCGGCGCTGCGGTCGTGCTCAACGCTCATGTCAAGGCGACGGTTGGTCCCGGCCATTGGACGGTGGTGACGGCGACGATCCCCGGGACCGGCGCGGGTTCTTCGAATGCCGCCGCTGCGAATTCTCCCGCCGCGAGTTCTGGCACCGAAGAGATTATCTACAGTTGTCATCTCGATCACGAGCGGCCGGGCGCAAACGACAATGGCAGCGGATGCGTGACGATTCTGGAGTCGGCGCGTGTGCTGGCGCGGTTGATCGATACGGGCGCATTGCCCCGGCCAGTGCGGACGCTGCGTTTCATCTGGGGGCCGGAGGTCGAGGGCACGATGGCATTTCTCGCCAGCCATCCCGAGATACGAAAGCGGGCGCGGGCGAATATTCACATGGATATGGTGGGCGGCGATTTTTTCAAAAATAAATCCGTGTTCCATGTGACGGCTACGCCGTGGTCGCTGCCAAGTTTTGTCACCGATGTGGGCGCAGTCTTTCTGGACACGATTCGCGCGGCCGCCAGCGGATATGCGGCGGGAGAACTTCCGGCAGCGGACGGCATCGTTGAAACCCGCGCCGGAGAACTGGGGTCGCGAAACGAACTGGTTGCGGATGTCACCCCCTATTCCAGCGGCAGCGATCACGACGACTATGACTCATCGACCATCGCGGTCCCGTCGCTCTACCTGCGCGACTGGCCCGACATTTACATCCATACCGATCACGACAGCCTGGAGCAGATCGATGCCACCAAGTTGCGCCGTGTGGCCTTGCTGGGGGCGGCTTCCGGATACGTATATGCGGGCGTCGATGCGCGACAACTTCCAACTCTTGTTCCTTTCCTGACGGCGCAGGCGGAGACGCGGCTGGCGCAGACCTTCGGGGCGGCACAACAGATGGTGCGTGTACCCAAGTCCAGCGTTGAGGGTTCGAGGTACGAAGCGCACAATCTTATGCAGCAAAGCCTGCGGCGTGAGATCGCAATGTTAGATTCCCTGGTTGCCTATACCGGCGGCGCGCGGAATGCGGATGCTGCGGGCGTGGAGGCGCTCACCGCTCAGACCGCTGCGTTCGAGAATTGGCTGGATTCGGAGGAACCGGGCTCTGCTCTGGCTGCGCGGGGCGAGGCCCTGCCATCACCCAGGGCTATACCGCACAAGACTGCACCAAACAAAGCGGTGACTGCAGCAGCGCCGTGGGCGGGTGATCCCGAGGCGCGGCGGGTTCCGGCGCGGATTGGCGAATTTGGTCCGCTGACCTATCAGAATGACGACGTGCTGCGCGCGCGGCTGGGAAAAGAACGCTATGGAAAAATTCGTCTCATCAATAGCGATGCCACGCAAATGCTCAACGTCAAAGACCAGTCGGAACTCTATGCTTACGAAATCGTGAACTTCGTGAACGGCGAGCGCACGGTCGGCGAGATTCGTGACGCGGTGTCTGCCGAATACGGCCCCTTGCCCGTCAGCGTGGTTAGCGATTACCTGCAGGCATGCGTCGAAGCGGGCGTCATCCAGTGGAAGTGATGGATCCCGCGTGTTGAAGGCGGCGGGAATGGCCTTTGAATCCTGCTGATCAACGTGGTTAGAGAAAGATCGTTGCAAAGGCGGAGCAAGCGCACTAAAGTACCTGCAAGCAAGTCGGGTGTGCGGGTAGTTGAAAGGATCGGGGATGAAGATCTCGCAAAAAGGGCTTTACGCGCTGGAAGCGGTCATGACACTTGGCCAGCGTTATGGGACCGGGACGGTTAAGATCAGGGATATTGCGATCGAGAACGATCTGCCGGAAAAATTTCTGGAGCTGATTCTGCTGGAAATGAAAAATGCGCGCATTGTGGAGAGCGTGCGCGGCGCCAAGGGTGGATACCAGTTGCGGAGGCCTCCGGACGAAATTCATTTGAGCGAAATTATCCGGTTGGTGGACGGGCCGCTGGCTCCATTTGGCGATGCCGAACAACTGCGCAGCCTGATCGCGTCCGATGCCGAGCATCGCGCTCTCTATGAAGTTTTCCTGAAGGTAAGGGACTCGGCGGCCAAGATTCTGGAGAGCACTACCGTCGCCGATTTGCTCAGCAAGGCTGCGTCGCGCAAAAAAACCAAGGAAAGGAAGAAGAAGAAAGACGCCGCTCTGCTCGCCCTCGTCGAGCAAGAATCACGCGTAAACGCCACGTCTGACCTCCCAGCAGTTCAGGCCAGGACCTGTTCGTAGTCCTGATACGCGCCCTTGAAATCGGTGATCTTGTGGTCGCTCTCGAAGTGCCAGATTCTGGTGGCGACTTCGTCAATCAGATCTTCGTCGTGGGTCACCAGCAGAACGGTTCCCTGGTAGCGCTGCAATGAAATATTGAGCGCGTTGATCGATTCCAGGTCCAGATGATTGGTAGGCTCGTCGAGCACGAGCACGTTCGGCTTCTGCAGCATCAGCTTGCAGAAGAGCAGGCGCGCCGCTTCGCCGCCGGAGAGAATATCGGTGAGCTTGTCGGCATCGTCGCGAGGAAACAGCATTTGCCCCAGCAGGCCGCGAATTTCTTCGGTGGACGCCGAAGGGTCCCACTGGTGCAGCCACTCGAGCACTTTGACTCCCGGCTCAATCAGCGCCTTGTGATCCTGCGCGAAGAAACCGACCGAGGCTTCGTGCCCCCAGATGACTTTCCCGCCCTCGATGAAAGGGCCTTCATAGCCGCTCGCGGCTTGGATCTCGGACTTTGAAACGGTTGGAGAACTGGCCAGCAGAGCCTGCAGCAGGGTTGTTTTGCCTGCGCCGTTTCGTCCCATCAAAGCGATCTTTTCGCCGCGCAGAACGCTGGCTGTAAATCCAGCGATTACTTTCGCATCGCCGTAGGACTTGGTCACGCCTTCGAGTTCCAAAATATGTTTTCCGGAGGGGCGCTTCTGTTCAAACTTCAGGTAGGGCCGCTGAATATTCGATTTCGCCAGTTCGGTGACCTGAAGGCGCTCAACTTCCTTGCGGCGGGATTGCACCTGGCTGGAACGCGTGCCAGCGGCAAAGCGCGCGATAAATTCGTTCAACTGCGCGATCTTCTTTTCGCGTTGCGCATTCTGACCTTCGACCTGCGAGCGGATCTGCGTCTTGGCTAACACCATGTCGTCATACGTGCCGGTATAAGTAATGATGGTTTCGTAGTCGATGTCGGCGATGTGTGTGCAGATGCCGTTCAGAAAATGGCGATCGTGCGAGATCACGATCAGCACACCCTCGTAGGCATTCAAAAAAGACTTCAGCCAGTGGATGGAATCGAGATCAAGATGGTTGGTTGGCTCGTCGAGCAGCAGAGCCTGGGGATGCCCGAATAAAGCTTGCGCCAGCAACACGCGCATCTTCTGTCCACCGGGCAGCTCGGCCATTTTTCGCTCGTGCATCTCGTCGGGAATGTCGAGGCCTTGCAGCAGAATCGCCGCATCAGTCTCGGCGGTGTAGCCGTCTTCTTCGCCCACGATGCCTTCAAGTTCGCCGAGTTTCATGCCGTCGGCGTCAGTCATTTCAGATTTCGCGTAGATGAGTTCGCGCTCTTCAAGCGCAGCCCAGAGGCGGCGGTTGCCCATGATTACGGCATCGATCACGCGATAGCGATCAAATGCGAATTGATCCTGGCTGAGGACGCCCAGCTTGCGCGGGCGCACGACTGAACCTTTTTGCGGCTCCAGTTCGCCGGTCAGCAGCTTCATGAAAGTGGATTTGCCCGCTCCGTTGGGGCCGGTCAGGCCATAGCGCTTCCCCGGAACGAACCCGGTAGAAACTTCGTCAAACAGAATTTTGGCGCCGTAGCGCATTGAGACATTACTGACTGAGATCATGATGTTTTAAGGGAACTGCGGGAATCGATCCAAAAGGAGGAAACGCAGCTGCTATTATCAGAATATCACGGTGGCGTGGCCGGGAAACGCGTTCCGTTAATGCCTGCCACACCTATGGTCACGTGTTCGCGAGCTCTGCTCGCTCAGGCCGGGGTGGCGCAAAATTGCTCGAATGCCGCCTTGAGATCGTCCGCGATCACGGGGGCCTCGCGCCGTTCGATCTGGTGACGCTCCATCATGTAGACGAGCTTGCCGTCGCGCAGGATCGCGATCGAAGGCGAGGAGGGCGGATATCCCGTGAAAAAGGAACGGGCGCGCTCGGTGGCCTCTTTATCTTGCCCCGCAAATACACTCACGATCTTGTTCGGAACCGTCGAGTGTTGCAGGGCCAGCCGCACCGCAGGACGCATCCGGCCGGCGGCACATCCACAGATGGAATTCACGATTACCATCGTTGCTCCCTGATTGTTCAGGACGCGATCAACATCGGCGGCGCTGCGCAGTTCTTCAATTCCCAGGCGCGTCAACTCCTCGCGCATTGGGACGACCATAAGTTCTGGATACATGAATGCTCCTTTATTTTCTGCTGTACATCTTTGTCATCGCGAGCTAGGCGAGGTAGCTGAGATTCGCGGCAAACTGCAGATCCCTCGCTTCGCTCGGGATGACAAGCCTATTGCTACAGATCCGTCGGTTTGCTCGGGATGACAAGCCTGGCACTGCACCATCGCGCGCGTACATGAGATGCTCAATCCAATATAGAGTGAATTCGGGCCTATGACGATTCAGGAAAACGTTGCGCTGGCGCCGTTGACGACTTTGCAGGTCGGAGGTCCAGCCCGCTACTTTGCCGTGGCCCGGCGCGAGGACGAAGTGCGCGAGGCGGTGGAGTTCGCAAAAACTCGAGAATTGCCGCTCTTTATTCTTGGCGGAGGCAGTAACCTGGTTGTCGCCGATTCCGGATGGCCCGGAATGGTGCTGCGGATGGCGATGGGCGGCATCACGAGCGAAAGCGCGCGCGACGCCGTGCTGTTTTCCGTGGGCGCGGGGCACGACTGGGACGATTTTGTAGCCCAGACGGTGGCGCAGAACTGTGCGGGAATCGAATGCCTGAGCGGCATTCCGGGCAGTGTGGGCGGCACTCCGGTGCAGAACGTCGGCGCCTACGGGCAGCAGGTTTCCGACACGATCGAGTCGGTGCGCGCGCTCGACCGCAAACAGGATCGCGTCGTGGTTTTGCCCAACCCGGCATGCGGGTTCCGGTACCGTTCGAGCATCTTTAATCGCACAGACGGGCATGGGCCCGGCGAACCGAGCGACCGGGGGCGCTACATCATTCTGAGCGTGAACTACCGGCTGAAGCGCGGCGGGGCGCCGAGTTTGAAGTATGCCGATCTGCAAAGGCATTTTGCGGAGACAAAGACGGAGACTTCTCCGTCTCTCCTCGCGGTGCGGGAGGCGGTACGCCAGATCCGGCGCGGCAAGGGCATGCTGATCGTGCCCGGGGACGAGGACTCGCGGAGCGCGGGATCGTTCTTCAAGAATCCGGTGCTCGGCGAAGCGCAGTTCCAGGAACTCGCGGAGCGCGCGCGCTCGAAAGGGCTCGAGATCCCCTGCTACCCTGCGCTCGAGGCGCAGCGCAAGGTTTCGGCTGCCTGGCTGGTCGAGCATTCCGGTTTCGGCAAAGGATTCCGGCAGGGCCGCGCCGGCATCTCCAGCAAGCACGCGCTCGCGCTGGTCAATGAGGGAGATGCGAGCGCCAGCGACATCATCCAACTCAAGGATGCCATTCAGCAGGGCGTTCAACGCGAATGGGAGATTTTACTTGCGCCCGAACCTGTGTTCGTGGGGTTTTGAAGCGAACTCTGCGGGCCCCAATCCTTTCAAGCTTCTTCAACCGGCGCACGACGCGCCATCGAAACTGCCACTCGCAGAAGGACGATCCCGGAAAACAGAATGAGGGGCGCGCTGTAGACGCCCGGCATGAACCGTCTGTAATAGATCGAAGACCCGAGGTGGGCCAGCGCGTTGACGATTCCACCGACCGCGGCAACAGGAATTGCCAGCCGCCTCATCGACTTCGAGCCACGAAACGCCAACGGCGTCAGCGCCAGCCAGAGCGTGAGCACGCATAGCAGGCTGGCAATAAATGTCTGCAACGTTAGGGTTGGAATCGGAAGAAGAAGCGCGCGTCGAATGGCAAGCGCGTTCGGGTTATAGACGGACAGGAAATCGTTTCCGGCTTCGTCCAGAACATGCAGGGCCAGAGTGTAGCCAAAGAAGAGCCAGCAGATGCCAAAGCGCTGGTTGGAATCGCCGAGGTTCATGGGCCTTCCACCGAATCGAACTGACCGTTATAGCACCAGAGACCTGGCTTTCTCGAAAATCTTCACGAACATCGCCCGCGTCAGCTTGCCTGTATTCGTGTTCTGGTTGGAGGGATGGTACGACGCCAGCAAGGTCACTCCGTTCGGCATCGCGTAACAGGCTCCGTGGGCGAACACATAGGGCGCCTTGCTGGCGATTATGCCTCGACGCTTCAGGTAACCCAGGTACGCGTCGAACCCAATCTTTCCTAATGCGACGATCACGCGCAGACGCTTCAGACCCTGCAACTCGCGGTCGAGGTAAGGCGCGCAGTTGGCTAACTCCTGCGGCAGCGGTTTGTTGTCGGGCGGTGCGCAGCGGGCTGCGGCCGTGATGTAAAGGTTGGTCAGAACCAGGCCATCGCCACAGGCCGTCGCGGTGGGCTGATTGGCAAATCCGGTTTCGTGGAGGACCGGGTACATGAAGTTGCCGGAGGAGTCTCCGGTAAACGGGCGTCCGGTGCGGTTGGAGCCATGCGCGCCGGGAGCCAACCCTAGGACCAGGACCGCGGCATTCGGATCGCCGAAGCCCGGTACCGGTTTGCCCCAGTACTCGCAATCGCGATAAGCGCGCCGCTTCTCGCGCGCGATCTGCTCGCGATAGGCGACGAGGCGCGGGCAGCGGGTGCAGGAAGTCACCTCGCTATTCAGAACCTTGAGCCATGTGGGGAGGGGCATAGGGTAGTTTTTTGACCGGTTGGTTTTGTATCTGAAAATTTTGTGATCGGGATTGCAAACATACAAAATACCAAATTACAAATCTCGCAGCGGTTCGCGTCCCGCGGAACCTCGCCCGTTACTTTGGTGGGTAGGAAAATCCTCTCCCCGGTTTGACGTTGCTCTTGACTAGTCTTTACACTCAGGGGTGCGGCATAAGGCTTCCTATTCAGGAGCCGTTCTGGCTTCGCCGCTGAGCCGCCGCGCCGCCTGGAAAGGTAATTGTGAGCCCCACGGAAACGAAAGAGAGCACGAAACGCGAGCTTGAGATCGTGGTTCCGGCCGAAGAAGTCAACCGGCAGACGGAAACCCTGATCCAGAAATATCAGAAGATGGCGCACATTCCCGGCTTCCGCCGCGGCCATGTTCCGGCGTCCGTGATTCGCCAGCGTTTTTCGGAAGAGATCAAGACCGACGTCGTCGATGCCCTCATTCCGCGCTACTTTCGGCAGGAGGCGGAGCGGCTCGGCATTCATCCGGTTTCGCAGCCCCGGGTGACCGACCTCCACGTGCACGACGGCGAACCGATGCGCTTCAAGGCCGCATTTGAGGTTCTGCCTGAAATCAAGCTCGAGGGTTACAAGGACTTGCGCGCCGAGCGCCCGGAGATCGCCGTTTCCGAAGAGGATGTTGAACACGCGTTGAACGACCTGCGCGAACAACATGCCAGCTTCAATCCGATTGAGGGACGCTCGCTCGGGGATGGCGATTTTGCGCAAGTCTCGCTCGATGGCAATCCGAAGGACTCTGGCAGGGAGCCCGGCGACAAAGACAAGAAGTCCGGCGAGGGTCAGCCCGTTCACATGGACGAGGTGCTGGTCGAGATCGCCGGCAAGAACACAATGCCCGAGTTTACCGAGCACCTGCGGGGAGCGAATGTAGGCGACGAACGCACCTTCGAGGTCAATTATCCCGAAGATGCGCAGGACAAGCGGCTGGCGGGAAAGACTTTTACTTATACCGTCAAGGTAAACGGGCTCAAGCAGAAGAGCCTGCCTGAGATGAACGAGGAATTCGTCAAGCAGTTCGGCGAGTTCGCGACTGTCGACGATCTTCGCAGTCGCATCCGGGAACAGATGGAAGCCGAGCGCCGGCACGAAGCCGAACATGCCGCGAAGGACAAACTGGTGACCGAGTTGATTCAGCGGAATGATTTCGAAGTGCCCGAGTCGCTGATCGAACAACAAATCGACATCCGGCTGGAGCGCGGGCTGCGCGCGCTGGCGGCGCAAGGGCTATCCGCCGAGCAGATGAAGAAAATGGACTTGAATCGGCTGCGCGCGGGTCAGCGTGACCAGGCGATCCACGATGTGAAAGCGGCACTGCTACTGGAAAAAGTAGCGGAGCTGGAGAATGTGCAGGCGAGCGAGGACGACGTCAACATGGAAGTCGATTCGCTGGCCAAACAGACGAAACAGACTTCGGAAGCGATACGCGCTCGTTTGACACGGGATGGGGGCCTCGATAGAATCCGGACAAGAATCCGCAACGAGAAGACCCTCGAATTTCTGTATCAACAGTCCGCGTAGTCAGTCACTTTAAATGATGCGGACCATTTCGATCCTCCCCCGATTGCGACAAGCATATTCAGGGCAGGAGTGTGGAGGGTGAGCTTGAACGATCCAAAAATGATGCTGGTTCCGATGGTCATCGAGCAGACCGGACGGGGCGAACGCGCCTATGACATTTATTCCCGCCTGCTTCGCGACAATATTATTTTCATCGGCACGCCCATTGACGACAACGTGGCCAACCTGGCCATCGCCCAGATGTTGTTCCTGGCGCAGGAAGATCCGGAAAAAGACATCCAGCTGTATATCAACTCGCCGGGCGGCTCCATTACGGCGGGTATGGCAATTTACGACACCATGCAGTATGTAAGGAACGATGTGACCACGATCTGCATCGGGCAGGCGGCTTCGATGGCGGCGCTGCTGCTGTCGGCCGGGCAGGCGAAGAAACGGCTGGCGCTGCCCAACTCGCGGATTCTGATCCACCAGCCGTCCATGGGCGGGCTCTCGGGGCAGGCGACGGATATTGACATCCATGCCCGCGAGATTTTGCGCATGCGGGAGATTACTAATCAGTTACTAGCCAAGCATTCGGGACAAAAGCTGGATAAGGTGGAAAAAGACGTCGAGCGCGATTTCATCATGAATTCGCAGCAGGCCAAGGAATATGGAATTATTGACGATATTATCTACATGACGGGAGCGGCGGGTCCGCGCGAAGGTCAGTAGGTAACAGTCCTCAGGGTGGTGGGAAAGATCAAAGCAAGGAGTGAAGCCCCGTGAAAACCAGATCGGGCTCGGATGAGATACTGCGCTGTTCGTTCTGCCACAAATCGCAGGACGCAGTCGCGAAACTGATCTCGTCTCCCAGCGACTACCCCCGGGCATATATCTGCGACGAGTGCGTTGCGGTGTGCAACTCGATCCTTGAGGACGATCGCACAGCGACTCCGGCCGCAGCCGTTCCCAACCAACTTCCCAAGCCGCAGGACGTCAAGACCTTCCTGGACGAGTACGTGATCGGGCAGGAACAGACCAAGAAGAAACTGGCCGTCGCCGTCTACAACCATTACAAGCGGATCTACATGAACCGCCAGCGGCCGAGTGATGGCGTGGAGCTGACCAAGTCCAACATTCTGCTGATCGGGCCGACTGGAACTGGCAAGACGCTGCTCGCGCAAACCCTGGCACGAATGCTGGATGTGCCGTTCGCCATCGTGGACGCGACCACGCTCACCGAGGCAGGCTACGTCGGCGAGGACGTCGAAAACATCATTCTAAAGCTGCTGCAGGCCGCCGAGGGCGATGTGAGTCGAACCCAGACCGGCATCATCTATATAGATGAGATTGACAAGATTGGCCGCAAGGACGAGAACCCGTCCATCACCCGAGACGTTTCCGGCGAGGGCGTGCAGCAGGCTCTGCTGAAGATTCTCGAGGGCACAATCGCCAATGTTCCGCCCCAGGGCGGGCGCAAACACCCGCACCAGGAGTTCACGCCGGTCGATACGACCAACATTCTTTTCATATGCGGCGGGGCTTTTGTAGGTCTGGACAAAATCATTGCCCGGCGGGTGGGCAAGAAAGCGCTGGGCTTCCGGACGGGAGGCGAAAGCGACGAAGAGGCCGCGACATCGGGCAAGCACAATTTCGAACTGGTTTCCGAAGCGCAGCCGGAGGATCTAATCAAGTTTGGCCTGATCCCGGAGTTCGTCGGCCGCCTGCCGGTGATGGGTGTCCTGCAGAGTCTGGATGAAAACGCGCTGGTCGAGATTCTGACGCGACCCAAGAACGCCATCGTCAAGCAGTACCAGCGTCTGTTTGAATTTGAGAATGTGCGCCTGAAGTTCAGCGATGATGCCAACCGCGCCATTGCCCGCCAGGCTATGGTCCGCAAGGTAGGCGCGCGCGGCCTGCGCATGATTCTGGAAGAGTTGATGCTGGAGTTGATGTACAGCCTCCCCAGCCAGAAAAAAGTTAAGGAATTTGAAGTCACGCGCGAGATGGTAGAAAAGCGGAACGTCTCGCTCGCCATGATCGAAAAGGCAGCGAGTTAGAACCAGTCGCTTGTCGCTGGTCGCTGGTCGTTCGCGAACGGAAATGCCGAACGATTTTGGGAGACACCACAAGCGACGAACGACCGGCGACTGAAGACCTAATTGAGACCAGAGACGGGAGACAGAGTTGTCCAATCCCAGGGAAAAATTCGAGAGCCGGAAGCTGCCGATGATGCCGATTCGGGACGTGGTCATCTTCCCTTACATGATGACTCCGTTCGTGGTGGGCCGCGAATCCAGCGTGCACGCGCTCGAGGAAGCCCTGGCTGCCGACAAAAAGATTTTTCTCGCCACCCAGCACGATGCGTCGATCGACGAACCCAAGCCACAGGACATTTTTCAGGTGGGGACGATTGTCAACATTGTGCAGAGCCTCAAACTTCCCGACGGCAACATCAAGGTTCTAGTCGAGGGCATTGAGCGCGGCAAGATTCTCCAGGTCACGGAAACCGAGGGCTTCCTGCAAGCTACGGTGCGGGTGGCGCGTTACGCGACCGAAACCACGCCGCAGATCGAAGCCGGGATGCAGCGGGTCACATCCCTCTTCGAGCAGTACGTCAAGCTCTGCCAGTCGCTGAACTACGAGACCATGATTGCGGCCGTGCGCATGGAAGATCCGGCCAAGCTCACGGATACAATCGCCGCCAACCTGCAATTGTCGATCGAAGAAAAGCAGGGCCTGCTCGAGATTTTCGATCCCGCCGAGCGTTTGAGCCGCATCGGCGACGTTCTCGACGTCGAGATCGAAAAGCTCAACATGGACCGCACCATCCAGTCGCGCGTGAAGCGCCAGATGGAGAAGGCGCAGAAAGAGTACTACCTCAACGAGAAGATCAAGGCCATCCAGAAGGAACTGGGCCGCGGCGAGAAGAGCGAGTTCGACGAACTGAAAAAAAAGATCGAAGCCGCCGGCATGCCGAAGGAAGTTCGCGACAAGGCGATCCAGGAACTCAAGAAACTGGAAGCCATGCCGCCGATGTCGGCCGAATCCACAGTCTCGCGCAACTACCTCGACTGGTTGCTGGCAGTGCCGTGGAAGAAGCGGTCGAAGGAAATTCGCAACATCTCGCGCGCGGAAAAAGTCCTCAACGAAGATCATTACGGGCTGGAGAAAATCAAGGAACGTATCCTGGAATTTCTCGCTGTCCGCCAGTTGGTGAAAAATCCCAAGGGCTCGATCCTCTGTTTCGTCGGGCCTCCGGGCGTGGGCAAAACTTCGCTGGGCATGTCGATTGCCAAGGCCACGGGCCGGAAGTTTGTCCGCATGTCACTGGGTGGCGTGCGGGATGAAGCCGAAATCCGTGGACATCGACGAACCTACATCGGCGCCCTTCCCGGCCAGATCATCCAGATGATGAAAAAGGCGGGTACCAAGAACCCAGTCTTCATGCTCGACGAAGTCGACAAGATGTCGATGGATTTTCGTGGCGATCCCTCGGCAGCCCTGCTTGAAGTGCTCGATCCGGAGCAGAACTTCATGTTCGTCGACCACTATCTCGACGTGGAATACGATCTGTCGCAAGTCTTTTTCGTGGCGACCGCCAATGTGATGCATACCATCCCGCCTGCCTTGCAGGATCGCATGGAAGTGCTCCGACTGCATGGCTACACGGAACTCGAAAAGGTCGAGATCGCCAAACAGTTTCTGGTGAAGAAGCAGATGCTGCAGGCCGGACTGGTCGAGAAGAATATCCAGTTCTCAGACGAAGCCATCAAGCAGATCATTCGCGGCTACACGCGCGAGGCAGGAGTTCGCAACCTGGAGCGCGAGATCGGCAACGTCTGCCGCAAGGTTGCCCGCAAGGTGGTAAAAGAGGGCGCAGAGTACGCGGTCGCGATCGATCCGGAAAAGATCGAAGAGTTCCTCGGGGTGCAGAAGTTCCGCGACACGCTCGCGCACGAGAAAAGCGAAGTGGGGCTGGTCACGGGCCTCGCGTGGACTGAAGTGGGTGGGTCCATTCTAAGCACCGAAGCCAGCGTAGTGGATGGTAAAGGCAAACTTACATTGACCGGCAAACTCGGCGACGTGATGCAGGAATCCGCGCAGGCCGCCATGTCCTACATTCGATCTCGCGCGGCGCGTCTTGGCCTGCCCCGCGACTTCTACCGAACCCTCGACATTCACGTGCATGTGCCCGAAGGCGCGATCCCGAAGGATGGCCCCTCCGCGGGCATCACCATCGCGACTGCCCTGGCCAGCGCCCTGAGCCACATTCCCGTGCGCCGCGACATCGCCATGACCGGAGAGATCACTCTCCGCGGCAAGGTTCTGCCGATCGGCGGCCTGAAGGAAAAACTTCTGGCTGCGCATCGCGCCGGCCTCTTCGAGGCGATTCTGCCCAAGGAAAATGAGAAAGACCTAGCGGAAGTGCCCGAAAACCTGCGCAGCGCCATGAAACTGCATCTGGTCGATAACATGGACCAGGTTTTGGCCATCGCACTGGAGGGCCCGCTTCCCCAGATCAGCGAGACCGAAGCTACGGCCATGGCTCCCATTGCAACGCCGCCAGCCACGGATATTCCGGCGGCGAGGCAGTAAGCTCCTATTGTGGACACCCTGTTACCGCTGCTGCTGCGGCTTTGCGCGACTGCGCTAGCGCGATAAAATATCGATCATGGAGCCGGATTCCGCCGGCCGATCCAGCCTCAGCCTGAAAGGATCGGCAGGCCTCATCGTCGCCGTTGCGGTCATTGCCATCCTGCTGATCGCGGTCCCCGGCTACCGCCTGTTTTTCCTGATCAGCGTCCTGATCGGTCTGGCTATCGCTGGCGTCCTCGCCCTCTGGTGCAGGCTCCGCCCAATCAGAGAAGAGGATATCGAGCAGCCCAAGCGACCGCTCGGGCTCTAGGAAAACTCTGTTAATCTAGACTTCGATTTCGACCAGGAGTCCAACCCGTGGGGAAACAGTTTTCCATCTTGACATCATTCCTGGCCTTGCTCGCCCTGGCTGGCACCTCGTCGGCCAACGAACCCGGCTGCGCGCAAACCTTGGTGGACGGCACGACTCCGCCGGCAACCTCGTTCTTCATCTACCCGCGGCAGACGGTCACGCCGTTCTACCAGTGGGAAAACAACGATGGCTACTGCGGCGAAGTCTCGATGATGCAGGCGGGACTCAACAATGGCCAGTGGATGTCGCAATTTAATGCGCGCCTGATCTGCGGCACAGGCCTGTCGCAATCCGGGCCGGACGGCGCCTGCGCGGCGCACCACAACAACGTCAATTACAACGCCCAGTTGCTGATCGAAGACCCTGGAACCGGCGTCAGTGGCCCCAACTCATACGCCAATGCCGCTTTGTGCCTCTCCAATTCGCGGCTGAGCGCTTCCACGTTCGATTACACCGGCCAACCGGCGGGGATGACGGGGTTTCAGCAGTATATGGCGTGGGTAAAAAAAGAGGTCATCGCCGGGCACCAGGTGACGGTCGCAGTGCTGTTCAACGGGGGAAGCGATCCGCAATACGACCACGAAGTCACCGTCATGAAAATCGGCACTAACCATGCGCCGGACGATCCCACTTATTATCCCGACGACGTGCTCTTCATCGACGACCATGGAGTCTACACACTTTCGGGAGATAGATTTACTTCGAATCCGGCCATACCTCCCGGAGCCGGCTCCGATACAACCGGTTGCACGCCATACATCTTCGGATACACTTTCGCTTCGCTCGCCAGCACCCGCCAGCAAGCCAATGCGAAAAATGCCCACGCTTATTCGATCGTGATTCCGGGCAATCACGCGATTCGCACCCACACCGGCGGTGACGGCTACAGCACAGTGCCCATCGACGGCCCGCATAATTACGGATTTTCGGTCGCCGGCCCCGAAGACCGCAGTTCGGAGACCCTGCCGGTCACACTGACTATCGCCGGTCCAACGTATACCAACGGTCTGGCAAATCCGCTCGATCCTCTGGCGGGCTACGACTACGAAAATGCCATGATCGGGAAAAGTGTCTGGGGAACAAGTTGCACCAACAAGCCGCCTTCGGCGTGGATGATAAACTTACAGCTTGAAATGACCGTTGGCGGTCTGACTCCCGGGACCGCCTACAATCTTTACGAATACGATTTCGCTTCCGTTTCCGGGGAGGGCTCGGGGGCTGCGTTGGCGGTTCCTACCGGAAATTTCAATGCGAATGCGAATCTCGCCACCCGCGTGACAACGTTCACGGCCGCTTCGTCGAGCTATTCGATTTCGGTGACTACCACCTCGGACAAGATCGTGGTGTTTCGATGTGTGCCGGTGGGTGCGCCGTAGGCGAAATCCGGCTCGAAGGACATCGGCTCGCCAATTTATTTTGCTCCGGCGCTTGCCATGCGCATCCCAAACGCAGGAAACTGATCCATGCGGATTCTTTCGCGATACATGTTGTCGGCCGCAGACGTGGCGCACTTCCCTGCCCCGGGCCTGCCGGAAATTGCGTTTCTCGGGCGCTCCAATGTCGGCAAATCGAGCGTCATCAATTCCCTGGTTGAAAAGAAACTTGCGCGCACCAGCAACACACCGGGGCGAACGCGCGCCATCAACTTCTATGAAATCCGCCGCGCTGGCCAGCCCAAGCCCGAGTTCCTGTTCACCGACCTGCCCGGTTACGGCTACGCGAAAATTTCGCGGGAAATTTCGCAGGAGTGGGCCCGCTTCGTCGATCCCTACTTGCAGGAACGGGCAACGCTGGCTTTCTGTTTCGCGCTCGTCGATGCCAATATCCCCGCGCAGGAGAGCGACCGCCAATTGCTAGAGTTTCTGTCCTCACGGGGCAGAGCTCATGCTGTCATCGCGACCAAGTGCGACCGCATGTCCGGCAACGACCTGACGCGGGCCCTACGGAACCTTGGAGAGGAATATCCGGGCGTAGCGATACTGCCATTTTCCTCCAAGACGGGAATTGGCAAGGAAGCCATCTGGGCGCAGATTCGCACGGCGGTTGAGAACTTCCCCGCATTGAGAAATTCCCGTGTGGATCTGCCGCTTCAAGGCGAGGTTGGTTAGGCCGGTCGCGCGCGTTACCCCGGTCACCGCCCCGCGGCGCCGGGCTTGCGCTGATTTCCGTTATGATTGAAGGGCATGGCCAAATATCTGGTAACGGGCGCCGCTGGGTTCATCGGGTCGTCTCTCGTCCGCGCACTGCTGGAGCGCGGCGAGGAGGTCCGGGGCGTCGATAACTTTGCAACCGGCAGGCGCGAGAACCTGACCGAAATCCTCCACCGCATGGACTTTCGCGAGGCCGACATCCTCGACCTCGATGCCATGCACAAAGCCTGTGAGGGCGTGGATTACGTGCTCCACCAGGCAGCCATCCCGTCAGTGCCGAAGTCGGTTCTAGACCCGGTGGGGAGCAACCTCGCCAACGTCGACGGAACGTTGAACGTTCTGGTCGCCGCCCGCGATGCGAAGGTAAAGCGAGTGGTCTATGCCGCCTCGTCTTCGGTATATGGCGACAAGCCGACGCTTCCTAAACACGAGGGGATGAACCCCGATCCGATTTCTCCGTACGCGGTCGCCAAACTCGCGAGCGAGTTTTACATGGTGTCGTTCTACCGCTGCTATGGGCTGCAGACAGTCTGTTTGCGCTACTTCAACATATTCGGGCCGCGGCAGGATCCGTCTTCGCCCTACTCGGGCGTTCTCGCCAAGTTCAGCATGCAGATGCTGCGGGGGGAGCAACCCACAATTTTTGGGGATGGAGAGACGAGCCGCGACTTCACATTTATCGACAATGCCGTCTCCGCCAATCTGCTGGCCTGCACGGCGGCTGCGCAGGAGTGTGCCGGCCGCGTCTTTAACTGCGCCACCGGCCGCCGGGTGACCCTGAATGAAACGTTCGAAGCCATGAAAAAACTGACCGGCTTCACGGGATCGGTCAAATACGCTCTGGAGCGCAGCGGGGACATCAAACACTCGCTCGCCGATATTTCACTGGCGCAAAAGCACCTGGGATACAAGGTGCTGGTAAATTTTGAGGATGGACTGCGCCGCACCGTGGAGTGGTACAAGAGCCAGGCGAAAGCGGTGGGAGCCTGATAACAGAAAAGCCGGGCAGGGGTCCCGCCGGGAGGGGTCCGAAGAAGGAAAATGAGGAAGTGGTTCGAGGGAGCAATAGCCGCCCGGCAACTCTCAACTAGACAATATTTGCTTCGTCGATGCTCGCTTCGAGGATCCTTGGCGGGATGATCCGGGATGCAATAATTTCCGAGCCGATGACGTCGTTTCTGGAAGAGGCGAGACGCGGCAGGGAATGCGAATGCGGGGGCTGAGTCCGCTTCCATGCAATCAATTCCGCCAAGTCATAGCGGGAAGGCCCGTAGGAGCAGAAGTGCTCCTCGTCGAACAGCCTCTTAACGCCACACTCCAGACAGACTTGGTAGGAATGACCCTGCATGCAGACTGGCCAGCTCATGCGCCGGTGCCAGCAGCCCCGAAAAGCCAGCACGGCGAGTCCAGCCAGACTAGTTGCGACCAGTCCTAACGGCCCTAACCAACTGATTTTGCCGCATTTCGAGGTGTCTTCCACCGATTTTATCCGGTTCTCTTCGTCCGACATCGCCGCCTCCCACCTTGCCTTTCAGAGTAGGACGAATTGCATCCCAAGGCAAACCATGAAGGTACGTAGGAGGAAGTCAGGATTCGAGGCTATGTCTTTGAATAGCCAAGATCTGCGAGCGGAGGCGCATCGGGACGTGTACTGCCGAACGTTGCGAGGATGTCGGGAAGACGGCTAGGCTGGAGAGTGGTGCGGTGCGCGAGGGCAGGGGAAAGTGTGCGCTCAACCGACAGGCGCTCCACGATTGCGTTCGATTTGCCCTGGAAGCGGCTGATGAACAACAATTCTGTACCAACGCTACGGTCTATGGGATGGGGACCGGTATCCGGAAAACTACACTTCCAATAGGTAGTCACGATACGATAAATACTGGATTTTGGGCGACAATCGCGCCATAATGAGCGACCCTTCAAATCGCGTGGGCAGGAAAACGGGTTTCGGCACCGCTGGGCCGTCGCTCGCAGAGGGCAATCGCGTACTTGAATCGATTGGCCGTCAGGAAAGCCTCCGCTCACTTCTGGCTTTCGCCGATCTTCACGAGCAGATTCGCCGGCAACATCCAAACGGCGGCCCCCCCACGGACGGGGACCTGTTTCAGACTGAGCGCTTCGTGCTGGACGAGGTGCTGCAACTGGTCTGCAACCGCGCGCAGGCGCTCACCAATGCCGACGCCGTCATTATCGGGCTTGCGGATGGGTCGCTGCCCGCAGCGTATGCCAGTGACCGGTCGCTTGCCCAAATCTCTAAGGTCGTGTGCCGCGCTGCCGCCGGACCGTTGGCAATTCCGCATGGCCTACGTCTGGGCCCAGAGTCACAACTTCTGCGCGAATGTTTAGGGTTAGGAAGGATTCTTCACTGCGAGGATACGACAAACGACTCGCGCGCCCAGTTCGACCTCTCACGGCGACTGGAAGCTCGTTCAACATTGCTCGTTCCGTTACGCGGACGCCGCGATCGGTTAGGTGTACTGCAGGCTTTTTCGACAGAGGCGGGAGCATTCACTGAGCAGCACATCCGCTGCCTCGACCTGTTCGCGGAACTCGTTCTGGCGGCACTCCGGCCAGCGGATCAGGATCGCCGCTTCCACTGGCTCTCGGATGTGGCTGAGGACATCCTGCAGGCTAAGCCAGTCGCGCCCTCGGCGCTGCCTACTGCCACGGCGGAAGTCCCCCAAGGCCACATTGGAGTGATGGCGCGCGAGGCAGGTGGAACGGAATCGCTCGGCATTCAGGCAGCGAGCACTAACGCAATCGAGACCGAAGTTGCCGCGGCAAGTGCAGCGGCGGGCGAAGCGTCGGAGGTACTACCTGCGGTCAGTAGCGACGATCTTGAGCTTCCGCTTCCCGATCTTCCTCCGGCGAATCGTCAATCTCCGCAATACTCCGAGCCCAGAGCTCCCGAATTCACGCTCATCGCCTCGCCGCGCGGCAGTCTTTCGGCCACCGTCAGCTCTCGTCCCGGCCTGAGCGTTATCCTCGTGCTGATGGCCGTCGCGGGGCTCTTCTCCACGGGCGTATGGTGGGGCATGCGGGTTCACGCCAAGGATCCGGCTACTAAGGCAATGGAAGCGAATACGCCCGGAAGCAAGCCGCTGCAAGACAAAGTTGCGTCCGCATCACCGGCGGTCTCATCCGATGGGGACAATCTCATGGATCCCGCACCACCGGCACAGCCGGCGGCGCTGGTAGCGTTGCCGGAAGGCGAATTGGCAGCCCTGCCAAAAGTCACCGCGGTGCGTCACTGGTCGTCATCGGCCGGAACCACCGTCGTGATCGATATGCAGGACCAGGTGCCCTACGAAGTGCATCGACTGGTCTCGCCGTCGAGAATTTATTTTGACCTGCACGACACCATTCTCCCGCACGAATTGGCAGGAAAAACAATGGACGTCGGCGACGAGGCACTCGCGAAAGTACGCGTGGGGCAACCCGTCGCCGGAGTAACGCGAGTGGTGCTCGATACCGCGGACGGATCGAATTTTTCGGTCAGTATGGAGTCAAACCCCTACCGTCTGGTGGTGGAGCTGCGAGGTAATACGAAATCAGCCGCGCTGAACCCGCCGCTGTCCGCAGCCCCAAAATCCGCTCCCTTGGCGGCGCTCACGGGCTCGAGCTCGGCTGCCATGCCTGTCAAAACCGGAAGATTCAGAATCGTTCTCGACGCCGGGCACGGAGGCTGGGACCTGGGCACAGTGGGACGCCAGGGATTGCTGGAGAAGGATCTGGTTCTTGACGTTACACAGCGTCTGCGTAAATTATTGCAGACCCGGCTCGGATCCGAGGTTATGCTGACGCGCAGTGACGACCAGTATCTACCGCTCGATCAACGCGCGGATTTTGCCAACCAGGCGCTGGCCGACCTGTTCGTCTCGGTTCACGCCAATTACAGCAGTTCGGCAACGGCGCGCGGCGTGGAAACCTACTACACGAATTTCTTCGCCGCTCCGGGATCCAAGGAACTGGAGAAGCACGTGGACGGAACCGCGGCGCAAGTCACTCCGGTCTCGCTCTCCGCCGGGGCTTTGCACGACAAAATTGAAGAGTCACGGCGTCTGGCGGCCAGTGTACAGCGTTCTCTTTACGCTACCCTCGCGGCCAAGAGCCCTGACATCCGCGATCGCGGTATCAAGGATTCAGCCTTCGCGGTTCTCACAGGAACCACGATGCCCGCCATCCTGACCGAGATTTCGTTCGTAAGCAGTCCGGCAGACGAGCGCAACCTGCAGAGCGAGAACTATCGGCAGCAAATCGCCGAAGCTCTGTATAAGGGGATCGCTCGCTATCAGGAGTCTACTCCGCGGGCGAAGGTAGCCCAATTGCAATCGGGCACGACGGGCCGATAGCCTCCCGAGGAACATCGACAATCAGTCTGTATTCTTCACGCCTCCATACTTTTCCAGCCACTTCAACTCTTCCCGCACCTTGATCTTCCCGTGCCATGGATTCTTTTCGAGATCATGGCCTTCCCCTGGAAAAATCAGCAGGTTGCTGGGGATGTTTAAGTGGTGGAGCGCGTGATCAAGAAGATAGTTCTCAAGGGGCGGAACCCGAATATCATCGGCTCCCGAAACCATGTGTGTTGGAGTGCGCACTTTGTCGACATAGAAAATCGCGGCCTCAGTGTTATACCGCTCCGGTTTCTCCCATGGCTCTCCGCCGAGATAGAACGCGTCGTCCACGGTCGAGTCGTCATTGCCCCAGTCGGCCACGTTCTCCACGCCGCCAGCGCCCGTGACCGCGGCCTTGAAACGCGTGGTCTGAGTAATCAGCCAGTTCGTCATGTAGCCACCATAGCTATAGCCGCCGACGGCCAGCCGGGTTTGATCCGCAATCCCATCCTTGACCAGGGCATCTACCCCCGAGAGAATATCGCGGCCGGGGACAGAAAATGGGTGGGGAGCGACGTCGAGCGCGAACTTATCGCCATAGCCGGTGGAACCGCGGTAGTTCGGCTCGAATACCAACCAGCCCTGCGTCGCCGCCAGCCGATCCCACTGGTACCAGTCGGCTTCGAAGTGGTTGCCATCGGCGTCCTGGGGACCTCCGTGAATCAAGACAAACATCGGGAGGTTCCTGGCTTCAAATTTTCCCGGAGGATACATCAGCATCCCTTCGATTGGCGTCCCGTCCGTGGAGGTCCAGCGATACGCCTTCGCTTTCGGCAGGTCGCGCTCGGTGAACAGCCTATTGAACGCAGTAATCGGACGCGCCATGGCTAATTTGTCGAGTCCGTCGGCAATGTAGATTTCGGTCGGACGCTCGATCGCGGAATAAGTAAATGCAATCCGTGACAAAGACGACTGGGGAGAATTTGCTGAAGAGGCGGGCGACGACAACACGGGATTTCCATAAGTTCCCGTCCAGCCATCACGCTTCACGATCGGAGCCTTGGGATGGGCCTGCGAATACAGTTGCACTTCCGTTCCTATCCGACAGGCGCATAAGACGGAACCATCGGGCAGAGACGTGTAATGCACGACCTCGCCGGGGAAGTCCGCGAACCAGCGCTCCACGGCCCCACTGTCGGAGTCAACCCAGTACAGGCGCGGCTGGGCATCTTCATACTTGCGCTCCAACGATCCCTCGTTGATCTGGAAAATGACATGACGATTGTCCTGCGCCCATTCCAAATGCAATTCAACGGCTTCATTGTGCGTTAGCCGGCGGGGAGCAGCTCCCGCCGCGTTCTGCGTCGACTCAACATTTACGATGTAGAGTTCGACATCTTCCATATTTTCCTGGCGCTGCGATACCGAGTTGGTCAGGAAAGCCACGCGTTTACCGTCGGGTGCGACGTTGATCTCACTCACACGCAGCGGCGTATGGGCGATGGCCACCGCGCCCGGAGTGCCGGGAGAGTCTTTTTCGTCGTCGCTCGATTCCCGCGATGCGAACGCGGCATGACGGGTCAACGCCTCGTCGAGATGAATCCGGAAAATCACGTCGCCGCGCTCATCGCCCCTGTAGCGGACGACATCCTTCCAATCTTTTTTATGATCGTCGGTTTGTTGCTTCGACCAAGGCTCGCGCGTCGCAAAGTAGATCGTCCTGGAGTCTGGCGACCAGCCGAAGGCATGCACTTCCTCGCTGCCCGAGGTAACGACGAAGGCCTCGCCCCCATTGGGAGAAATCAGATAAAGCTGGGTGACGTCTTTTTCTGAGTCGTCTTTATCGTCGCCGCCCGCAGCATCTTTTCCATCGGTAGCTTTTCGCTCCGAGAGAAATGCGATCCACCTGGAATCGGGCGACCATTGCGGGCTGCTGTCGTGTCCCGATTGCGTCAGTTGGATTGGACCGTCGGAGTTTGCAGACAAACGGTACAGCCAGAGTTCCTTGCGGAAGATCTGTTGCTCCCAGTCGGCTCGCGAGGCTTCGATTACGACTGAATTCCCATCCGGCGAGAACCGGGCATCCGGGAAATCCACCGAGTTGAAGAACTCATCCAGTGTGAGCTTCGGTTTGGCGGCCTGCGCGAGGATCGTGGACGACAGAAGACACAGTAGCGATACAACCAGCCAGCATTGGCGCATTGAAGATTGCAAGAGCAACTCCTCGAAGGTGGAATCCACAAAAGTTAAACGACTAAGCTAAAATCGAGCGCATCCTGAGGCGAAAGTGCTTCGTTCAAAACTTCATGCTGTCAACTGTCTCAAGATCGTCTTTCAATCCAAGATATTCCCAACGTTGGAGCACGATTGGAACATTGCCATTGAGCCAAAGAAAATCGTGGAACGTGTGCAGATCAAATTTTTCTCCCTGTTGCCGCCGAGCCTCGGCAAGAAAGCGCATGATTTGCGTCTTGCCGATCTGGTAGGAGATAGCCTGCCCGGGAGAAGATGCGAACATCTTCGCCTCGCCGCGCGCAGTCTGCGAATCCATGGGCACAGTCTTTGCCAGGTACTCCGCTGCCTGCGCAATCGTAAACTCTCCGAGAGCAAGCTTTACATCGACCTCCACCCGCAACGCGCGCAGGCGCACCATGTTATCGATAATTTCGCGTGAGCGCGGACTGTTGTCGAAGAGCCCGGCTTCGAGCAGCATTTCTTCCGAGTAGAACCCAATACCCTCGTTCGCGCCGGAGTCGTAGTAGTGGCGCCGGATCGGATCGGGGTTAGCGCATGACAATGAAAGCTGAAAATAATGTCCGGGCACGCCTTCATGCACGATGCCAGTGCGCGGGTCTTTCGCGTCCGCCAGCGCGAAGTATCCGAGGCTCGCGCTGGGCGGGTCGATATAGCGGACACCGTTCTCTTTGAGACGGCTGACCGACGTGAAGTCGTCGGCTTCCGAGACGCCCTCGAGCGGCTTCAAATAATCAGGCATTTGACGCCAGGTGTAGTGCTGCATCCACGGCGGTACGCTCAGGATTCGCTTCTCGACGAGATACTTCCGTACGGCTTCTTCATCACGCCGCTCGCAGGCGATCTCTTCGTCGACCGATGCCGGCAACGGCAATTCGGCTTCACCCAGGTGGTGATGCTCCTCGTAGGTTTGGAATGAAACCGACCGCGCCCATTCCTGGCGGCCAATCTCCAAAAGTTGGTTCGGCGAGTACGGCAGGAGCGCGACATTCTGGAGGAAATATCGGTAGCCGCGTTCTCCGATCGCCGATTGCGGGGACATCGCGCTGAGTTTACCGGCAAGCCATTGACGGTAGTCTTCGAGGGCGCGAATCGCAGCATCGGCCGCCCCGGCGATTTGCGCTTGTGAGTCGGGATCGAGCAAAGGCTTCAGCGCTTGAACGGACGATAGCATTCGGGGACGCACATCGCCCAACTGATCGAGCGCGAGGTCGGCAAAAGGGCGAACCGGGTCCGTCAGATTGTGGCGCGCTCCCGCCAGGATTTTCGGAAACTGGTTGAGCGCTGCCACGATGACCCGGCCTCGCTCCGAGGAAAAAGGAGGAGGTATCAGGAGTTGGTCAAAGTACGCTCCCAAGGTCTGATCAAGATAGAAATTGGGATTCTTTTTCCAAGCTCCGAGATAATCCAGTTCCCATCTCGCGCGCGCGATCGCCGAACCTAACAACCGGTAATCAACCTGCCGCGATACCGGCCACTGCGAAGCGTCGATGGCACCGAGGCGCTGCTCGAAAATAGCAACCTGGGAACGATAGCGGTCGACGGCTTCGGGGGACCAGTCCGGCACCCATCCCGCAGGCCGCTCCAGGCGCGGAATATCGTCGGACGAGACCGGCATCTCAGCGGACCGCCAGGCCCAGAAATCTTGAGCCAGATTGTCTAAAGCCTCAGCATGTGAAAATTGGGGCGACAATGCCGAGCACGAAATCGCAGCCGCTACAATTAGTGCGGACCGCAACCTTCGGCCAGTGCGCTTCGCTCCGACGGGGCGGTCGGACTTGCCCAGGAGATTTCTGGCGGGGCACCACAGGCTGTCGATCATGGCGCGGTCGCCTCCGAATTGCGCAGCGCATCCTCCATTGTCTGGTTACTGCGAGCGTTCTCGTTCACGACGCGCCAGCCGTCGTCATAGCCGCGAAAGCCAACGCTCGAGCGATAATGCACCCCGCTGTCATAAAGCGCGGCACCCACCGGATTCAGCGGAACCCAATGCCAGACGAACTCAACATCGGCGAAATTTCCTGCCTTGCTGATGCCGGTGATTGCCACCAATTCGCGGCGCGCCGCCTGGATCGCGAGCGGACCGTTGCCGGACGAACCGTTCGCGATGACAGGCCTAACTGTATCCACTCCGAGCGGGGATAGTACTACATCCCAGCACGGCCCGGGCTCGACGCCGTCGGGGCAAGCCTGCTGGGTGCCGATAATCCATCCCCGGCGTTGCAGCACCATCGACTCAGGAGAATTGAAGTCTTTATTGGAAACGACGCCCGTAGTCAGCCAGAATGTCTGCGGCGCTCGGAACGACTCCGATGCAGAGATCAGGTCGGATGCCAAACGGCGCGTCAGGAAGTCGCGCGGCGAGCAGCCGAGACCGGCACAGATTGACAGTATAAGCAGCGCTGTTCTCGCCGTCCGCATGAATTAGAAGCTGCAAGTGAATCGTCGCAGGCTTAGAGCAGAATCGGTCTTGCTTCGCCGCTCGTGACTCAAAAGCTTGCAGTTATTGTCGCGTGAGGATTTTAACCAATTGCCCCTGTCTTGGGGGCAGAAAAGGAGAGGATGAAATCTGGCCATCGAATCTCTTTAACCAGCGGCCCGGGATTTGCGCTCCACACTTCGGGCAGGCGCCCTCCACGCTTAGCCTGTATTCTTCGATCCAATATCCCCGTCGGCGGATCAGCGTCTCCCCACAGTGATGGCACCGGGTGCCCTCGAACTCGCCCACGCTTCCCGGCAGGTTGCCGCAATAGATGTAGCGCAATCCGGCGCCGCGCCCGATGGCCGCGGCCCGCAGCAGGTCTTCCGCTCGAGTGTCTTCCGGCGAAACCATCTTGTAGTCCTGATGAAACGCGGTCACGTGCCAGGGAATATCCGGGGAAATTCCCGCGACGAACTCGGTCAGCCTGCGCAGTTCATCGTCGCTGTCATTGAAGCCGGGAATCAGCAGGGTAACAATTTCGAGCCAGATGCCCGTCCGGTACAGGGTCCGGATGGTCTCGAGGATGGGCTGGAGGCGTCCGCCTAGTTCGTGGTAGTGACGTTCGTCAAAGCTCTTCAGATCGACCTTGTACAAATCAATCCAGGGATGCAGATACTCCAGCACCTGAGGCGTTCCGTTGCCATTCGAAACAAAGGCTGTCTGCAAGCCTGCTGCGCGCGCGTGCCGGAATACCTCAACAGCCCACTCGCTCGTAATCAACGGCTCGTTGTAGGTGCTGACCACGATCCGCGCGCCCTGGCGCAGCGCGTCTTTCACGATCAGTTCTGGATCAGCCTCGCGCGGAGCCGATATCGCCTCCGGATCCCGCAACGCTTGCGACGTCACCCAGTTCTGGCAATACGCACAGTGCAGATCGCAGCCCAGCATGCCAAAACTGTAGGCGAGCGCGCCCGGATAAGCATGGAAGAACGGCTTCTTCTCGATCGGATCGCATTGGACTCCCGCAACGTAGCCGAACGGGACGTAAAGAGCTCCACCGCGGTTGAAGCGGACCTTGCAGACGCCAGATTGGCCTTCAGGAATGGGGCAACAGTGGCCGCACGCAAAGCAGCGAATGCGATTGGGATCGATGGGTTCCCAAAGCGCGGGATCGCCTTCGCGAACGTGTTCATCGAGGATATCGCGCAACGTCGCCATGGCTACATTGTACGGCGACTTTGGACCTGGGTTCTCCGATTTGGGCTTTGGCTCCCGCGTCCGGCTGCCTACTAGCCTCCCGTCAGCAGGCATGAAGCAGGCGCGCTGAACTTAGCGCGCACTTGCACCTACCTCTGGCGCGAAAAGCGCTCGACCACGCGCCGGTCGCCATGAATTTCCGGCATCAGGGCACTGGAACTGATCGTAACTGGGCCGGAAACTACCGTCGCATAGCCGGTTGGCAGCGAAGAGCGGAATGGGCTTGTTATCATGTTCGCGCTGCCGTCGGCATCGGCGGTGATCGAGAAAACATACGTGTTCCCTCCAGCCAGGGGCGGCAGCGTGATCGAAGTTGCCGCCGTCGAGAGGGCCCCGCTCGTTGCCGCGTAAGTGGGAACCCCTCCGGCCGCGGTTTGAAGATAAGCGCGCACTGTGTATCCGAAAGGAGCCGTGCCCGTGGGCGCCGTCCAACTCAGGGTGACTACGTTCGAGTTGAGCGATGAGGCCCCGAAGAAGCTTCCCCCGCTGATCGTGGGGCTCTGCACCGGGAGCACCACCGGCGCAAGCGGCGTGTTTGATGGCGCCACGGTTGCGCTGTCAGTAAGAATGAAGGTCGCTGTCGCCGAGGAATTCGGAACCGGAATCGCGACCGCCGACTGCTGGCAAAACGAAACGGTTCGCGCCCAGTTCGACGGGAACGGATCGCCATAGGTAAGCGTCCCAAAATTCTCGTCGGTGGTGATTGCAGGTTGGGGCGCCGTCGGCGTGATCGTGGTAAAACCCGTTCCAGTGCAATTGGCGTTACTAAGACCGAAGCCCGACGGCGCTGTACCAGCCAGCGTGAGGAAGGGCGTGATTCCTGCCGGGGATGCGAGCGGCACCAAACCGGTAGCCAGGCCCTGAGTCACATACAATTGCGCTGAAATCAAGAGCGCCGAACCGAATGGAACAGGCGTGGCGGGAGCCACATTGCTCAATAAAGGCGCCCACTGGGAGGCTCCCGGTACGTTCACATCGATCGAGGCCGACGTGCTGGGTTGCAACTGATCTGTGATCGGATTCTGCTGACCATCCACGAACGTCAGTCCGGTCAGTATCGACGACGGACCGATGACCAGATTGTTGAGCGACCCAACGGAAGCCGGAACGTACTGCAGCAGGAAAACCGTGTTGATCTTCGACCAGTCGATATTGAGGGTCCCAAACGAAAGCGTCAGGTTATCCAAACTGGTGCTGTTGGGGGCGTCGATGAAGACAGATTGCGGGGCTCCAGAAACTGCCGCGTCGAAATAGACTGGAGTGAGTTCCGGCACGCTTTCCAGCCCTGTAAGATTAAACAGAAACGACGTAGGTTGTGCGGTGCTCACAATGGCCGCGGGGGCGCCCGCAACGTTGCTGCCTGCATCGAAGGTGCTCACATTCGTCCAGAAAGCTTCTGCGGTTCCGATCTGTAGCCAGAAATAGCCAGCGGGAACGTTGGGGATGCTGAAGACTCCCGGGGAGGTAGCGGAGCCCTTCTGCACCGTAATCGATCCGTCGGCATTCGTCCACATCGCGGAGAGGCCGACGCCAGCCGAGGCGAGTGCGGGAACCTGTACGGCACCGCTCGCCTCCCAGTAATTATTGACCCAGTTGACAGTGATCGTGCCGCCCGGCGTCACCATCCAGGATTGCGTCGCGGTCGCGCCGGATGTGGTCGTCGCGGTCACTTCAAAATTGTTCGAGACTCGCGATTGCGCCGCCGTCGGAGTCCACGAAATCGTACTCCCGCTGATGGTAGCCCCCGTTGGCGCGGTCGTTAATGCGAACGTGACACTCCCGCCAGAAGGATCGACCGCGGCCAGTTGATAGCTATAGGCCACGTCCTGCGTCGCTGCCATCACGGGAGCGCTCGTAAATATCGGAGCCAGTCCATGGGAGGATGCGCTTCCGCTGGACCCGCAAGCCGTCAGGAGCAGCAGACTCGCGGCTGTGAACACGGAAACGGCGACGGCCGGAGCCAAAAGCGCAGTTGAAAACGGGAGGGAACCGGAAGGCCTGCCCTTACGCATATTCAAAAACCTCCGCGAGCAAAGCGTCAGAGTTTTCTTTCCACTCGCGAGCGGCGAATTATAGTCGAATCGTCATGACAATTTCAGTGATATACAGGGCGCACTAACATGGGATAGCACGCGCCCCTCGAAACAGGAGTATCAGAAATCTCACGAGTGATGAGTGGAGTTACTTCGAGCCGGGATTTGGTTTGGCTTGCGTGTGCGAATGCAGCCATGCTTCGGCCTGCTGGCGCGCACTCGAGACTTGCGCTCGACTCATCTGGGCAGACAGGCCTACCAGACGCGACTTACTATTCTCGTCGCCCTGGGCGAGCGCGAGTTGGGACCAGAAAAAAGCTTTGGTGTAATCCTGCGGGACGCCACGGCCCGCCCAGTAGAAAGCGCCAAGAGTGGACTGGGCCTGAACATCTCCTTGTTCGGCGGCTCGTCGAAACCACTGCACAGCCTGAACGTGATCCCTGGGGACGGTGTCGCCCTCTTCGTAGAGAATTCCTAAATGGTACTGTGCGTCGGCATCTCCCTGCTCGCTTAGTTTTCTGAGATCGCCGGGCGAGAGATTGCGGTCTCGCTTTGCGCTTGCGTTTTGGAGCGAGAACGACGAAAAAGACGCTTGGTCAGAAGTCTGCGCCGAACTTTGGGACGATTGTGGCAGCCAGCGCCTCTGGATGGTGGGCGCGAGTACATAGCCCATAACCAGGGCAATCATGCCCAGAACCAGTAACAGGAGCGCGATTTGTATGAAGTAGGGCCGGCGGGCAGAAGCTCGCGTTTCCGGCTCGCGCGCAACGTTCGACTCCCGCATCTGTTCTTCTGGGCGTGCCAATTCTAAATCCGCCTCTGGTTGCGTTTCGGCTGGTCGACAAACTGAGGAATCGGAAGAGTTCAGTGAAGGAGGACCCGTGAATCCAGGCTGGTTCCAGCCTTCCGCGATACTTTGTTTCGCGACGTCTTGGTTCGCAACGTCTCTTCCGATTGTGGCCCGATCTGCACTCGCCAGTTCAGTTGATTCCTGGTAAACCTTTGGTTCGATGGTGCCGTTCGCTCCGTAGTCTGGCGGAAGGTGTCCTTCTTGGATCGGATCCTCTTCGATCTCGGAAGCCAGTTGGGCGAGCCGCTGAAGAATCATTCCGTGGATCTCTAAGAAGCTTTGGGGAGAGGGAGAAAATATTTCGAGCAATCCTATGACACCGGAAGAGCCAAATATGGGCGCGGCGATCAAGGACCCGATTCCCATGCTTCGACAAACTTCCGCATCGACGCGCGAGTCCGTCTCCGGATCGCTACAAGTAACGACGATGCCATCGCGAACACACTCCCCTGAGAGTCCGGCTCTGACATTAACTTCGGAACCGATAGGGGGAGCGGGATTGCCGGCACGCGCGCGGCAGACTGTTCTATCGGCGGTGCGAAGCGCCATGGCCGCTCCCGTCGCGCCGGTCAGACTCAAGGCGCACCGCGTAATGAAATCCAGGATGGAATCAGTGTCGCTCGCGGGATCCAGGGCGAGTGCTCGGCTCGTCTGATCTGCGTCATGCAGAGGTTGGCCAGACAGAGTCTGCGCCGCACGAGATGCATCGCCGCGCGATTGAATCTCAAGCACAGTGCGCCGAATTTCATCAAACGCGGTGAGCAATCCCGCTCGATCCACTTGGGCGGTCGCGCCAGCGCCAGTCTCAGCTACCAGCTTCGAAGTCGGAACAGGCGACTTGGCGGAGAGGGACAAATCCGGAGGGGGCAATGTCTGCAGTGAGGATCCTTCCTTCTGCCGGTGCGCGACCTGTTCGGCACGAGCGGCGTAATTGGTCGAAGCCACGAGAAGGTTGGCGAAGAGCCATTCTTTTAGAACCTGCCTGGAGCCATCCGTAAGGAAGGAGAAACGGATTCCGGCGCGACCGGTATTGTCGGTCCACATGACCTGACCGCTGCCATGCACGTAGTTTTTGGTCTCCGGCAATTCGAGGCAAAGAGTGACCGCGTGGTTAACTTCGAGATGCTGGTTGCGTTGCAGGCCGGTTGGAATTGCGGTCTGTACAGCAAAGCCATTTTCGTGCAGGTCGAGTAGTTCGCTCAAGTCCACAACCACGCCGGACTGTGGGCCATTGAAGCTTACATACACGGGAGTGTGAATCTTTTGGCGAAGACTGTGGCGACGCTCCGCGTGAGGAACGGCTGGAACCAAATCTGGCAAACTGACAGCGGTCCGATCCATGGAAGTTTCCTACATATTAACTCAGGGCTCAGCCGGACGAGCAAATTTAGATGCGAGAAAATGAAAACCGTGGAACCTGAAACGAGCGACCGACTAGTTACAGGTTGGCAGCGAACGATTGCATGTCAGTCTGACGCGCCGCGACCAATACTCCCGGGGCGGCCAATACACGATCCAGAGCATTCGCCAGCGCAGCCGGGAACTGTGAGGTGAGAAGATTGACATCCAATTGAAGATCGCGCTCGCTGTAGCTGCGGTAGACGATCAGCGAACCGCGGGACTGATTGGAAGTGGTCACGAGGTCGAGCGTGAGTTTCCAACAGGGGTCGGCGAAGATCGTCCGCATACGGGGGAACTTGGTCCAGTGGAATCGGCGTTTTGGGTCAGGCGAACGACGATCGTCGAGGGGATGAGTCGCCTGCAATTCGAACGCGTCGAAATCGTTACCTTCGAAGGCGGCAACCAAAATCTTGCGGACCTGTTCGAAATCCACCGCGACTTTTAGCTCTTCGACCGCCCGGCGAACCGCGAGATTATTAATGACAATCTGCCTTTGCTCGATGGTGCGTTGAGCTACGCGGCGAAGCTCGCCAAATTCGAGGTAGTTAAGATGCTGCACACCCAGCCAAACGCCGGTTCCGACCACCGCCAGGACCAATCCGAGAGTGCTCCCCGTCGGCCAGAGCAAGAACAGGCTAAGCATGGCAAACAGCGCGGACACAGCATAAAGAACGGTCACCACCTGCCGATGCGACATCCCCATCTGCAGGAGTTTGTGGTGGATGTGTTCGCGATCGGCCGTAAAAATCGGTCGTCCGCTTATCAAACGGCGGGCGATGGAGAGCATAGTCTCCAGGATAGGCAATCCGCATGAAACCACTGGAATAGCTACGGCAACGAAGGTGGGCGCCTTCTGAGCTCCCGCCAGAGCGAGAGCGCTGAGCATGAATCCGATAAACAAGCTGCCGGAGTCGCCGAGAAAAATAGTCGCGGGATTAAAGTTAAACCGAAGAAAACCCAGGATCGCCCCGGCCAGCGTAATGCTGATCAGTGAGCACAGCCAGTAGTGATTGACCAGCGCGACCACAAAAAAGACCAGCGTCGAAAACAAAGCAGAGCCCGCAGCCAAGCCATCGAGGCCATCGATCAGATTGAAGGCATTGGTGACGGCCACCACCCAAAGCACCGTGAGCGGCAGACTGACGAACCAAGGCAGCAAATGCGGAAAGATAAGAGGTAAATCGAGAACGCGCATGCCAGCCGCGAAAAGCATGCCAGCGGCGATTGCCTGCGCGGCGAATTTCAGGTACGGGCCAGCGCCGAAAAAATCGTCATAGATGCCGAGGCAAAAGATCAGGCAGGCCGGAATATAAATTCGGAGAAGCGTTGTGGGAACGAATCCGGCCATCAGTCGTGGGAAGACGAGGGCAAGTATCAGCCACAGGCTCAAGCTTACAGAAAAGGCGAGAAATATAGCGACGCCACCCAGTCGAGGGAGTGGACTTCGATGAACGTGGCGCCCGTCCTGCGGGATGGAAACCCAGCCCCGACGGATGGCAATATCTCTGACTTCGCGCGTGCCCACAAAGGAAAGCGCGAGCGAGAACGCGAACATCCCAAGGAACAGCGCCGTCAAATCAGACTTCCCTTCCGGCTGCAATCGAGGCCAAACGAGGCCAGGTACGCAGCACAGATTCCGAGTCATTTTCCAGATAACATCCCTGGATCGTGGCGCGCAAAGTTACAGAATGTACAGTTTCCGGAACTATACAACCGACTCCGGAAGATGAGCAATAGGGGATGCACATCCGACTATTGATTTCTGCGAGTCACATCAGAGCAGAGCGAGCCTCCAGTACGGATTAAGACGAGTTCGCTGTGTTAGACTCGACGCACTCGCACATCCAGGAGCCTTAGCATGTCGGGGTGGAATCACCAATTCCTCCTGCGATCCTCGCAGGTACTGATTGTCGGTTTTTGCAGTCTCTATCTTCCGTCGCAAGGCTGGGCGCAAGTGACACCGCAAGACGGGCAGCCAGCGACCGCACCTGGGAAACAAGACAACGGCAATTCATTGTCAGCAAGTGCGGCTTCTCCGCGTCTGCTTGCGAATTCCAACTTGAAACTGGGAGTAGGGGACCTGATCGAAGTCACCGTGTTCGGGGTACCCGATCTTGCGACCAAGACGAGAATCAGTGGTTCGGGAGACATTTACCTGCCCCTGATTGACTATGTACATGTCGCCGACCTGACGACGGACGAAGCACAAAAATTGATTCAAAAGCGGCTCGAGGAAGGAGGATTCGTTCGCGGACCGCATGCATCGATTTTCGTGGATGAATCCGCGTCGCAGGCAATCACGATGATCGGAGAGGTCAATCACCCTGGGCCCTATCCTGCGATCGGCGACCGCCGGCTCTTCGATCTGATTTCGGCGGCGGGTGGGTTGAGCGACAAGGCTGGCCGAGTTGTAACCATCGAGCATCGCGATGATCCCCAGCACAAAGTTGAGATTCAGCTCTCACAGAATCTGGCGGAAGATACGCAGAACAACGTGGAAGTGTTGCCCGGAGACACGATCATCGTGTCACGCGCCGGTATTGTGTATGTAGTAGGCGACGTCCAGCATCCGAGTGGCTTTATGATCGAAGACACTTCTCTGACGGTTCTAAAAGCCCTGGCGCTGGCCGGAGGCAGTACGCGCACTTCTTCATTGAATAAAACCAAGATCCTGCGACAGGGCCCGAATGGGGTGCAGGAAATTCCGATCGAACTGAAGAAAGTTCTGTATGCGAAAGCACCAGACGTGCCTCTTGTGAAAGGCGACATTCTATTCGTGCCCGGCAGTTCAGCGAAGGCGGCGGCCTATCGCACGGCCGACGCGGCTGTGTCATTGTCAACAGCCTTGGGTGTCGTGGCGGTTCATCCTTAAGCAGCCTGGTCGCGACGCGCGCGGTGCAGTGCCGAGTTATTGAACGCGAGCAACTCCTCCAGCACCGAGATGTAGCGGCGCGCGGTGCGTTCCCGGGATAGGTTAGCCTTGATGTATTCACGCCCGTTGGAGCCCATCTGCCGTCTCTTCTCCGGGTTGCCCGCGAGATCGCAGATCGCTTGCGCCAACGCCTGACTGTCCTCAGGCGGCACGTATACACCGGCTCGCGCGTCTTCGACGATCTGGCGGGCTTGGCCATCCACCGCGACAATCACAGGACGTTCACACGCCATGTATTCCAGAAGCTTGGTCGGAATCACGGTCTTGAACAAATCTGTTTTTTTCAGCATTACGAGACAAAGATCGGAAGCTGAAATGAGCCCGGGAATGCTTTGCCGCGGCTGCTGACCGATAAATTCAATGTTGGTCAATCCGCGCGCAACTGCCAGTTCCGCAATGTGTTTCTTCTCTGCCCCTTCACCGATCAGCATTAGGAGCGCATTCGGAAGTGTATGCCGGAGTCGCTCAGCGGTGGCAATCAGGGTTTCCAGTCCGTGAGCCATGCCTAAGGTCCCGATGTAACAGACCAGAAAACGATCGTCGAACTTGGCACCGTTGAGATTCAGTCGCTTTCGATTCTCCACCGTGGCCGGGTCGAGACGGAACAGGTCGGTTTCAACTCCATTCTCAACGATAGAAATCTTCCCGGCGGGCACTCGCCAATGTTGGATCAGGTGGCTCTTGAAGGCCGGTGTCACCACGACGATATGGTGCGCGTGCCGGTAGAGAAACCCGGCGATCGCGCCCAACATGCGATGGAGGAAGGACCCTTCGGCGGCAGCCCCGACGGCGGCCAGCGATTCCGGCCAGAGATCGCGCACCTCAAAAATGAAGGGAACTCGCTTCCAGAACGCGAGCCACCAGGCAGAAAGAGCGACCAGCAGTTGCGGAGACGTGCCAATGATCAGATCGGGCCTGGCGAGGCAGAGTCCCCGGATCGCACTCGAGATACAGAATGAGCCATAGGTACGAATTCTTTCATGCGCCTTGCGGTTGGGCAGCGGCCAAAGCCAGGTGCGCTCGACGCAGACGCCATCGACCGTTTCCGCGTCCTGAAGGTGCCGGAAGCGCGAACGCCACTCGGCGGGCACAACTCCCGTAGGGTGGTTCGGGAACCCAGTAAGCACCGAGACCTCATGCCCCATCCGCACCCAATGTCGCGCCAGCTCGGCGGCGCGCGCGGCCGGTGCTCCCATTTCCGGAGGAAAATATTGCGATACGTAAAGAATCTTCACAATTAGTAATAGAGCAATTTAAAGATACCTTTTCCAACGAGCGCCCGCGCCCGGTTGGAACGATGCCTCGTGTAGCTTTCCCAGCGATCCGCTATTTCCGCGAACCTGAGGTCGCCGCTCAAATTTGCCATCACCCGCAACTGTACGATATGCAGCCGGTGGTAGAAAGGGCTTGCCAGCATTTTCAGGTGAGTGCCGGACTTCTCATAGAGAGACCAGTAGCCGGTGTCGAAACGCGCAAGGTTGAGCAGCAGGGTCTGGACACCGCGATCGAAAATCTGTTTCGCGACTGGATCGGACGTGGCAAGCCAGAAATCGAAGACACCCCAGAGGGCCCAAATAAATCCATTCACGATGTGGGTGGGAGGATCGACCATGTACTCCTCGATCCACAAATTCCTATCCTGATCTTCGAACAGGACACCACCCTGGTTCACATGCCGGGTTAACGAAACAAAGGCCCGCTCCGCGGCTTGCAGATACAGCATATCTCCGGTGTGCGCATGCGCGCGAAGCAGCAGAGATACGCCCTGGCCCTGGGCCAGTCCTGAGTACCACGGCGCACGGAGCGTCTCACGATATTCCCAATCAAAATGATGGTTCCAAACCCATAGGCCGCGAGGATTCAGTTCGAGGTGGGTCGCGAGCCAATCGGCGGAATTGAGAGCCTTTTGCAGGCGCGCATCGTCGGCCATTGGGCAGAAGCGGTTGTAGTTGGCAAGTCCCCACTGCGCGATCGCGATCGGGTTGTACTGCCGGCCGATGCGCCCGTGATAGTCGAGCATGGGAATGCCGGCGGCATCAAATGGCCCGGCATAGTCCGCCTTCTCGCTGAACAGCATGTAATATTCGCCGAGCCGGGTGGTAGCGGCTCTGGGGTTGATCTGCGGCACCTCGTGCCAGAACGTTAACTGGCTTGGCCCGGAACCGAAGTAGGCAGCAGCAATGCGGCGATAATAATGCCAGCGCGTTTGGACGCTCATAAAGGTGGGCGACCCTGCGGCAGCGTCTTGGTGGTAAATCCTTCAACCTCCCACAAACTTGTGGTGAGATCGTCGCCATCGACGGCAATCGTCGTGGCAGCGAGATAATTTGTCGTGTTATCGCCGTCCGGCAGAATTGCGTTGCCATATTGAAAATAACGCATCGGCAACTTGTCTTTCCGCCAGCGGGCCAGAGCCTGCCATTCGCTCCCGTCAATTGAGCCGATAAGATGGACGTCGCGACTTGTATTTACTGCGCTCGGCTCGACCATGGTTGAGAAAAAGATTGCTTCACCCACGCGGCATCCGAATATCGATGAACTTGGCAAATTGGCGATCGCTGCGACTGTACCTCGGCGATCCATGCGCAGGATGTGATTTTCTTCAAAGGGCGTGTCGGTCGCAAGATATAACGCGTCGGGCATCGGGACAGCGGCGACGGCCCGGGCTTGCTGGTTGCCGCCTAGTACTTCTTCTATGGAACTGAGGTTGCAGTCAGCGCGGAGCACTTTGCATTCAGACCCTTCATCGCCGGTCGAAATCCAAAGACAATTGGCCCAGCGGTCATACACGATGTTGTGGACATGGCGAATGGATCTGGCGGGGAAGGTGTAGGCGACCTGCCAGGTCTGACCATGGTCTACGGATGCATAGATGTGGACCTCGGCACGCTCCCGGTTATCGAAATATTCGCCCCAATAAACTCTCCCACCGGGAACGGCGGTTAGGTGCAATGGACGAGTTCCCCGGCGGATCTCATGCGTCAGTTCGAAATCTTCGCAGGCGATAGTCCGCGTAATGATCGCACCCGGAACCGCGCCGATCATGGCGCAGTCGCTATTTTCGTCTCCATTGCAGTCAATGGCGAGTGCGTGAAAACCGTCCCGGACTAGTCGAAATCCGATCTTCGTGCGCGATGTCTGACGCCTCCACCAAGCGGGATTAAAGCGGGCAACCGGTTCCCACTGAGAGTTTCCATCGATGCGCTGCAATTCATTGACCCCAGCCTTCATTCGAACGACTTGATACCCTCTGGAGCCGTAAAGAAAAGCTCCGTGCCATGTTAGCGCTCGAATTCCGGGATACGCGGCAACTCTACGAATCTTTACTGTCGAAGACGAGGCGGCCGCGACTGGAGTCACATGCATGAAATGAAGTCGGCACTCAACTTATATCTCGCTCTTTAGCGCGAAAAAAGGCCCGATGGCCAGCGCATCCATTTTTGTGCGCTGGAAGCAATCGATCGCCTCCTGAGGCGTGCACACGATCGGCTCATTCTCATTGAAGCTTGTGTTCAGGATCACCGGGATGCCAGTCTTCCTGCCAAATCTCTGGATCAGGTCGTAATACAGCGGGTTCTCTTCCCGCGTGACGGTCTGCAAACGTCCCGTGTCATCGACGTGATTCACTGCACACAAGCTCTGTCTCTTCTCGGGACGAATCTTGTAGACGTGGAGCATATAGGGCGATGGGTGATCGTGCTCGAAATATTCGTCCTGCGCTTCCGCGAGAATCGCGGGCGCGAAGGGACGAAACCACTCACGATGTTTGATGCGGGCGTTAAGCACGTCCTTCATGTTGGGCAAGCCGGGGTGAGTTACGATGGAGCGGTTACCGAGAGCGCGCGGACCCCATTCCATCCGGCCCTGGAACCATCCCACGACATTGCCCCGCACCATGTGATCGGAGACAGCATCGAGCAGAGGTTCACGTTCAAGACGCTGATACTTTACCCCCCCACTGTTTAGCGCTGATTCGATCTGAGGCTCCGAAAATTCAGGACCGAGATAGGCATGGTTCATTTGATGTTCGCGCGGTCGCTGGAGCACGGCGTGATAGGTGTGCAGCGCGGCGCCAATGGCTAAGCCCTCATCTCCGGCCGCGGGTTGAATCCAAGTGCGGCGGAATGGTGTGCGGCAAAATACTTTTCCGTTGGCAACGCTGTTGAGGGCGCAGCCTCCGGCCATGGCTAGATCCTCGTCCGGGACGCGCTTATGCAACTCGTTTGCGAGATGAAAGAACACCTCTTCGAATCGGAGTTGCATGGCATACGCGAGGTCCATATCGCGCTGTGTGATTTCGGAGTTCGGTTCCCGCGCAGGGCCAAAAAGTTTCTCCATCTTGTCGGAGAAATGCCGCGCCAGCCGCACAGTCCCGTCGGGAAGGATCTGCATCCCCTGGCTGCTGCCGAGCGGCTTGAAGTAACTCATGTTGAGGCGAAAAGCGCCGTCCCTGAGCGGGATGATTTTGCCAATTTCATCGACAAACGTGTCTTTGCCATAGGGCGCGAGTCCCATGACTTTGCCCTCGTCGCCGTATTTCCGGTAGCCGATGAAATCGCAGATCATGGAGTAGAAACTGCCGAGCGAATGCGGAAGGAAGACCCGGTCGAGGACCTGGATGTTGTTGCCTTCGCAGCGCGCCATCATGGTGGAAACGAAATCGCCGGAGCCGTCATAGCTGAAGCCAGCGGCTTTTTCCCAGGGCGAGCAGTAATACGCGCTGGCGATGTGCGCAAGGTGGTGCTCGACGTGATGCTCCCGAAACTTCAACTGGGCGGGATCGACATCGAGAGCCAGTGCCAGAAGAGTGCGCACGTCGCGCATGGATTCCTTGCGCTGGCGCATCTTGATGAAGTTCAGAATCTTGGCGGGATTTGCCAATGCGTATTGAACTTTCTTCGCAAGGTTGGCATCGCTGTCCTGGCCCGCGGCGACGTGCTCGATATCGGCGAGTTTCGCTCCAGCAGCATCCAGACAAGCCTTCACGGCAAGGGCCGGGAACCCGCCGTAGTGCTTATGACGATTCAGTCGCTCTTCCGCCACGGCAAAAAGAATCTTTCCATCATGAATGATCGCCGCTGACGAGTCGGCATGGAACATGTTGAGACCCAGAATCAGCATGTACGCCGGGTTCCCTCTTCTCGTGCGGGATTGCTGATGCGCGGGCTTTCCTGAAGGGAGGCTGCAATGAACTCCGTCACGTCGACCTGCAGAGGCTGACCGATCTGGCAGGCGTTCTTCAGGCGCAGAGTCGTCAGAGTGGAACCAATGATCTGTTCGAACGGAACCGGGGGCGGCGTTTTGTTCTGCAGGGCGTCGACAAAGGCGCGCATTTCAGCCTTGTGACCTTTGTCTTGCGACCAGCGGCTGCGCGAAACCTGTTTGCGTCCGTTGCGCACAAGTTCGAGTCGACGAAAATCCTCGAGGATCGCAACCGACCCGCCACCGAAAACCTCGAGGCGTTCCTTTGAAGCCGACTTGTCTCCATTGGCCATGTACGTGATGTTTCCCAGCGTGCCATTGCTAAATTTCAGCGTGGCGACAATGTTATCCATGCTGTATTGCCCGGGATTACTCATGCACACTGCCTGTACTTCGACGGGAGACGTGCCCGCAAGAAAGCAGAGGAAGTCGACAAAATGGCAGACCTCGCCCAGGATGCGTCCACCTCCCTGCTCGGGATCGTTCACCCAATGATCGGCGGGAAGGTATCCAGCATTCACTCGGTAATTCATGGACAGTGGCTCGCGGACGCCGGATAGAAAATCTTTCAACTGAATAGCCATGGGGGCGAACCTGCGATTGAAGCCCACCATCAGCAAGGGAGGACGGACCCCGGCTTGTTCGGACATGGCTCGCACGATCGAAGCAAGCTCGTATTCGTGCAGACAAAGAGGCTTTTCGCAGAAGACCGCTTTCCCGAATCTGAGGGCGGCGAGAACCTGTCTAGCGTGAAGATGATGTCGGGTGGCGATCAATACAGCACCGATTTTGGGATCGCGTAAAAGTTCTTCCTCCGAATTTGAGCAATACGAGAATCCGAATCTCTCAGCGGCACTGCGGCTTCGCGGGCCGGTGGCATTGCAGATGCCGATAAACGAGACCTCGGGGATGGACTTCAACGCGGGGAGAAGCGTGCTTTGCGCAAACGCGCCCGCTCCCAGAACACCGAGCCCAACGGACGATCCGCTCGTGGAATGTGGACGGTGCGCCGTATTTGCCACGTGGATTGTTTCGCAGAATATGGCGTCTGAATGTAATTCAGAATTGCCCTCGGGATAGGTTAGCAGCACACCCAGGGAGGGCTCGCCGGTCCTGCCCAAAATGAGGTCATAGGCACGCGCCGCCTTCTCGATTGGAAAGCGATGAGTAATCAGCAAGGCGAGGTTGAGTTTGCCCTCGGCGATGAAGCGCAGAAAAACCTGCAGGTTGCGGGTTTCAGTCCAGCGCACATGACCCATGGGATAATCACGTCCCTTTTGTTCGTAGGCCGCATCGTACCGACCGGGGCCATAGGAACGGGAAATGCGGAAGTCGAGTTCTTTTTCATAAAAGAGCTTGCGCTGAAGGTCCATGCCGACGGTGCCAACAGCGACCACGATCGCGCGATCACGCGCTATTTCCGACGCAAGAGCGACCGGATCGCTGCTTTGGGTCTCAGCGGTGATCAAAACTGCGTCGACACCTGCTCCACCCGTTTTCTGGAGACAGAGATCCCGAAATTCGCCGGCTCTTCCACAGGCTTCTTCGGCTCCGCCATGGATCGCGAGGGCGGCGCGATCCGGCATCAGATCCATACCCAGCACACGGCAACCGGCGGCCTTGAGCAACTGAACTGTGATCTGGCCGAGCAAACCCAGACCGATGACGGCTACTGTATCGCCCAATTCGACTTCTGCGGTTCGGATCCCATGAAGGCAGATGGCGCCAACCGTACCGAAAGCGGCTTCCTCAAGAAGCACTCGTTCACGGTTAGGAACTTTGGCAACCAGCAATCGTGGAACACAGGCAATTTCGGAATGAGTCGCGTATCCCGCGCCGGCGCAGGCGACCCGATCGCCAATGCCGATGTCGGACACCCCGTCGCCAACTGCAATCACGGTTCCGGCGCTGCTGTAGCCAACAGATTGCGGTTGAGAGACGCGACCGTACCGCACCGAGGGTGGCTAGCATGCCATCGCGGTGCAGTTTGCCAAGCACATCGCGCACAAGATCGGGGCGCGCCTTCGCCTTCGACAAAAGATTTTTGCCCGCAAACTCCGCCGAGGCACGCTCCGTGCCCGCAGAGACCAGCGATGCAGCGGACCGCACCAGTACACAACCGGACAGCAGTTGCGGGGCGGCCACTTCGGTCACCGCCAGCTCTCCGGTACGCGCGTCTTGTAGCAGTTGCTTCATGCACTCGCCAGTCGTGGCCGTGACTCCCACGTACGGGGCATAATCCCCTGGCCGGACAGCTTCCCGTTCGCAACCGTTTGCGCTCCTCCATCGATGAACATTTGCATCCAGGATTCGAGCGTCAGCAGTTGCCAGATCTGCATCGACCAGTCTTCAGAGCCCTTTTGGTGTTCGTCAAGATAGCGACGCACGACTTCGGGGCGGAACAGGCCGCGGGAGCGGACTTGGGATTCCGAGAGCAGATCATTCACAACTGGGCGCAGATCATGCGCCAGCCAATAGTCCACCGGAGCGGCAAATCCCGCTTTCGGCTGGTTCAGGACTTCCTCCGGCAGCATACTGCGCATCGCTTCCCGGAAGATGTACTTGGTCACCGGACGCCATTTGCCTTTGAGCTTCCACTCCGGCTTCACGTTCCAAGCGACAAATTCCGCGAGGGGGCGATCAAGAAAAGGGACACGAACCTCGACCGACGACGCCATGCTCATTTTGTCGTTGTAAGTGAGATTGAGCGTCGGCAGGAAAATTTTCGAATCGAGGTAGAGCATCTGGTTGAGAAAATCGGAATCACGCACTCTATCGAACGCCGCTTGATGCCGGCCCAAGGGATTGAGCTTCGCGAGCGATTGCAATTCCGTCGTGTATAAACCCGTTTTTTGCTCTGCATCGAAATAGGTGCAATTGCGGATAAACGCTTCTGATGGACTGAGCGCGGCGCTGCGAGCCATCTTCTTGGCCATTCGCATGGGGCCCTTCATTCGGGTTCCGCGCAATGACGGCATTGCGAGAAGAGTTCGTTCCGCCGCTACACGGGCCAATGCCGGAGTATGGCGATACGCCAAAGACCAACCGTGGGCGACGTGCTTACGGTATCCGGCAAAGAGTTCGTCGCCGCCCACACCAGACAGGAGCACAGTCGACTGTTTTCTGGCCTCGCGGCACACGAGGTAGGCGGTGAGAATCGCGGGATCCGCGACAGGTTCGTCCATGTGCCACGTCAGCTCCGGCAACAGGCTAACGACGTCGGGTTCGACCACAATCTCATGATGTTCACAGCCCAGACTTCGCGCCAAACGCCGCGGCACAGCTGGGTCATCCATTGCGGTCTCGCCGACGCGATACTTCTTCGGAAATGTAATTGTGTATGTGCGAACCGACTGCTTCCGCGCCATGGCAGCGACGATGCTGGAGGAATCGAGCCCGGCGCTCAGGAAAGCGCCGACGGAAACATCGCTGACCAGTTGTTGCTCCACCGATGCGCAGAAGCGCTCTCTGATTTCCTGCTCGAGATCCGCCTGGTTTTGTTCGAAGCGATAGCCAGCCGTCGGGAACGTCAAGTCCCAATACTGCTTGATATTAAGTTCGCCATGTTGCCAGAGCGCGTAGTGGCCTGCCTGCAGCTTGCAGATTCCCTCGAACATGGTGGCAGGGTCAGGCACCCAAAGAAACGTCAGGTACTGGTGTAAAGCTTCCATGTTCATGCGGGCTTTGATGCCGGGGACCTCAAGAAGCGCCTTGATCTCGGAGGCAAACGCCAGTTTGCCGCCTCGCTGCCAGTAGTACAGCGGCTTGATTCCGAAATGATCGCGCGCCAAAAACAACACAGGACTTGAGCCTCGCAGATCACAGATGGCGAAGGCAAACAATCCGTTCATGCGATTCAGGCAGTCGACGCCGTACTCTTCGTACAGGTGAATTACGACCTCTGTGTCGGTGTAAGAACGAAAGCGATGGCCCTTGGCTTCGAGTTGGTGGCGCAGTTCAGCGAAGTTGTAAATCTCGCCATTGTAGGTGATCCACACCGAGCCATCTTCGTTGCTCATGGGCATGTGGCCATCGGGAGAGAGATCCAGGATTGCGAGACGACGGCTTCCGAGGCCAATGTAGGTGCCATCCGGGAAACGACGCTCCCAGAGGCCCGAATCGTCGGGCCCTCGATGGGACTGCACGCTCGTCATTCGAGCTAGCGACTCCGAATCGCCGCAATTCACGAGGCCACTGATTCCGCACATGGCTCAGGCCCCCTTCCCCGCGGTGCGAAGCTCGTAAACCTTGGCCTTGATGTGAAAGAACTGGACTCCCTGGAAAACGCAGTAGATAAGACCAGGAACCCCGTCAAGAAAACCGAGGCAGGCAACATATTTGTACAAAAAAAACAAGACGGGAGATCCCGGCACTTCCATGAAGTAGTGGCGCAGCCAGCGTCGACGTTGCGCCTGCGTCCCAAAGAGAGCAGGCTGAATTTCATCGTGGCCTTGATCGGGGTTCATCCAGAGATGCGCTTCCCAGTTGGAATATTCGTTATGCTTTTGAATGTAACGGTCGAGAGAGCCGACGTTGTGGTGAATCAGCGGATGGCGCAACCGGCGCGTGGCGCCGTCGACGACGACATGCTCGTGCACCTCCATGTCTGCCATGTTCTTATCCTGATCCCGGAGGCGGCACTCATAGTGACCACTGCCTTTGCGGAACAGCGAGAGCTTCCAGAAACTCGCGCCACTATGCCTCAAAGTACGGCCGAGAAAGTGCATTTCCAACGCAATGTAATAGCCGTCGAAGCGCCGATCCTGAATGGCGCCGCGCATTTCGTCCAATAGCCCGGGAGTCAGAACTTCGTCGGCGTCGAGGAGAAGAATCCAATCATAAGCGAGAGGCAGCGTATCCATCGCCCATTGCCGCTTCTTGGGCCAACCGCCGGAATAGCGAAACTGAATCACGGTCGCATCGTAGGATTCGGCGATGCGAACTGTGTCGTCCGTGCTTCCGGAATCGATCACGTAGACTTCCCCCACACCTCTAAGCGCCTCCAGGCAGCGCGGCAGGTTGTGCGCTTCGTTGCGAGCGGGAATAATGACGCTCACTGGAAGCACGGGCGCGGGTCTGACAGGACTTGAAACTTCGCGTTCTGCTCTCGTTTCGATCACACTTGTCCTGTTAGAAGGTGGAAGTTGTACTATCTTAGCCTGTCAGGGGCAGATTTTCATGAGGAATGCCCTAATGGAGGCATGCTAGTATCCCTTGCAGAACCATGCCCGAAGTTCCCGCTGCAGAACTGAAAAACGACGTACAGAGTTTTTGGGATGCCGCGCCCTGCGGGTCTCGCTATCTCGGCGCGCACGACGATTTTGAAGCGCACGCCAAAGCACGTTACGAACTGGAACCCTACATTCATGATTTTGCCCAGTTTCGGAACTCCTCCGGCAAACGTGTGCTCGAAATCGGCGTTGGGATGGGGGCCGATTACCTGGAATGGCTCAAGGCCGGTGCAATTGCTACCGGGGTCGATCTTTCAAGCTCGTCGATAGAACGCGCCCGGCGGCGCTGCGAACTCGCGGATCACATTCCAGACTTGCAGGTGGCCGATGGCGAGCATCTCCCGTTTGCCGACAATTTATTCGACATCGTCTACTCCTATGGGGTCATGCATCACAGCCCGGACACAGGCCGATGCATCCAGGAAGCGCGCCGAGTCCTAAAGCCCGGCGGCGCATTGCGCATCATGATCTATCACCATCCATCGCTCACAGGGCTCATGCTGTGGCTGCGATTTGGATTTCTGCACGGCAAGTCATTGCGGCGTTCGGTCTACGACCATCTTGAAAGTGCGGGAACGAATTCCTTCACGCGTGACGAAGCACGAGCCCTGATGGATGGATTTGAGCAAATCGAGTTACGGCAGGAGTTCAGCCCCGGAGACCTTCTCTTGAACGAACCGTCCGCGCGCTTTCGAGGACTGTTGTATCGGCTGCTATGGAGAGTTTATCCGGCGAGCATAGTGCGAGCATTTGGACGCAAGCTCGGGCTCTTTCTATTGATATCGGCGCGCAAACCTATGGCGCAGCGACTCATCCTCAAAGGTTCTGCTCACACCAGCGATTGAGCACGAACAGCGACCACGGCCGCGACCAGGACGTTTGTCCCGCAAGAAAGCGATTCCAGACTTCCGGCGCGGCCCCAGCGACCAGCACATTTTGACTTGTGCTGTTTTTCGAAATCGTATCTGCCACCATCGGTTTCAATTCAGCGTGCAGCCAGCGCTCGAAGGGAAGCGTGAAGCCGCGCTTCGGCCGCTGCACGATCTCGCTAGGCAGTTCGACTCCGAGGCTTGCCAGCAGCAGGTCTTTGGGGCGATCTCCCTGCAGCTTCTTTTTTCCGGGGATCCGGAAGCAAGCCTCCACCAGTGCGCGATCCAAGAACGGTACTCGCAGCTCCAGCCCGTGCGCCATGCTCATGAAATCCGAGTCCCGCAAGAGTGTGTTGCGCATGTACCACTGCGATTCGAGATAAGAGACACGATTCACGCGATCCAAATGAGTGCTCGCGGCAACGGAATCTTGCAGCAAGGTTTCCATCGCTCGTTCGGCGGTCTCGTAATCGCCCGCGTAAAGGTTCCTACGCTCGGCAGCGGTAAAGAGACCTCGCGCCAGAAAATAAGGATGAATGCTCGCATCCTTGCGCGTGACGAGTTCAGATAATTTGCGATTGCGATCCTTCTTGCCTCCGAGCAGCGCAATGGAGGCGGCCAAACGCCGGCGCATGAACGAGGGCAGCTTCGCGAAAATAGCGGAGGCGCTTTCGAGCCGCGGCACCCGTCGGAAATTGGAATACCCCGCAAACATCTCGTCCGCTCCCAGGCCGGTGAGAGCTACCTTAACTCCCGCGGCGCGAGCCTTGGCCGAAACCAGCCAGGTGTTGATTCCATCAATAGTCGGCTGATCCATGGCGCGTAGAGCCTCGGGGACGGCTGAAAGCGCGTCGGCCTGAGAAACCATGATCTCGCGATGATCCGTACCAAAGAGTCGCGCGACCACGCGCGAGTACTGTGCTTCATTGAACTCCGGCTCGGCGAACACGAGCGAAAATGTCGAGGCCCGTACACCGGCCTGGCTCATGATCGCTACCAGGCTGCTGGAATCGATGCCGCCAGAGAGAAAGACTCCCACCGGGACATCGCTCACCAAGTGAGAGAGCACGGCATCGCGAAGGAGATGGGGCAGATTGCGCTCAGCGTCTTCTCTGGCGCTTGGGCTATCGTGGTGGGATTGTCCATCGCCACTCTGATTGGGTGAACCTCGATAGCCGATGAGATTCCAGTAGGCACTCGTTTGCGAGCGGTTTTTCTGGAATGACAGAGCATGTCCTGCAGGAACCGCCGAAACTCCTTCCACGATTGTCGCCGGCTCATAGATCGAGCCAAACGACAGGAATGTAAAGACTCCGTTCTGATCGAGGTTGCGCGGGACCAGCCCGGTTTGAAGCAGAGTTCGCACCTCGGACGCAAAAAGAAAATGTTTGTCCGAGTGGTAGTAGTAAAGCGGCTTAATCCCCATGGGATCGCGGACCAGAAGCAGGTTCCGGCGCGATGCGTCCCAGAGCGCAAAGGCGAACATACCGCGCAGCCGGAGGAATGAATCCGTACCCCACGTCCGGTAAGCGATCAGAATTACTTCTGTGTCGGAATGGCTGTGGAAGCGATTGCCCGCCGTTTCGAGCTCCACGCGGAGGTCGCGAAAGTTGTAGATCTCGCCATTAAAAACAATCCAGTTGCCGGTAGCTTCGTCCTGCATAGGCTGGTGCCCACAAGGTGACAGATCGATGACGGAAAGTCGGGTGTGTGCAAGCCCGATCTGACAGTCAGGGGTGTCCGCGACGAGCGCAATGCCGGAGTCATCAGGTCCGCGATGCGCAAGGGAACGAACAGCGTTCTCGACAATCTCGCGAGAGACTGGTCCCTTACGGTCGACGATGCCGAATATCCCACACATACGCTAGAGTTCCCAATCGGACAACAACATTTATGATCCCTGATGTTCCCCAATCCTAGTACATGAATTGCTCGACCAGTGTGGAGCAGCGAAGATGGAAAAGCGGAATTCAGCGAGATTGCAGCCTGGCGGCGTCGCGATATGCGTCGTTCAGGCGACGAACTTGATCCGTAATGGTCAGCCCGTTGATGATGGTTTGCCGCGCGTTGGCGCCCATGCTGGTCCTCAAGTCCGGCGAGTCGAGCAAGCGAGAGAGTGCCTCGGCCATGCCATGGACGCTGTCGACAGGGATCAGCCAACCATTGCGGCCATGCTCGATGATCTCGCCGATGCCCTGACCTTCACACGCGATCACGGGCTTGCCGCAAGCCATGGCCTCCAGATACGCACACCCCAACCCCTCGGATCGGCTGGGCAAGGCAAAGATCGTGCATTCCCGCATGGCCTTCGCGACGGACTGCCTGCCCTGCCTTCCCAGAAAAGTTACCCTTTCGGAAATGCCAAGCTCGCGAGCAAGATCGTCGAAAAGTTGTCGGTCGGGTCCTTCCCCTATAACTTTGCACTGTAAGTCCGGAAAGCGCTCCGCTGCCTTGGCCATGGCCTGGAGCACAATTTCATGACCCTTGCTGCGAAGAAGGTTACCCACCATCAAGAGGCACGGGACTTGGGCCGAGGTCGCCGTGTCTTCCGGAAAGAACATTTGGGGGTCAGCGCCGTTATAAACCACATGAGAAGAAAACGGCTGTTGCATTCCGTCTTTAAGTCGAGATTGAATGGCGGAACTGACGCAAATCACCGACCGCGCGCGCCGATAAACCCCGGCTGAGATCTTGGCGCGCCATCTCGCAGCCCTCGTTCCTGGCGCATCGCAAGCATTAAAGGTATCAAGCCCGTGGATCGTAACCACGAACGGGACGCGAAGCGCTTCTGCCAGCGAGGCGGCGGCATGGCCGCAGGGCAAGGCGGAATGGGCGTGAATGATGTCGATCGCACACTGCTGGTTTAATCGCCGGATGTATGGCAACAGTCGCCAATAAAGGAAAGCCCCGGCTGATGACAAACCCAACTTCCCTGGAACCTGCGGATAGCGCAACCACTCGGCCTCCACACCGGGAAGCGGACGCCGGCGTGGCCGGTGCAAGGCAGATACGCCGATCACTGATGAGCGAAGCCCGAACGCAGCGAAGCGTTCAATTGGTTCAGAAATGTAGGTGCCATAAACAGGATTTTCGGCGAAGGGAAAGAAAGGCGTAAGCGTCAGCACGTGCAGGCTCGGGGTAGACGCGACCGGTTTCAAGGAATCAGTCCCGAGAGACTCGTTCGCCGGACTGGGATTCGTTCCGCGTGTCATCGGTGACTTAGATTTCGCGATCACTTATAGTATCGTGCCATTGTCCGCTTCCAGCGGGCTCCCTTTCTCGCGCGTCACTGGTCCGAGGTCGCCGACTGGGTAAGTGGAGCAGCCAGTTCGAGCAGGCGCTCCACGTGCTCCGCCCAACTGAAATCTCTGGCACGCGAACGGCCAGCTTGCGATAACCCTGTCGCCAACTCTCGGTCCTTGTCGACGCGCGCAATGGCACTGGCCAACTCGCCGGCGGAAAACGCCGGGAAGTATACTGCCGCCTTCCCGCAAATCTCCCGATGCACAGGCAGGTCGGATGCAACCACAGGAAGACCGCTCGACATCGCTTCGATCAGCGGATGGGCAAACGACTCCGTGTATGCCGGCGACACATAGATGTGGCACGCGCGGTAGAGATGATGAAGAGAACGATAGGAAATGCTTCCCAGTTCGACGATACCGCCGGCTCCACGCACCTCACGCAACAGGGACGACGCGCTCTCTGCTTGGTAACGCCCCGAGTGCTCTGGAGAATTCAATCGACACGTGAGGTAAAGTCTTGCTTTTCTCTCCTGCAGAAGGCGGTTCAGGATGGGCATTGCCTGCAATAACGTCTCAAAGTTCCGGTAGTAGTTATAGTGGCTCACAAAAAGCAGGCGTAGTTCATCCCTGCCGGCTTCAAGATGTGCTTGCACCGCGTCGGGCAATGCAGTTTCATCGCTCGTGAAGGCTTCCGAGTCGAATCCATGGTAAATCGCAACGACTTGCCGGCCGCTCCAAAGGCTGAGTTCCTGCGCAAATGCCTCACTCGGAGCAACCGTGACATCAGCCCAGGCGATCGAGCGTCGAGCGAGCCACCCCTTGACAGCAGTATCAAGCCAGATCACGTAGTCACCGCGAGCCCTCACGTCCCGGACGAAATCGCCTGAGGTGTAAAGAGAATTGCGGGACAACAGAATCTGGGGAACAGGTGAGTTACAAAGGGCGAAGTTCCCAGTCGAGATCAATACCTGCGCGCCACTCCGTCGAATCATTGCCGGAAGCGCGGTTTGCTCATAAGTAAACCGGCGAAGCGCGCTCCATGATTCTGGAATTTCGATAAATGAAATACTTGGATATTCGGGAAATTCGCACCGCAGGCTACGACTCAACAGGACGGTACATTTCACTCCCTGTCTTCGGGCCAACTGCGGGAGCACATTGCGCAGGTAGGTGAGACCGCCCCCCGCACTGGCAGCGGGCGCGTTGATGAACAAACCGATCATCGACTGGCTACAGCCGCTCGAAATTCAGGAAGGGAGCGAGTACGCCGGATAAGAACTGAAGCGGGGAAACCCTCCCTGGCGTCGGGAACAAGATCCGCGAGCAGAAATGCAAAAACCCAAAAATACACGCAAGGATATGAGCCTACGGCGAAAAGCCAGTCTTCAAAATTGGCGTGCGCAAGACCGGCTAACACAACCATCGCCACAGGCACGGAATAATGGCGCGCGTGGGATGTTCGCTTCATCCACGCGCAAACTCGCCAGACATTGGATATCGCAAGAGACACGAGCCCAACGAAGGGTACGACCCCGAGCAGTCCGACCCACTCCGCGATGGTCATGTAGCTGCTCCCGTGCTCCCGAACCGTCTCCGCGCTCGAAGCGAACCTGCCATATTCAAGGCCCGGATCATTGCGTGTGGGACTTGTGCCATAGCCGGTGCCGAACCAGGGGTGTTCTTCAATCGAGGTGATCGTGGTCTCCCAAGGCGTTTGCCTCGAACCCAGCAGTCCTTCTTCCTTGTGGCCCTTGTATAACAGCGAATTTTCCGTGTTGCCCAACAATCTGTTCAACGTGCCGGGAGCGAGCATTCCCGTTACCGCGACCAACAGCACAACAAGGCCGACTACCTTCACCAGCAGCCTGTACTGATGGAGGCAAAAGAACAGAACAATCGTGACCAGCGCCATGGAAACCATTCCGGAGCGAGCCATGCTGAAAAAGATCAGGTAGGCGCACAGAAGCAGCGCTACGGCCCTGCGAGCCCTTTGTGCCTTGCTGTCACTGATCAACCATCCCCAAATCAGAATGGGGAACACTCCGATGCTCATGGCCGCGCCCAGCGAGTTAGGATTCCCCCAGACACTCAACCCAAAGACAAAATAACAAACGGCCGTGGCATAAACTGCGATTTCGCATCCTATAAGCAAGCCGAAGAAGAAGCGATCTTCGCGACCGAGAACCGCGAGGCGCGCACCCGAAAGACAATAGAGAAAAAGCAGGCACAGGCTCAACGCCTTGAATAACGCCAACTGCTGGTACGGCGAAACTGTCGCAGAAACAAAAGCTGCGGCCACGCAAAAAACCGCCAGCAGATGAAAAGATTTGAAACCGCCCCGGGAACTCTTCATCCACGAAAGGCAACCCGCTAACGCGCCCGCGGACAGCACGGCCCAGCGAGCGCTGGTCCAGGCATTCTGTAATGGGACGTTCATGCCCGCCCATAGGAATGCCAGCATAAGTAAAACAAAAAATCGCTGGTTGAACTTCCACAGAGCGGCGACGATGACTTCGAGCAGCAGGATCGCACCCAGGAATGAAAGATTGCTGAAGTATTGAAGATGCGAAAAGACCAGATATACGGCGAGCAGCGCCCCCAAAATCAGACCGGCCAGTTGCGATGGTTTCAGCGAGTTCATCCGGCCTGCCTTGTGCTCGGAACCGCGGCTTCTGCCAGGCCTTGCGCGCATGCCTCCGGAGAATAGTTCCGAATTCGATCCAAGCTTCTCAAACTCATCTGTTGTCGGAGCTCAGCATTTCTCAAAAGAAAATCGATCGCTATGCTCAGTTTGTTCCAATCTCCTGGCGGCACCACAGAACCATTCCATCCATTTTCTACCAAATCGGCAGCGCAGCCCGCGACGCTGCTTACGATCACCGGAAGCCCGCACGCCATCCCTTCATTCACGACCAAGCCCCACGGATCACTGTGGGTGGGCAAAATCAAAACCTCCGCCAGAGCGTAGAAGCCGGCCAGATCCTCACGGTGCGCGAAACCGGGGAAACAAATCATTCCCGGATTTATGCTCCGCGCCTGGCGCTCCAGTTCACTCAAACTCGGACCGTCGCCCACGAACACCAATCCTACATGGGATCGAACGGCGCTTTCCAGTTTGGCATATGCACGAAGGAGATCAAAAATACCTTTTTCCGCAACCAGTCGACCAACAAAGAGAAGGTAACGGGACGGCAATTGAAACTTCGCACGAAATTCGGAGGCGCGATCCCTGATGGCTGCTGCATGACTTCGGAACCAATCGTTGTCAACAGCATTCGGGGCCGTCACAATGTCCTGCGGCGCCGATCCAAGTAACTGGAGATACTCCTTGGAAGATTTTCCCGGCACGACGAACCTGGCACAACGCGCCAGAAAACGTGACTTGAGCCCATCTACCCAGGCAAATCCTCGGCGGGCATCATAGCGGTTGCTCTCCGACCACAAAACGAGTTCCGTCGGGTGGCGGCGGGTCCATGCGAGCGCTTCCCACGAGGCGAAATAATTGTATCCGCCACAGATGATCGCTTCGGGAGCGAACTTCTTCAAACACGATTGCAGTCCCCAGTTCAGCAGCAGTTTGTGCCTGCCGCTGCGAAGACGCCACGATGGCAACACTTCATAGGAAAAACGAATTTCGTTTTTGTACACGTGCCACTTACGCAGAGCCGCATCGGTTTCCGCCAGGAACGCCACATGCAGATCGATCCGCTCGTTTTCGGCAAGCGCGTTAAATACCGGGATGCGATAGGGGGCGATGATCTCGGTCAGGATCAACACGCGACGCTTTTTCCCGGGCAACAATTGCGGGAGCACGGATTGGAGGCGCCCGCCTTCAATGGGCTCGTTTGCGCCGATGGTTCTCGCGGTGAACAATCGCCTTCTCCATGATTTCCGCCCACTGTTGGGCTACGCAGTCCCAATCAAATTTTTCGGCGTGCCTGATGGCTGCATCGGACATTCGTTGCCGCAGGTTGGAATCTCCAATCAGCCGGGCGAGCGCCTCGCTCAACTGATGATCGGAATTTGCCAGCAAGCCCGTGACGCCATCAACAATATAATCGGGCTCGTAAGTAGTGCGCGCAATACAGGGCAACCCACACGCCGAAGCCTGTCCCAGAACCTGCGGATGTCCCTCGATTTCGCTTGGGAAGAAAAATATTTGCGCTTGTCGCATTTCCTCGCCCAATTGCGCCGCGTTCAAGTGCCCCAGAAACTCGACGTTGTTACAACCACGATCGCGGGCCATTGTCCGGCACGCATTCTGTTCTTCGCCGGTTCCGGCGCAGCGGAACTCCCACTCAGGAAAACGCGCCGCCTCCCGCACCACCAGATCGGCGCGCTTGTAACGGCGAAACGATCCCGCGAACAGAACTCTCTGGCTAGTAGGTGCATTCCCAACACCGGACACTGGATAATAATTGCGCCGGTCGATTCCGTCATAGACAGTCTGTACGTCTTTGCCCCCCAGGCTTTGGATCATCCGGGTCATCCAGCGACTATTGCCGGCCACCACATCGGATTCTCGAATCGCTTGCAGCAGCCGGGGACGATTGTCCCGTTCGAGCCCACCCGACACCACGTATGCCACCAGAGCGGTCTTCAGGAGCAGTGTTCGACGGATGGCCAGAAAAGCGGCGTCGAGCGGGCCTTCCCGCGGAAAAAAATAGACGTCAGGCGGATGTGTTAACAGGTGCCAAAGAATCCGGCTCGTATTTCCGTGATCTCTCCATTTCAGGATTCGGGTGTTCGGACGCGCTGCAAGCCGAGCGTCTGCGACACCCGCGCCCAACATGACAACTCGAAATCTGCCTGGATCCAGGCGCGCCGCTACCTCTTTAACCGTCAGGTTCTGCGCATTCGTATTGTCGTCGTCGGCGAAGGAGGGCGTGAAGACCGTGATCATGAGCTGACGAGCGAATCCCGGGAGCGAGAGGTCGATTGTAATTCACTCCGGAGGTTGCGCAGCCTTGCCGCGAGGCGAAGGCCTGCGTCTCTATCGCGGGAGGTTTTCTCCATGTATTCGTGGGCCGCGCTCAATAACCCTCTCCGAATCCCTTTCGTTACTTCGGCCGTGAGCGGCTTGTGTTCTCCAGGGTCAGCTTCGAGATCATAAACCTCTTCAGTAGTTCCGGATTCGAATCGCGTCACCATCTTATAACGCGCATCGCGAACGCTCAGCAGTCTAGAACCCATCCGGTCTTCAGTACGGAAGGGATTGGTACATCCGCTCACCGACTCGGTAATCGCAGGCTCGTTCCAGGCTGTCCCCGCCTGAAGATGGCTCCACAAGGAAATACCGCGAAAACTCTCGGGCGGGGGCGCGCCCAGAATCTCAAGCAGCGTCGGCGCGAGGTGCAAATGACTGAAAGGCCTCCCGGGCGCAACACTCTTTGTGAACCCGGGAACGCGAATCATCAGCGGCACCCGGGCGATTTCTTCGCGCAGACTTGGCGGCGCGTGGTAGCGGTGCCCGTGCTCGAGGAACTCCTCCCCGTGGTCCGCTGTCAAAACGAATACGCAATTTTCCCAAAGAGCAGATTGCTTCAGGTGGGCTATAAGCCTCCCGACCTGAACGTCCATGGAGCGAATTGCGCCGTCGTACAACTCAACCACAGATTCCTTCTTCCCCTGCAGTCGCGTGGCATTGAGATCGGAACGGCTCCAGAATTCGTTTATATAGCGAGCGTGGTTGGCGGATAAGCGTCGCCCGGTGAGTTCTACAAATGACGCCCCGGACGGATAGTAGGGTGAATGCGGATCCATCATATGAAGCCAAAGAAAAAAGGGGCTCGTTGACGGAAGCCATTCCAGGGCCCGATTCACAAGGATCTCGGCCGACGGAAACCTCCTCAGTGAATCGACGTTATAGACCGAGGGAGCGGCAATTCGAAGGCAATATTGAAAATAGACATCGTCGTACAACTGGCCCAGACCAACTGCTCGCGCGACAATCTTTAGCGAACGATTGAATTTGCCCAGCGCGCCGCGATGGTCTGATGATGGTCCCTTACTACTGGAGTAAGTGGAAACCGCCTCAAACTCCAGAAAATCCTGGAACACATCAAACCCCTCGTCATAACCAAAGCGCGGAGATATATAGGGATTGGCCGCGGAAAACGCGGCGGTCTCATACCCCGATCCATGCAGGACGGTCGCCAGCGTATTTTCGCCGGGCGCCAGACCGACTACATCTCTGCCCAAAGCGAGGGGCATTCGCGAGGCGAGTATCGCCGGGAGCGAATAATAAGTTGGTGCACCGGCAATCACTGTGGTCGGCACCACAAAAGATTCAGCGGCGAGAGCGTCCAGGAACGGAGTGACGGGACGAGAGTATCCGTTAAACCCGCAGTGGTCGGCCCGCAAGCAATCGACCGTGATCAGAACAAGCGATTTTTGTTTGCGGCTCACCGTTAGCTTTTTGCCGCCCTGTTGGTCACGCCAACCTTGATCTCGTTACCGTTCGCCAGGTAAAAACCTTCCGTTGCGACGCGAAAAAGACTAGCGTCATCAAGATAGAGCAGCTCAGGCCACTTCTTTTCCAGCGCTTTCAAGAACTCATCCAACAACAAAAGAGATGGAGTGCGGAAGTCACGCAGGCTCGAATGAAAATTAATGGAGTGAATGGACACAATGGCCGGCACGCCGCCCCTGAAGCAACGTTCCACTTGCATCAACAGATCATGCAAATCGTGCTGTGCAGTCGCAGGCTCCATTTCGACCGTGCGGAAAGTATGCAACATTCCAGTGTCGTCGAGATAAGGCGATCGGTAATCCGCGGGGCCGTTCTGAGCCACGCGTATGCCAGCTTCGAACCAGGCCTTTATGGTGTCCGCGTTCGCACGGTAGCCGGGCGCGCAGGCACTGACCGGCATTGATGCGAACAACATCTCATAGATTCCCGCCGCCCGACGGATTAGCGACTGCTGCTCGGCAAGAGATAAAAAACGATCTTCGGGTTTTGCTTCGGCATCCCAATATTCGTATCCAATCCACGGCATGCGCCAGTGGATATACGGGGTTTGCGCACGCCACAACGCACGGCTCAATTCAACCCGTTCTCCACCGGCCTGCAGTTCTCGCAGAATACTTTTTGAGCAGAAGTGAGTAAGCCCGTGCAACCCGGCGAAGAACAGCCCCTCTTGAAGCCCGAGACGATATGCATCGAACAAGCCCGGACGCTGCCAATGACCGGGGAAACCTTCGTTGAGCGGAACTACCGGTAGTTCTCTTTCCCCTAAGTCAAGGCAATGGTCGAAGTCGAGGTTGGCCATGATGAAATTCATTCCGATCGACGGATGCCGGCCAACCGAATCCTCGTGCTTTCCGAGTACGGTCCTCAGAGCATCTACATCCGCCGCAACTTCGAGGCTGTAATAGTCGTACGGCGCTTCGCCGAGCTGAACCCCTGAAGCCCGCAGTTGCTCCCATCCCTCGCGATCGCGCACTCCCACGCGCCCCCAGTCATCACTCTGGAAAAGCAGTAGCGGGCGATCAAACCGGAGCCCTTTGTCTGCCGTGGGTTTCGTCGCGCGCTCCCAGACGCGGCGGAGACGAGTAATCATGTTGCTTCAATCGTGCGCGGATGCGCTCTCATTTGCGGGCCCACACACTGAAATTTGCGGCGAAAACGTCACTCTTCCCACCGAGCTTTTCCAGCAGCCATCCGACAACGTTCAGGAACGGAACCACGGTCCATTCGAGCGCAGGAAGAAGAAATCTCGGCTTCATAAAATAAACCAGGAACACATTCACGGTGCGGAATAGACCGGTGACGCTGTTGCCTTCCGGAAGCACTTCCACCGTTTCGAAATCCTGCAAAATATAACGCAGCCCTTCCGGAAGAAAGCGCCAGCATTCCTTATCGTTATCCCGCACAAAGATCGAGGGCGCACTTAGAAACGCAATCCCGCCCTTTCTAAGCACTCGCCTCATCTCACCAGCAGCCAGGCGCGGGTCGGGAAGGTACTCCAGCACTTGTGTACAAATCACGAAATCGAATTGCTCGTCGCGAAACGGCAGGGCCTCCGCCGCGGCTGCGACATTGACGAGCGGCGCGAACTGCAGGTCGACAGCGAGATAACAGTTTACGCGCGCACCAAGCAGCGCGCGATAAGGCTGCAGCCTGCCTCCCACATCGAGAACAGAACAATTTCGCCCCGGTAGCCGATCCAGTCCGGCCTGGAAGATTTTCCGCCGCTGTCGCAGGATCAACCAGTTGGGATTTCTCAACGACGGATGCAATCGCTCCTGACTATCTCGAAGCGCCTGGTTCAATGTGAGTTCAGGGGCCATCAGGACGAGCTAGATATACCCCAAATCCCGCAAGCGCTGTTCCAGGATTGCCTGCTCGCGTTGGTCAAGCTTTTCGGCTTCATTGCGAGTAAGCTCGCACAACATGAACTCCAGCAGGGATTCCAGATTCTCGAAACGCGAACCGTACCGGTGCTCCGCGGCTGCGCAGAGATCCTCCGGCAAGCTAATCTGTCTTCGTGCGGGCGTTGTTGCTAGATTCGTCATTGTCCGAGTTGTGAAAAACGCGAGTTCCTTGCGAGAGCTCCCAGCAGCCGGCGTTGAATGGCGGCTACGATCATCCGATCGTCATCATCGAGCCCGATGAATAACGATAGCCCGCCAAATGTCAGGTAGGCAATAACCAGCGCTACCCCAATCGGAAGCCATTCAGGACGAAAGCCGGCCACGAGCACGCGCAGGCACAAGACCATGGCTAGACTCGCAGCAGACGGCAAGATCAGGCGGAGATAGGTACGGTTATATGGGGAAAGACCAAGCGTCGAGCGAACCTCCCGCAGGCACAGATAATTGGTGAGAACATTTGTCAACGCAGCGGCCAGGGCAACGCCCACAAGACCAAAAGGCCGCACAAGCACGATTGTCGCCAAGACCATGAAGATGGCCATCATCGCCTGCACTCGAATCAGGCGTTTTTGGTTCCCGGACATTAGCAGAAGGTAACCGACAGATCCCACTCCAGCATTCACCAGTTGCCCAACTGTCCCCAGAATCAGCACAATCCATCCGGTCTCGAACGCGGGGCCGAAGAGGCGCATGAGCGGCTTCGAATCAACGATCATCACAAATGCCAAGGGTAACGTGAGGCCAATAATCCATTTCGTAACGGTTTGAAATATCCGGCCCAGAAGCGCACGTTCGCCGCGCGCATGGAGATCGGCAATAGTGGGAGAAAAAATCTGATTTACCGACTGGAGCGCGACCGGCACGAATCCCACCAGCGACGCAGCCACGGCGTAGATGCCCACCTGCCGGACATCCAGGAAAATTCCTAACATGATCTTGTCAGCTTGCCCCAGCGAGAATTCAAGAAAGCCGACACCAAATGCAGCGGCCGAAAACCAGTAAACTTCCGATTCCACCTTTGCCGGTCTCGCGGAAGAATGGCGTGCTGCAACCGGCGTTAACTTCCAGGCGGCTACAAATAGCAAGCAGAGCACAATGGCGCCACTGGCTACCTGTGCCAGCAAGTAGCCACGAAGCCCCATCCCACCAGCGAGCAGCAGCACGCCCAGAATAATGTTCAGCGGGCTGCCCACAAAATTCGTAATCACAGTACGAAGCGCGACATCCTTGTAGCCCGCCAGAACCTGCCCCATGAAGGCCGTAAAGCCTCCTAATGCGAGCAATCCCGCGAACAAGCGCAGGAAAAATACCAGCTCGGGGGAGTGATAAAGCTGGCGCGCGAGCCACGGGCCGACAAGAAGCAGCGCACCCCCGAGAGCCAAATTGCCCAGGGCCAGAAGAACAAGAGCACGTCGAAAAAACCCATACAGCCGCTCATACTGCCGGGTCGCTGAATAAGCGGCCACGAACCGCACGGCTGTCTGGGGCAGACCCAATCCATTGAAAAGGCCGAAGAAGCCAACCAGCGTCATGCCGAGCGCGTAGACTCCCAGCGCGCCCGCGCCCAGTACCCTCGCAACGTAGATCTTGAAAAGATATCCCGCCGCCGCCGAGAACAATGTTCCCGCAAGAAAAATCGCGGAATGGCGCGAGATCTGCCCCATCTCGCTCCGAAACCGGGCCTCAGGCGCCTCGGGAGACGGTGGTGGCAAAGCCGCGATCACGGTTTCCGGAATATTCAAAATGTGCCTGCGTGCTGTTGTGCCATTCGGAAGTGTTATCAGATTATCGCAAAGCGCTGCGGAGAATTAAGGTAAGACCCTTTTTCGCCAAATGGACAGATTTCAGGTCTGGCGCGAATCGGAGCGTTATAATCCGGTCGCCGATGTCGCCCGCCAAAATGATTGTGAGTGAGACTCCGATTCCGGCTACCGGTTCGAAAACCGATCCGGCGCTCGGTGCTTCGAACGCGCCATCGGCGGCCGAGGTCATCTCGCTCGTCCTCCTCAGCTTTGCCATCTTCATTTCTATCGTCGCGTTCGTGCAAAACTACGCGCTGGCCATCGATCACTTTGGCGACAGTTCCGCATACATGGATCTCGCATCCGCCATCCGCCGCTGGGACTTCCACGGCATCATCGTCAAGCAGTTCTGGGGCCTGCCCTATGCCATGGCGGCGCTCTCAAAGCTCACAGGCATGTCTGATCGCGCATCATTGCTGGTGTTTTCGCTTGTGCCCTCGCTGGTCGCAGCTTTTTTCGCCCATCGTTTGTGGGACGGGTGGATCGCCGGCTACTTTGCGATCCTGAACTTCGACTGGATCCAACGCTCCTGCATGGGAGGTTCCGAGCCTCTTTTTGTGTGTTTGCTTTTGGCAGCGTTTGTTTCCACACGCCAACGGCGCTGGATGCTTGGGTCTTTGCTGGCGGCCCTGGCGACAATCGTGCGACCTTTGGGAATATTCGCACTGGTCGGCATCGGGATTACGCTCCTCTGGCAAAAGGAGTTTCGTAAATTCGCAGGTGCCACTGCCATTGGTCTGTTGGTCGGAGCTCTTTATGCGCTCCCGCTGAGTACTCACTTCGGCGACGCGCTTGCCACCGTGAACAGCTATCACAGTCCAGAGTGGCAGGGCGGCTGGCTCTTCGGTTTTCCCTTTTATGCCATCGTGAAAGGAACTTTGCTCTATCCAGTACCCTGGACCAATCTGGTTCTAAGTTTCGGCTGGATCTTTCTGGTGCTGGCGGCGGTTGTCGTTATGGCTAGGTCGAAGGCGTTTCACTTCTATTGCCGGTCTCATCTGGTGGAAGCTATTTTTCTCGTACCTTATCTCTGGTGCCTGTTCACCTATAACTATCCCTACTGGGCGCGCGGAAATTTCGCCCGCTTCGCCATTCCCATCCTTCCGTTTGTCCTTCTCGCACTCTATCGCTGGATCCCCAGGGACCGCCGCGTTCTCTGGGGTCTTGGAGTGGTCGCGCCTTCGCTCGCGGGCTGCTCGGCACTGGGAATAGTGAATGTCGTCCACCTGCTTCGTAACTCCCCTCGGTGATCCGGACCCCATTGGGGTCTGACAGGATTCCTGCAAGCAGGCGTTGCTCCTGTAGCCGGTCGATTATCGGGATACGGGTGACTTCATTCTCGCGAGCGCATTTGATCACGATCCATTGTGGTTTTGGTCGAAGTTCAGCCCGTGTGGCCTCCGGTATGATTGGGGAGTCCAAGTTTCTCCATCCATGAAAATTTTGTTAGTGCATCCGGACGATTGCCTTACGTCGGGAGTTGAGACCAAAACGGTATGGAATCGCGTCGTTGACCTCGGATGGTCTGGGCGACACTTCTACGCCGGCCTGTCGGAGCGCCTCGGATGCCCTGTCCTCAGCATTTACGACTTGCTGGATCACGAGCGGCACCGGCAACAGTTGCGCGAACTTCTGGGCGTCGGATTGGGTCAACTCGTCGACTGGGAATCGATCGACTGGTGGGATCTTTTTTCCGGACCACTTTACCAGCGGCTCGAACTGGTCATGTTGGCATCCATTTTGGCCGGACAGGTTCCGGAGAACGCAGAGATTTTCGTCACGCGGCCGCACTTCGTTACGAACGCACTGTCCCTGCTGCGTCGATGCGACGTTAACGTCCTCGCAACCCCTCGTAGGGCAGGTTTTGCCACACGCGCCCTGCGGTTGCTGAAAAAAGCTTCGGTGCTTGGTCCCTCCCAGATAGCCGACATTGTTTTCGACAAATACGACGCGGACTATCGAGTTCGCCGGTTAGTGAGTCCGCGCCGGCTCAAGTCGGCGGCTGGGCTCGTGTTGCTGCCATCCGCTTATATCAACGTCTCCCGCGCTCAATTAGCTTACGCGCGGATGTTGCCACACTGCCGTTTCCTGCTGGTTGCTACTCGGCGCAGCGGCCGCCAGGTGCGCCCTCCTGCAAACGTACAAGTTTGCTCTCTCGCTTCCTACGCTCAGGGAGCTTCGGAGCCAACCCAGATCGAACGACTGGGCCTGCTAAAGAAATGGGAAGAGTTGCAGCGTGATCGATTCCCCACCGATCCCATTCTTGGTCTGGCTACGAGACTAGGAATGTTCGAAGCGTTCCCTGCCTTCCTTAAAACCGGCCTTCGAGTCAGAGATGCATGGCGCGAGGTAGTTGCCAAGGAACCCCTTGACGCCGTCCTTTCCGCCGACGAAAACAATCCGTTCACCCGCTTGCCAGTAGTGTTGGCGCGGGGCCGAAAAGTGCGCACCGTGTCTTGCGACCACGGCGCATTGAATATGACCTTCGGAATTCGTCGGGAATACTCGGAAATATTTCTGGCATCGGGCGAGATGGCACGGGATTACATGATCAACTGGTGCGGTCTTCCGGCGCAAAAGATCGTCGTTGGCGGACCGCAAAGAGCACCCGCTTCATTTTCCGCCGCTGGACGAGCCACCGCGGCACGGAACAGGGATTGGATCGTCTTCTATTCCGAGGCGTACGAGGTATCGTCGGCGCGCACCCAGACGCTCTACTCCGAGCTCCTGCCAGAACTCTGCAATCTAGCCCGTCAAACAAATCGTAAAGTCGCGGTCAAACTACACCCCTTCGAGAGTCTTCGCGGACGCAAGGCCCTGATCGACAAAACGCTCTCGCACGATGACCGAGCCCTCGTGGAACTGCGGGAGGGACCCATGACGGCCGATCTTTTCGAACGCGCCTGGTTCAGCGTGACCGTCGAGTCAAGTGTTGCGGTTGAGAGCACGACCAACGGAGTGCCTTGCTTCTTGTGTAGTTGGTTCGATGCATCGTGGTACGACTACGGCAAGCAGTACACGAAATATTCCGCGGGCCATCGACTGGATTCTCCGGACCGCATTCGCCAGATCCCGCGCATGCTGGAAGAGATTAGGATCACAAATGCGACGAAGCAGGCTCTCCATAACTCGATCGGCCCCGAGCAACTCGATTCCCTATTATTCGGCAGGTAACTCGAGAACAAGTTGCGGAAGGTCGCTCAGCGCGCCACCAGATTCCAGTTCAAAGGGGTGCCGCGCTCAATGGCGCACGCAGCGCGCTGGCCAAGAATTTCGTCGAGGTGCCGCGGGTGCAGTCCGTCAGCCGGACGAATGGAGCGCACATTATTTTTGGTGAACACATCGCCCTGTCGCATGTCCTCCACCACAAACAAGGACCTCCGGAACTTGCGGCTACTGGTTTCGCGCTGGCCGGGAGACATCTGCGCCGAACCTAGTGCCCGCTGCGCCGCACGCGCCGTTTCGACCATGGCCTTGAATTCATCGGGATCGAGTGAGAACGCGCTGTCGGGCCCGCCCTCGGCGCGACTCAGGCAAAGATGCTTCTCGATGATGCATGCCCCCAGGGACACGGCGGCTACCGCAACCGCTACGCCCATCGTGTGGTCGGACAATCCCACCGGACACTCGAACCTGCGCGCCAATTCGGGGATCGTGAGCAGGTTCGCCTCTTCCGGCAGAGCAGGATACGCGCTCGTGCACTTCAACAACGCAATCTGGCTCGCACCCGCCTCCTGCGCCGCTTGCAGGGCTTCGGCAATTTCAGCTTCGCTGGCCATGCCGGTAGACATGATGAGGGGTTTTCCCGTGCGAGCCATTTTACGGATCAGCCCGACGTCCACCAGCTCGAACGATGCCACTTTATGCGCCGGGACATTCATCTGCTCAAGGAAATCGACGGCGCTCTCATCGAAAGCGCTCGAGAAAAGCTGCATGCCAAGTTCGTTCGCGACCTCCTTCAGTCTGGGTTGCCATTCCCAGGGCGTGAATGCCTCCCGATACAAGTCATGGAGTGTGCGGCCATCCCAGAGCGTGCCACCGCCGATTCGAAAACATTCCTTGTCGCTGTGCAACGTGATCGTATCCGCGGTGTAAGTCTGGAGTTTGACCGCGTCGGCACCCACGTCTTTGGCGGCATGGACGATACGAACTGCCTGATCGAAGTTCTGGTTGTGGTTCGCGGAGAGTTCGGCGATGACGTAAGCCGGAGCGCCGTTGCCAATCCGGCGGCCAGCAATGGTGATCTCACACGGCATGAGCGGCAACTCCGCTTTCCCACGTAAAAAGTAACGCAGTCTGACCTGCAACCTGGTCGGTCCCCGCTTGTCGAAACCCGGCCGATTCGAACAAGCGAATTGAGGGCAGGTTCTCCGGCCTCACGAGCGCATTGACTCGGTGAATTGCGCGTGTGCGCGCCAGCATTCGAATTGAAAATGCAACCAGTTCCTTCCCCCAGCCCGCTCCCCGAAATTCTGGAGCAACCACAACTGAAAGTGTTGCTTGCTCTTCATCCAGATGAAATCGAACTTGCCCAACCACTTCACCCGAACGGGTCTCTCCGATATAAATCACCGAGTTTGGATCACGCAGCTTCATCGAGAACCACCGCTCGTGTTCGCTCAATAGAACGGGAGCGGAATGAAACGATGCTCTCCTCACCGCCGGATCGTTTGCCCAGGAAAACAATAGCTGGCAGTCCTCTTCGCGCAGCGGGCGAAACTGGATATCCCTCTCCAGAAGAGCCGCCCGCACCCGGTCGGCGCCTAATCCGTCCACGAGAGCGCGGCCGCGCCGCGACATTTCCAGACGGCGGTCCTGGGCGCCAAGCAGGCGGAATAATTCTTCGCGGAAGCGCTCCGAGTTGAAGTCGGGCGCCGCCCCGGCGTGTACCCCCACGGATGAATCCGATAAATGCTCGGCCACGCGGCGTTGATTGTCGGCGATTACAAAAAGCAAGGAAGGCAGTCCCATATAGCAAAGCTCGTATGCAGTGCCGCCCGCTCCTGAAACAGCCACATCGGCCCAGGCCATCAGAACCGGGATGTCGACGGTACTCTGCGCGATCCGAACCTGAAAGGCCAACCGCTTGATCGCCTCCCGTAAAGATTGCATGTGCGGGTTACTGCTTCCGACGACGAGAACCAACTGCAGGTCCGGAGACGCTGGGCGGGCGATGCTCTCGATAATTCGCTCGCTTAGATTGTCGGGATCGCTGCCGCCAATCGTTACCAGAATCTTGGTGGCTTTCTCTGGAACACGCCGTTTCCAGCCGAGCCAGGGGGCGAATTCATCGCGCAACAGAGCATAAGCCGGCCCGAGCAGGAGCGTAGTGGTCTCCTCACGTCGGGAATACAGTTCCGGTCGAGCGTGCACATTTTGATTGAGAATCCATCGGACGGGGTACTCGGTAGCGTGGCCGTAGTCATCCACCGTCAACACTGCAATGCCTTCCTCGGCTAGCGCCCTCTGCTCGTGTGCACCGAAGCCGTAACCGTCAAGCACCGCGGCTCTTGGTTTCGAAGAAAGCATTCGACTGACCACGTCATTCTTGAATTCGCGCGGCGCTAGCGCTTCCAGTGAAACGCCTTCGCTGCGAATCCGGTGCTCGATTCCGGGCGATCCTTCGGACACCAGAAAAGTTACGCTTCCCCCGGCGCGCTTCCAGCTCTGGGCGAGCGCCAGGGAGCGCATGACGTGACCGGTCCCGATCTGAACTCCAGACTCGGCGCCGATGATGAGGTGCCCGGGATTATCCAACTTTAGCGCTCCCCGTTGCTCACGCGCGAACTTTGAACACAGGCTGAATCATCTCGCCCTCGAGATACTGCTCAGGACGCGGGTCGCCAAGCCATTTCGCGACTGTCTTGCACACCTCCGCGTACACTTTGAGCGTCTGCTCGACTGCCAGCGGATCGTGAGCGGCCGTCATGTTGTGCGTCGCCAACAAAAGCACTCCCCGCTTGGCGCATTCCTGGGTGAACAAGCTCCGAAGCAGCAAGCTGTCTTTGCCCCCCGCGTCGAGAAACTTGATCAGCGACCAGAAGGGATAACCAATGCATTTCAGACGATCTTCCAATCCAGCTTCCTTCGCAAGGGTGTTCAACCCCTCCTGCAGCAGACGGCCATTGGCATCCATCCGCGTCAGAGCGTCGGTGTTCTCGAGGACGTCCAGCACCGTCATTGCCGCCGCCATCGAGGCCACTTCGCCTCCAAAGGTGAAGCTGAAAAAAATGTCTTCGAAGACCTTCATGACGTCCGATCTTCCCACCACACAGGCGATCGGAAATCCATTGCCCATCGCCTTGCCGAAGCATGCCATATCGGGAGTCACGCCGAATCTCTTCTGGGCGCCGCCGAGACCGAAGTGAAAGCCGCAGCAGATCTCATCGAAAATCAACAATGCTCCGTGCTTGTGCGCGAGATCCTTTACCGCCTGAAGAAAGCCTACCTCGGGCGGCCAGAAATTTACCGGTTCCATGATGACGGCAGCAAACTCTCCCGGGTGCCCGCTCAAAAGTTTCTGCAGCGAACCCGGATCGTTGTACACAAATGTATGTGTCAACTGGCGCACCGCTTCAGGTACGCCCGCGTTGCGCGTTGTGCTGCCGATAAACCAGTCTTGCCAGCCGTGATAGCCGCAGCATGCGATGCTGTCGCGACCCGTCAATGCCCGCGCGGCACGAACCGCGCCCGACGTAGCATCAGATCCATTCTTGCCGAAGCGAACCATTTCGGCGCATGGAATGAGCCGCGTCAAGCGCTCTGCCAGTTCCACCTCCAGCGGATGCGGCAACGAAAAACTGTGCCCCTGCGCCAATTGCTCGGCGACCGCCGCATTGACTCCTTCATGGGCGTAGCCAAGGATGTTCGGCAGAAGTCCCTGGATGTAGTCGATGTATTGATTCCCGTCGACATCCCAGACGCGGCAGCCTTTGCCTTTCGCCAGGAAAACGGGGGCTACACCGCGCACGTGCTGGTTCGCGCCCTTGCTGAATGTCTGCGAGCAGCCGGGAATCACTTTCGCGGCGCGATCCAACCAGGCTTTTGACTTTTCGATGGGCCTGCGTGGCCACGCCACCGCCTGCGCTTCCTCGAAGAGGCTCTTGTAGTATCCGCGGTTGGAGACGATATCTGAATTCATCTTCTCCAGCCCGGGATTCTTTTCGATCAATTCCAACACATCCTTCATTCCAAAATTCTCCTTCTCCCGCAGCGCGCGATAAACGGCGCGGATGAACTCCAGATCTTTTGTTTCATCGACGGTCCAGCGGTAGTGCTGATAGACGGACGCCGATTCGCTCTCCACGTTCGCAGTGCGGAATTTCTCGGAACGCAGATAGGGGGTGACATGCTCTCGTTCCGAAGTCTTGCTCGCCTCATGCCAGGCCCGCTCCAGCGCGGAAAAAGAAAAAACCTCGGTGTCCAAACCATCGGGATAACTTCGGACCATGGCGTTGGAGGCGTAATCCAGATCCCCTTGCTGAAAGCGGCGCACAACCCGGTCAAGCACCTCCGGATCGATCAAGGGACAATCCGCCGTGATCCGCACCACCTCCGAGGCTTTTTCTGCGCGAGCGGCCAGGTAGAAACGATCCAGGACGTCATTTTCACTGCCGCGGTAGCAGGGCACATCGTTTTCACGGCACATCTGCTCAATGGCATCGTCCGACGGGTTCGTCGACGTGGCCACCACCACGCGATCAATCAGCGTGGCTCGTTTGACGCGCTGAATCACGTGCCACAACATCGGCCGTGCTTCGATTTCCGCAAGACTTTTTCCCGGCAACCGCCGCGAACCCATTCGTGCCTGGATAACTGCAACCACCGGCCCTTCGCTTTGGTTTTTCGTCCAATTGAGGATTTGCGGCCTGCCTTCCACCGATGATTTCTTCGCGGCTTCCACCACCCGAATGACATCTCGGCCCTGTTCCAGATCCACCACCGGACCCGTTCCGCTCCCCAGCGAATTCAGGAAGTGAACGATCTCAGCGATGTACATATCATTGAGTTCGAATCGGTACGGGATACTCTTCCATCCCGGCTCCGCCGCCGAGAACCAGCGCACTTCCTGCGAACTGAAATCCCAAAGCGCAGTGCCCGTCTCACCCACCACTTTGCAAGTGCGTGTGTACGTCCTCTGCACGAAATCCAGATGCAGTTCCGCCCGGCGGCGCTCGGGAAAGCTCAGATAAATCCAGGCCGAGTCTTCGACATCCAACTCCAGGCTGCTAAGGTGTTCTGCCCGGCAACTGACCTCAGTCGGCCGGCCCAGCAGCCAGCATATGTAATCGAGTTCGTGGGAACCGTCGAGAATAATTCCCCCTCCCAGTTCACGCCGAGCGCTGTAACTTTCGCGATAATTCTGCCAGGGACGCCAGTCCGGGAGATACTGGCCCGCCTCCACGTTAAGCCAAAGCACCCGGCCGATCCTGCCGAAATCGATTAACTCCTTCAGAATTTTCAAGCCCGGATGAAAGCGCATGTTGTAACCGATCTGGACGTTTCGGTCGCGGTGGCGGGCTTCCGCCATCAGCGCTTCGATTCCACTGGATTCATGGGAGAGCGGCTTCTCGATGAAGACGTGGGAGCGAACTCGCAGCGCCGCCAGCGCCTCCTCGACGTGGCACACGGGAGGCGTGCATATCAGCACCACTTCGGGCTTGAAGGCTGGCAGGGCTTCGCTGTAGTCGGAAAAAAGTTCACCCTTGACGTCCCGGCTGCATTGTTCGAGCGCTTCGCGGTTGGTGTCGCAAAATGCGAGGTGCCGCAATCCAAGAGACTTGAGATTCTTTGCATGCCGGCGACCGATGGAACCGCAGCCGACGATGAGGGCACGGTATCCTGCCCAGTCAGGAATTTTGGACATGCTCTACTCGAATCCTCGCTACTGCGATTTCTTCAACTCGAGTGCCGCAGCACACTCGCCCTCCGCAGCCGCCAGGACTTTGCGCAGCGCGCGCACGACATCGTCGACATCCTGGGACGTCATGGAATGAAACATTGGCAAACTGATCAAGCGCTCGTAAGCATCCTCGGCCACCGGGCACGCGCCTTTAACTGAAGTTGCAGGGAAACGCTCGCGATAATAGGGGTGACGATAAACCGGAATATAGTGAACGCTAACTCCAATGTTCTCCGCCCGCAGCGCTCGAAAGATCTCTCCCCGCCGTGCCGAAAGTGATTCCAGATTCAAACGGATCGGATACAGGTGCCACGCCGGAACTATCTCCTTGCGAACCGAAGGAACTACGACAGGCAGATTCTCGAAATGCCTCAGTGTATGCCGCGGCAATCTGGCGGCGACGCGACAGATTCTCGTCGAGCCGCTTCATCTGGGACAGGCCCAGGGCGCACGCAATATCGGTCAAGCGGTAGTTGAATCCGAGCAAAACCATCTCATAGAACCACTGCCCGGCCTCTTGGCGCTGGCGGGTCTCGCTGCTGATCCCGTGATTGCGAAAACGCCGCAGTGTTTCGGCCAGGCTCGCATCATTAGTTGTCACCATGCCACCTTCGCCGGTGGTCAGGTGTTTCACCGGGTGGAAGCTGAATACCGTCATATCGGCGATGCCCCCGACGCGCTTTCCCTGGTATTCGGCGCCCAGCGCGTGGCAGGCATCTTCGATCAAGAGCGCTCCGCTGGCATTCGCGAGGGCTCGCAGTTCCTGAAGATCTGCCGGATGACCCGCATAGTCAACTGCAATGATGGCTTTCGTTCGGGAGGAAAGCTTGCGGGCAACTGCCTGCGGATCGAGATTCAGCGTGTCAGGGCAGACGTCGGCGAAAACCGGCGTGGCGCCCTGATACAAAACGCAGTTAGCCGTCGCACAGAAAGTCAGGGGCGTAGTAATCGCCTCGTCGCCAGCCCCCAAGCCGGCAGCGAACGACGCTCCATGCAAGGCAGCCGTGCCCGAACTGAAGCTGACCGCACATCGCGCATCCACCCATTCCGCGAAGGCTTCTTCAAATTCGCCAATTTTCGGTCCTGTCGTCAACCAGTCCGACTTCAATACCTCCACCACCGCCCGGATATCTTCGTCATCCAGGCTCTGCCGCCCGTAGGGCAGTAGTTTGTCACGCCCTGGGGTTGCGCAGGGTAGCGCTTCCGGTTTTTTGTACGAGGAACTCGTCATTAGAAACTCATCGTGCGAAACTTACGGTTGGCGGTTCATGCTGCAGAAGTAGAAACCGTCTCTGCGGACCTGACTTCGGGCGCAATCAATTCCTGCAGTTCGCCACGTGTGAGCCACTGCTCGTTGGTGTCGCTGGAGTAACGGAATCCGTCGGGAAGTGGTTTGGCTTCCACCCAGTTCGCGGACTTCCACCAGGGATGGGCCGGTTGAATCACAAACATCTCCTCGGTAGCGAGCGTTTGCCGCGATTCATCTTCCGAGACCAATACTTCGTGCAACTTCTCGCCCGGACGAATCCCGATGTACTCCACTTTGCAACCGGGTGCGATCGTTTCCGCCAGGTCCAGTAACCGCATGCTTGGAATTCGTGGAACGAAAATCTCGCCTCCGTGCATCTGCTCCAGGCAGCGTATGACGAACTTCACGCCGTGTTCCAGCGTCAGCCAGAAGCGCGTCATTCGCGGATCGGTGATAGTGATCTTTCCCTGCCGCCGCTGTTCCATGAAAATCGGAATCACGCTCCCCCGGCTGCCGACCACATTGCCGTAGCGGGCGCAACTGAAACGCGTATCCCGGGCGCCTGCATAGGCGTTGGCCTGCACGAACATTTTTTCCGCGCACAGTTTCGTGGCCCCGTAAAGATTAATCGGATTGACGGCCTTATCGGTGCTGAGAGCGAGAATACGTCGCACGCCCTGATCGATCGCCGCGTCAATCACATTGCGGCCCCCCATGATATTGGTCTGGATCGCTTCGAAAGGGTTGTACTCACACGCCGGCACCTGCTTCAGTGCGGCCGCATGCACCACCAGGGTCACCCCCGAGAAAGCGCGTTTCAAACGGTCGACGTCGCGGACATCCCCGATGAAATAACGCAGGGTGGGATCATCGAACCCCGCAGTTCTCATTTCATGTTGCTTCAACTCGTCGCGGCTGAAAATCACCAGCCGGTGCGGCCGGTAGTCGCGCAGCATGACCTCCACGAATTTCTTGCCGAACGATCCGGTCCCACCGGTTACCAGTATCGATTCCTGCGACCAATTGACCATTTTTGTTCCTTTGACCCGAAGAAATGATCCGGAGAAAAACGCCTCTTTTTGTCGGAGCTGCGCTTTTGACCGCTAGTATAGCCGAGTTCCATCCCGCGAAAACGGGCCCGCATCAAGGGAACATCTCCGGATCGCAAATTTTTGAATCAGCGCAATCGCATCCGATGCTAGAATCAGGCAAATTCTCTAGTTTGAATTCTGCTTTTGTAAGCTTCCGCGCGCGGCAGCGGTTGCACTGGATTGCGCACGAGCACTGAGCCGCCTCCGCAGTGTCGGCGGCCAAGGAGTAGCGATGGCATTGGGTCCACTGGTTCCACGAAACGGCGATGGATTGCGCGAGATCCAAGTCACCGACCCTCCAGAATTCATCCGGCCCGTTGGCTCCCCCTTGTATGATTTGTTGCCGGCGCAGGAATCCGTATTGCGCGAATACTTTCGCGTGCTCATTAAGCGCAAGTGGCTCATTCTCGCGTGTGTTTCCGGAATTTTCGCGATCGTGGCCCTCGCCAGTCTCCGGCAGACCAAAATCTATGAGACAACCTGCCAGATCGTCGTCAACAGGGCCGATCCCAACCTCATCACGTTCAAAGACTCGATGCCGGTTGCCGACTACTACGACCAGAGCGATCTGGATACCGAAGTCCGCATTCTCCAAAGCGATCTGCTCGCTTTTCAGGTGATCCGCCAGCTCAATCTTGATAAGCGTCCTGAGTTCGGTGGTCACCCCGATCAAAAACAATCCAACCTGCTCGCCAGCCCATTGCAGGAGGATTCCAATCTTACGTCGGCTTTGCTGGGAGCATTTCGCAGCCGTCTCCGCGTAGCGCTGGTTCCGAACACCCGGATCATCGAGATTCACTACAGCAGCGCGGACCCTCAACTCGCCGCCAGCGTGGTCAACACCTTGGCCACCACCTATGTCGATCAAAACTTCAAGACAAAGTACGAATCCACCACCAAGGTTTCCGAATGGCTCAAGAAGCAGCTCATCGATTTGCAGATGAAGGTGGAGACCTCGCAGGAAAAACTGGTTCGCTATCAGCGAGAGCACGAGATCCTCGGCATCGACGATAAGCAAAACATCACCATCGAAAAACTTGATGAACTCAACAAGGAAATGACGACGGCAGAATCGGACCGCATGCAGAAGGAAGCCGCCTATCGTCAGACCCAGTCAAGCGATCCCGAAGTGGTCGCCGCCGCCATCGTCGCAGATTCAGGTGGCGGGACCTCAGGTTCCAAACTCCTCGACAAGTTGCGCGAACAGCAGGCCAACCTGGGCATCCAGGTGGCCGAACTTAGCAGCCAGTTTGGCCCGTCCTATCCCAAGGTCGTGCAACTCAATAACCAGCTCAAGGAGATCGATCGCCAACTACAAAGCGAAACCAACAAGGCGGTTGACCATCTGCGCGGGGAATATCTGGCCGCTCTGCAGCGCGAAAATATGCTGCGCGATTCTTTCGAAAGGCAGAAGCAGGAAGCGAACAAGCTCAACGAAAGCGGGATCGAGTACTCGTTGCTCAAACGGGATGTCGAATCCAACCGCACACTCTACGAAGGATTGCTGGAAAAGCTCAAAGAGGCCGATGTGACGGCTAGTTTGCGTTCCGATAACTTTCGCATCATTAGTCCGGCGCGTGTGCCCATGGCTCCTAGCGAACCCAATATTCCCCGCAACCTGACCTTTGCGCTTGCCCTCGGGTTGATCTCCGGCGTAGGCATGGCCTTCCTCGTCGAGAACATGGACAACACCGTCCGCACTCCCGAACAAGCCCAGGCGATCTCGGGACTTCCGTCCCTGGGCATGATCCCCCTGGGGTCCAAAGCCAATAGCCGCGGATTAGCCGGGGCGCGTCTCGCCTTGACATCGTCCAAGGAAGCCGTCGAATTGGTTACCCAGGTCCGTCCGCAGTCGCAGATGGCTGAATCTTATCGTGCCTTGCGGACTTCCCTCCTGCTTTCCAATCTGGGTGCGCCGCCCAAAGTAATTATGGTGACCAGCGCTCGCCCCCAGGAGGGCAAGACGACCACCAGCATCAACATCTCGATCGTCCTGGCGCAAAAAGGAATCCGCGTCCTTCTCATCGATGCGGACCTACGTCGCCCCAGTGTTCACAAGACGCTCGGCATGGGCCCGCGCAGCGGCCTCAGCAATGTTCTTACTGGTAGCGCCACTCTTCAGCAGACCGTTACCACGTCGCCGGTGCTGCCGAACCTGTTCATCCTGCCCGCCGGTAGCCCGCCACCCAACCCCGCGGAATTGCTCGCCTCCTCCATCATGAAAGATCTGATTATCCAGTTGCGCGAGCAGTACGATCACATCGTCATCGACACTCCCCCCACCCTCTCCGTTACGGATGCGGTTGTGTTGTCTCCGAGCGCCGACTCAAGCATTCTTGTCATACGTTCCGGCCAGACTACGAAGCAAGCGCTCCGCCGGGCCCGCGACATACTGACACAGGTGAATGCTCACGTCGCCGGAGTGCTTCTTAATGCCGTGGATCTCACTTCGCCCGACTACAACTACTACTACGAGTACCAGGGCAAATACGGCGAGTACTATCAGGAAGATCCTGTGGAAACCGCAAAAGAGAAGGAGGCAAAAGCGGTTTCAGGCGGCCTTTAGGCCCCCTCGATGCCCGCCTCACGCGGTTCCAGTTCCGGCAGAATGTCACAAATGGCAAAGCCACTCTCAGATCGACAACGACACCAGTTGGCTGCTGGCTTAACCATTTTCGCGGCTCTGTATTTATTGCTGGCTGGAAGAGAATTTGCCGCCAGCGTGTACGCCTCACACCCCGATCTTCGGGCTCTCAAGCTCTCAGTACTCCTTTCTCCCGGAAATGCCGATTATCGGCATCGGCTGGGCCGGTACTATGCCTTTGCTGCCGCTGATCCTCCGGCTGCGATCGATAGCCTCCAGCGAGCGGTAGCTCTTGATCCCTACGATGCCCGCTACTGGTTCGATTTGGCTGCTGCCTACCAGGTTACCGGAGATATTGCCAGCCAGCGGGTGGCACTCGAACGCGGCCTCCAGGCCGAGCCGACCGCCCCCGATGTAGCATGGGAAGCGGCAAATTTCTTCCTCGTAGACGGCGAGATTGACCGCGCCCTGCGCGAATTTCACGTAGTACTCGCGAACGATACCTCGCTGGTCGATGCCTCCCTGCATGCCTGCTGGCGAGTGCGTCCAGACGTCGATGCTTTGCTCCGCGACGTGGTCCCGGCGCGCAGCGATACTCTCCTCGCATTTCTTTCACTGCTCATGAGTAAACAGGACACCGAGGGCGCCGCGAAAACCTGGGCGCGCCTCATCCAATTGCACGAAAAATTCGATGCCTGGCATCTATTCGAATACATTCACTATCTGATTCAGGTCCGCCGGCCCGATGCCGCCATGTCTGCTTGGGAACAAGCATCGAGTTCTCTTGGGCTCTCCGCGTACCTGCCCAGCGAGGACAATCTGGTAGTCAACAGTGATTTCAGCCTCGACATTCTCAACGGCGGTTTTGACTGGTTGTATGTCGATCGGACCGGCGTGCGCCCCTTGCTGGATGCCAGCGAAGCTCATCAGGGATCCCGCTCACTCTCTCTCAATTTCGAGGGGCCACCCGTCTCTGACGCGGGCATTCAACAACTCATCCCAGTGCACGGAGCCACCACCTACGATTTTTCCGCCTACTACAAGTCGACGGACTTTGAGGGCGTGGGTGGACCGCAAATCGTTCTCCGGGATGCCTACACCGGCGCGCCCCTGTTCGCCAGCGACCCGCTCACGGGCGCTGATTTCTGGAAGGAAGTTCACTCCAGGATCATGATTCCCGAGTCAACCTCCCTGCTCAGCCTGGTGATCGAACGCTTTCCCGCTGGCAGCCCGATTAAAGGCAAGCTCTGGCTCGACGATTTTCAGCTTTCCCCGGATAAATCCGATGCCCCAAAGGACAAACCGTGAGTTCCGCCCTCGCCGTTCAGCCCGAACCTGCGCCCGTTTCAAAGGCCTCGCGACCAAAGCTCAGTAACTCCGCACTTCTTGCCGGCACAGGCGCCGTGCTTTTGCTGGCTCCTCTGGCGTTCGGAGCGGTCGAACCGTGGTCGATTTTTGCTCTGGAAGCCTGCGCGGTTCTGCTCATGTGCGCATGGGGATATCGTCAGTGGCTCGAACGTCAGGACGATCTTTCCAAGAACGTCCTCTACCTCCCGATGGCGTTATTTCTCGTGCTCACTTCTACGCAGTGGTCAACCGGCATCACCGCCTATCGCCACGTTACTTACGCGGACCTCCTGTTGTACGCCGCCTATGGAATGCTCGCGTTTGTGGCGACCCAGGCTTTGCGCCGAGCCTCGCAGTTTAACTGGGTAGCCAATACAGTCACAGCCTATGGCGCCGTGATCGCTTCGTTTGCCATCGTGCAGGGCGTCGCGCCCAATGGCAAGCTCTACTGGCTGTGGACGTCGGCGCAAGGGGGCGCGATTTACGGGCCATACGTCAATCACAATCACTACGCCGGGTTGATGGAAATGCTCACGCCTTTTCCGCTCGTGCTGGCGGCGGCGCGTTCGACCGAGCCCAATCGCCGCATTCTCGTCACCGCGGTCGCCGCTCTGATGGCAGGCAGCATTTTCCTGTCGGGTTCCCGTGGAGGAATGCTGGCTCTTAGCGTCCAGTTGATTCTCTTCGCTGTTCTCGTACTGCGCTCGCAGCAAGGCGGCTGGAAAAAACCGCTCATGCTGGGAGCTTTCATGGCGCTGCTGATTGCGTTTCTGGTGTGGTTCGGCGGCAGCGAACTTACGCACCGTCTGGCCAGCATTCACTCGGAAACACGAACGGAGATCAATGGTGGCACTCGCATGGCGATCGACCGCGATTGCCTGCGCATGCTGGTCAAACGGCCTTTCCTCGGTTGGGGACTCGGCACATTCCCGATCGTCTACCCGCAATTCCGCAGCTTCTACACTACTTTTTTTGTGAACCAGGCTCACAACGACTATCTGCAACTGCTGGTCGAAACCGGGCTGGCGGGATTCGCCATCGCATTATGGTTTCTCGCCTCGCTCTTTCGGCAGGCAATCGCCAAGCTGAAGGATTGGAACCAAACCAGTACCGGGTTGCTGACCGTGGCAGCTCTGCTTGGATGTATCGGCATCCTCGTGCATAGTTTTCTCGACTTCAACCTGCAAATCCCGGCTAACGCCGCATTGTTTTATGTTCTCTGCGCGATTGCCGCCTCCAAACCACTGCATGAGTCGCACCGGCGGCGCGTTCTTCGTCGCCGCAGCCGGGTCGTCGAAATCAACTCGGAAGCCGTTCAATCCTGATCGGAATCGTTGACTTGTGGCTCAAATAGGCGCTTTCCCGCTTCCAATCCTGGGGAGGTACCTAGTTGCTACCTGTGTTACGAAGGTAATGAGGGCTTCTTTCGGGCTATTTTCCGTGATATAACGCCGATAGCTGCTCATTCAGGCTCTGGGCCGGGAATGCCGTGATTTTCCGGTTTTAGGGGTTGCAGAGGAATGGCAGAGGAGGCGTTGTGTCCGAAGCGCGTACGGGAAAAAGATTTCCGCTGCACCTACCGATCAAGATTCATAGTGAAGACTCCGCCGCTGACGCCAGCGGGATGACGGGTAACTTGAGCGCCGCCGGCGTTTACATCCGCGCGGATTCCGCCCTGGAAGTCGGCTCGCCCGTGGAGTTCGAAATCACTCTGCCTCCGGAGGTCACGGGTGGCAAGGAAGACGTAACCATTCAGTGCCGCGGCCGCGTTGTGCGGACCGACGAACCGGGCGCTGGCGAAGCCCCCGCAGACAATCGCGGCGTCGCCTGCGTAATTGATTCCTACGAATTTGTGCGCAATACGTAAGGGGAGCTACATCCATGTTAAAGCTTATTCTCGCCGACAATCAGGCGATCTTTCGCGCCGGCATCGCCAAGGTCCTGGCAGTAGAAGACGAAATGCGCATCGTAGCCCAGGCGCAGACCGCCGAGCAGATGTTCATGGCGCTCGATAAATTCCGCGCCGCCGTGCTCGTCATTGCCGGAGGTTTCCACTCCGATTTCAATTCTGTCCTGGCGGCCGCCACCAGGAATAAAACCCGCGTCGTCGTCCTGGCCGATACTGGCGAGAGCGCGCAGCGCTACATGGCCGCTGGCGCCCACGGCGTGGTCTATCGCAACGTGACCAGTCCCGCTCTGGTGGACTGCGTCCGCAAGGTCGCCCGGGGCGAAACCTGGGTGCAGGATATGGCGGTCCCCAGCGAACTCACCGAGAACGATATGGTCGGTCTCAGGGTCCGCGATCGCCTGACCGCCAAGGAACTCCGCATCGTCGCCCTCATCGTGCAGGGCTACAAGAACAAGGAAATCGCCACCCAGCTAGGCACCACCGAGCAAGTTATCAAGAACTACCTGCGCAACGTCTACGACAAGATCGGAGTCTCCGACCGCCTGGAACTGGCTCTCTTCACCATTCACCACCGCATCCTGAACGAAGCCGCAGCCGCGACCGCAGCCGCGGCTGGCCCGGCGGCGCAAAGCGCGGGGATTAGCAACTAGCGATTCCGGATTCCCAACCGCATCAAACAGAGGCCGCCCGCAGGGCGGCCTCTTCTTTTTTGTGGGCGGATGCCCGTCGTTTGTCAAGTAATCCAACATGAACTTTCATCTATCCCCACGCCCACAGTTGTTCCTAACCCACTTGACATATTTTTTCGTAGCACTCACAATGATCGGCCTCACAACGACACGAAATGAAACGTCAAGGAAAGAGGGATTGAATACCCTGAATGAGGAGAACGATAGTTATATGAGGATCACGACAAGTGTTAGTTGCCTTATTGTTTTCGGAGCGATGCTCATCGTAGCGAGCTGTGAGCAACCCCAGAAACCGATCATCGCGAGTGATTCTGAAAGACGTATTGGCCCGCTAGGGATAGTTACACAAATTCCAATCAAGATTAATGGCTGTCAAACAGACGCGGTTGTTATTGCTCACGCCGCAGATCCCATAGTATGGGTCTTCATTGACAAGACTTACACGATCAGTTTCAATTCAAGAGTTGATCCAGTTACAAAGAAACCTATCACACCATCGAATTTCTATGGAACAAAGAATGCATTCTTCTGGGATCCATCTGGTACCCCATCTGACTGCAACGAGTCGGTGACCACAGGCCACACTACGATCAGTGGGGGTTGCAGCATCAAGTACAACATTACGGACGGAGGCGCCTGCAACAATGATCCCACCGTCCAGATCATCCCCGATGGTGATGTCGTGATTAGCGCGACAATCAAGTAGGGGGCAAGAGAAGACGCATGCGCTCATCTGTTCGCAAGCGGTCGAAGTCCGGCGTGTCTCGGATCTGTGTCCGTGAGCATCCTGCTTCAACCGCGTGCCGCAGGTACTCGAATGTCTTTCCGCGGTCCCCGGAGTGGTTGTACAGGATAGCAGCGCGGAGTAGAACGTCGGGGTTATTTGGTTCGATCGCCAACGCTCGGCCAAGATGATCTTTCGCCGGTCTTGCCTCGCCTAACATTGCGTAATAATCGGCGCTCAACGAGAGGGCGCTCACGTCTTTCGGATTTACCTCTAGCCTCTGAGAGACAATTTCTATCGCCTTACGGTAAGCACTGAGCGCCTCTGCTCGGCGGGAAGGAATCTGGTAGAGAGCATCTCCAAGATTCCCCCAGTTCTCCCAGTTTTTATCGTCTAGTTTGTTAGCTACTTGAAGAATCTCTGCACTGTCCTCATATCGTCGCAGATAAAACAGAGCTGCGGCCAGGTTTCCATAGGCTTGAAACGTGGGACGCAGGTCAATGGACTTTTTCAGAGCATCAACGGCCTCTTCATACTGCCCCTCAGTCAATTCAATGCCTCCAAGATTGGCGTACCCCCGATAGTTTTCAGGAGCAAGTTGTACTGCCTTCCGAAACATAGCGGCGGCCTCCGCGTATCGGGCCTGGCCATTGTAGAAAGCACCAAGTGAGCTGTACACGCCGTAATAGTTGGGCCGCAGCGCGATCGCCTTGCCGTAAGTCTGCTCCGCGCCTGCGATGTTCCCCATCTTCTGATAGGTGGCTGCCAACAGTCGCAAAGTTTCGTCACTCTCGCGATTTAGCTCCAGCGAACGCTGAAACTGTTGCACGGCATCTTCGTAATGCCCTTGGGCGAAATCCACATTTCCCAGGCAGGTGTGGCCTTCCGCCAGTTGAGGCGTAATCGCCAGCGCGCGTTCGCATTGGAGTTCCGCTTTCTCCAGCCAGTCTTTTCCCCGATTCTCCCACTTGAAACCTGTCGTGTAGGCTAAGCCCATGGCAGCATACGCAGGTGCGTAATTCGCATCCGCCTGAACAGCGCGCTCAAACTCCGCAATGGCGTGCTCAAGGTTGTTGGGAGTCTTGTAATCCTCCATGTATCCCCGGCCCCGCAAATAAAAATCGTAGGCCGTTGAATTCGTCTCCGGAAGCGTCCCCGGCCGCACGCGCTCATCTTTGCCCAACACCGTGGGCAGCATCGCCAGCACCTGCTCCACCAGCGAATCCTGCAGCCGGAATATGTCGCTTGCGGCGCCCGTGACCGTGCGGGCGGCTAATTGCAAGTGTGTGCGGGAATTGACCAGGCTGCATGTAATCCGGATCTGTTCGCCAGACTGCTGCAAACTCCCTTCCAGCACAAGGTCGGTGCCAAACTCGCGCCGCGCCTGGTCCGCCGTTTTAATTCCCTGCGCTACCAGGTCGTGCGTGGAAACCAGTTGCAGATGACCGTTGTCGCTAGCCTGCACGAGTTTGGCCGTAACGGTTTCGCTTAAGCCCACGCCCAGCGCATTGGTGGGCGCATCGTTGGCCACCGACTCAAAGGGCAGAACGGCCATCACCTGCTCTTCCGCTGGAGGCTGCACCGCGCGTCGCCTCCACCAAATCCCGGCCACGGCCAACAGGATCGCGAGCACTGCCGCTCCCCACCACCACAATCGTCGCGGACTCTCCGGCATCGCATAAAAAGGAACCGTTCCGTTTGCGAGGCGATTTAGATCAACCCGCAGCTCGCCCGCCGATTGATAGCGTTCCTTCGGATCCTTCCGTAAAGTTCGTAGGATGACCCGCTCCAACCCGGCGCTGATCTTCCCATTCAGCGTGCGCGGCGCTGGTGGAGCCTCTTCCAGGATGGCTGCAATCAGCGCGGGACCCTTGAGATCGCCATAGGGCGGCCGCCCGGTCGCCATCTCGAACAGCACAGCGCCTGCCGACCAGATGTCGGCACGCGCATCCGGCTTCTCTCCCTTGACCTGTTCGGGAGACATATACGGAACGGTTCCCGCATTGTCGTAGGTATTCATGGACGTGAGGCTGGCCGTGTCGTCCCGCTCGGGCTGCAGCAGGAAGGCGATGCCAAAATCCAGAATCTTCAGGCGTTTCCCGGGCGTGACGCGCAGATTGCCCGGCTTTAGATCACGATGAATAACATTCTGCTTATGCGCGGTATCGAGTCCGGAGGCAAGCTGCTGGCCCAGTTCGAGGACCTCGGATTCGGGAAGCGCGCGTCCCGCTATTTTGGCGTTGAGAGTAATCCCCGGAACGTATTCGGTGACCAGGTAGTCGAACCCGCCGTCGCGGCCAAAGTCGAAAGCCATGGCCACGTTCGGGTCGGTGATGCGCGCCAGGCTCAGCGCTTCGCGGCGAAACTGGCGCCGTGCGGCATCGCTCAAAAGGCCCAATCTCGGCAGGATTTTGACAGCCACGTCACGCTGCAGTTGCTCATCGCGCGCGCGGAACACCACCCCCATGCCGCCCGAACCAACCAGTTCGACGATACGGTAATGGCCCAGCACCTGACCGATTGCTGGTGTGGAATCCATAGGTCAGCCCGGATACTAGGCTGGCGAAGGTGTGCAGGTCAACTTATTAAGTTTTGCCGTGTTCTGGCCTGAATCCCACAACAAAGTGGGCGCCGGAACTCCAGCTTCGCGAGAGGATCAACCACGGGTCGCGCCGTAGACTTATCGTCCGTTAGGACGATATTGCCTGCTTTTTCCACGCGCGCAGGTTGATTCCATAGAGCACGATGCAGAATACATTCGCGGGTATGAATCCGGTTTGTTGCGTCCTGACCGCGATGACACAAATGATGACGCTATTAATGGCGGCGAGCACCCAGCCCTGCCAACATCTCCGCCCAACCAGGATGGTGGAGAGAACAGTCAGTAAACACGAAATATAATCGGGCCGAAACACAGATGAAGACCTCCCTGGAATCATTTTGATCCAGAGTTGGCTGTGCCCCGGTGATTTGCGAACATCGAAATGCACGAAGGTAATTGTCGCGCGCGCTCCGCGCAAAAAAGCGCGGGCAAAGTGCCCGCGCCCTACCCCCCGATCTCTGCTAGATCTTTTCGCCTATGCTCTTTGCTTGCGTGTACAAGTAGAGGTAGTCGGGACCACCCGCTTTGGAGTCCGTACCTGACATGTTAAAGCCGCCGAACGGGTGCGCTCCCACCATTGCGCCCGTACACTTCCTGTTCAGATAGAGATTGCCCACATGGAATTCGCGCACCGCGCGGTCGAGCTTTTCCCGGGAACTCGAATACACCGCTCCAGTCAGGCCAAATTCTGTATCGTTGGCAATTTCCAGCGCATGATCAAAATTGCGTGATTTGATTACGGCCAGGACAGGTCCAAAAATCTCTTCCTGTTCGAGGGTGGATTTCGGCTGGATGTCGGCGATGACGGTCGGCTGAATAAAGTATCCTTCGCCAGCGTTCGTCGCGCGCCCCCCGCCGGTAATCAGGCGGCCTTCTTTCTTGCCGATTTCGATGTAGCGCAGAATGTCGTTCATCGAACCTTCGTTGATGACGGCAGCCATGTTCGGATTGTCCACGGGATCACCCACGGTGATGCGCTCGACGCGAGCCTTCAGCTTCTCGAGAAACTTGTCGTAGATGCGCTCGTCGATAATCGCGCGCGAGCAGGCAGAGCATTTTTGGCCCTGGAAGCCAAACGCCGCCTGGGCAACGCCTTCAACTGCCGAGTCGATATCGGCGTCGGAATCGACGATGATTGCGTCCTTCCCTCCCATTTCGAGCACGGTGCGTTTGATCCAGATCTGACCGGGCTGCTGGGTGGCAGCCGAATGGTTGATGTGCAGTCCGACTTCACGCGAGCCCGTAAACGCAATGTAGCGAACCTTGGGATGCAGGACCAGCGCATCGCCGAAGCTTGCTCCGCCTCCGGGACACAGATTGACAACACCTTCGGGCAGGCCGCACTCCTCGAGCAACTCGACAAACTTCGCGGCGATGGTAGGCGAATCGCTCGATGGCTTCAGGACAACCGTGTTGCCACAGACGATCGAAGCTACGGTCATTCCCGCCATGATGGCAGCGGCGAAGTTCCACGGTGGAATCACGGCTCCGACACCGAGGGGAATGTAGGTCAGGGTGTCGCGCTCGCCGGGCAACTGCACCGGTGTTTCAGCCTTGGCGAGGCGCAGGGCTTCACGTCCGTAGAACTCGCAAAAATCGATGGTCTCGGAGACATCGGCATCGGCTTCCAGCCAGTTCTTGGAGACTTCGAAGACCAGCCATGCCATGTATTCCAGCTTGCGCTCGCGCATTGTGTCCGCGACGCGGAATAAAAGGGCCGCCCGTTGTTCCACTGGAGTACGGCTCCAACTGGTGAAGGCCTTCAGGGCCGCGTTCACTGCGGGCTCCACGTGTTCCTTGCCGGCCTTCTGGTGAATGCCGACTAGCTCGGACGGCTTCGCAGGGTTAATGGAACGGATCTTGTCCGCCGTCTTGATGCGCTTGCCGCCAATGATGAGATCGTATTCCCGCCCTAATTGGCCGCGCACTGTATCGAGCGCGGAGCGCATTTTGCGTATATTGTCCTGCCGGGTGAAATCGACGAATTGTTCGTTCTTGAATGGACCTTCGTGCAGACGAGACTGCACGCGCGGGGGAGCTTCCATGGTTGCCATCGGAATTCCTTTCTGAGATGGGGGATCGAAGGATTGCAATATAATATTTTACACCTGCGGCTCCCGGCTCCCGGCTTTCGGCTCTTGGTTCCCGGCTCTCGGCTTTCGGCTTTCGGCTTTCGGAATATGAAAAACCACAACTTGTCGTTTCAGAGGGATTTTGGAATTCCGTGTTTACTCAGGGGGTATACCCCTCCCCCAACCGGTCTATTAGAATCAATACTTTAGGGGAATTTTCTCGCAAAGTATTCAGCCTTTGGCACTTAAAGGCAAAGTATTCAACTCAAACGAGTTAACTGTCTCCGATTCGATTTCCCCGGCGAGACTACAATCGAGCAACTGTCGTATCCGCTCAGAGCGAGACATGGACCAATTAAATGTCCGCATGCCGTTTCCCAGGAGAATGTAGTCTCGCCATGTGCGGGCTCGACTTACGCAGTTCCCCGATCAATTTTCAATTGTAATTCTAGGCTGACCATGGCGTAAGTCAAGGATTAAGAGCCCTTACGAGTGCCCACAGCATCGATTGAAACGCTGGAAATTACAAGAGGGACCAACACTCCGTGTAAGAGACACAGCTTCCAGTCAACCAGCGCTTGACACTCCAACAAAATGTTATGGAATCCTCAGCTAGGACCGGCAGTTCACCCGCACTGGTTCGTGGATCTATGTGGCTATGTCCGGGACCTTACCGAATTAATGGGATCCATGGAAAGAGTCTGCCAGCAAGGGTTTCCCCGGATGGAGCGCGTTGAGTTTGGTTTACAATTCCGCGTGAGTAGTGGTAGTTTTAATCGCCCGGCTCATCCGAGGCTATGTGGGGAGGACAACAATATGCGTAAGTTCAGTGTAGCTCTATCTCTTCTGGGTCTGGTGTTAGTCACTGCGACCGGAATGTTCGGGCAAGACAGCCATCGACTGCCAGAGAATTTTCTCGCGAACATGCACGCCAAGTTCATGACCGTGGCTCCGCACGTCAACCGCAACGGGACCGAAACCAATGGGACTCCGGGGGTTGATTCCCTGACCAACTGGAACGGCTACTACGAGGCTCCCGGATTCGATGAAAATGGCAAGTACCGGCACACCTGGTACTACAACATGGTCGGGAACCCTCCGCAGCGCGGCGGGACGACGACGATCAATGCTCCCGTAGTTCCCGTGGCGGTCACCCTTTTGAACCCGGACGGCAGTGTGCTTTACACCTACGAACCGACGCCGTTTGTGGCTCCGGCGCTTGGGTCACCCCTATTTCAGAACTCCACTTTCAGCAGCAGCCCAACTCCAACTCAGATCACCGATGCGATCATGCGCGCGCAGTTCTGGAGCGTAATGGCTCCGGACTGGCACACCATGCTGGCTGCCAGCCAGAAAACGACGCGGACGATGTCGGTTCCCTCGGGTTATTACTACTATCAGCTCAAGAAGAATGGACAGTGCTGCGAATATGTCCTGATCGACATCAACGAGTTCGGCAACCTGCTGTTTCCGTCAACTCCGACGGACACGACGACACCAATCGGAGCCGCCGAGAATGCGGGTGATATCACCACCAAGGACATCTCGACTTTTCTTTTCCCCAACACCTATCTCTATTTTGGAAGTCCGAATAATTGCTGCGTGCTTGGTTATCACACTTACGACGAGGAACCGGGAGACGCTTCGAACGGTAACAAACAGAAGCGCTATGTAGTGGACTACGCGGCGTACATCAGTCCGGGCCTGTTTGGCGCGTCATTCGTCGATGTTACGGGACTGGGGCACGAAATTGCCGAGAGCTTTAACGATCCCTTCGTCGTAAGCGACAACAAGCACAATCTCACGCCCTGGTGGCTCTCCCCGAACGGAAACTGCCAGGACGATCTGGAAGTCGGCGATGTGGTTGAGGGCCTAAAAAACGCAGCCTATCCCGTAACAATCAATGGGAAGACGTACCATCCACAGAACGTAGCTCTGCTGCAGTGGTTCGAATTCCAATCGCCGTCAACAGCGATCGACGGAGCGTACTCGTATCCGAATGAAAGCGTGATTCCTTCGCTTTCTCCGATTGAGGACGTGAACTGCACGGAGTAAGAGTCATCTTTCGGGGGCGCTTATGGAGTTAGCGTCTCTTAAAAGCATCAGGGCCGCAGAGATGCGGCCCTTTTCTCTTGCGTTCCCTTGGACTCGCCAGCCCTGAGCGTTACTTAGTTGCAGCGACCTTGGCTTCCATGGGCTCCAGCTTAGCCGTGAAGTGCCGCAAGAAGGGCGCTTCATAGGTCAGGTTCATTCCCTGTATCTGATCACGGTTCTTCCAGACTTCCAGAATTATCTCCACGACGTAGTCGATGTGGCTTTGGGTGTAGACGCGTCTTGGAATGGCGAGGCGGACCAGATCCATTTTGGCGGCTAGGCCGAACATCAACGTGCCGATCTCGACCGAGCGAATTCCTCCCTGGAGGTAGAGTTCGTTGGCCAAAGCAACCGCCGGGAAATGTTCGGGCGCGACGTGGGGAAGGAAAGCGCGAGCATCGATATAAATGGCATGGCCTCCGGGAGGCTGGACGATGGGCACGCCATGATCGGAAATATGGTTGCCCAAGTAAGCAGTCGACGATATGCGGTAGTGGAGATAATCCTCGTGCAGGGCTTCCTGCAGGCCAACGGCGATGGCTTCCAGATCGCGGCCAGCCAAACCGCCATAAGTGGGATAGCCTTCGGTTAGAATGAGTAAGTTTTTCTCCTGTTGCGCTAATAAGTCGTCGTTCGTGCAGAGAAAGCCACCTATGTTGGCCATGCCGTCTTTCTTGGCCGACATGGTGCAGCCATCGCCATAGCGGAACATTTGCTGGGCAATTTCTTTGGGAGTTTTGTTCTCGTAGCCGGGCTCGCGGAGTTTGATGAAATAGGAATTTTCAGCAAAGCGGCAGGCGTCGAAGAAGAGGGGGATGCGATGCTTGCGGCAGACTGCGCTGACCGCCTGCACGTTCTCCATGGAGACGGGCTGACCACCTCCGGAGTTGTTGGTGACTGTCAGCATCACCATGGGGATACGCTCGCGGCCTACCTTCTGGATCAACTTCTCCAGAGCAGCGATGTCCATATTGCCCTTGAAAGGGTGCTGCGTGCTGGGTTCGCGGCCTTCGGGAATCACCAGGTCAACCGCTTCGGCCCCTACGAACTCCACGTTGGCGCGGGTCGTATCGAAGTGAGTGTTATTTGGGACCACGTCTCCCTTCTTGCACATGCAACTGAAGAGAATGCGCTCGGCCGCGCGACCCTGGTGGGTGGGGATGACGTGCTTGTATCCGAAAATGTCCTGCACGGAGTCGCGAAACTGGTCGAAGCTGCGGCTCCCGGCGTAACTCTCGTCGCCTTCCATGATGGCGGCCCACTGATGAGTGGACATAGCCCCGGTGCCGGAGTCGGTAAGGAGGTCAATGAGGACATCGTCAGCGGGAAGAAGGAAGAGGTTATAGTTGGCCGCCTGGAGGAATTGCTCGCGCTGGGCGCGAGTGGTCCAGCGGATAGGCTCGACGCTCTTGATGCGGAAGGGTTCGATGATGGTGCGGGGCATGGGCTTCGTCTCCTTTATTAGGACACAACCGGCCGGCGCGGCGTGTCAATGATGCGGCTCACCAGAACCGGGATGAAGCCGCAAGAGAATCAATAGTTTAGATGATCGTGCAACCGGTTACCATCGTCATTCGTCGAATCTAGCAGGTACATTCGTGATGTTTTCGATTGCGCGCTGACAGGGTAGAGTAAACTGTAATGGCCAGGACGAATCAAAAGAAGGTATCCAGTTTGGCTACGTCACCGCTAAAAAGGCCGAGAAAAAAGAGCGCTGAGGATGCGCTTCTCGATCGCTTTAACGAGATCATAGAAACCGGCGCTCAAAAGATGGATGCCGGTCAGTTGCGCGAATCCGAAAAGAAGTTTAACGATGCTATCGATCGTGCTGTCGCGAATAAACCGCGTCGCGAAACAGCATAACCACCTCTTTTAGCTGTTCATTAGTAATCTGCGGATTAGCCGCTTTTGCTGCTTCCACCACCTCAGGCTCGGCTTCGATCCCGCATTCCACCAATTCACTAACCCTCGCCAGCATCCTGCGAGTGCGCTCGAGCTTCTCCTCGTCTAGGTAATTGGGTCCTGGATCGCGACGCGGCTTCGTCCATTTGGTCATAATGGGTGCGCCGAAAGCTTACCCAGAGAGCACGAATCGTAGACAAGACTGTCCGGCGCACATCAGACCTTGACCGAATCCCTCCGCTCGGCCGGGACGTACTTGACCGCGGCGGTGCGGTCCAGTTTATCCCACGCAAAGGGACGGCCGGTCAGGGCGCGCTTCAGCGTCCGAAATAGGACCAGAGAAAATACCTGGCGATAAGCGAAACGCTGCAGCCAGACCTGGCTCAAAAGCCAGCCATCCTCGCGGGCTTCGGGCTGGCGGCGTTCCAGGGCGAAGGCCAACGCCGAGGCCAGGAAATCGATCACCAGGAACGCTCCAAAGAAAATCAGCAGGCGCTGGAAGCTGGCGGGGTCGGTCGATTCCGGGTGGAAATATTTTTGAACGAAATACCAGATCGTGCCCACGGCAAACATCACGTCGATGAACGGTGAGACAAGCGGCAGCAAAATCTGGAAGATGAGGATATTGGGCAGCGCGATCCAGCCCAGCACTCCTTTACGCGCAACGACATCGCGATGCTTGAAGATGGCCTGGAGGATTCCGAAAGACCAGCGAAAGCGCTGGCGCATGAGCGCGTTCGCACTGGTGGGAGCTTCCGTGAAAGCCAGCGCCAGATCTTCGTATTCGACGCGATGGCCGTTGCGCAGCAGGGCCATCGTCAGATCGGCGTCTTCGGCGACGGTGTCGACCTGGTAGCCGCCGGCTTCGCGAACAGTGGAGACTCGCCAGGCCCCGATGGCTCCGGGCACCACGCTGACCGCGCCCATCGTGTTCAGCGCCCGACGCTCGAAATTCTGGCTGGTGATGTATTCGAGCGCCTGCCAACGGGTCCAGAGGTTGACGCGGTTGCCGACCTTGGCGTTTCCGGCGATGGCTGCCACGTTGGGATTCAGAAAGTGCGGGACCATGCGCGAGATCGCGTCCGGAGCGATGATGGTATCAGCATCGATGCCCACGAACAGCTCCGCGTCGCCAATGTGCTCCAGCCCATAGTTCAGAGCCTCGGCTTTGCCGCCGTTAGCCTTGGTAAGAATGAGCACCTTGCCAGCAGCTTCCTCCCCGGCAAAAGCCCGGCGGGTGACCTCCAGCGTCCGATCCTTGGAGCCGTCGTCAATCACGATCACGCGCAGATTGGGGTAGTCCGAGTCGAGCGCCCCCTGGACTGTGCGCTCGATGACCTTCTCCTCGTTGTAGGAAGGAATCAGCACTGCGACTTTCGGCTTGTAAGCGGCGATCTGCTCGGGCGTGCCGTAGACGTGAGAACGCAAGCGGTCATAAATGGCAAGAATGCCGATCGAGACCAGGCGCCCCGTCATCAGGATATCCCCCAGAAAGAAGACGACGGTGATCATCAAGATGGTCGCGCTGAAGAGCCAGAAGCTGATTCCATTCAGGCGGGCAGCCCAGCGTTGATTGGTGGGCAGCGGCGGCATGACATCGGCCTTAGTCTTGCCCATCAACTGGTAGACCGGCACAAACTGAAATCCGCGGGCGCGGGCGCCCTCGATGATCAACGGCAAGGCCAGCACAGTGCGCTGCCGGTTCCCGCCACCATCATGCAGCAGGATGATGTTGCCGCATCGCGTGTCGTTGGCTTTGCACGGCGGCAGGTGGTTCAACACCTCGTCAGCGATCTCTTGCGGAGTCAGAGGCGGATCGTCGTTCCAGTCTTTGGTATCGATCTTGTTGCCGATGGTGATGTAACCCATGCTCTGCGTGAGTTCGAGCGGCCGCACCTGGTCTTCGGTGTCGGGCTCGGCATCGACCGAGTAAGGTGGACGAAACAGGATGGTGCGAATACCCAGTTGGCTGGCGAATAACTGCTCGGTGAGATTGAGTTCCACCTTCATGTAACGGGATCCGATCGAACTGATATCGGGATGAGTGAAGGTGTGGTTGCCGATCTCGTGGCCTTCCTGGTAGATGCGTTTGGCCAGGCCGCCAAATTTTTCGGCCTGGATTCCGATCAGGAAAAACGTCCCCGGCACCTTCTCGCGCTTGAGGATGTCGAGAATCTTCGGCGTCCATTCGGGATCGGGACCGTCGTCGAAAGTCATGGCCAGTTGATTTTTGCTGGCGCCGTAGCGCGCTACGCGGTAAGGCTCGGGGAGGGTCTTGAAGGTCTCGTCGTCGATCAGGCCAGTATCTTTGTCGATGCTGATTTCGCGCTCTCCATCAGCGGGCTTGGCCTCGATGTGCAGAATTTCGCCGTTGCCCTCCATATCGACATCCTGCCCGGGAGGTACATCCTTCAGGCGGTCGGGTGCGCCCGCTTCGCCGGGCACGTCCCACACGCGCCACAGGGCGCGGTCTTCGGAGCCCAGCCTCCACAGGGCAAAGGTCTGAATGCCGACGGACTGAGCGGCGCGCATCTGGTTCAGCGCGGTCACGGCATCGAGAAACCAGATGTCGTGGTGGCGATTGTCGTCGTCAAGATAAGTGAAATGCGGATTCAGCGCATCGCCGTCGTAATCGATATCTTCTTCCGAATCGCGCGAACCGATCCAGGCTTCCTGCACGGAGACGCTCTTATCGCCGGTGCCGGGCGCAAGTTTGCCTTGCTTCGTGCGTTCGACCCAGTCATATCCGTAGTTGCCGATGGCACAGATCAGCTTCTCCTTGGGAATCTCCTTGAGCGCCGCGTTCAAATTGGCTGTGAACCAATCCTGCGAAGCGACCGGACCCGGCTTTCCACCCGGAAAGTGCTCGTCGTAATTCATGATGACGACGCCATCCACCGCTTTGGAAATTGCCGGATAGTCGTAGTCGGAATTGCGCACCTGCACGCTCACATAGAGCTTCATCCCCTTGGCGTGCAGGTCCGAGGAGAGTTCGTTGAGCAGCGCGACGTATCCTGGCTGTCCCCGCTTAGGGAAGGATTCAAAATCGACCATCAAGCCGCGGTAGTGATCGGTAGCGAGAAATAGAGCGACCTCACTGCGAAAGCGGGCACGCGCTTCCGGATCGCTCAGAAAATCGGCAACAGCGGGAACGAAGTCGGTGCCATCGAAATTCTGGACGACGGGAAAAACGTCCATGTTGGTGTCTTCCGTCTTGAGGAAAGGCATCACCTGGTTATCGACCGGATGAACGCTTTGTCCGTGAACCACGTCGAACATGTCGTTGGTTTCAGGATCGACGGCTTGCAGGTGGCCGTCTGCGCTCAGTACCTGGAGCCAGGTTGGAAACAGCAAATCAATCTGGCGGGCATACTCGCGCAAGGATGAAAAGCTGGCGGGATCCCATGAAACGTAGAAGGCGCTCCGCACACCTTCCTCGGAATTCAACGTGATCTGGGAAGGCGTCTTCTTGGACTTGTGACGGTGGCCGACGCGAGCTATGGTGGCGAGCCGGCGCTTCTCGCGCGCCCTTAATTTCTCGTCCTCTTTCAGCGCATGATATGGGCGCTTTTCCGCTCCCCAGGAAAGATCAGGCAGAGGCTCACTACGCAGCGCGCTATAGAGAAAGAAAATCAGGAGCAATGACAGGGCCAGTGCGGCTATGTCAAAAACGCGGCGAACACGCTTCCAGCGCGCCTGCAGCGGGTCGTGAAAGATCTGTTTGGCCATCTCGTCGGTGTATTCATCCTAAGGGTCAAGGGGTAACGGGTCAATTGCCGCCCCGTTTGCGCGGCCCAGCCACCCACCCGCCCAGCTTAGCTCCGGAACGCCACTGCGAGAACCTCGGCCACCACCGGGATGGCCCGCTGAAAGGCGCGATTCGCGTTATATTTTCAACGTGCTCAGCCTGCTGCGCGAACACCGCAGATTCTTTCTCTGTACGACTTTGGCGGCCCTGGCTTTGCGCCTTGCTTTCTTCCTCTATTTTCCCGCAGTCACCGACGATTCGCGCGTCTACCTTGACCTGGCTGACAACTGGTTGCGTCACGGCATCTACGGGCAGACGGAACTCGGGCAGATCGTGCCGACCGATACTCGGTTGCCGGGGTATCCTGCGTTTCTGGCGGTGTTTTTCGCGATCTTCGGATCGAGTCACATCCGCCCAGTTTTGATCGCGCAGATACTTCTGGATGTGGGCACGTGCCTGATCATCGCCGATCTGGCACGCCGCGTCGCGGGGCGTCGCGCTGCCGGCACCGCATTTCTACTAGCTGCGGTTTGCCCATTTACGGCAAACTACGCGGCTGCAGTTCTCACCGAGACCGTGGAGATATTCTTCACCGCGCTGGCTCTGGATTGTGCCGCAGCGGCCCTAGCGTGCAGGAATGATTCGCAGGATGCGCCGTCGAAGTCGCGGCGTTGGTGGGCCGCAACCGGTGCGGGCATCGCGGCCTGCATCCTGGTGCGTCCGGATGGCGGCATTCTGCTGGCTGCGGTTGCGCTTTATCTGGCGATGCTGATGGCCCACGATTGGAGGGCCGGAAAAGCTGTGAGCTCGACGGTAGTTGCCGCAACCGCCGTTTTTATTTTTGCGTTGGTGCCGCTGGCTCCCTGGACGATTCGGAATTTTCGGACACTCCATCACTTTCAGCCGCTCGCGCCCCGTTACGCGACCGATTCCGATGAAGTGGTACCTCGGGGCTTCAACCGCTGGGCTCGAACCTGGATCGCCGACTATGCGTCGGTCGAAGAGATCTACTGGAACGTTCCCGGAGACAGGATTGACGCCGAAAAACTGCCGGAAAGGGCGCTCGACACGACGAGGGACCAGACCTTGGCAGTGATCGCAAACTATAACCAGACCCAGCAGTTGACGCCGCAACTGGATGCAAGCTTTGCCGGCCTGGCGGAGCAGAACATTCACGCTCATCCCATCCGCTACTACGCTTTATTGCCCGCGCTGCGCATTGCCGACATGTGGCTGCGTCCTCGAACTGAGCTTCTGCCTGCCGACATACGATGGTGGGAGTTCAATGACGATGCGCGCTGGTCCGCGCTGGCTGTCGCGTTCGGAGCCCTCAATCTGCTCTACGTCGGGGCCGCGCTGCTGGCGCTTCTTCGGAAGCGCCCTGGTATCCGTTACGCCGGACTACTTGCTGGTTTCCTGGTTCTGCGCTCGGCGTTTCTGGGAACGCTCGAAAATCCAGAGCCGCGATACACACTGGAGTGTTATCCCGTGATCATTGTGCTGGCGGCTTTACTGCTGGCGGGTAGATGGAAAAGTAAAGTTTCGGCGTCATCCTGAGTGAAGCCGGACGAAAGGCACCTAACTCAGCGGCGAGTCGGTCATGCGAAAACGGGTGCGGACGTGCTCGGAAAGAAGTTCGATAGCTCCGCGATTGTTGACCGGATCGGCCTGGGCCAGGTATTTCATCGCTTCGACCAGCATCTTCTGGCCGTCGACATAGCGGGGATCGGCGGTGCGCTCGCGCTTCTTGCGCGACAAATCCGGCGGAACCGAAATTGTAAAGACTTTTGCCATTCTCACTCAACTTTCCAGAGCTTTGTGCAGTATATCGCCGTCGCCGGGGTTTTTCAGCTTGATTCTGTTGGTTCTGGTTTCGCGGGCTATCGGCGCTGCCCTCCGGCCCCCGAGCAGAACCTCACCACCACGCACCGGGCCGCCCCTACCCCTGGGGCGGCATAAATTTTGTCTTGCTGGTGGTCTTCAGCTTGAACACATTGGCCGGAAGGTTCTGGTTAATGCGTATGTCGGAATACCTGGCCAGGCGATAGTCGCCGCCCGGCTCAAATAACTGCTGCTGGATCGAAATCCCTCGCCCGGGATCGATCCAGAGCAAAATACGCGCGATGTTGTTCCGCAATTTCTGCGATTTTGGAATTAACTCCAGCTTCTCCGCCTGTATGCCATTCACGCTCTCCTGCCCCAGATACTTCACGTCATAGGATTTCAGCAGTTCGTGTCCACCGCCGCCGAAACCCAGGGCCAGAAAGCTCTGAATATCCTCTCGATTGTTCCCCGCGTTGTACTGGTCCACCTGGTCGATCTTGGGCTGGTACACCTGCACCTTGCCGCCGCTGTAGATCACGTATTTCTTGTCGGGTTCAACAAAGTCCACGGCGACCTGGGTTTCGCCGCCTTCGCGCCGGGAATATAGTTTGCCTTTTTCGGTGTCGGTCTCGTTGATCACTTTCTGGTACTCATCCCACGCGACGCTCGCTTCGGTGGTGCGAAGCGTCTTCGCGGCAACGTCCATCTGATTGAGTACCCGCTCCAATCCCGCGCTATCTGTCTGCGATCCGAGAGAGGTTGCCAGCAGCAGTGCAACCAGGATTCTCATTGCGAAGCTCATCATTCAATTCTCAATCGGAATCTTAAGCGCACCGTGCGTCAGTCTTTGTTGGCCCAAACCTTGTAGCTCTGAGCGTGGCCGGCAGCGTCCTTGACCGCCTCGTATCGTATGATGCTGACCGCACCGGCGATTGGTTCTATGATTCCCTCGAGCTGTTTCCGGATGTCCGCGCCCGAGGTGGAATTCACCGCCGACGCCGGAATCTGGTAGATGAACCCGCCGTGCTGATCGGGAATCACCAGCACTCCGGCCGCGTGGGGATTGCGCTCCACCGGGTTGTCCTTAAACTTGATGAAGTAGGGCGAGACAAACACAAACAGCAGGATGAGCGTGACCATGATGTCATAGTGAAGGCTGCCGCGCTCATACGACCAGAAAATGTATCCGCGAATTGTGCGCCAGATCGCGCCCATGGGAGAGACGGCCGTTTGGGGCGCCGCCAGAACTGCTTCAGACCGCTGCAAGTGTATTTGGGAATTCATGGGATAGCAAATCCTCGATCTGCGCGGGATGGAACCCGGGCCCAGGCATGATGAAGCAGGCGGAAAAGCGGGCGGGTTTGCGACTGCGTGCTCATAGATTTCTCGGCGTAATACGATCGGTTCCCATGTAGGGCTGGAGCGCTTCCGGAATCACGACGCTGCCGTCCGCCTGCTGGTAATTTTCAACGACCGCAACCCAGGTGCGGCCGACCGCCAGCCCGCTTCCGTTCAGGGTGTGCACCAGTTCCGTCTTGCTCTTGCCTTCCGGACGGTAGCGGATATTAGCCCGCCGCGCCTGGAAAGCTTCAAAGTTCGAGCAGGAAGAAATTTCGCGAAAAAGATTCTGGCCCGGCAGCCACACTTCAATGTCGTAAGTTTTGGCCGCCGAAAATCCCATATCCGCCGTGCAGAGCGTGACCACACGGTAGTGCAATCCGAGTTTCTGCAGCACAGTTTCAGCGTTGTGGGTCAGCTTCTCCAGTTCTTCGTATGAAGTTTCGGGACGCGCGAACTTCACCAGTTCAACTTTCTGGAACTGATGCTGGCGGATGATGCCGCGCACATCTTTTCCGTAGGAACCGGCTTCGCTGCGGAAACATGGCGTGTACGCGGTCAGGCAGATCGGAAGCTTCGCGGCATCGAGAGTTTCATCGCGATAGAGGTTCGTGACCGGAACTTCGGCGGTCGGGATCAGCCAGAGATCCTTTTCGCCGTGCGGGACGCGGAACAAATCCTGCGCAAATTTCGGCAGCTGGCCCGTGCCATACATGGAATCGGAATTCACCATGTAAGGCGGAAGAACTTCGGTGTAGCCATGCTCGCGCGTGTGCAGGTCGAGCATGAAATTTGCAAGAGCGCGCTCGAGTCGCGCTCCCAACGCCCAATAGACGGCAAAGCGGGCTCCGGTGAGCTTGGCCGCGCGTTCGAGATCGAGCACGCCAAGATGCTCGCCCAGTTCCCAATGCGGCTTGGGCTTGAAATCGAAAGTTGGGACCGAACCCCAACGCCGCGCTTCAACATTGTCCGCCTCGCTCTTCCCTATCGGCACTCCGTCATGGGGAAGATTGGGCAGCGCTGTCAGGATTTCGCGGAGGCGCGCATCGGCATCGGCCGACTTTTTTTCGAACTCCTGAATCTGCTCGCGCATATCCTTGGTCGCCTGAATTTGGGCGGAGGCATCCTGCCCGCTTTTCTTGGCCTTGGCGATCTCTTCGGTCGCCTGGTTCCGCCTGGCTTTCAGCGTCTCCATCTGGGTAATTGCGTGGCGGCGTTCGGCGTCGATCGTCTGGAAATCCTTCAGCGCTTCTGCCGGATTCATCCCGCGCTGGCGCAGCTTTTCCTCGACCTGTGCGAGGTTGTCGCGAACGAAGTTTAGATCAAGCATTCTGCATTAACTTTAGCTGAAAGGCAGGGTGGGATGCACGCCGTAAGAATGACTTGGGACGCTTTCCCCGAACGGTGCCCGGAAATGACCAGTCCATAACCTTCCTCCTGTAAACTAGCTTGCGATGAAGCTTTTCCGGTTTCTTTTTGTCGCACTCGTGTTGCTGCCGTGCATTCGGCACGCCTCAGCATCGGCCTACAGCGCGCGTCCCAAGCTGGTTGTCATCATCGTGATCGACCAGTTCCGCGCCGATTATCTGGAGCGCTACCGCGATCAATTCGGAGACGGCGGGTTTCGCGTTTTCCTGGAGCGCGGAGCCGACTTCACGGATTGCAATTACGATTACGCGAACACCCGCACCGCTCCCGGACACGCCACGCTCTTCACCGGCACCTACACCAGCGGCCACGGCATCGTCGCCAACGAATGGTGGGATCCGCAGAAAAAAAAGCGCGTCACTTCCGTCGAGGACGACGAAACCAAACTCGTTGGCATCGAAAGTGATTCCCCTGGCGCGTCGCCGCATAATCTGATGAGTGACACGCTGGGAGATGAGTTGAAGCTTGCGACCGGCGGAAAAGCGCGCGTCTTCGCCGTTTCGCTCAAAGACCGCGCGGCCGTCTTGCCGGGCGGGTTCAGCGCCGACGGCGCCTACTGGATCGATCCCAGGAGCGGCGCCTGGATCACATCGACCTACTACCGCCCCGACCTTCCGGAGTGGGTGCGGAATTTCAACTCGAGCCATCGCGCGGAAAAGTTCTGGAATCGCGAGTGGAAAGATCCCGACGGCAAGGTGCTCGGCTCAACCGCTCCCCGCAACGGCAGAGACGGCAAGCCGGCTGGATTCTACGAGGTCGTGGGCTCGACTCCATTCGCCAACGAGTACCAGTTTGAATTTGCGAAGGAGCTCGTGCTGTACGAGAAACTCGGCGAAGGCCAGGTCACCGATCTGCTCACTATCAGCCTTTCGGCCAACGACATTCTCGGTCACCAGGTCGGCCCCGACTCTCCGCAAATGCGAAGCATGGCGCTCGGACTCGACCACCAACTGGCGGAGTTCATAGGATTTCTGGGGCATCAGATCGGAATGGCGAACGTCTGGATGGCGCTCTCCGCCGATCACGGCATCGCCCCTCTGCCCGACTTCGCAAAAACTCTTCGCCTGCCCGCAGCCAATCTCGATGCCAAAGCGCTGCGGGAACAGATCAATTCCCTGCTCTCGAAAAAATACGGAAAGAAGGCCGACTACCTCGAGTTGGATTACCCGCTGGCGTGGCTGAACGAAGATGCGTTTGCCGCTGCCGGACGCAAAGAAGCGGACGCCGAGTTCGACACCGGCGAGAGCATGAAGCAAGCAGTTCCCTCAACGTGTCATCCTGAGCGGAACGGAACCGTGAACGAAGTGAATGGTTCCGCGCAGTCGAAGGACCCCTACGCCTGCACGGCCGCGTGGTCCGGATACTTCACCAAGTGGCAACTGGCGCACGGGGAAAATCCGCCCACCGAAATGGGACGCCGCTACGCCCACAGCTATTCGCCCGAGGGGGGATGGTATGTGATGGGCATCCCCAACCCGTTTCAGGTTGGAATCCTCAAAGGCACCGATCATGCCACGCCGTTTTCGTACGATACTCATGTGCCGCTCGCTTTTTATGGTCTCGCATTCCAGCCGGGAATCTACCGCACTCATGCGGAGCCGATCGATCTCGCGGTGACGCTGTCCTCGCTGCTCGGCATTAACGCTCCGGCGCAAGCCACGGGCAGAGTGCTGACCGAAGCGCTGGCGCCCGCGCACAGGCTCGTCGCGCCGCCCGCCACCGGAGGCTCGCAATGAGCCCTGATTCGCCGCGCACTTCCTCCGGCAATCCACCCGGCGGGCCGGATTTGCGGGTCAACGTTGCCGGCATCGACCTGAAGAACCCGATCATCGCCGCTTCCGGCACATTCGGGTACGGCGTTGAGTTTGAGGACATCGTTCACCTCGACCGGCTCGGCGGATTAGTCGTCAAAGGCCTTTCGGTCGAGCCGATGACCGGCAATCCTCCGCCGCGCCTGTTTGAGACCGCGGCCGGAATGCTGAATGCCATCGGGCTGCAGAATATCGGCGCGCGCGCTTTCCTCGACGAAAAACTTCCCGCGCTTCGGGCAAAGAAGAACGTGGTCGTGTTCGCCAATGTCTTCGGATACACCCGCGCCGATTACGAGCGCACGATCGGAATTCTCAACGAGGGCGAAGGCATTGCGGCTTATGAACTGAACGTCTCCTGCCCGAACACGGCGCATGGCGGGCTCCAGTTCGGCAGCGATCCGCAGTTGCTGGATGAAGTAGTCCGCACCGCGAAACGCGCCGCCAGACGCCCGCTGATCGTGAAGCTCTCGCCGAACGTCACCTCGATTGCCCTTATGGCGCACGTGGCCGAGGAAGCAGGAGCCGACGCGATCTCGCTGGTCAATACATTTCTTGCCATGGCGATCGATGCGGAAACACGCCGCCCGCGCATCGCCAATGTGACGGCTGGCCTCTCGGGCCCCGCCATAAAGCCCATTGCGCTGCGCATGGTTTTCGACGCCTCGCATGCTGTGAAGATTCCGGTGATTGGCATGGGAGGAATCGCCACTCCTGCGGATGTGGTGGAATTCATGCTGGCCGGAGCAACCGCCGTGCAGGTCGGGACGGCAAGTTATTTTGATCCGGTAGCCACCGAAACGCTGGTCGAAGATCTGACCACCTACTGCCGTGAGCATCGGATCAACCGGCTCAGCGACCTTACGGGCGGAATGGTTACAGACTGACCTTTTCATGATTCCCCAAAAGAATCTGCTCCCGCTTTGCTCTCTTTGGGCGCGAGCCGCATCTACTAAGAAAATGAATTCGCTCGACCCCCAGCCAAAGTGGCACGGTATTCCTCGAATAGGCCAAGGCATAAAGACTCGGAGCCGATTGTTTAGCTCGGCGAAACCCCCTAGCTCAATCATGAGTTCGCACCAGTCGTGATTTCGCAATACAGGAGATGCAATGCAAAAGCGCAAACTAGGAAACAGTAATCTGGAAGTATCCGCACTCGGACTGGGCTGCATGGGTCTGAGCCACGGGTACGGCCCCCCGTAGAAAAGCAGGAAGGAATTTCCCTGATTCGGGCGGCCGTCGAGCGCGGCATCACATTCTTCGACACCGCCGAGGCCTATGGCCCGTTCAAGAACGAGGAACTGGTGGGCGAGGCTCTCGCGCCGTACCGTGAGAAGGTGATCATCGCGACCAAATTCGGATTCAAATTCGATCCCAACACGGGCGCTCTGGATGGAGTAGACAGCCGGCCAGAGCACATCAAGCAGGTCGCCGAAGCGTCGCTCAAACGTCTCCAGACTGATGTCATCGATCTGTTCTACCAGCACCGCGTGGATCCAAACGTTCCGATTGAAGACGTGGCTGGAGCCGTGAAGGACCTGATCCAGCAAGGCAAGGTGAAGCACTTCGGCCTCTCTGAAGCTGGAGTGCAGACGATCCGGCGCGCCCATGCAGTGCAGCCCGTCGCGGCTCTGCAGAGTGAATACTCACTGTGGTGGAGAGAGCCCGAAGAAGAGATCTTGCCGGTGCTCGAAGAACTGGGAATTGGATTCGTTCCCTTCAGTCCGCTGGGCAAGGGCTTCCTCACAGGCAAGATCGACGAGAATACGAAGTTCGGGAGCAGCGATTTCCGCAACGTCGTTCCACGTTTCACGCCAGACGCGCGCAAAGCGAATCAGGGGGTGGTTGATTTGCTGGGCCAGGTCGCCGCGCAAAAGAAGGCAACACCCGCGCAGATCGCGCTCGCATGGCTGCTCGCGCAAAAGCCGTGGATCGTGCCGATCCCGGGCACGACGAAACTGCACCGTCTGGAGGAGAATATTGGGGCAACGGCCATCGAACTTACGAGCGACGATCTCCGCCAGATCGACCAGTCCGTCGCAAAGATCCCAGTACAAGGCGAAAGGTATCCGGAAAAACTCCAGAAGCTGATTAATCGATAGCGTATTGGCCCGCCAGCGAGAGCATCGAGGAGAGTGCAGACAACTATGTCAGAGCTCGCAAAATGGGACGCCTTCTATGTGATCGTGGGCTCGGCTGCGGGCGCCCTTATCGGATTGCAGTTCGTTGTCCTCACCCTCATCGCCGAAAGGCCGGTCGACGGCTCGGCCGAAGCGGGCGCAGCATTCACGAGCCCTACCATTGTTCATTTCGGCTCCGTTCTATTTTTGTCGGCTCTACTGCACGTCCCTTGGCAAAATATCAACATTCCAGCAGATCTATGCGCCCTTCTGGGGTTTGGCGGAATTGCGTACCAGGCGATCATCGTCCGCCGCGTTCAAAAACAGTCGGTATACGCCCCGATGTGGGAGGACTGGTTGTTTCACGCTGCGCTGCCCATGATCGCTTACGCCTTGCTCGCACTTGCGTCCCTGGCGGCCCGGTCACGGGTGCATGATGCGCTGTTTGGCGTGGGAGGCGCGGCGCTATTGTTGCTCTTCATCGGCATTCACAACGCCTGGGACAACGTTTCCTATCATGTATTTGTTCACAGGTTGAAACCGGCACCGTCCGCGCAGGAACCAAAACGTGCAGCGAGCCGTGAGAAGGGATAGAAAAATGGAAATAAAAAGAGTGGGTACGCAGCCTTCCGCCAAGGGACCGTCAGACTGGTTTACAGGCACGGTACGAATTGACCCGCTTTTCCAGGCGCCCGATCCGGCCTTTGTGCAAGGCGCAAGCGTAACCTTCGAAGCGGGCGCGCGTACGGCATGGCACACCCATCCGCTAGGACAGACTCTGATCGTCACCGCCGGCTGTGGCCGCGCGCAGCGCTGGGGAGGCCCGATCGAGGAAATTCGTCCCGGTGACGTGGTCTGGTTCCCGCCGGGCGAAAAGCACTGGCATGGAGCCTCGCCGACTACAGGCATGACGCATATCGCCATCCAGGAAAAGAAAGACGGCAAGGTCGTCGACTGGATGGAACACGTCAGCGAGGAACAATATCAGGCGAATAACTAGAGATATCGCGCAGCTGAATTCGTCGCCGCGCCGTCGGGCCATTCTAAGCCAAAGCGCATTCGCTTTTTGGGATCAGAATCCTTGGAACTTGGGCTGCGGGCTGAACTTCTATCGTCCGCTGGCGTGCCACACGCTACCCGGAGACTGGTAGTTGAGCCCTTCGCCCCACACAATGTGGGTGTCGCCGTGATTGTCGATGGCCATTCCGAAATAGTCTCCGAAGGGGAAACGGAATCCATCATTCGTGATGTACTTATACCCCGGCACAAAGCCGGAGACGCGGGTCTCGTCGCTCCACGTCGCTCCGCCGTTCGAGGAACTGCGATAGTAGGTGTTCCAGTACGGCGCGTTGCGCGAGTCCATCCAGGCAATTCGCACGTCGCCGTTGTTGCCGGCCGCAATCGCCGGGAAAGCATGCTCCACGCCCGCTGCGGCCGTGGATACGCTGACGCGCGGCAGCCAGTTTTCGCCCCCGTTGGTGGAGGAAGAAAAATAAATGCGTTCCGGTCCCATCGGCGAACGGCCCGCGCTCCAGAGCGCATAGAGAGTGCCATCGCTATCGGATGTCAGCGCGATCTGCGCCCCGAGGTAGGCCTCCGCGCAATCTTCACCCTTGCAATCGGGCGCGGCGGACGAAACGTCGAGCGTTCTCGAAGCCCACGTCTTACCCGCATCGGATGACTTCGAAACATTGAGATCGACTGCTCCGCGGGCGCCTCCAGCCTTCGAATAGGAAGCCCACGCCAGGTAAGCATTGCCTGAGGGATCGACCGTAGCCGAACCGAGAAGCGACCAGCCCGGCCGGCTATCGCCGTTCACGCGGGCCCAGGTAAAAGTACGGCCGGCATTTTGCGAGGAAGCGGCCCAGACTTCTTCTTCGTGATTGAATGCTACATAAACATTCTGGCCACGGACGGCAAGCGCGGGCTTATCCAGTTCGAAGTTGCTGCGGGCCGCAATCGTAAATGACCAGGTTGCCCCGGAGTCGCCCGATCGCGCGAGCATCACATCGCGCTTCTTGTTCTGCAGCCAGGCGGCATACACCGTATGGCGGTCGGCGGGATCGACGGCGATCTGCGCGTCGAACTGTCCCGAGCCGTATTCGAACATCACATGCGGAGCCTGCCAGCTCTTACCGTTATCGTTGCTGACCATCAGCAGCATGGTCGGGACGCTGCAATCCTCGCAGTTGGGCACCCGTCCGTAATGCGGGTAGAGAACGTAAAGCCGTCCCAAACCGTCCGCCGCCACCGATGGTTCCCACTGGTCGCCGCTAGTCAGCCCGATGCGCTTCTGCGCCGTAAACTGCGGCGGCGCCGCCCAGGCAGGGCTGGCGAGCGCAAGCAACGCAAAAGCAAGCGTGAGGAACGCGAGTTTGGAATGGAGGCGGCGCACTTTTGTGAGGGCTGGGGGGAAAGAGCAAGGACCCTATCCTGAAACTTTACCCCGGAGGGTGGCCGCGGGTCAACGGCCAAAGACGCGGCCATGGTAGACGCTCCAAGGTAGTGCCAGGACCATGCCAGCCCATCCCGAAGGAGCAATGGAGCTCGCGGCGCAGACACACACGATTGCTGTAACCGATCGCCAACTACGAGGACAATCAGCGCACCGCCAATGAGAACCTTCGTCTTAGCCGATCCAAAGCCCTTCGACCCGCACCTGGATCCCAGTCGGCGTGCGGTTCATGAAGTTCACCAACCCAGAGTGCCTCCACTGCAGCATGCACATTCGAGGCTGGAAGTAGTACCGGCAGCCGATTTTGATCTCGCTCTTCGCTTCCGTGATCAGCCCCTCATAACCCTCAGCGATGTAGTAGCCCAGATCTTTGAAACCATGTGCGCGGGGCGCCAGCGGACCGGTAACACACCAGACTATGACGCCGGTCCGCTGATCCACTTCCATGGCAATGCCGCAATGCGTGATGGGGCAGCCGCAGGACATGCCAAGCGGCCGGCCAATAAGAACGTCCCCCTTCTTCACGGGCAGCTCGCGGGTGATCATGGGGTTGTGCGGAATGATAATTTCGCGCGGTCCGGGATCCTCGGGAAAATGTTCGAGATAGAAATCAAAGTCACGGCCCAAAGTGTCAACAAATGGTGGGAGTTTGGTGGGACGCGGACGGGTTGTCGCACTCGGACTTGCGGACGGGGGTGCCGCAAAAGCTTTACCCCCTGCGGCGGATGACGTAACACGGTTGTCCGAGACCTGGATACATCGTTTCAACAGTTCCGGGCGCAGAACCAGCTCACGCTCCAGTTCCTCGCATTGCTTGAACCCGCAGAGGCCGCAGTCCAAGCCGGGCAGTTTCACTTGTGTAGTTTCTGACATAGCAACTCTCCTTTGCCTTTTATCTTTGATCAATGGGTAAAGCCGGCATAACTGGCGACGGGTCTGAGTGAATTCACAGCCTGCGGTAGAATTTCCAGGAACTGATCAACTTCCGCTCTCGTGTTAAATCGCCCGAGCGATACGCGCAGCGTTCCCCGCGCGCGGATCGGGTCGAAGCCCATCGCGAGCAGAACATAAGAAGGCTCCGATGCTTTGTGGGCGCTGCAGGCGCTCCCCGAGGAAATGGCAACGCCCGCCTCGTCCATGCTGAGCAGTAGCCGGATCGATTCCCCTTCCTGCCCAGCAAAACCCAGGCAAAGGTGTCCGGGAAGCCGTTTATAAGGATGGCCAAGCAGGTATGTCTGTGGAAGAGCTTCGCGCAATCCGTCCAAAATACGCTCGCGCAACTGCACGAGCCGCGCCGCCTCGTCGGACATTTCCGCCCCAGCCACCTGAGCGGCCTCGCCGAACCCTGCGATGGCAGCGACATTTTCGGTGGCGGAGCGGAGGCCGTGTTCCTGGCCTCCACCGAAGATCACCGGGTGCAACTGGACGTGGCGGCGTACATAGAGCGCGCCGATGCCTTTCGGCCCGTGGAGCTTGTGGGCCGACATGGATACCATGTCGACCGGAACGAGGTTCACGTCGAGCGGAACCTTGCCGACAGATTGCACCCCGTCGGTATGGAACAAGGCCCCGTGTTCTTTGGTGATGCGGGCGAGTTCGGCAATCGGTTGCAGAGTTCCGACCACGTTGTTGGCGGCCATAATGGAAACCAGACGTGTGTCAGAACGAAGAGACTTGGCGAGGTCATCGGGACCGACCAAGCCGTGTTCATCGACAGGGAGGTAGGTAACTTGAACGCCGTTTTGTTCAAGAAACCGGCAAGTTTCCAGGATCGCGGGATGTTCGATCGCGGTGGTCACCAAGTGACCCGGCGCACTTTCGGAGCCGCGGCGGAACACTCCGAGCAGGGCGAGATTATCGGCCTCGGTCCCGCTCGCAGTGAAGACGATCTCCGACGGCGAGGAATTGAGCAGCGCCGCCACCTGGCCTCGCGCCCGATCAACCAACTCGCGCGCCTGGCGACCTTCGGAGTGGAGGCTTGATGGATTGCCAAAACATTCAGCGTTCGGCAAAGCCATCGCCGCCGCAACCCGTGGATCGAGTGGCGTGGTGGCAGAGTGATCGAAGTAAATACGGTGTGGCATAGATCACTCTCCACGGTAGAAGTTCTGGTTCTCGAGGGCTCGGACCACGCCGAAATGCGACTGCCACCCGATCTCCTTCTTGCCGACACAGATCGTGCACGTCCCAATGGGCGGGTTACCGCGCAGGAACAGAGGTGGTTCGACTTCGGCGGCACGCTCGATGCGGCGCACTAACGGCTCAATCCCGATACCGTAAAGCGCATTCGATTCGACAATCGCGGTGCTGGGCGCCGCTTCCTGAATGCGGGCGCGGAAAACTTCGCGTTCCGCCTGGGAGACCAGGTCGATCTTGGTAACCACGGCGACGTCGGCAAGGGAAAGCATCGGCCCGATTTTGCGGGGAAGATTCATGCCGCTGGTCGCTTCCAGCACGACAAGACCGAGCAGTCCATCGACATAAGGAGAACATCGCAGACACAGCCCGGCGGTCTCGACCAACAATAGGTCGGCTCCCGATTGCTCGGCCCATTGCAGCGCGTCGCCCAGCACCATGACCGTGCAGTGGTCGGGGCAAAGCTCTCCGGAATAAACCTTGCGCGTAGGGATGGAGAACTCCCGCTGGAAGATTTCATCTTCATCGGCGTACTGGACGTCAATTTTCAGAAAACTCACATTCAGGTGTTTTGCCAAAAGGCGTTTGGTAACTTGCCGCAAGACTGTGGTCTTGCCGCACGTGGGCGGTCCCGCACAGATAACAAGTTTCATAAATTTTCCTCTCTTTTCTCTTCAGGCGATGTATCCCAGCTCGCGCAGTTGCTGGTCGAGTTGGCCACGATCCAGTTCCTCACCGGCGCGAATCCGCTGGCGCAGGCCGAGGAGCAGGTCATCCAGTTTGCGGATTTCCTGCGCCACTCCCTTTTCCTCATCTTTGGTGACAATTAATTTCTGCATGGCGCCGTCCCGCATGACGATGCGGAAATCCGAGAGCAGAGCGATGCGCGGATCGTGGGTTACAAAAATGAAGATCTTCTCGTAGCCCTTGAGCAGTTCGAGAGCGCGCGTGCGATGGATACCGGCGTTTTCGATTTCATCGAGAAGGATGATTGGCGAGTTGCCGATGACAATGGCGTCGGCAATCAATAAAGACCGGGTCTGCCCTCCGGAAAGTTCGGTCATCGCATTTTCCAGGATGATCGGTTCACCCGTAAGTTGGTTGGCAAAGCTCACTGTTTCTTCCACAGCGCGAGCGGGCGAAGCCACACCCCGAATCCGGGCGTGGGTTTCAAGGAAAACGTGGACGGGTAGATCGGAAAGAAAATTAGTGTGTTGCGAGATCAATGCGATCGGGTTGGAGGATGGATCGGCAAGGTAGTCCTCAGGTAGCGGCTCACCGTTAATCAGGACTGTCCGCGCGGTGGGCGTGCTGCCATTGGCATACAACTCGATATCATTGATGAGAGTGGTTTTGCCGCAGCCGGTGGGGCCGACGACGCTGACGATGTCGCCCATCTTGAGGTCTACTTGACGCAGAGGTTCGGCCAACCCGTTCTTGCCCTGGCCTCCCAGAATGGTGATGGTATGAATTTTTCGTGTGGCAGGTGCGATGGGCTGCACCAGGACATTAGAGTTCGACATAAGCACTCCTGTGACGGATTTATTTAGGGGAGTTGCTCGGGGGGGCGAGTATCAACTACACTATCTTGACTGACTTAGTAGACTATTGCAGTGACGCCGGTCACTGATCCATGTGATGTGGCTATCCTGGCTATGTTATTGATAAACCACACCATTTGGTTCATCGGCCTTTCAGGTTGGCGCCGGCGCTTAAAACACCGATCCTTGATCTCCACGATTTTCTATACCAGATAGTACTGCGCCTGCCTGTCTGAGGCGGCGGTGCCGTTTTGCCGGCAGTGGGGACAAGGGTTCTCCTTCAGCAGCTCAAGCACGTGACGGACGGCTTTGAGGGTTGCCGAAAATTTCTCATCTTCTTCGGGGAACACTCGGTCGGCAGGCAACCAATCGTCGAATCGTAGATTTTTCATCGCCTTCGCGAAGTCTTCGCGAATACCGCACAGCATCACTGTAGTTCCCTGCTTCTCCATGTCGTGCAGAAAATGTTCGAACCGTTCGAGCGACACCATGTCGGGATTGCGGGTTCGCTTGAGGCGCAAAACAATGAAACGGATGTCCTCCGCTTTCGTGCGTTGTTTGAGTTCCTCAAAACAGCGGTCCAATTCCGGTGCAGCGCCAAAGAATAACTCTCCCTCCAGGTCGTAAAGCAACATGGCGGAGCAGGGAGGATCGTCGTCCAGGCGCTCTCGCACGACACGCTCGTTACTGACGACCAGTTTGGACCAGCGAAGCAGCGCCGCACGCGGCACGAATAAAAGGAACGAAAGGGCCACGCCAATGAGGATCGAGAACTCGACGCTGATGAAGACGGCGGAGAACGCAGTAACGAAGACCAGGCCGGCATCGTATCGGGACGCGCGCACGGCATAGCTCATGCGCTTCCAGTCGATCAGTCTCGAGGCAGTAACAAGCAATAGCCCAGCCAGCGCGGCTTTGGGAATATATCGAGCATAAGGCGCGAACGCGACGACGGTCAGGGCAACGCTTCCCGCCGCGATCACGCCGGAGAAGCGGCTCACGGCTCCCGACTGGAAATTGATAGCGGAACGGGTGAGCGAACCGGAACCGGGCAAGCATTGGAAAAACCCGCCGGTAAGATTTGCCAAGCCTTCCGCGAGGCACTGCCGGTTGTAGTCCAGTTGCTGGCGGGTGTAGGTGGCGATGGATTTCGCAATGGCAAGGGCCTCCAGCAATCCCAGAAAGGCTATGGCCAGTGCGCTGCCCGACAACTCCTTAACCCACCAGAACTTGATTTCGGGAACATGAGGAAACGGAAGGCTACGCGGGACACTGCCGACGACTGACACCAGCGTCTTGCCATCCGGTGCCGGGCTGGACCAGCCGAACCATGCCGCTACAATCGAGGCAAAGATGAGGGCCAGCAGCATATCAATTTGTGGGAGGTGATATCTTCGCGCCAGCTTTCTGAGGATTACCACCACAACTATTGTGCCCAAACCGATTCCGAGGGCGCGCGGATTCACGTGGCCGCCAGTAATAGTGAGCCAGATACGGTAGAGCACGTGTTGCTGCCCAGTACCACGATCACGAAGGCCTGTCAGGTTGCCGAGTTGACTGAGCCCAACCAATGCGCCTGCTCCAGCCATAAAGCCGATCACAACGGATTCTGAGATGTAGCGAGTGAGATCTCCGAGTTTGAAGACGGCGATCAGAATCTGAATCGTGCCAATCATGATGGCAAGCAGAAAGGTCGCCTGGTAAGCATCGAAGCGCGCGTCGGGATCGAAGAATGCGAGCGCGCTGAAGACTACCAGCGATATGGCATTCGTGGGCCCGTTGATGAGGTGAGACGAGGAGCCGAAAATCGAAGCTACCAGCGTCACCACGATGGCGGAATACAGGCCGAAGCGTGGATCAATTCCTGCAATGAGCGCATAGGCCATCGCCTGGGGCAGAGAGATCGCGGCGACGGTAACGCCAGCGAGAAGATCCTGGCGAGCTTTATCCCACGAATAGTCGAGCTTCAACGAGCCCCACCTTTTGACGGATGAATGAGGTCGAAGATGCCATTATCGGCAAAGAATTTCTCCTGGGCCTCGTCCCAGCTCTGCGCGAGGATCGTAACGGGGAAGAGACTGATAGGGGGTAACTGTGCTGCATGTCTCTGGAGTATTGCCGAATTGATCGGCCGATAGCCGTGCCACGCGATCGTCTCCTGTGCCTCGTCCGTATAGAGAAATTCCAGATAAGCTTTGGCATAAGCCGTGGTTTTTCGGCGGGCCACATTGGCGTCCACCCATGCCACGCTTGGCTCGGCACGGATGCTTACCGGGGGATAGACGATTTCAACCTCGCCCTGGTATTCCGCGGCTTCGAGCAGAGCTTCATTCTCCCATGTCAGATGCACGTCGCCGAGTTTTTCCTGGGTGAAGGTATTGGTGGCGTCGCGAGCGCCAGGGTCGAGAACAGGCACGTGCTGGTAAAGCTCCTTCAGATACTCAAGCGCCTGCGCTTCGGTCCCTCCGCGGGAAATAACTGAGCCCCAGGCGGCCAGAACGCTGAGCTTTCCATTCCCGGAAGTCTTCGGATTGGGAGTAATCACCGACACGCCGGGACGAACCAGGTCCGGCCAATCCTTGATGGCTCTGGGATTTCCCTTGCGAACGACAAAAACAATGGTCGACGTGTAGGGCTGGGAACTGTTTGGCAATCGCTGGGACCAGTTCTCGGCAATCAGGCCACGCTTGCGAAGCGAGTCAACGTCCGAGGGCAATGCCAGCGTAACAACGTCGGCTGGAGTACCGTCGATTACGGCTCTCGCCTGGCGCGACGAACCGCCATGTGACTGCTGGATGGTCAATCGCTTTCCTGTGTCCTTATAGTATTGGGCGACGAAATGCCGATTGAGATCCTGAAACAGCTCGCGGGTCGGGTCATACGACACGTTGAGCAGTTGCGAAGAGGCGTCTCCCGAGATGTTGTTGATGACGACCAGGGTGATCGCGATCATGACCGCGACCAGAGCCAGCGCATTGAGCCATGCGGTTCGCATCAGCGCGTCAACACGGTTTCGGCGGTTGTGGGATCGATCACTGATTTCACCTCTGTGATACGGTTCGCCGGGAATTGTCCACGACGGGCATGTTCGCGAATAATCTCGGCGTTGGGCGCAATGTAGACGCAGTAAATCTTGTCTTCGGCAACATAGCTATGCACCCACTGAATCTGCGGCCCGAGCGTTTGGACGATGCCGCAGGAAGCCTGCGAAATTACCCGGAGTTGTTGGGAATTCAACTTGCCCGCTCCGGGGATTTCACGCTCAATTACAAATTTCGGCACGCAACATCCTCCTGAGTGTTCCTCGCTGAAATGGAGCTCGTTTCAAAGTTTCTATGTTCTTTTCAAGCCGCTTTGCCGACCGCGTGCGCGCCTTCCACTTCGATCAGTTTGCCGGACCGGACGTCGTAAACAAAGCCGTAAATCGAAATCGACTTTGCCACGAGCGGGTGGTTGCGAATGCGCTCCACGTCGTCAATGACGGCTTGGGCCTGATCGCGGGTGGTCAGCCACTCAATGTAGGCGCCCTCGTTCGAGCCTGGACCGCGACCAACATCGCGAAAACCGTTGGCTGTCAGCTCGGCGGTCTCCAGACTGGACGCGAGCAGATCGCGCATGAGTTCGCTGGAAAAGAACTCCATGCCGCAGTGCGTGTGGTGGATGACGAAGAATTCCCGCGTGCCGAGGAGCTTGTAACTTGTGATGAGAGAGCGGATAGCGTCGTCGCTAGCGCGGCCCCCTGCGTTGCGGATCACATGCGCGTCGCCCTCGGCCAAGCCCGCATATTGGGCGGGATCCAGGCGGGCATCCATGCAGGTGAGAATGGCAAAGCGCCGAGCTGGCGGCAGAGCCAGTTTGGCTTTCTCTCCGAAGTTAGCGGCATAGTTTCGGTTGGAATCGAGCACTTCCGTCAGAATCTGGCTCATTGAATTCTCCTTGCTGTCTCGATGAAAATTGGGCGGCAACCTACCCCTGTCCTCATCTCCTTGATGAAGAACGTTGCTAGATTCTATCGCATATACCATAGTATGTCTATTCTTTTACTTATAATTGAAGGAGAATTGTGCCGTATGAGGACCTATTGTGCGAGTCAGGTGTTGGCTTTGACATTGATCCTTGCCATCCCCGTATTTGCAACCGACGGCTACTTTTCCACGGGCTTCGGCGTCAAGCAGCAGGGGCAAGGGGGCGCTGGTATCGCTTTTTCCCAGGACAGCATCGCAGCCGCCACCAACCCGGCAGGTATGTTTCGAGTGGGAGACCGCTTTGATATCGGTATGTCTTGGTTTCGCCCGATTCGAGGCGCTTCCATCATGGGGAGCGGAGCGCCAGGTGTTGATGGTATTTACGACGGTAGCCGGAAGAAGAACTTCTTTATCCCTGAACTGGGGTACAACCACTTGCTCAACCCAAAACTCGCGTTCGGAGTCTCGATATATGGGAATGGCGGTATGAACACTGCCTACACCACCGCCGTTCCGCTCATCAGTGGCCCCACAAACTTCCGGGCGGGTGTCGATTTGCAACAGCTGTTCGTGTCTCCAACGGTCGCCTTCAAAGCAAACACGCACAATACGCTGGGTGTTTCGTTGAACATTGCGTATCAGAAATTCGCTGCCCAGGGCCTGGAGAATTTCGCCAATTCAAATTTCTCCAGCGCACCCGGGAACGTGACGGAACGTGGTTTCAGCAACTCTTTCGGCGCCGGGGTCCGCGTCGGCTGGCTGGGGACGATTAACCAGAGCCTGAGCGTGGGTGCGACGTTTCAATCCCGAACCTACATGCAGAAGTTCGACAAATATAAGGGACTGTTTGCCGAGCGGGGCGGGTTCGACATTCCCGCAAATGTCGCCGGCGGCGTGGCATTCAAGGTTCATCCCAAGGCAACGGTTCTGTTCGATGTCGAGCGGATTTTCTACGGCCAGGTAAATTCGATCGCAAATGCAGACTTTCCCATCCAGGCTCCCTTGGGTGCAAACAACGGTCCCGGATTTGGATGGCATGACATTACGGCCGAGAAGCTGGGTTTCGATTTCAAGCTCAATCAGGCTTGGACGCTTCGCGCCGGATTCAACCACTCGGGGCTACCCTTCGACGCCAGTCAGAATCTGTTCAACATTCTCGCTCCGGCAGTGGTTCAGAACCATCTGACATTGGGAGCGACATTGGGACTGCAAAGTGGAAAAGAGATCAGCCTCGCCTATCTGCATGCCTTTGAGAACACCCTGAATGGAGAGGGTTCGATTCCCGTGGCATTCGGTGGCGGCGTGGCCAACCTTCGGATGTATCAGGATTCGGTTGGCATCAGCTTTGGTTGGGGGAAGTAAACTAGCCGTTCTTGAACTTTCAAAGGAGGCAGTCATGGGAAGTCTGATCTCCAACCCGTGGCCATGGTACGTAGCTGGCCCAGTGATTGGATTATTCGTGCCCGCGCTGCTGATTCTCGATAACAAACTGTTTGGGGTATCCAGTAACCTGCGGCATTTGTGCGCTGCCGTGGTTCCCAGCAAGCTGGACTATTTTCGATACGACTGGAAGCGAACCGGCCTCTGGAATCTCCTTTTTGTGGCAGACATTCTGGTGGGTGGTTTCCTGACTGCACGTTGGGGATGGAGTCATGATATTGCAATTTCGGAATCGACCCATCTCGCTCTGACAAGGTTGGGCATCCACGATTTCTCAGGACTGGCGCCTCGGGAAGTCTTCTCCTGGACTGCATTGCTTACTCTTAAAGGACTTATTTCGGTAGTTGTCGGAGGATTTCTGGTTGGCTTCGGCACAGCGTACGCAGGAGGTTGCACTTCGGGCCATGCCATCTCAGGATTGGCGGACCTTCAGCTATCCTCGCTGATCGCTGTAGTCGGATTCTTCGTCGGCGGTCTGATTGCAACCCATTTTCTTCTGCCGTTGTTCTTGTGAGGAGTGATGTACACGAAACTGGCTAGCAAACAATCGCCGACAGACCAGGCAACTTCGCACAATGAGAATCTCCTGCTCACGACCTTTCTATTGGGAATTTTCTTCGGGATCACTCTGACCAAGTCTGAAGTGCTTTCATGGTTCCGAATTCAGGAGATGTTCCGGTTCCAATCCCCGCGCATGTACGAGATCATCGCGTCCGCGATATTAGTTGCCGCCGCCTCGGTCGCTTTGATCAAGCGGCTTGGCCTACGAACTCTGTCGGGCAGTCCGATCACGATTCCGCCCAAGAGTCTGGGATATGGGGTTCGTTATATAGTCGGCGGCACAATCTTCGGCCTGGGCTGGGCGCTCACGGGTGCTTGCCCGGGACCGCTCTTTGCTCTCGTAGGGAATGGCGTTACGGTCATGGCCGCTGCCCTTGTCAGCGCCCTCGCCGGAACTTGGCTGTACGGCTTGCTGCGAGCCAGGCTCCCCCACTAAGAGCGTCTCATTCGGGCTCTCCCGACTCACTCATCGCTGCTGCTAACTTGATGGGGGTTCCCAAAGCAGCAAGAGCTGTGGAAATTTTACCCGTAGATCCGTGCCATAATCCCTCGCAATGGAAACCACCAGTCTTGATTTCGTGTACGTGGAAAGTGATCCACGAACGATGCAGCCTTCTGCCTGCTTGTACATGAAATCTGCCGGCACAGAAGACTATGCCAGCATCAAGGCGAGCAAGTTGATCACCGTCCCATGTTTCAACTTTATTGAACTGGATGCCGAGATCCGGAGATTACACGCAGAATTGGACGAAATCCGCGCCCGGGCGAAGAAAAAGTTTTATAAGGCGCACGCTGCTTAACGGGTTTGAACACCTCTCGCTAATCTGAACCCTGCGTTCAAAATCATCTATCATCCGTAGAAGGGACCCAAAGCGCACCTTCGGTGTGAGAGGTTCACCCTAGCACTCAACCAAAGCGGAACGTAGGCGGCCACTTTTCTTGGCTGCCCGGCTCACTGAGGGCCGATATGCAAACTCGAAATGTCCTCCAGATAAATACCCGTACTATGCGCTCCGGGAGCGGAGTCACGGGTTGATGTGAACAACAACCAATGGCCGTCCGGAGAGATCGAGGGATAGCCGTCGAAGGCGTCGTTATAAGTCAGCCGTACTTGCTTGTCGCTGTGGAGATCTCCGAGAAAGATTTCGTAATTGTTTGGCGGGAGAACTTTGACGAAGACATAGTGATGCCCATCGGGCGCCGGGAACGGAGACCAATTGGTGCCATCGTCGTGCGTCAGGGGAGTCAGTCCAGTGCCATCTTCCTGGATGGTAAAGAGCGTCATGGGCAAGGGGTGTTTCCTGGCTTTGGCATCGGAGGTGCGCCACGCGCGAAAAATAATCGTCTTGCTATCCGCAAAGACGAATGCGCCGCCGGGTTCCCATCCATCGAGATGCGTGATCTGAACCGGATTGCTGCCATCCGGCTTCATCTTCCAAAGCTCCATCTTCCCGGAACGCTCGCTGCCGAAGAGAATCCATTGACCATTGGGTGCAACCGAGACCTCCGCGTCGTAAACGGTGTTGTTGGTCAGCCGCTTTACATCGCTGCCATCGAGGTTCGAGGTGTAAAGCTCTGCGCCTTGCGGATAGTCAGTCGGATTCGAGTAGTTGGACTTCTCCAAATCCAGATGGTCCTTCGTCGAAGTCCAAATGATGCGTTTGCCGTCGGGGAAATAGAACGAGCACGCGTCATCACCCTTGTCCTCGATTCGACGTATATCGGTGCCATCAATTTTGAGGGTATAGACCCGGAATCCGGTATCTCCCTCACGCTGCGCGTTGCCGATGATATGCGTGCTATCCGGAGAAAAATAGAACTCTGCGCCACGGCCCAAGTTCGGAATCTGATGAACGGGCAATTCCTGACCTTCCGGAGCAGTAGTTTTGGAGACTGGAGTAGTCTGAGCAACCAAGGCGATGCCGAGGAGCACAACTGAGCCCAGTTGGAGCAAGGCGTGACTTAAACTCCGCCAATTGACAGTGGCCCGAAACAAAATCGCGCACTTCATCTTCCTTATATCCTCTCCATTCTTGTTGTGTAGCCAGCTTATTTGCCTCACTCCATCATTTCCTCTGTTCCAGCGTCGCTTGAACCTTCAGAGGTTTCCCATCGCGTAGCACGGTTATATCCACCACATCGCCTGCCTTGCTACGACGAAGAGCATCGGTAAAGTCATAGAGGTTCTTGATGGGCTGGTTACGAAATTGGATGAGTGTGTCGCCCGCTTTCAGGCCCGCTTTGGCGGCAGGCGACCCGGGGCGAACATCGGAGAAGCGCACTCCATTTTCGACTTGCCCGAAGTCCGGAATTGATCCAAAGTAGGGCCCGTATCCAGAACCCCGACTCGACTCCTGGCCGCTGGGATGCGTCTCTACAACAGCAACAAAGGCCGGTTTTTCGGGCACCTGATCGATCGCGAGGCCCGTTTCCGCAACCAGATTCACGACCCGTGCCGCAGTCTTTGCATCGATCTTCTCCCATGTATCTGAGGGCTTGTGATAATCGGAATGGAGACCGGAGAAGAAGAACAGGACAGGGATTTGCTTCCCCAGAAACGATGTGTGATCGCTCGATGAGTAGCCGCTCTCTGAATATTCCGGTTTCAGTCCCGAGTGTGTCGTGGCCTGCTCCAGAATGGGCCTGAAGGCCGCCGCGGTACCGACGCCGCCGACGTAGATCGTGTCTTTATTAACTCGGCCAATCATATCCATGTTGAGCATTGCGGCAGCCTTGTTCAATGGAAGCGTTGGCTCGCGAACCCAGGCAGCGGAACCAAGCACGCCGAGTTCTTCTCCGGCGAACGATGCAAAGAGAATTCCACGTGGCAGCGTTCCGCGCAGTGGCGCCAGCAGACGCGCCAACTCCAGCAAAGCCGCCGTGCCCGAGGCATTGTCATCTGCACCCGGATGATATTGCCCGATCTGAGATGGCGCCAGCGAGCCATATTCGCCTTTGCCGAGGTGATCGTAATGCGCCCCCAGGATGACATATTCATCTGTCTTGCCCGGGAGATAGGCGAGCACATTGCTGATGATCGCGTGCTTCTTTCTCACGCCGACCGTGAGCCTGGCATGAAGGTTCTCGGGAAAGACAAAGGAAGCTGGCGTGCCCGAAGTCTCGATCCGATGCTGGATCTCGATCGGATCCTTGCCTCTGTCCACGAACCACGATGTGGCCACTTCATTTCTAACCTGTACGATAGGGATGCCGATATCGTCCTGGCCACCGGCTCCCGAGAAAGGGAGCAGCGCGTCGTTCTCACCAACACCCGGCTTGCCATTCACAACGATGACCGCTTTGGCTCCATGTCTGCGGGCCAGGATGGCCTTGGTGATCGGATCTCCGTTGCGAGTGGCGCCATCCTTCAACCCATGATTGGATCCAAGCGTGGGCTCCCCATTCAGTACCACCACAATCTTGCCTTCCACGCTCACACCGTTGTAATCGTCATACTTCCATTCGTCGGATGTAATGCCATATCCAGCGAAAACCAAAGATCCGCTGGCAAACCCGGCAGCCGAGAAACTGTAAGGGATGTAATCCTCCCTCAATTTCAGCCTGCGTGGGTGGCTTGTTTCTTCTACGGAGAAGGAATTACCTCCAGCGAGTTCAGCTCCGGTGACAACGCGGAAGGGTTGCAGGAAACCTCTGGTCCCTTTCGGTTCCAGTCCCAGGCTCTCATAGCGATGCACGAGTATTTGCTGAGCCCGTGTGAGGCCCTTGGATCCATCTCCGCGACCCTGCATCTGCGGGGTTGTGAGGGTTTGAATGTCGTGGATATAACGCTCCGAGTCGGCGAGCCCTATCGCCTGCGCAGCCATGGAAGGGGAGAAGGCAACACAAAGCACGACTGCGGCAAGATGCCGGGCTGCAGGCGGCAGCAATCTGAGATGATTCCGTGTTTCCGGCCTCAGGAATACATTCTGTCTCATGGCTATTCAGTCCCTCCGCAAACAAACGAGAATATCGGAGGCATCACCGCCGCACCAGTAGCCTCATGCGCACAGTCGGCGGGTCATCGTACGGTCTCGCACACTCGCCCTAAAATATAACTTTCAGAGCCAACTGCACGTTGAACGGCTCGCCCGGACCAATACCCGGCAGCCCGAACTGCGATCCGTTGGTATAAGCAATGGGAATTCCGAAGTTTCCGTATCCTGGTATCGCAATCAAGCCGTTGGCTCCCGTGAATGTCGGGTTACCCAGGTTAGTGCGATTGAACAAGTTGAACATTTCGACGCGAAACTGGGTTGAAATGCGCTCATTGACCGAGGTGTCCTTCAGCACCGTGAAGTCGACGTCGCCGAAGCCCGGTCCGAACAGTTGGTTTCGCCCCATCGTACCGAACTCTCCATAGTTAACCGTGAAGGCGTTGGGATTGATCCAATACACCGGTTGATGGTCGTGGACGCTGTGCGAAATATCCGCATAGGGGTTGCTTATGAGGTCAGGACGATCGGTGTTTTCGCCGGTTCCGCTGATGTCGCCGTAGGCATTGACCGTGAACGGCAACCCGGACCGGAAGCTGAGAAGGCTGCTGAGTTTCCAACCGCTGGAGAGAATCCTCGGGCCGTGCGCGGATCCGGGCACAGCATAGAGAAGATATGCGGTGAGGTTGTGCTTGGAGTCAAAGTCGCTGTTTCCATACTCCGCTGCCGGATCGAAACTGTTCTGTGGCAAAGCCGTGAAACTACCGTAGTCGAGAGTGTGGGCCAATGTATACGCGAATTGCGAAGTAAGACCATGCCACGACGCGACCTTTAAACTGGCCTGCAAGGAGTTGTAATTCGAAGTCCCCGCGCTTTCCAGTTCATCGATCACACCATACTGCGGAAATTGCGCATAGTAAGGACGCGTTGGGTTGGGGGCTCCCGGAGACAGACTGAAATCGCTGCCCGGCGCCGCCTGATTCAGATCTCTTAGCAGGAGCAAGTGTCGTCCGAGGCTCCCGACATAGCCGACTTGAGCGACTGTATCCCGGGCCAGGCTCGTCTGAATGTTGACACTGTAATTGTAGAGGTAAGGTGTCTTGAAGTTTTGGCTCACCGAAAACAGATTGAAGTTGGTATTTGTCGGCCACGGAATCAGTGACCCGTCCGTCGGCAATGTAAAGCTATTCAGCGTGAGCGTCTGGGCGGAGCTGGCGCTAATCGGATTGCCCTGCACGCCGGACGGACCGCCGTTGTAGATAAAGCTGTTGCCCAGGAAGGGCGAGACATTGACCGTGTCGTAAGCGATCCCGAAGCCGCCGCGCACCACTGTATTGCCATTTTCGAAAGGTTGGTAGGCCAATCCAAAGCGCGGTCCTAAGTTCTTCCAATCGCTTGGATAAAGAGACTTGATGCCATCGCCCACAACAGCCAGGCCACCCGGAACGCTTGGGATAAAGGTCGAGAGATCCTTGTTGCCATCGTGGATCGGCCCACTATAGTCGTAGCGAAGCCCAAGGTTGATGTTCAGCTTGCGGGTAACTTGAAAATTGTCTTGCCCGAAGAAGGAGAATCCGTTGGCATAGACCTTGCGCGCAGGATTGCCGGTCACGATGCTCGACTGGTAGACATAGCCCGCCAGAAAATCGGCCAAGGCCAAAAGGTTGCCATCGGTGATTGCGCTGCTTGTAGCCCATGGACCCTGCGAGCCGTCAAAGTTGAAAACGCCCCGCTGTCCGGAGTGGTAAAACTCGTCCACGATCGATCGCCGGAATTCGCCGCCGAATCGCAGTTGGTGCCTGCCTACGTTATAACTAGCGACCTCGTTCAGGTGCCAGGTTGTGTCTCGCCTTCCCGAGTAGGGCGTAACGCCGATTGGATCGAACGTCCCGATTGTGATATTCGGCGCACCAGCAAGTTGAGCGCTGGTAACTCCCGTGTTAAGGCCTAAAGCGATGGGCTTGAAATTCGTATCAGCGTCGGAGGATACTTGATCAAAATAATTAAAACCGAATACAAGCTGATTGGCCAGGCGTGGCGAGAACGTGGAATTGTGAACCAGAGCCCAGTTTTCTACGTGCATGGGTGAAGATTCAAAGTAAGGCGACAGGAAAGAACTGGTTGGCGCTGTCTGGTGCCCCTGCGCCACAAAGGCTCGCAAAGACAGTCGTTCGCTTTCGTTGAAAGCGTGATCGAGCTTTAAGATGCCGTTGTTGCTGTAGCCGTTCTCGGTGCCAGGATTGAAATAGTTGTCGGTCTGAGCTGGCCCGTTCAGAGCCGAAGCCGGCCATAACCCTCCGAGTAGATTCAGGGACACTTGGTTGACTGGAACCGCCGCATAGCTTCCATAAGCGTTGCCCGCATTCGCCAGGACAGCCAAGGCTTCCGTCTGGTAATCGTGGGACGGTTCCGTCACCTGGGTTGGATTCCCGATGTCGAAGCTTTGGTGTTCAAAGCTGAAGAAGAAAAATGTTCTGTCCCTGACAATCGGGCCTCCTACCGAGACGCCGTATTGCTGGTCGCGCAACTTGTTCTTTAGCGGCACGTCGGAACCGCTTGGGGCAAACACCGGCGATGCTGCCAGGGCCTCGTTTCGAAGGTAGTAATAGGAACTCCCGTGCACGCCGTTGGAGCCCGATTTCAAAACCAGGTTGACGGTGCCTCCGGGGTTCCGTCCAGTCTCGGCGTTACCTTGCGTCACCAGCGAGAATTCATCGACCGAATCGAGCGGCAACAAAACGCCTGGAATGCCGTAAACGCCACCCTGATTCACGGCCGATGTATTGATCCATGCGTCATTGTTATCCGCTCCCTCAATCTGCCAGTTGGTCTGCGTAGCTTGGGCGCCATTGATCGCACTCAAGAATCCCACCCCGTAGCCCGCGTAACCGGGAGTAACCGTCAGTAACTGTGTGAAGTCTCTTCCGTTCAGTGGAATGGTTTGGACCGAGTTCGTTGAGAGCACATCGGCCTGGGAGGCCGTCGTGGTATCGAGCGACAGCCCGGCCGCATCAACATCGACTTTGGCGGAAACCGATGCCAGTTCCAGTTTCTCGGACAGGTTGTAAATGCTGCCGGCCCGCACAGTTATCTTCGAGATTCGCAGGGATTCAAAGCCAGTCCGGCTCACTTCAACCGTGTACGTGCCAAGCGGGAGGTCTTGAAAGGTGAATTCCCCCGCCGATGTAGTGACCGTGGAATAGACTTGTCCGGTCTTATCGTCTTCGGCGTTCACCTCCGCGCTAGCCAACAGTGCGCCAGATGGATCTTTCAGGGTCCCGTGGATTCCACCTCGAAAGGTCTGCGTGACGGCGGGCCGGGGTCCGAAAACGAAAGCTATTGCCGATGCGATCGTCAACAAGCGGGCCAGAAACTGTATGCCTTGCGATGACATCTCCAAGTCTCCTTGAAAGACCGGCACAGGGTTCTTTTCTTGCGCTCGGTAGCGGGCGCGCATGGCTCCAGCGCAATGTCAGGGGAGGGCGTTCGTTGCTGCAACGACTGCGCTGGAGCCATGCGGCTTCATGGGCTTACTCAATATACCCAAGTATGTCTACCATGTCAATAGACATTTAGGACATTTATGCGTTGGCGCGTTTGCAAGCCCCGCCACTTCCCACTTCACTCCGGATTTGTGAGATCCAACCGCGTTCCCTTTCCAAGCCGGCCTACGACGGTCCTGGACTGAAGAAAAAGCTTGGTTTCGAAATAACGCGGGTAGAAAAAGCGCATGAATCTGAGCGCAGCATCCATACGGACGGGACTGTCCCGTCCGGTCGTAACGGGATATGCAAATTCCACAAGGCTGTCGCCAATTAGGGATTCCAAGACAGAAATCTCCGGCTCAGAAAGTTTGACTTTCCAGCGCTCGACCGGACTAAACGTCTCCGCGCTCGATTCCTCTTTCCACACCGTGTTCGGCGACGCGACCCTCCCGATTGCGGTGTTCAGAATGCGGTCGTGGTCAAGGTCGTGATCCAGAAACTCTCCGAGTGCAGCCAAGGTTTGCTTCGGACTACGAACGAGATCTTCGTATCGCACTTCGATGTAGTCAGCCGGAAACTCCTGCCCAAAACACCTGCCTTTGCGGACCGTCCATCGCCAGAGGAGCGCCCACGCGAGAAGGGGGCGTTCTCGAGGCCAGAACAGGGGTGGCACCACGTGTTGCTTCCTCATTGAAAGAGCAGCGTCCCGGCCATCACGAACTACGTGGACGAACAGAGCGTTGGGAATCTCCCGTTTGATCGTGGGCATGTGCATGATGTTGTCGCAGTCATGAACCACCCAGCGCCGGACCCCTGCCCTGCGCGCGAGGTCCCCCATCGTGATTCGCAAGAAGTCGCCACCACTCTTACATTCTTCTAGGATCCTGGACCGGATGTCCTCCGCCTGGAGGCCCGTGCGACGGAAGGCCTTGCTCCGCAGCCAGAGTTGCAGTAACTTCTCGCGGTTTCTTCTGACTGCCGGATGCCCACATATCGGGAGCAGCGTTGTATGCACGTACGGAGCATGGTGGTACAGGGGAAACCCGCCGGCGGAGAGGAGGCTATCGTAGAGAAGGGCGGTGCCCGAACGGTGGCAGCCCACCACAAATACTGGTGACTCACTTCGTAACGTGACGGCGATCGAAGGCCGTCCCTGCGTCCCATCCATCATCACGAAATTCAATTATCCTTTCAGAGGGGTCGTCGGGAAAGCTGGCGCGTTTCCCCTGACCACGCGCCGAACGGAATAGTGCTCCCCACGTTTCTGCCGTAACCGGCTTCAGGGAATGCAAGTCTTTGCATCCTAAGCTCAGAACCGGTCTGGACCTTGGATCAAGTTCGTGATTCACAGTCCCGCCAATAATGCTGGCAAAGTGGCTCTGACTTTGCTAATCTGAGTTCCATTGGCTATTATCTCACTAGAGATACTAGCAAATAGCATTCGGCCGTCGCGAGTTCTCCCCCTTCCTCCCTCTTTCTCGCGGCTTGCGCAACGACGGAATGGCGCCGTTGCTTTTGCTTGAGGCAGGCCATCCATAAAGACCGCGACCATGGGAACAGAACGAAGCAAAGCTCCTGTTTTTGTAATTGGCTGCAGCCGGTCGGGCACGACTCTGCTGTACCACATGCTCCTGTCGTCCGGGAATTTTGCCGTCTACCGCATGGAGTCGATGGTCTTCACCTTGCTGGAACCTCGGTTTCGCCCTCTCAGCAAGCTTCGAAACAAGCGCAAGATGCTCGATGCCTGGTACGAAACGCGCCTTTACAAGCGTTCTGGCCTTGGGCCCTCGGACATTGAACCGAGAATCATGGCGGAGTGCGAGAACGGCGGCGACTTTCTGCGCATCATCATGGAGGAGATGTGTCGCAAGCAAGGAGTGGACCGGTGGGCTGAGACCACGCCGGAGCACCTGCTCTACATCCGCCGAATAAAGGAGACCATCCCGAACGCGCTGATTATCCACGTAATCCGCGATGGTCGCGACGTGGCGCTGTCGTGGGAGAAGCTTTCCCAGATCCGTCCCTTGCCATGGGACCGGAACCGGGCCGCCATGGCGGCGGGGATTTACTGGGAATGGATTGTGAATAAAGGGAGACAGGCTGGTCGCGAATTGGGCCGGGACTACGTGGAAGTCCACTATGAAGAGCTGATTCGCAAGCCGGCTGGGGTGCTCCAAACTCTAGAGCCTTTCGTTGAGCACGATCTAGACTATGAGCGGATCACCAGGATGGCCATCGGTTCCGTAGCGGCGCCCAACACCGCCTTCAAGGACGATCAGCGGAGCCCGATTGGCCGCTGGGAAACCGATCTATCCCAAGCGGAGTTGGCGACCCTCGAAAGTCTGGTTGGCAGTGCGTTGCAGGAACTCGGCTATGCGCTAAGGACCGAAGGATCGGGGCGGAGTGACTTGGCGAGAATGCGCGCCACCTACCGTCTATTCTTCGAGAGCAAACAATACTTGAAAACAAGCACACCCGCTGGAAAGTGGTTTGTGAAACGAGATTTGTCGTGGGTCTAGGCAGGCGCGCCTTACGCGACCGGCTCTTTATCACTATCTAAAGAATGGTTTCAAATGGAGATGTCGGCCTTGTGTAATGAAAGTTCCGCAGTACAGACCCGTAGTCCGAACAATCGCAAGTACGCTCCTGTCTTTGTAATGGGATGTCACCGCTCCGGGACCAATTTGATTTATGACATGTTGCTTTCATCTGGCGGGTTCGCCATCTACAGGGGTTACCTTCCGATTTATAAGAAGCTAATTCCCCGCTTTGGCTCTATGAAAAGCCGCGCGAATCGCGAAAAGATCTTTACCACATGGCTTCGCAGCAAAGGCTTCCGCCGCTACGGTCTTGACCCTGCGCTCCTGTCCGAGCAGGTCCTGAACCAATGCCGCACCGGGGGAGGCTTCATTCGCGCGGTCATGGATTCGCTAGCCCAGAATCAGCAAACACAACGCTGGGCTCTGTACGATCCGGACAACGTAATGCACGTTGAGCAGGTGAAGCGCGACATACCAGACGCGATTTTTGTTCACATGATCCGCGACGGGCGGGACATCGCCCTCTCACTTAAGAAAATGGGCAGTTTTACACCTTTGCCATGGGATCGCGGCCAGACTGACAGCCTGGTGGCAACCGCCCTCTACTGGGAATGGATGATTCAGCAGGGACGCGCTCGTGGGAGCAAGTTCCCGGCCGATTACATCGAGATTCGCTATGAAGACCTGATCAACAATCCGCGCGACACGCTTGTCCGACTCGGCTGCTTTATCGATCACGATCTAGACTACGACCGGATCCAGAATGCCGCCCTCGGCCGGCTATCGGAAACGAACTCTTCGTTTAGAGAAGAAGGTAAGGAGAAAATAAAACCGCTTGGCCGCTGGAAGGAACGCCTGGCGCTCGCCGATGTCGCTGCCATTGAAGCGACCGTGGGCGATTGCCTCGAGGAAAACGGCTACGAACTCTCGCTGCCCCGCCCGGAACGCCACCGGACGTTGCGACAGTCCTGGATGCGTGAACTCTATCCTTTGTTTTTCGATGCCAAACTGTGCCTGAAAGTTCGTACACCGATCGGCCGGTTTGTGGACCTCTCTGCCCTCGAACTTCAAGATCAACCGGCCCAAGGAACGGAATCCGTGCAATCCTAAGAAACAATGGCCTGCCGATCAACAATTGGCAGGCACCCCGTGCCCGACTCACCCCAACTACCGGAGCCGAGATCAAGGAGTTACCAAGCTGCGGCACGACTCCTACAATGTCATTGGATATCATAGACATAGACAGTCCCCAATATTCGCCGTGGTTTCCTCAAACCGGCTGCCAATGAACTGGGTATCAATTTGTGCGGGTGGCATGATTTTCGCCACAGTTTGACAACAGAGCTCGGCGCAACGGCACGCACCCTAAAGTGATCTCCGACTTGCTCGGCCACAAAAAGGTGAACTTGGCGATGGACGTGTATGACCGCACCAACCTGAAAGACTTCGAAACGGCTTTGGGTTCCACGGTGGTCGACAGCCAGTTGTAACCCTATTGTTACCCAAAGCCGAGCTACGATGAGAATTTGTCAACTGTCTGATGGTTTGGTGGGCCCACCTGGATTCGAACCAGGAACCAACAGATTATGAGTCTGCTGCTCTAACCGTTGAGCTATGGGCCCGCTCTCCAGATATCTTACACATTCATGCAGACCGCAAGCACTTGTGGTGAAGAGGACGTGTGGTGACGCAGCGCCGCCCCGTTCCAGCGGAGCAAACCCCCGCCACTACACAGTTCTCATTCCGTGTCTTGAGTTTAGCTGGCTGGCGGTGTAGCCGGAGCCGGCGCCGCGGGAGCGGCATTGGCGCCGCTGTTAATCAAGTCCTTCAATTCCTTGCTCGGCTTGAAAAACGGAATCTTCTTCGCCGGCACTTCCACCCGGTCGCCGGTCTTCGGATTGCGTCCCACGCGCGGCTTGCGCTGCCGCGTACGAAAACTGCCAAAGCCGCGTATCTCGATCTTGTCCCCAACGCGCAGCGAACGCACCACGCTGTCAAAGATCGTCTCCACGATCACTTCGCTGTCCTTGCGGGTGAGTTCCGCCAGCCGGGAAACCTCTTCGATCAGGTCCGCTTTTGTCATATGCCTCGTCGCTCCCCTTAATGATACGGGCCTTCCAAAGCCTGGGCTAGCCGCCCCGGCCTGTCTCTGATTCCTTATAACCTTCTCAAATCTCAGGGGTTTTACGCAAGTAGAGAAGCAAATACCTGTTTCCAGGGTAATCGGCCCCTCAGAGGCCCCCGAAACCCAGAGCCCCAGAGTGTCAACAGCTCATACCTACTTCCACAGGTAATAGAATCCCACCTGCTGTTCCAGAAGCTTTTCCCGCGAAGGCAAATAATCGGAAACGTCCCCAAACATCAGATCCAGCACACTCGCGCGCCGCTCCTTCGGAGGCCACACCAGCGATGGTTCGCCCGAAATGTTGACCGACCGCGCCGTATCTTTCACCGCGCCCTCAAAATCCGCGAGTTGATCGACCAGCTTCATCGGCAGCGCCTGCTCCCCCGTCCATACCTTGCCATTCGCAATCGCCCGGATGTCGTCCACTTTTTCGTGCCGCCCGTCCGCCACGGCCTGGATGAACTGCGAGTGCATGTTGTCGATCATTCCCTGAAAATATTCTCGTTCCGCCGGAGTCATCTCCCGCGTGGGACTGCCCGTGTCCTTGAACTCGCCCGCTTTCATCGTGATCGCGTGCAGCTTCGCCCACTTCAGCAGTTCCTCGTAATTCACCCACTCGGCGATCACGCCGATCGATCCCACGATGCTGCCCTTGTCCGCGTAAATCTTGTTGGTCGCCGACGCCACGTAATACGCGCCGCTCGCCCCCACCGTCTCGATCGAAGCCACAATCCGTTTCTTCTTTTCGTCCCGGATGCGCTTCACTTCCCGGTAAATTTCCTCCGAAGCGGCTACCCCGCCGCCCGGCGAATTCACATGAATGACAATGGCCTTGATCGAGTCGTCGTCGGCAAACCCCTTGAGCTGCCGGACGACCTGCTTGGGAGAGACAATTACTCCCTCCAGTTCCACCACGCCGATCTTCGATCCGAATCCCGAAAACGAAGATTCCTCGTCCCGACCGCCGAAGCTGAAATAAACCAGCGTGACGACCGCCGCCACGAACAGCGTAAACAGCGCGCCGCCCACCAGTACCCAAACCCAAATTCGCGAACGTCCATCCGCCATAATGAAAAGAGTGTAGCACCGGGCCTTTCAGACCGACGCCTACTTGAGCTCGAAGTTCTTAGGATCCAGCGTCATGTTCTCGGATATCTTCTTCTCCGTGATGTCGTATTGATCGATAATGCCGTTCGACACCTCTCCGTAAGTAAACCGGATGATCCACCGCGACGGCAGCGTCAGGTTGTCCGCGCTCTTGAAATCTCCAAACCGCTCCTCCAGCCGGTAATGCATTTCCTTCTCGTTTCTCGCATCATTAACAGTAGGGCCCGAGTGCGCGGTGATCGCCAATAGATATACCGTCATTACGTGCCGGAACGTCTCGGGCTCGAAGTAAAGCTGGATCTCCAGATCGCTGCCCTTCTTAGGAATGTAGTCAATACGATGCAGGTCGATCCCATCCACTTTTTTTACCCCGCGATCCTCCAGCTTCGCGCGATGCTCATCGAGGTGCGCCAGCGCCCAGCCCGTCGAGAGCGTTCCGCCCCACAGCCCCTCGGTAAGAATCTCATCGTGCGCCTTTATGAAGTCGCCAAATTCGGTCCAACGCCCGGGTCGGATCGGCGCGATGGAAGTCTTCTTGTCCACCCTCACAAACCATTCCGTCCGGTAGACGGTCGGCGGAAACTTCATTAACGATGCCAGCTTGTCGCCCTCGGTCACGAGCGTCGCCGGTCCCTCCCAGGTTTGCGGCCCGCGGTTCAGGACCTGGAAGGTCACCGTCCCCTGCGCGACGATGTTCTTTGTCGCCGCCCGCACCTGCTCGGTCCCGATCGAATTCAGATGTTGATTGACGAATGCAATTGTCTGGGATTCATCCTTAGCTGCGCTGACTGAAAAAACAGCAAACAGCATGACCAGTACGCAAAGCGGCTTCATGATGTAACCTCCCATGCGGGCATGATGTAAGTCGAGTAAGCAACTCAGTATAGTCCTGCTTAGTCCTCCGTTGAAATACACTGATCACACCCATGCGTGATCCCATCGAGCTCGAAGTCTTCAAGAATCTCTACCACTCCATCGCCGAGGAGATGGGCGCCGCTCTCCGCCGCACCGCATTTTCTCCCAACATCAAAGAGCGCCGCGACTACTCCTGCGCCGTCTTCGATTCTCGCGGACGCGTCATCGCCATGGGCGACCACATGCCCGTCCATCTCGGATCCATGCCCATGTCCGTAGCCGCCGCCATCGATCAATGTAAGCACAATGATTCCCCCCTCGAACCCGGCGACCTAGTGATGCTCAACGACCCCTTCCGCGGAGGCACCCACCTCCCCGACATCACCCTCGTCATGCCGGTCTACGTCCGTGTAGGGCGGGCGCCCTCGCCCGCCGCCCGTCGATCGCCCACCGACCCCAACTTCTACGTCGCCTCCCGCGCCCACCACGCCGATGTCGGAGGCACCTATCCCGGCTCCATGGGTCCTTGCCGCGAAATCTATCAGGAAGGCGTCCGCATCCCGCCCGTCAAAATCATGAGCGCCGGAAAGATCGTCCCCGACATCCTCGCTCTTCTCCTCAACAACGTTCGCACTCCCGAAGAGCGGGAAGGCGACCTCGGAGCCCAGATCGCCGCCTGCCAGACCGGAGCCCGCCGCCTCCAGGAAATCTGCGCCCGCTACGGACTCCACCGCACCCAAAACGCCGCCGCCCATCTCCTCGACTACTCCGAGCACCTGATGCGCGCCTTCCTCGTGACGATCCCTCCCGGCAACTACGCCGCAGAAGATTTTCTCGACGACGACGGTGTCGAAAACGATCCCGTCCGCATAGCAGTAACCGTCCGCGTAGGGCGATCCCGAGTAGCGACGCGCCCGCCCGTGTCTGAACGCAAGCGAACGACGAACGACCAACGACAAACGACGCATTTAACCATCGACTTCACCGGCACTGCTCCCCAGGTCCAGGGCGCCGTCAATGCCGTCGAAGCCATCACCTGGTCAGCCTGCTTCTACGTCTTCCGCTGCCTGCTGCGCGACGACGTACCTGCCACCGCCGGACTCATGCGTCCCATTCATGTCATCGCTCCCGCCGGAACCGTAGTCAACGCCCGTCCTCCCGCCGCCGTCGCTGGAGGCAATGTAGAAACCTCGCAGCGCATCGTAGATGTGCTCTTGAAAGCCCTGGCGCAAGCCATTCCCGATCGCATTCCAGCCGCTGCCGCCGGAACCATGAACAACCTCACCATCGGCGGCCTCGACTCAAGAACTACCAACGCGCCAACCCTCGCCCAGCCCTTCGCCTACTACGAAACCATTGCCGGAGGCATGGGCGCGCGTCCCACCAAAGATGGCGTCTCCGGAGTCCACACCCACATGACCAACTCCCTCAACACTCCCGCCGAGGCGCTCGAGAACGCCTATCCCGTCCGCCTCCGCCAGTATTCCCTCCGCCCCAGTAGCGGCGGCAAAGGTCTGCACACGGGAGGTGATGGCATCATCCGCGAAATCGAAGTGCTCACCGATTCGCAGGTCACTTTGTTAGCCGACCGCCGTGCCCGCGGCCCGTACGGCCTCGCAGGCGGAGCCGATGGCGCAAAGGGCCGCACCATCATCATTAGAAACGACGGCTCCAAAGAAGAAATCCCCGGCAAAACCAGCATCCGCCTGAGCGCGGGGGAAAGAGTGAGAATCGAATCCCCCGGAGGCGGCGGCTGGGGCAATGCCTCGTAGTGTCACGTCCCGAAAGTTCGCAGAATAAGCACACAGAATTGCGCAGGATAGGTGCGCAGAGTGCGCGGAATAGCGGCAGGAATAAGTAGCCCGAGGTCTTCCTGAGCGCAGCGAGAGCCTCACGAAGTGAGGAGCTCGCGCAGTCGAAGGACCCCTGCTCCCTCCCAACTTCTTCCCCGAATTTCTGCTGCCCCGCTTGTGCAGGCAACTTGCCTATCCCTCTCCGCCAACGACTTCGCTAGAATTACACTTGGCACATTTCGGAGCCTCTCAATGAAACTTCTGCGCCCATTTCTTTTCGCCATCATTCTCGCTGCCGCCTTCTTTTACTTCACCACCTCGCGCACCGGACCCTTCCATACCGTCAGTTGGCTCAGCCATCCCGAGCACGTCGAAATCATTGAGGCTGCCGGCGGCGGCTCGCTGGATGCCGAAGAACAGAACAACATCTCCGTCTACCGCAAGAACATCGGCTCCGTCGTGAACGTCACCTCGCGCGTCATGAAGTTCGACTTCTTCTACGGAGCCGTTCCCGAGGAAGGCCAGGGCTCCGGCTTCGTCATCGACAAAGAAGGACACATCCTCACCAATTACCACGTCATCGAAAACGCCCGCCAGGTTGAAGTAACCCTCCACAACCGCAAGAAGTATCGCGCCAGCGTTGTCGGAACCGACAAAGCCCACGACCTCGCCATCATCCAGGTCAAAGGCGCTGACCTTCAGCCCATGACGCTTGGCGACTCCACCAACATTCAAGTCGGTCAGAACGTTTATGCCATCGGCAATCCTTTCGGACTCGCCGGCACCTTGACCCGCGGCATTGTCAGTTCCATTCGCGAGGTGCAGGAGCCGGACGGCATGGTGATCGAAGACGCCATTCAGACCGACGCCGCCATCAATCCCGGCAACTCGGGGGGCCCGCTTCTCAACTGGCACGGTGAAGTCATCGGCATCAACACCATGATCGCCTCCGCCGCCGGCCAGAGCGCGGGCATCGGCTTCGCCATCCCCATTAACACCGCCAAAGCCGTGCTCAACGACCTCGTTACGCTCGGACGCGTGCGCCGTCCCGCCCTCGGCATTCGCACCCTCCCCATCGATCCCGAACTCGCCAGTGAGATGAACCTGCCCGCCGACTACGGATTGCTTATCACCCAGGCTATCCCCGGAGGCGCAGCCGACCGCGCCGGCCTGCGCGCCGGCAGCGAACGCGCCTACCTCGGCAACACCCCCATCATGATTGGAGGCGACCTCATCGTCTCCATCGATGGCAAACCCATCCAAAGCCAGCAGGATTTGGCGCAAGTCATGAACAACCACCGCGCCGGAGACACCGTGAAAGTAACCATCTTCCGAGGCAAGAAAAAGTTGGAGGTAACGGTAGTCCTGGGCGAAACCCGCGACCAGGTCTAGCCCCAGACTGTGTGGCGCGGGCGCCCCCGCCCGCGTCCATCCGCATGTGAAGCTCAGTCCCGGAGGGACGGCCGACAAGAGCCCGGCGCTTCAGCGCCGGGATTGCCCACGCACAAATTAGGAAGAGTCCCGGAGGGACGACTGAGCTCTCGCGCACACTCATCAGGGCTGCAATAAATGGGCTTGTTGTCCCTGACGGGCTTTAGTCGGGTTTTCGCAGAAAGTTGGGGTTCCTCTGTGACTCCGTGGTGAAAAAGGGATGCCAGCTTTTTCCGAAACCTGCTAGCTAGCCGTTTCCGTCGCCCCCTCGTCATACACCACATCGCGGTCCGGGTCCCGCGGACGCCGCACCCTCCGCCCAAAGACCGCTTCCTTCACCAGCTTGAAGATCGTCTTCCGGTTCTGCGCAATCACCTTCACCCAAGCCATCTTGCCCATCATCGGAAAATATATGCCCCGGAAACAAATGCGCGCCAGAAAAACATTAATCCGATAGCCCAGCGGCTGGTCGTCCAGCGATTCCACCGCGCCCGCCAGCGCTTCCGCGCTGTACGCCTGCGCCCATCCATAATTCACTTCGGAGTGGGCTTCGTCGATCGTCATCCTCAGCGGAGTGTGCGCCATCGCAAACGGAATAAATTCCTGCCAGTGCTTCACCCGCGTCAGCCGCCCCGCCGCCTCCAGCCGCTTGTAGAGAGGCGTCGCGGGCAGGGGCGTCAGCAATCCGAAAATCGGCAGCCCCGGCGGCCACGTCCGCACCTGCTCCAGCGTCCGCTCCGCCACACCTACCGTGTCGTTGTCCATGCCGAAAATAAATGACGTGATCGCGTACACGTTGCGCTTCGCCAGCCGTTCCAGCACCGCCGCATATTCCCCCGGCTTGTTGAATCCCTTGTTGACGTCTTTCAGATTCGCCGGGTCAATCGATTCCATTCCGATAAATACCCACTTGCCGCCCGAGGCCGCAATCAGATCGATCAGTTCTTCGTCGCGCAGCAGGTTCGCGCTGATCTGCGCCACCCAGTTCACCTGCGCGCCCGCCGCGATAATGTCCCGCAACAGCGATTTCGTGCGCTTCACGTTGATCGCAAAATTGTCGTCAATGAAGAACACCGCGATCTGTCCGCGTTCGCTGCGCGCCCGTTTCTTCAGCAACAGCAGCTCGTTCACGACGCTCTCGTTCGTCCGAAACCGGATCGAATCTCCGAAAAATCCCGTCACCGTGCAGAACTCGCACCCGTAAGGGCAGCCCCGTCCCGACTCCACCGGAATAATGCGGAACGTTCCCCAGCCCTCCCCGACTTTATTCAGCCAGCGGGTTGCCGCGTGCGGCACCAGGTTGAACTGGTCGAGATCGATCGACTCCCACGGGATCTCCGGATACTCCTTGAGCGATGGCTTCTTGTCCTGACCGAACGCATCGACCGGCGTGTAAACCTCTTTGAGTTCCCCGCGCGCCGCGTCGTTTACGATCAGCGGCCACGTCTCATCGGCCTCGCCCAGCGCGACTGCATCCGCGTGCCGCGCGCCGCCGTCGCGCCCGAGCGCCTCGTCCGCCATTTCCGTGACGTGCGGTCCACCCATCACGACCGGAACGCCGGTCGCCCGGATCGCATCCGCAATACGGTAGGCCTTCGCAATCATGCGCGTCATCGCGCCGATGCCCACCAGACCGATCTTCTCATCGCGCACGTATTGCGCGATCTGCGCCTCGTCCATGGGCTGCGCGTTGCCATCGATCAGCAGCACCTCGTGTCCCGCCGGCGTCAGTGCCTTCAGCAGGAACATCCAGAGGTGTGGCATGAAATTGCGTGTGACACCATTGTCGGGGTTATAAAGCAGAATTCTCATGACCGCTCCCTTCGTGAAACGTGTCGCACTTCGCCGTGCGTGGAGCAGTCACAAGCGATGCCAGAAGCATGGCATCCTGACTTTGTTCAGGTATTCAGTTTTTATGGAACAGAGTTGAACGGATTGTACTCTTTTTGAATAAGCAACGCTTTTTATAGTACATTCCAACGTTCGCTATCGAACTTTAGCTGCGCGAACGGGCATGCCGCTAGCAACCTGTCGGCACCCCTAGGGCCCAACCCAAGTTCTTCCCAAACCGGGAAACCGGACCGAAGGCGCCCCTGTCAGCCGTTGTTTCCCATATCACACGTCGTCAAGCCCGTTTTAGCCCCCGGAAAACTCCTGAACCCTTTTGTTTCCGGTACGGCTGATGTACGTACATCTTTGTATTCCAACAAATATTTTGTTCGCCTGCCGTTCGCCTTTTTATCCGCCTTGTGTTCGCACTTGCGGAGGGTAGCGCAAGCCACTTCTCGAGGGTGGAATTCCCGGTTGCCGGACCACCACGCCCGGAATTCCGAGTCGGAGGCGCCTCGGCAGGAATAAAAAAAGGACAGCCCGGAGCCCCCCAAGGCCGTCCTCTATGAACCCTCCCGGTTAGAAGGGCAACTGAGTGGGAAGATACCGCCCCCACATTGCGGTAGTATTGCAACTCTATGAAAATCAGGTGAATTCGCCCCTTGACCTGACGTTCTGACCGGGAACCCCTCCCCGCTCAGACTTTGTGAGCGCCATGTTCGGGTGTCACAATTCACGGTGATTCCGTGCGCTGCGGAGCCCCCACTCCCGGCTGCTATATTGTGCTGAGACTTCAAACGATAAGTTAACCTCTTACTGCCTCATCTGTGGAGGAGCGATGGCCCGCAAAACTGAACAGTCCCGAAAACTGCAAAAACGCGCCGAGCAATTAATCCCCGGAGGTGTGAATTCCCCCGTCCGCGCCTTCAAATCCGTGGGATGCGACCCTCTCTACATCGTCCGCGGACAGGGTTCGCACATCTGGGACGCCGATGGCAACGAATATGTCGACTACATCGGCTCCTGGGGCCCGCTCATTCTCGGCCATGCCGCTCCCACCGTCGTCGAAGCCGTAATTTCGGCGGCGCGCAGCGGCACCAGTTTCGGAGCATCCACTCCGACCGAAGCCGACCTGGCCGAACTGGTGATTGCCGCTTTTCCCCACATGCACAAGGTGCGCTTCGTCAGTTCCGGCACGGAAGCGACCATGTCCGCCATCCGCCTTGCCCGCGCCTATACCAGGCGCAAGTACATCGTGAAGTTCGAGGGCTGCTATCACGGGCACGCTGACGCCTTGCTGGTCAAGGCCGGCTCGGGCATAGCCACGCTAGGAATCCCCGGATCGGCGGGCGTTCCCGAAGAGTTCACCCAGTTCACGCTCGCCCTGCCCTATAACGACACCGATGCGCTCGAACAGGTTTTCAAGAAATTCAAACACCAGATTGCCTGCGTGATCGTCGAACCGGTAGTAGGAAATATGGGCTGCGTGCCTCCCGCTCGCGGGTATCTGGAAGCTCTGCGCGCCGTCACTTCGCGCGACAAAGCGCTCCTGATCTTCGACGAGGTAATGACAGGATTCCGCCTCGCCTACGGCGGCGCGCAGGAATTGTTCGCCATCCAGCCCGACCTCACCACCATGGGCAAGATCATTGGCGGAGGTCTCCCCGTCGGCGCCTATGGCGGCGCCAGCGAGATTATGGACATGGTCGCTCCCCTCGGGCCCGTGTATCAGGCGGGAACGCTTTCCGGGAACCCTCTGGCCATGGCTGCCGGCTGCGCAACCCTGCGCTATCTGCGTGAGCATAAAGATGTATACGCGAAGCTCGACAAACTGGCGGGCGAGGTAGTTACAGGCGTCGCCGCGGCGGCCAAAGATGCCGGCATTCAGTTGTGCCACAACCGTGTAGGCTCAATGTTCACCTGGTTTTTCGCGCCCGGCCCCGTGACGGACTGGACCTCCGCCGCAAAATCCGACACCGAAGCCTTCGGACGCTTCTTCCGCTCCATGCTAGAAAACGGAATCTATCTACCGCCTTCGCAATTCGAAGCGGCATTCCTGGGCGCAGCCCACACGGAACACGACGTGCAGCAAACCATCACAGCGGCCAAGCAGGCGTTCGCGGCGGTTCACGTCTAAAGAAAGGGGTTGGCTCTAAAGTTGCCAGCTGCCGAGCTTTTTCCGCGCGATCGCATCGGCTAGAGTCCGCAGCATCGTCACAAACTCGTACCCCTGATCGCGATACCGCCGGATCAGATTGTCCGTAGCAATCACGGTTTGCGAGCGATCCGCACCCAGCATGCGATGTCCGCCATCATGAAGAAGGATTACGTGTCCGCGATCGCTGTGAATCTGGCGCGCAATTTTGGCTTCGATCACTGCGGCTGGCGGAGCGTTCCAGTCATAGCCAGTGACGTTCCACATCACTGTTTCCATCCCCAGCTCACGCGCAATGCGCAAGGTCGCAGGACGCCTTCCGCCAAACGGAGGACGAAACAGGTTCGAATGCTGGCCGATTGTATCTTGCAGAACTTGACGGCAATCGGCTAATTCGGCCCGTGTTTGTGCCTCCGACCTGAAAATGAGCAGCGGATGGCTAAACGTGTGATTGCCGATCACATGTCCTGCCGACGCAACCGCGCGCGCGATATCAGGTCTCGCGCGAACGTAGCGCCCGATCATGAAAAACGTCGCGGATACACCGTGCTTCGCCAGCACCTCCAGCAACCGGAGGGTATGGGGATCGTTCGGTCCATCGTCGAAAGTCAGGGCGATCTGCTTGCTTCCAAGCGAGCGGCCGGTAAACGTTCGCCCATACCACTGGCCAGTCGGCGCCATGGACTGGTAACCCGCGGCAGTTGCCGCTGCGGCCGCCGTCAGTCCAATCAGAACGGGGAGCATGGAGGAGATTGTAGCCGGTCGGTGGTCGCTGGTCGTTAGTCGTCCGGCGTTGACCCTTGCTGCTCGCGGTATGCTCTTCGTAGGCTCTCCTTGCGCGTGAGGTCGAATCGTCCGCCAAAATGGCGCTTCGAACGACTAACGACCGGCGACCAGCGACCGGAAACAATTGCGCTGCCGCTCGAACCCATATATTCTGCTCACGTCCTCCCATGGCCAAGCTTTTCGAACTTCCCCGCTACATTGCAGTCGAAGGCCCGATCCGAGTCGGCAAAAGCACGCTGGCCCATGTATTGGGAGAGCGACTGGCGGCGCAGCGAGTCATTGAACCGGAAGACAATCCGTTTCTGCAGCCTTTTTACGAGGGAGAGAAGGGTGCAGCTTTCCAGGCACAAATGGCGTTTCTGGTCCGGCGCTTCGAGCAGTTGCGCGCACTCGATCTGGGGCCGCAGTCGAATAAAACCGTTGTCGCCGATTACATCTTCGAGAAAGACAAGCTTTTCGCCTGTCTCAATCTGAACGACCAGGAACTCGAAACCTACAACCGCTATTTCAATTATTTTCGCGAGCAGGTGCCGACCCCGGATCTGGTGATCTACCTGCAAGCCACGCCGGAAGTCCTGAAAAAGCGGCTGAAGAAAAAAAATGCGGCCGGCGAAAAAGCCATCAGCGAGGATTATCTGATGGAAGTGGTCAAAGCCTACGAGCACTTCTTCTTTCACTACACCCAGTCGGACTTGCTGATCGTGAATACCAGCGAGATCGACTTCGTGGACCGCAACGAAGACCTGCAGGAACTGCTGAAAAAAGTCTCCGCCCCGATCAAAGGCACGCAATACTTCCTGCCGCTGGGCAGCGAGAACGCGGCAAGCGCCTAGGGCAAGCCTTCAGCTTCAGTTCCCGGTTCTCAGTTCCCAGTTCTCAGTTCCCGGTTCTCAGTTCTCAGTTCTCAGTAAAACTTAGTTCATGGGGCAGCGGATTTTGGCTTGTTTGCCGCTTTTGTGAGGGGGTACCCCCCCCTCCCCCCATTTCTCCGCAAAGTATTCGATCTAAAGTAGTTAACTTCAAAGTATTCAAAAATAATAACTTAGACATTGAATGTGTCGATTTTTGCCCATTTTTCGAGAAAATTTTGCGGCTCGATTCGCTGATTTCGTGTCAATTTTTCAAATATCTGAAACCGGTTTGAGCCGGCCTTCGGGACCGTCCCTGGAGACGGGCACAGGGGTGGCTTTTCGATCCAATCGTCATTATCGCGCGCGGAGAAAGGGAAGTCTGTGATGGCCCGCACCGAGGAATGGTGATGAAAAAAAGGCGGACAAATTGCCGTCTTGCGCGGAGTTGTCGAATGTTATTACAATTGTAATAACACTACGAGGGGCCAATGGTCGAACTCAAGATCCGTAAGTTTGGGAACTCGCTGGGAGTGGTTCTGCCGAAAGAAGTGATCGACCGCCTGCAGGCCAGCGACGGGGAGCGGCTCTTTCTGATCGAGTCGGGAGACGGCGATTACCGGCTTACGCCCTACGATCCGGCGTTCGGGAAAAAAATGGCGAAGGCGGAGGAAATCATGTCCCGCTATCGCAACACGCTGCACGCTCTTTCCAAGTAGACAAACCAGATAAACGAACGAAATGCAGTAGCCACGTAAAGAGCGCGCAGTGAAAAGGAAAACCCCGCTTTGCATCGAAGTGCACGATGCGCTCGCGATTCACGACCGGCTGCTTGCGCTCCACGGCGGAGCTACGGAGACCCGTGACCTCGGTCTATTGGAGTCGGCGCTTGCGCGCCCTCGCCAGTACCATGTCTGTTGCGATACGCCGGACGTCGTCGAAATGGCCGCCCTTTACACTGCGGGTATCGTGCGCAATCATCCCTTCGTCGATGGCAACAAGCGGACGGGATTTGTGCTTGGCGTCCTGTTTCTCGAACTCCACGGTTTCGCCTTTACGGCCAGCGAGGAGGACGCCACTCAGGCGGTGATGGGCTTGGCATCGGGTGCGCTGGAAGAGGCTGGTTACACGGCTTGGCTGCGGGAAAACGCGAAGCGGAAACGCTAGGATTTCCTGCGAACCGGCGGAATCGGAGTTAGCACTAGCGGGTGCCCGCAGGTTTTCCAGTCAATGCGCATGCCCTTCCTGAACCACTCTCATCGACGAACTTCCGTTTTGCGGCTATAATCCATTTCGCGTCATCGAATAAGTGAACGACGACGCAACAGGCTCTATCCGCCATGGCGGAGGGGCACTGGAGGGACTATGAGTCTCACCCCTATCGGCGGGCATTCTCCCAACCGCAAGATCACTACCGCTACCATCCACGAGAAGAAGCTTCACCGAGACCCCATTTCCTGCCTGACCGCCTACGACTATGCGACGGCGCGTCTGGTCGACGAGGCGGGCATCGATATTGTCCTGGTCGGCGACTCGCTGGCCATGACCATGCTCGGCTACGAGAACACCCTTTCCGTTACCGTCGACGAGATGCTGCATCATGTTCGCGCGGTGCGGCGCGGCGTGAAAGATGCGCTGCTCATCGCGGACATGCCCTATGGCTCCTATCATGCGACTGCGGAGGAGGCCATCCACAATGCTGCCCGCTTCGTAAAACAAGGGGGCGCCGAGGCGGTCAAGATGGAGGGCGGCGAAAAGCGGGTGGATGTGATCCGCCGCGTGATTGACGCCGAGATCCCGGTCGCCGGTCACATTGGCCTCACGCCGCAGTCCATTCACGTGATGGGCGGGTACAAGGTACAGGGCAAGACGCTGAGCGCGATCGAACAACTGATGCGCGACGCAGTGGCTCTCGATCGCGCAGGCGTGGCCTGCATTTATCTGGAAGGCATTCCGCGTGAAGTAGCGGCCATGATCACCGCGGAGGTCGAATCGCCGACCATTGGGATCGGAGCGGGCCCGGATTGCGACGGCCAGGTGCTGGTCTTTCATGACCTGGTCAACCTGACTTTTGGGCATGCGGCAAAGTTTGTGCGGCGCTATGGGGACGCGGCGGCGCTGATTACGGAATCGGTGCTGGCTTTTAGGGCCGACGTGACCGCGCACCAGTTCCCGGACGATAGCGAGTCCTACCATTTACCGAAGGACACGCAGGCCGCACTCGAAACCGTACTTCACCGCAAACGCGCGATGCGGTAATAATAGCGAGCGGAGAAACTTTCTTGCGAGCTACCGTGTCGCCCATCACCGTCACCTGTCCGTTCGTTAGGCGGGCATCCTCCAGTCGGACATTACCTCAACGATCCGTATTGCCGGGCCTGGCCGCTCTTATGTGCCTGGCCTTGACAGTTGCCTGCAACAAGGCGCCGGAAGCGGTTCCGAGCGTGGCGCCGGCTACTCCAACCTCAACTGGCTTAGAGCGTATCGCCCCGGCGGATCACTCGAAGTTTCCGAAATTCCAAGCCATGAGTGATTGGAAGAATCCCTATTTTGTGGTCCGCGATGATGGGATCGGATTTGTCGACCTGGCCAACCACGAAGTTCACATCCTCACGCCGGAGCAGATTCCGGCGGAGTTGGCCGCGCTTCCCCTGGACGCATGGCCTTACGGACGAGTCGTGCTGGTCACGGAAGCCGCGCCTAAGATTCCATCCGACCAGGCCAAGGCCGAGTTGCGAAAGAACCGCGGGCTGCTGGCGGGAACTTTGAAGCAACTGGAAGTGGAAATGCGGGAGTTTCCGTGAGCGGGATTGCAGAGCCTTGAGGATTTGCGCCAGCATCGCGGAGGCTCGCGCCGCCTGCCACGAGGCGCACGCGCAATCAAGGCGTCATGGGACTTCGGCTCCAGGTTCAGCGGGTCTGGGCCTGGTTCCTACCATGGGCGCGCTGCACGCCGGACACTTGTCGTTGGTACAAGCCGCCAAAGCTCAATGCGACGCGGTCGCGGTTTCCATCTTCGTAAATCCCACACAATTCGGGCCGTCGGAGGATTTCGCGAAGTATCCGCGCGCCTTCGACAGCGATTGCGCGGCGCTCGAACAGGAAGGCGTCGACATTGTTTTTGCGCCGGCAGTCGAGGAAATGTATCCGAAGGGCGAAACCACATGGGTCAACGTTGATGGGCTCAGCGATCGACTGGATGGACGCTCGCGACCGGGACATTTCCGCGGCGTAACCACTGTGGTCGCCAAGCTTTTCCATGTCATTGAGCCCGATGAGGCGTTCTTTGGACAGAAAGATGCGGCGCAAGTCGCTATTATCCGCCGCATGGTGCGCGACTTGAATTTTCCCGTCGAGGTCGTGGTTTGCCCGATTATTCGCGAGGCAGACGGACTGGCCATGAGTTCCCGCAATGCTTACCTGAGTTCCGAGGAGCGTTCGCGCGCCACAGTGTTGCACCGCGCATTGCAATGCGTAGAGAAGGAATTTCGCGCTGGCGAACAAAGCGCTGCACGGTTGAACGAAGCTGGCCGCGCTCTCATAGCGAAGGAGTCACACGTTCGCCTGGATTATTTCGAAGTCGTAAACCCCGATACGCTGGAACCCGTCGATCGCATCGCAGGGCCGACATTGGTCGCGGTGGCCGCCTACGTGGGATCTACCCGCTTGCTGGACAATGTAATCCTCACGCCGGCAGGTGCGCAGGGAGACATCACGCCAAATCGGCCATAGTTCCCGGCTTCTTCGTCACGCGCAAAATCCCCATTGGCGGAAAGGTATCAAGGAAAAACCATCCGGCGCGTTCCGCCTGCGCACCGGCCTGTCGAAATGACTGGGCATAAGCTCCCAGATGAATGAAATCGGACACCAGCGCGACTCCTCCCGGCTTGAGCACTCTGGCAATTTCGCGGCATGCCTGTTCGCGCCCTTCGCGGGTTGGGATGTTGTGGATACACAAGTTTGTCAGCACGACGTCGAACGAAGCATCGGGAAACGTCATTCTGGTTGCATTTTCGCTCCGCACTTCGATCCGATCAGCGACACCTTCCAGTTCCGCATTGCGAATCGCGCCCTCGGGACGATTGCCGGAGAGGTCTTTCGCGCTCCAGATATCAATGCCAAAGGATCGGCCGGTAGTCAGTTTTTTGGCCGCGCCAATCAGCAGGAGTCCTCGTCCCGTGCCAACGTCGAGAACGGTTTCCGCGCCCGTCCAGCGCACCAGCGAGAGGATCCGGTCACGATGACGGAATTTGCCCCACTTCACATAGATGAGCATGAGCACGCCGCCGGCGGCGAGCGCTGGCGCCGTCGTCCATGCCATTGGACGCGTGATGAACGTGACCGGGCCGACGCGGAGCGAAGGAAGGAAGATAGCGATCGCAAACACAATCACGGCCGCGAGGAAAAGATTCCGAATCGCTCCGGGCGCGTCGACTCCGTAGTCGGGTTTGGGGTTAGCGGACGGCATGATTTCTCCGCGAGCATTCAGCGAGTGTGCAGAGTTTAGCGCAGACGGCGCCTCGCTCAAAGCGAAACGAAGGCGTTCCCGGCGATCCGGTAACGCAACGGGTGATCGGCTGATTTTGTAATTCCGATGCGTGGACCAACAATGACCTTTTCCACGCGATATCCATCGTCCACAATCTGCAGATCGGAGCGTGGGCTGGTCAGGTTCTTTCCATTGTCGCGGGCACGCGAGATGCCGAAAGCTTCGCTCAGGCGTCCCGGGCCGGAGGATATCCTCCTCAGGTCGGCCTCTTTCGCCCGTACAAGGGCAGGGTTGCCGCGAGCATGAACCACGGCCGAGCCTTTCGATCCGGTTCGCCCGGCTTGAACGGCAGAGGTCGTTCGACTCCACTCTAATCCTCTGGCTCGCGCCATTTGCCCGATCCCTGCGATGGGCTCAAGGGCGCGGAACAGGACACCGCCGGGATCGCCATCGGGCAGGCAGGAAACATTCAGGCAAAAATAATTGCCATAGATGAAGTAAACGTAGGCAAAGCCTGGCGGACCGAATAACACGGCATTGCGGGCGGTCTTTCCGGCAGCGGTGTGCGCGGCAGCATCGCCTTGCCCGAGATAAGCCTCGGTTTCGACGATACGTCCGGCGAGCGGTCCACGCGGGGTTTTGCGGACCAGCACCTTTCCCAGCAGCGCCCGCGCAACTTTACGCGGATCGCGATTGTAGAAGGCGGGCGAGAGGAGCGTGGCAGCGGTGGACATTGCATCTGGCATCGGACGGGTAAAGTCAAAAGTCAGAAGTCAGATTGCAGAAGTAAGATCGGCGGCGCAAACGACATCGGTTGCTTCATAAATCACCAATTCAGAAATTTGACTTCCGACAGTCCCGCACTACCGTTCCACACTTCTTCAATCTGACTTCTGACTTCTAACTTCTGAACTGCCTCTCTCAAGCGCGCTTCAAGTATTCCAGGACTTCCTCGGCGTGGCCTTCCGGTTTTACGTTGTTGAAGATGTGCCTGATCTTGCCATCGGGACCGATCACGAACGTGGTTCTGGCGATACCCATCACCTTCCGGCCATACATATTTTTTTCTTTCAGGACCCCGAACAGCCCGGCAATCTTCTTGTCGGCGTCGGCCAGCAACGTGAAGGGCAGACTCTGCTTGTCCTGAAACTTCTTCTGGGCGCTGGCAGTGTCGCCCGAAATACCAACCACGATTGCACCTGTCTTTTCGATCTTCTTGTATACGTCGCGGAACCCGCGCGCTTCTATCGTTCAACCCGGGGTGTTCGCTTTGGGGTAGAAAAACAGGACAACTGTTTTGCCGCGAAAATCTTTCAAGGCAACCTCTTTGCCGTTCTCGTCCGTCGTACTGAAGTCCGGGGCTTTATCATTGATTTCCATGGAAGTTTTTCCTCGCCGAACATCGTTATATCGCATGCGGTCGTGTGCCGTCATCTTCGCGTTGTTTTTTGCGGGGCCTGCGCGTCTGTGGATCGGCACTTCGGCGCTCCACGCGCAGGATCTTGTGCAGACTTTCAAGCGCAAAGAGGTGGACAAGGGACCACGCGCGCTGGGACTGGTCCAGATCGGCGACAAAGGCAAAGCGCGGCTGATTCCGATTACGATCATGCTGAACGGCAAGTTTTACGATGCCGGCGCGTATAAAGCCGATCCGGTTCCGATGGCGCTCGATTTCGGGATCGTCTACGAGGGCTTTCGCAGTGGCGTCTCGCAGGGCATTTTCACGATCACGCAGCCCGGGCGACTCAGCCACAACTGGATCGCCGAGGGCACCTGGCTGCCGGCCGGAGAGAAAGCTCCGGAAAAAACGAAAAAGTACGCGCCTCCTGTCATCGACGATTCGGGCGGCAATGATGACCGTCCCGTGCTGCACCGGCGCCCCGGGGGCGAAGGCGATAAAGACGACTCGAAGCCCACTAAGGATTCGACCGGCTCCTCTTCCCCTTCGACCGCTTCGTCGACTCCCGCGCCTTCGACGTCAACTCCTTCGTCTTCGACCAGCGGGTCCACGTCCGGGTCGAAAGATGCGACTCAAACCACGTCCAAGGACTCGCCGAAAGCGTCCGCGCCTGCTGCGACGAAAGCGGCTGATTCCTCTCCGGCCAAAGTGGCTGACAGCAGGACCTCGGAATACGACCAGCCGATCAGCGATCCGAACCGTCCTGTGTTGCGGCGCGGGAAGCCGGATCCGAATGCGCACCACGAAGCGTTCGTGAACTTCGACGATCCCGCGGAAGTGGCCAAAGCGACAACCGACGCCAGCAAGGAAGCCGCCGCAGTCGCTCCTGCCGTGCAGACCGTAACCGCCATCTCGGATGCGGCCGGGCCGGATCCGCGGCCTTATACGTACGATCTGAAACCGGCGGAAGAAGCGATCTACCGCAACAAAATGTTCGAACTGGCAGCGGCCCAGCTTCAGGCGAAGACAAGAACCACGTCTTTGCCGGCTTCTTCAAACGCGAGTTCGAAGGGCGCGGCTTCGACTGCGAAGGCAGGCACCCGGAAGAAACCGGCGCCGGCCAAACCCGCGAAGCCTGAGTTTGACGACGTCAGTCTGCGCATCTTTGATCTATCGAGTTCGAACGAGCCGGTGCTGGTGCTTTCGGCCCGAACTCCGCTTGCTCCGGTCGGAACTCCAGGGACGCAAGTGCCGAAGGAGATCACACTGATCGCACGCACCACTCTCGAAGGAGAGTTGCAAAAACTATATTTCGCGCAGACCGATTCGGGGCACCTGGACGTCAGTCCGAGAATGGAGTTGATCGACGCAGTCGATGCCGATGGCGATGGCCGGGGAGAATTGCTGTTCCGGCAGACCTCGGATGCGGGAAGCGCTTACGCCATTTATCGCGTCACGGCCGATGGGCTGTGGCCGCTGTTTGAGGGGACACCCTAGTTCGGCTTTCGGCTCTCGGCTCTAGGCTCTCGGCTTTCGGCTCTCGGCTCTAGGCTCTCGGCTTTCGGCTCTCGGCTCTAGGCTCTCGGCTTTCGGCTCTCGGCTCTCGGCTTTCGGCTCTCGGCTTTCGGCTCTTTGTTTTCGCACCCTTCGCTCCAACTGTATTCTCTGGCCCTCTTTCAGAACTATCAAAGGTTATTTCTGCTTTGGGAGCGCACCCGCCCCTGCCGGCGCTATGGTCAGGGCTCGAGGTTGCGAGTTGATTTACAATTCCTGCTCTCAGGAGTGAGAAAACGATGCGGACTACTTCGCGGGTGGCAATTCTTGCATGCATCTCGGCAGGAATGTGTTTTGGGCAGGGACAGGACTTCAGCAAAGTGCAGATCAAGGTTTCAAAAGTCGCGGGGACGGTCTACATGCTGGAGGGAGCGGGCGGAAATATTGGGGCATCCGTCGGCGATGACGGGATCGTGGTGGTGGACGACCAGTATGCTCCGCTGGCCGAAAAGATCCAGGCGGCACTGAAGGGGATCACCGACAAACCGGTGCGTTTCATCATCAACACGCACTATCACGGAGATCACACCGGCGGAAATGAATTTTTCCAGAAGCAGGCTCCAATTATTGCGCAGGACAACGTGCGCAAGAGGCTTGAGGAGGACGGGGCGTTCGGAAATGGCGGATCGCTCCACATGGAAAGAAAGGCGGCACCGGCGGGGGCGCTGCCGATTATCACTTTCGATCACGATGTGACGGTGCATTTGAATGGGGAGGATATCCGGGCGCTGCACTTCCCTGCCGGGCATACCGACGGCGACTCGGTGATTTATTTTCCGAAGTCGAATGTCGTGCATATGGGAGACGACTTTGTCACTTACGGATTTCCATTTATCGATGTGGATGGCGGCGGCAGCATTGACGGGATGATCAGCGGGGTGGAAGGCGCGATCGAGAAGCTTCCGCCGGACGTGAAGATCATTCCCGGGCATGGGCCGGTATCGAGTCTGGATGATGTGCGCGCCTACGTGAAGATGCTAAAGGAAACGCGCGCGGCCGTGCAGCAAGCGCTTGGAAAGAACATGACACTCGCGGAGATGAAGGAGAAGAAGATCCTCGATCCGTGGAAGAAATATTCGGGAGATTTTATTTCCGAGGACGTGTTTCTGGAAACAGTCTACAACTCGCTGACCGGGCAGCGGAACGGGAAGTTTGTTAAACATAATTGAGGGGAAGGTTTCAGAGTTTCCAGGGTTCAACGTGGCATCGGTGAGCGGACCGGGATTACAACCGGCGCTTTGCCTTTAGCATTTATGGGTACAACGTCGAGGTGCTTATGAAAGCTCTTTTGGTCATTCTGGTTTTGACTTTTTCTGTGTCCGCGCTGGCGGTTGAGGGCAAATCCGTTTCCTACAAATCGGGCGACGAGACGGTTCATGCGACGTTATATCGTCCGGCGGGCAAGGGTCCGTTCCCGGCGCTGATGGTGATTCACGAATGGTGGGGACTGAACGATTGGGTGAAAGAGCAGGCATCGAAATTTGCGGATGAGGGATATGTGGCGCTGGCGATCGATCTGTATCGCGGCAAGGTGGCGGATAATCCCGATCTGGCGCATGAGTTGATGCGGGGTGTTCCGGAAGACAGGGCCAAGCGCGACCTGAGGGCGGCGTACGACTTTCTTGCCGCGCAGGCCGATGTCAGGAAGGATCGGCTCGGGGCGATCGGGTGGTGCATGGGCGGCGGCTACGCGCTGGACGTGGCGCTAGCTGAGCCACACCTGGCGGCGGACGTGATCAACTACGGGCATCTGGCGACCGACCCTGATGAGTTGAAAAAGATTCAGGCTCCGATTCTGGGACTTTTTGGAGGACAGGATCGCGGGATCACTCCCGAGGATGTGAAGAAGTTTCAGCAGGCGATGGAGACGCTGGGGAAGAAAATTGAAGTAAAGATCTATTCCGATGCGGGGCATGCCTTTGAAAATCCAAATAACAAGCAGGGCTACCGCGCGGAGGATGCTGCGGATGCGTGGAAGCGGACGATAGCGTTTTTGGCGGAGACCCTGAAGAAGTGAGGGTCGAGTTCCGGAGTTCGGGACAGGAAATGCACTCTTGCCGGGGATAGGGATGCTTCGACTGCGGCGGAGTTTCGCTTCGCGAAGCGCTGCCTTCGCTCCGCATGACAGTAGAGATCGGAATTCGAATATTTCTACAGTCTCGTTTTCCGAATCAGTTTTGGCGCGGGTTCCGGCGCGAAATTCCGAGCGCAGAATTTCCACTTGCCAGACGGTACCATTCTGGTTACTATGCACGCATCTTTTTTTGGGTTTTGTTTTCGGGTTTTGTTTTCGGCTTTTTTCCCGGCCCTGGTTTGTTGTGCCCTATGAATATTGGCGAAACTATACGGAATTACCGGCTGCAGAGAAGCATGTCGCAGGGCGACATCGAAAAGCGCACGGGCCTGCTGCGCTGTTACCTGTCACGCGTGGAGAATGGGCATACCATTCCGTCGCTCGACACACTGGCCAAGATCGCGGGCGCCATGGATTTGCCGCTCTCGCAATTTTTTGCGGAGGGCAACACAAACGGGCACAAGGGCCTGCCGCAACTTTCGGATGACGAAGTCCGCTTCCTCAGCCAGATGCGGCGGTACGCTGCCAACCTGAACGATAGTGATCGCAAGCTGGTGCTGGCGATGGTGAAGAAGATGGCGTCGAATGCTAAGTAGGCTTTCGGCTCTCGGCTTTCGGCTTTGGAACTTCCATTCTTGCCTTGCTCCCTGCAGGCAGTTTTGATTTCTTCCGTCATATCTTTCACCGACGGCTCCGAACGCGAAGGCTAAGGCTGGTGCCTAAAGCGTAGAGCCGAAAGCCTAAAGCCGTTTCAGTAAACTTTCGTACCATGCTCAACATGGCCCGGGGGAACCTGTCCGGCTCGACCGGGGGACGGTAAGCTATCGGGGTGATTGTCGCCCTGACCCCTCTCGATGAAGAGCTGAACCTGCTCGACAAGCAACTGCGCCGTCTGAAGATCGAGTACGAAATTTTCTTCAACAATCCCTCGAAACGGCCCCCCACTGACATTGAATGGAAGGTACTCAGCCTGCTTCGCAAGTTCAGCGATGGGGGGCGGATGAATATCGCGCAGCGCTACCGGTACAACGAGATGGCGCAGCGCTATGCCATCCAAAGCGATCTCTGGCGCAAGAAGATGCGGATTCGCGAGGAAGGCTACCGGCGGCCGCAGGACGCAATCTTGTCGGTGCAGGGAGTACGCGCCGAGCCGGAACCTCCACCACGGCGCCATGCCTATGGGACGGCTCGCGCGGCGGAGAAGGCGGCGGGAAGTTTTTCGATCGAGTGCTCGGACGCCAATGGCGAGCGCGAGAAAGTCGAAGCGCTGTTTAAGGCGCTGAGCGCGGCCAAGGAGAAATCGGGGGAGGAAGTCTCCGGGAGTTTTGATTCCTTTAGCGCGTTCGTGAGCAAGAAGACCAGCGAGATTCGCAAACAGCATGGGTGCGATGCGGTGGTTTATTCCGTCGAGGTTCAGGGCGGGCAGGTGAAATTGAAGGCTAAGGCTAAGGGGTAGGGCTTCGGCTTGGCTCTCGGCTCTCAGTTCTCAGTTCTCAGTTCTCAGTTAAAGCAAAAATGCCATAGGCCACTCTGTCCACTTACCTCTGACAGCACCCTCCAAACCGATGAATCGATTTTGCTGAAAGCTGATAGCTGAGAGCAGCTCTCCGAACTGCTAGAATTCTCCTTCACTTTTTCTCTCATATTCCTTCTTTGAGGTCGTCTTCGATGTCCAGGATTCGGCGGGCCATTCTTAGCGTTACTGACAAATCAGGGTTGGTGGAGTTTGCGGGCAAACTGGCCGGGCTCGGCGTGGAACTGGTTTCCACGGGCGGAACAGCCAAGCTGCTGCGCGAATCGGGAATCTCGGTAAAGGACATTTCCGAACTCACCGGGTTTCCCGAGATGCTGGATGGGCGCGTGAAGACGCTGCATCCCAAGGTGCATGGCGGGATTCTGCACCGGCGGGAAGATGCCGGGCATCGGGCGGCAGTCGCCGAGCATGGCATTCCTGCCATCGATATGGTCGTCGTGAATTTGTACGCATTCGAGAAGACGGCAGCCAAGCCGGGAGTTCATTTCGAGGAACTCATTGAGAACATCGATATTGGCGGGCCGTCGATGATCCGGTCGGCGGCGAAGAATTTTCAGGATGTGGCGGTGGTGACTTCACCTGCGGATTACGGTGCGATCGCGGAGGAGATGGCCCGGAGCGGCGGGGCGTTGTCGCGGGAAACGAAATGGCGGCTGGCGCAGAAGGCATTCGCTACGACGGCGGCCTACGATGCGGCGATCGCGTCGACGCTGGAGCGGGTGGAAGACTTCCAGTTGCCGAGTTCGGACGCCGGGTCGACGGCGCGTGCATTTCCTTCCAACCTGCGTTTGAGCTTCCGCAAGAAGATGGACCTGCGCTATGGAGAGAATCCACACCAGAAGGCGGCGATGTATGCGGACGATTCTGGTGCGGGCGTGGCGCATGCGTCGCAGGTGCAGGGCAAAGAGCTTTCGTACAACAACATCGTGGACCTGCAGGCGGCCTGGGATCTGGCGCAGGAGTTCGACGAGCCGGTGTGCGCGATCATCAAGCACACCAATCCCTGCGGGACGGCGACGGGCAAGACGCTCGCCGAGGCGTACTTGCGGGCCCTGGAATGCGATCCGGTTTCGGCATTCGGCGGGGTGATTGGCGTGAACCGTCCGGTGGACGCGGCAGCGGCGGGCGAGATGGCGAAGCTATTTCTGGAGGTCATTGCAGCTCCGGCGTTTGAGGCGGGCGCGAAGGAGGTGTTTGCGTCCAAGAAGAATCTGAGGCTCGTGGAGGTGCCGGCGGGACAGCAGAAGTGGGTTTTGAAGAATATTTCCGGCGGAATGCTGGTGCAGGATGCCGATCTGCACAAGCTGAGCGAATCGGATTTGAAGGTGGTTAGCAAGCGGGCTCCCACGGCCGAGGAACGCCGGGCGCTCCTGTTTGCCTGGAAGGTCTGCAAGCACGTGAAGTCGAACGCCATTCTTTATGCCCGCGACGGGCAGACGGTCGGCGTGGGAGCGGGCCAGATGAGCCGGGTGGATTCCTGCAAGCTGGGGGCGATGAAGGCGCAGCTTCCCTTGAAGGGGACGGTGGCGGCCTCCGATGCTTTCTTTCCGTTTCCGGATGGGGTAGAGGAAATTGCCAGGACGGGCGCTACGGCAATCATTCAGCCCGGGGGATCGGTGCGGGACCAGGAAGTGATTGAGGCTGCGGACCGGTTGGGACTGGCGATGATATTTACGGGGGTGCGGCATTTCCGGCATTAGGGATTTCGGGCTTGATCATGGTCTGAAAACTCCTGGGCACAGGGTTGCACGGGAACCCACTCCGCTCAGAGTGTGTGACTTTTTTTAAAATCGCGTAGAATCAGCCGCTGCAAAAAACAAAACGTAACAAATCCTTGGGGCTGGCTGAGGGTGTAGGGGTCCTTCGACTGCGCGGGGCGCGCTTCGCTTACCCCGCTTCGCTCAGGATGACTTCAGTTCTGAATGAGATGGTGGGGAAGTTAAAAGAGTCACAGGCACTCAGGATGACATCTGCTGTTTGGCTCCGTAAACCCGAGCCTTCCGGGTTTTTTGAGCGGAATCTCTGGTTTTCCTGGCTCCAGTTTCCCCAAGGCCCCTGTACTTCCGAATTTGGGGGATATCTTCGCTTTCTCGGCGGTGGGAGCTTCGGCAAGGGTAGAATAGTGAAATCCGGAGGGTGGCGATCCCGCATCCAATGATGAGGCGGCCTAACTCCGCAGGACGGTTCATGAAAAGACAGTTTTCGTTGGTTGGTTTTATTCTTAGCGGGTCGTTATTGATGGCCCAGAGTGTTCCGTCGACCCCTGCGGATTCTTCGGCTGGTGCTCCGTCGGCGGCGTCTACGCCAGCAGGTTCTTCTAACCCTTCCTCTTCGACCAAGGGCAAAGTGCCGGACCGGGCGGCGGCTTACTACCACTTCTGTCTGGCACACATGTATGAAGAGCAGGTCGCCACCTACGGGCGCAGCGACCTGGCCAACAAGGCGATTGAGGAATACCGGGCGGCCATCGATGCGGATCCTACTTCGGCCTATCTGACTTCGGGATTGGCTGAGCTCTACGCCAAGACGGGGCGGATTCGCGATGCCGTGGTCGAGGCGCAGGACATCATCAAGCGCGATCCGAACAATCTGGAAGCCCGGCGGTTGCTGGGGAGAATCTACCTGCGCTCGCTGGGCGACATGCAGGCCGGCAACGGGTCGGACAGCGTCCTGAAGCTGGCGATCGAGCAGTATGAGCAGATCGTGCGCCTGCAGCCCGACAGCATGGATGATCACCTGCTTCTTGGACGCCTGTATCGATTGAACAACGACCTGCAGAAAGCGGAGGCCGAGTTCAAGACGGCTGTAAAGCTGCAGCCGGACTCCGAGGAAGCGATCACCACGTTGGCCTATCTGTACAACGAACTGGGAGACACGGCGCGCGCGGCGCAAGTGCTGAGTTCGGTGCCGGCGAACGGGCGGTCGGCAAAGCTCTACTCGGCGCTTGGTTACACCTACGAGCAACAGAAGCAATACAAGAACGCGGTCGATGCCTACCGGCACGCCATCGAACTGGACCGCGATAATCTGGATGCGATCCGTGGGCTGGCCGAGAACCTGCTCAATGACGGGCAGAGCGATGCGGCTCTCGAACAATACAAAGTTATTGCGGACGCAAATCCGGAAGACGCGCAAACGTACGTGCGCATTGCCGAGATCTACCGCAAGCAGGGAAAGTTCGACCTGGCACTGGACAATCTGAAGAAGGCTGAGTCGATGGTGCAGGACTCGATCGAAGTGCCCTACAACATCGCTTCGATTTACCAGGCGCAGGGCCGTTACGACGAAGCAGTTCCGATCATGAAGGACCTGCTGAAGAAGTCGGAGAAATCGGACGGGAATTATTCTGGCAGCGCAAAGAGCAACCGGGCGGTGTTTCTGGAGCGCCTCGGGACTATCTACCGCGATCAGGGAAATTATCAGGCTGCCAATGAGACGTTCCGGCAGATGATCGCGCTGGGCGGGGAAGACAACATCGAACGCGGCTACCAGCAAGTCATCGATACCTGGCGCGAAGCCAAGGAATGGCAGAAGGCCACGGATGTGGCGAAGGAGGCAGTGCAGAAGCTCCCCAGCAGCCGCGACTTGAAGATGGTACTGGCGGCGCAGCAGGCCGACATGGGCGAGGCGGACAAGGGTCTGGATGAAGTTCGCGCGCTGCTCAAGGGCAATCCCGAGGACCGGCAGGTTTATATCACGCTGGCGCAAATGCAGACGCGACTGCGGCGGTTCAGCGACGCCGAGCAGTCTCTGGACAAGGCCGAGCAACTCAGCAGCAAGCCGGAGGATAAAGAATACATCTGGTTCCTGCGCGGCTCGACGTTCGAGCGCGAGAAGAAGTATGTCGATGCGGAAGGGCAATTCAAGAAGGTGCTGGCGAGCGATCCGCAGCATGCTTCCGCTTTGAATTATCTGGGCTACATGCTCGCCGACCAGAACATGCAACTGGAAGACGCGCTGGAATACATCAAGGAGGCCGTCAGCCTTGATCCCGCGAACGGCGCGTACCTGGATTCACTCGGGTGGGCCTACTTCCGGCTCGGGAAATATGATCTGGCGGAAGAGAACCTGGTGAAGGCTTCGCAGAAGATCAACACCGATCCCACGGTGCACGACCACCTGGGCGATCTCTACCAGAAGACCGGGCGGCTGAAGCTGGCCGCGTCGAACTGGGAGCGGGCGCTGACCGAGTGGAACCGCACGATTGCGGCCGAGGTCGATCCGGCCGACGTGGCGCGCGTGCAGAAGAAGCTGGACTCCGCCAAGGTGAAGCTGGCGCGCGAGGACAGCAGCAAGCAGTAGTAGGGCATTTCTACCGCCGAGACGCCGAGAGCGCCGAGAAAAGCTTTTTTCGATTTTTCGTTTATCGGGGCTGTCGTTCCCTGTTTGTGATCAAAAGAAAAGCTCGGCGTCCTCGGCGTCTCGGCGGCGATATCCCACAGAAGCGCGAGGCCGAACGCGGCCAGTTCCAACGCTGCTAAACTCTTTTCATGCTGGCCGACTATGCTGTCCGGGTAGAACAGTCTCGCGGGCGGCGGCATCCCGAGGCTCCGCATCCTTACAGGAACGACTTCCAGCGGGATCGCGACCGGGTGGTGCATGCTCGGGCATTTCGGCGACTCGAAGCCAAGACGCAGGTTTTTACCCGGCGCTACTCCGATCATTTCCGCAACCGGCTCACCCACACGATTGAAGTCGCGCAAATCTCGCGGACGATCGCAGCGCAACTTGGTTTAAATGCGGACCTGGTGGAGGCGCTGGCGCTGGTGCACGATATCGGGCATCCTCCGTTTGGACATGCGGGAGAAAAGGCGCTGGATGCGGCTATGCGGCGGCATGGGCTGTCGTTCGATCACAACCTGCACGCGCTGCGGATTGCCGAAGATTTTGAGCTGCGCTACGCGGCGTTTCGCGGGCTCAACCTGACATTCGAAGTGCGCGAAGGGATCATCAAGCACTCGCACGATTATGATGCGGTCGAGCATCCTGACCTGGCGGAGTACATGCTGGATCTGCGGCCGCCGCTCGAAGCGCAACTTATCGACCTGACGGACGAGATCGCATACAACACAGCCGATCTGGATGATGGATGCGAGGCGCACCTGCTAACGGTGGAGCAGATCGCCGCGAGCGTGGCGGTTTTCGACCGTTGCTATCAGGAAGTGCGCGGACTTTACCCGGCGGCGCCCGAGAAGCTGCAATTCAATGAGACGCTGAAGCGCGTGTTTGACCTGCTTGTGACCGACCTGATCGCGAATACTCGCGCGCGGGTCACGGAGGCGGGCGTGCATTCGGTGGAAGCGATCCGGCGGCATCCGGAGCGGCTGGCGGCGTTCAGCCCGGCGGTCGAACAAGAGCGGCGGCAGCTTAAGGACTTTCTCTACGAGAATCTTTATTTCAGTCCGGCGCTCGAGGGAGAGAAAGATGACGCCGAGCGCATCGTGGGTGAACTCTTCGCGCATTGGATGGAGGAGCCAGACGACCTGCCTCGGAATTATCGCGAGAAGGCGGCTGAGGATCCCTTGCCGCGGGTGATCTGCGATTACATCGCGGGGATGACGGACCCGTTCATCTACCAGCAGTATGAGAAGTATTGCGGGGAGTAGCTGAGTCTGGATGGGCTAGCCTGGGGTTATGAGCTGATCGGGATGTTACGTCAATTGACTTAGCCACCAGGAGAAAGTCTCGTTCTCTTAATGCATTTGGGCTTCGGCGGCGGAGTTTCACCTATTCGCGTTAGCGCAAGCCGGATAGCCCCTGCCGATGTCAGGTCGCCTTCGAGACAATCCACCTTGCGCAACAGATTCAAAAGCGTTGGGACCGCAATCCTCGCGCGAGGTCCAAGATTTCCCAGGGATGCTGCTACCCACATTCGCACCCCGTCATCATCGGTGTTCAGCAGAGACACCATTTCCCTTAAAGTCGCATCGTTCACCTTTTTGGGGTCGATGCTTCGTGTGAAATCGGCAAGATTCCGAGCGTTGTTTGCCCTGACTGTCGAATTGTTTTCCGTTCGTATTCTCTCTATCGTTTCTGCGAATTGTACCTCCGGCGCGGCGCTGGCCGTGGACTGTGCCGCCGCGTATATCCCGCAAGTCAACACAATCGTCTGGAGCCACAATGCAGTACCCAGTTTCACAGATTGCGTCAAGGCTGCAACCTCCTGGACATCTTGCTCCAACCCCCGGAGCTCCGATAGCGCTCGTTGACCTTTAGCCTCTACTTCCACGTGACGCGATAGATCACGCCGCCTGCGTCGTCGCTCAGATACATCGATCCATCCGCCGCAAAAGCAATACCGACGGGACGGCCCATCCAGCGGCCTTTTTTGGTTTCGCCGGGAGCGAGCCATCCGGTGATGAAGTCCTGCGCTCCGCCCTGGGGTTGGCCTTTGTCGTCGAGCTTCACTCTCACAACCTTGTATCCCGTCGGGACGCTGCGGTTCCAGGAGCCGTGGAAGGCCACGAAGATGTTGTTGCGATATTCGGGCGGGAACATTGAGCCTTCGTAAAACGCCAGGCCGAGCGGCGCGGAGTGGGCCTGCATCTGGATCTTGGGTTCAAGCACGCTCTGGCAGCGATTATCGCCCGGCTTGGTGAACTGTGAGTCGGGGACGCGGTCGCCGTAACAGTAGGGCCAGCCGGCATCGCCTCCGGATTTGCCGAGGTCGTAGATAGTTTCAGGCGGCAGATCATCGCCGAGCATGTCGCGTCCGTTGACCGTGACCCAGACGGTGTCGGTTTTGGGATTCACGGCCAGGCCGACGGCATTGCGCAAGCCTTTCGCGAAAATCTTCTGACCGCTGCCATCGGGATTGAACTCCATGACGGTGGCGCGGCGCGGGTCTTTTTCGATGCAGACATTGCAACTCGATCCGGCCGAGACATACATTTTGCCACCGTGGAACAGGAGGCTGCGCGTGGAGTGGCCTCCGCCGGTCGGCAGATCGGTAAGGGTCCTGGGATTAGTCGCGCGCAGGGTTGCCTCGTCCCAGTCATAGCGGAGGACCTTGTCGTTCTCGGCGACATAGAGTTTGCCCTGGTAGAAGGCAATGCCGTGCGGCTCGTTCAGGCCGGAGAGAACGTCGACGGTCCGGTCTGCTTTGCCTGTGTGTTTGGGATCCGGGAGAGCGACGACTTTGCCTTCTCCCGATTCGCTGACCAGCAGCACTCCGCCAGGACTGAAAGTCAGCATGCGGGCGCCGTCGATATTGTCGGCGAAGACCGCGATGTGAAAGCCATCGGGCAGCCTGAGCTGTTTGAGGTCGAAGGGAGTCTTCTCGGCATGAGCGAACACGGCCGAGCAAGCCAACAGGAGGGAAGCCAGAGAAGTACTTAGTAAGGATCGCTTCATACGTGATAATGGATGGATGATGGCTTTAATGCACAGGATGCTTTGATTGAACGAGATGGTCATTGCGGTCATAAACATATCTGTCGTTTTGTTCTTAAAAACTCGGGCTCACGCAGTTTTTATACCGGCTGCGGCCAAAATTACCGCTGATGCTCCGGTTGAACGTTAGGGACGATTCAGGATATCACTGAAAATAAAGTACTTGCGAGACAATATTGGCGTCCGGTGTTTGGCATCCAAACTGTTAATACGAAGGGTGAGCAGGAACGGCCTAGATATGAGGCAACGGCTGCGTCGGCTGTTGCTTCTGAGTTTTGTGGATTTGAGGACGCAATTAAAAGCGCCGCAAGGCGCACCGAGTGGAATCGCCACTCCCTTAATGGAGGAAGTCTAAAATGAAGAACCGAACTCTCCTTGGTCTGTTGTTGAGCTTGACGCTGGCGGTGTCAGTTTTCGCGCAGGATAATTCAAGCTCCCAGACTTCTCACTTCTGCCAACTCCAACTCGCAGACTTCGATGTCCACCACCAATCAGAGCGGCACAAAGGCGGACTCGGCTACGGGTAAGGATCCGTTGCAGCCCGCGACGCGCGAAGGATTCTGGGGACACATGAACCCTTTCGCGCGCAAGAAATACGTGGCGCGGCAGACGGAACCGATCCGCGATCGCGTGAACGAGCTCGATGAACTGACCGCTGCCAACACGAAGGCGATCAAGGACACGGACACACGCGCGCAGCAAGGGATCCAGATGGCTTCGGCGAAGGCCAATGAAGCCGACCAGCACGCAATCGACGCCGGGAACAAGGCGCAAGCCGCACAGCAGACTGCCGACCAGGCACGCACGCGGCTGACCACCGTTGAGTCGGTAGTAACGAACATCGATCAGTACCAGCCGGCGACCCAGACGGAAATTCTCTTCAAGTCCGGGCAGACTGTGCTGAGCAAGAACGCGAAGGAGGCTCTGGATGAGATGGCAACACCGCTGAAGAGCCAGCGCGGCTACGTTGTCGAAGTGCAGGGTTTCTCGTCCGGTCACGGACAGATGGCGATTGCCAACTCGCAGAAGATGGCCGAGTCGGTGGTGCGCTACCTGGTACTCAACCATGACATTCCGGTTTACCGGATCTACCTTGTTGGAATGGGCAACGCCCCGACCCCGGCTACCGCAGCCGAGGGGAATGCCAAACCAAAGCGAATCAACGGTGGCCGCGTTGAAGTCAGCCTCCTGAAGAATAATCTCGAGCAACTGGCCTCAGCGGATTCGACTTCCAACCAACAGCAACAGAAATAGCCCTCCCCTTGGATAAAAAGCCTCCCGTGCAAGCGGGAGGCTTTTTTTTGTGCGCGAGAACGGGGGTTTGCGTCGCATGCGAACCGAGCGGTGCGTGCTATGCTTCTGCGCGTAGGCCTGCGGAGCGGGAGTTTTCGACACTGCACGGGATCAATGGAGCGGCTAATTGCTGCGAAAGATCAGCGGTTGAAACGAGAGGCATAGGGTGACTAGCTTCGAGAAGCTATTTTTTTATCGCACGACTTCGCCCGTGGGACCACTATTTCTCGCGGCCTCGGAGAAGGGCCTGGTGCGCCTGGAGTTCGAAACGCGGGTGATGGAGATCGACTCCCAGAGGATTCAGCTCTGCGAGTCCAAACAAAAGCTTGCACCTTACATTGGTGAACTCAACGAATACTTCTCGGGGGCGCGCCGCAAATTCACGATCCCTCTTGATCTCCGCGGGACTGCGTTCCAGCTAGCCTGCTGGGAGGCGCTGCTCGCCATTCCTTACGGCGGGACCTGCAGCTACGGCGATATTGCCCGCGCCATCGGGCATCCCCAGGCGTTCCGCGCGGTCGGCATGTCCAATAATCGGAATCCCGTCGCGATCGTGGTACCCTGCCACCGCGTCATCGCCTCCGGAGGCTCGCTGTGCGGCTATGGCGGCGGCCTCGATATCAAGCGCCAATTGCTCGATCTAGAACGGGCGAAAGTCCATCCTTGCCTTCCTTTGGAAATCGGCGCATAATCCGCGCGTCGTGGGAGTTGTACAGGTGAACTCCGGGAGGGACTCACCGTGCTGCCCAACTTGGACTATTCAATCACTGTGCCTGTGCCGGTAGATGTCGCGTTCCGGTCTTTTCAGAACCTGGATCGCCTGCTAAATCGCGGCATCTACGAAGAGGCGGCTTGGACCGCAGGCGCGCCGTGGCAGGTGGGCAGCCGTTTGCGTTACGTACTTGCCCAACCGGTGCGCGCGACCGTTTCTGCCGTGGTCATGGCAATCAGTCCACCGCGCTCGATCGATCTCATCAACCATGGGTTAGAGGTGACCGCGGAGCAGCATGTTTCCTTCGGTCCCGACCTGAAAGGCGGCACGCGGATTCGGATGATCGTGAACTTCGTGGGGAAATCAACCGAACTTACTCAGGCTGAGCTGCAGAAAGCCGCTGATTTCGTATTTCGCGACGCGCTTGACACGGTAGCCGCTGATTGCCAGCGGCATCGGGCCAGTTCGGCTCACGGGAACTGATCCCTTCTGTCTGCTTGTGATCCAATGGGGCGAGGCGAAGCGTTGAAGTTGCGAAGTGAGGCTGCGCCGTAAGAATGCTAACCGGCGCGCTGGGGAATTCTTGCATCCTACCATTGAAAGCTTAAGCCGCGGAATTCGCGGGCGCGAAATCTCGCCCTCCGAACTGACGCTGGATTGCCTCACGCGTATCGAAAAACTCAACCCAAGAATCAATGCGTTTATTGCGGTGCTGGCGGATTCTGCCATGGAAGAAGCCCGGCGCGCCGAACAGGAGATCTTTCGCGGCAACTATCGCGGACCGCTGCACGGGATTCCGATCGGACTCAAGGACATTCTCAACACTGCCGGCACGCGAACTACCGCTGCCAGCAAGCTCTTCGAGGATCGCGTTCCTGTCGAAGATGCAGAAGTGGTGCGGCGCCTGCGCGCTGATGGGGCGATCATCCTCGGCAAGCAGAACCTGCACGAATTCGCCTACGGTGGCAGTTGCCTGATCAGCGCCTACGGCGAAGTGCGCAATCCATGGAACACGGAGCGTCTGGCGGGCGGATCCTCGGGCGGGTCGGCCGCATCCCTTGCGACGGGGATGGGCTTGGCCGCGGTTGGCACGGACACTGCCGGCTCGATTCGCCTGCCAGCCGCCTATTGCGGAGTGGTGGGGCTCAAGCCGACCTACGGACGAGTGAGCGCTCGCGGAGTGGTGCCTCTGTCATGGTCGTTCGACCACGTCGGCCCACTGACGAATTCGGTTTGCGATGCGGGCCTGATGCTGCAGGTGCTGGCGAGCTACGACGCAGGGGACCCGGCAAGTGTCGATATGCCCGTTGGGGACTACACATGCGGCATCGGCGAGGAGATACAGGGCCTACGAGTTGGAGTGCCGCGGGCGTTCTTCTTCGACGATCTTGATCCTGAAGTGGCAGCTGCGGTCGAGAAGGCGATTCAGATTTTTCGCGACCTCGGAGCGAACATTCGCGACGAAATCCGACTGGAAGTCTCGGCCGACCGTACGCTTTCGAGCTTTGAATCGTACGCCTACCACAGAGATTCTGTGGCGCGGTCGCCCGAACTTTACCAGCCGGTAACACTCGCTCGGATTAAATCTGGAGAAAGAATTTCGGCCGCGGACGCCGCGCGTGCAAAAGAGGAACTGGCCGCGTGCCGCCTTGCCATCCAAAAAGAATTCGATGGCGTGGATGTGCTGCTGACGCCCACTGTGCCGATTTCGCCGCCGAAAATTGCCGAGTTGCAGAGGAATCCGGAGAACCTGCGTCCTGCGGAGCTGACAATGCTCCGGAATACGCGGCCTTTCAACGTGTGGGGAATTCCGGCGATCTCCCTTCCCTGCGGGTTTACTTCCGATGGCATGCCGATCGGATTGCAACTGGCGGGCGCGGCCTGGCGGGAAGATGTCGTGCTGCAGGCGGCCCATGCTTACGAGAGGGCGACGGAGTGGCATACCAAGATGCCGGGATTTCTGAAGGTCCCTGAAAAGTAAAGGCTGTCAGCAGACGACCATCAGTTCAGCGTCACTTTTTTGATTTTGCGACCGAGTCTTATGGTTAAGGTCGCGCCCGCGAGGTTCTTGAGGACCGGAGTTATTACCTTTGTACCGTCTACAGTCACAGCGCCTTCTTTAATTTTCCGGTCCGCTTCACTCGTTGACGGAGCGAAGCCAATTTTGACGAGAATTTTCGCCAACCGCACACCGTCGCCTTCCCTGCTGGCAAATTCAGCGAAGGATACGGACTCCGTTTCGATCTCTTCCGGTACTCCGTCCTTTTGGAATTGCTTGGTCCAATCCGCCGCTGCCTTTGACGCGGCCTCGGTCGAATGGAAGTCCGCCACGATCGAGCCGGCGAGCTCTTTTTTCAGCGCCATGGGATGTGACTTTCCGTTCGCGGCATCGGATTTCTTTTGCGCGATCTGTTCCGTGCGGACGTCAGTCAGCAGTTCGTAATACCTCCACATCATGTGGTCGGAGATCGACATGATTTTGCCGTACATCTCGAGGGGCGGCTCGTGAATACCGATGGCGTTGCCCAGCGACTTCGACATTTTGTTGACGCCGTCGAGGCCTTCGAGAATCGGCACGGTCAACACCACCTGCGATTCCTGACCGTAGGCGCGCTGCAGTTCGCGGCCTACCAGCAGGTTGAACTTCTGGTCCGTGCCTCCCAACTCGACGTCGGCTTCGAGCGCGACGGAATCGTATCCTTGCGCCAGCGGATACAACAGTTCGTGCATGGCAATCGGCTTTTCTTCGTGGAAGCGCTTGTGGAAGTCCTCGCGTTCGAGCATCTGCGAAACGGTGTATTTCGCGGTCAGACGGATGAAATCCTCGGCGGAAAATTTCGCGAACCAGCGGCTGTTGAAGTCGACTACTGTCTTTTCCGGGCTGAGAATTTTGAAGACCTGTGCCTTGTAGGTTTCGGCGTTCGCTACGATCTGCTCGCGCGACAGGGGCGGGCGCGTTACGGAACGGCCCGTGGGATCACCGATCATGCCGGTGAAGTCACCGATCAGGAAGATGACGGTGTGGCCGAGATCCTGAAAATGTTTGAGCTTGCGGATCAGAACCGTGTGCCCCAGATGGAGGTCGGGCGCGGTCGGATCGAATCCGGCTTTAACACGGAGAGGCTTGCCTGTTTTGACCGAGCGCTCGAGCTTGGCGCGCAGTTCGGATTCTTTCACGATTTCCGCTGCGCCTTTTTTTATGTAGGCGAGTTGCTCGTCAACCGGTGGAAAGTTAGCCATGCGGTTTGATTATAGCTGCGAGCTTCGAGCCGCGAGCCGCGAGTGAGCAAACGGAGCGGTGGCTCCACAGGAACTCCGGGTTCAGAGCTCGCGGCCCGTGACTCGTGGCTCGCGGCTCTTTCTACGAACATCGATAAAAGCTCAGAGCCGTGTCTCCCTGCTCCAGTTTTCGGTAACGCTGTAAACGACCGAACTCCGCGCCGGGGTCAAATTTCTTCTCGTGTTCGGCCACGACCAGGCTCGATTGGCGAAGGACATTCAATGTCGCGAGCGTTGTCAGGGTGATCGGATAGTCGTCGCGCAGGCGATAAGGAGGATCGAGGAATACGTAATCGGCGACGATCATCGCGCTCTCCCACTGGCGCAAAGCCTTGGTCGCTTCGGCTTTCGCGATCTGATAGCCGCTGGCGACGCCCAGGGATTTCAAATTGGCTGCGATCAAATCCGCCGCTTCTTTTGATAATTCCGCGAAATGGACCATACGGGCCCCACGGCTGAGCGCTTCAATGCCGACTGCACCCGTGCCGGCATAGAGATCGAACCACGTCGTACCGGCGAGAATGTAGGGATTGCCGGCGCAGAGGACGTTAAACAGGGTTTCGCGCAGCTGGTCGGAGGTAGGACGGATTTCCATGCCGCGCAAGGAATGCAGGGGACGGCTTCGGTATTGGCCAGAAATGATTCTCATGATTCGATTCAAACGGCAGCCCGGACGAGGGCCGAACCCGCATCCGTATGCCAAAAAATGGTACGTCAGTAACGGCATTATCCTCGAAGGGCGCGGTCGCAGACAGAGATACGAACGCTGTCCAGCTAGCCTTTTTACCTTCGACTGCGAATTCCTGCAACTATCCCGCTGCGCGGGCCTTCTAACTAGATAGAATACCTGCAGGCATGTCGATGCGCAGTTGGTCCATCCCGGTCGGTCGGCTCTTTGGAATCGAGATCCGAATTCACCTCACATTCCTGTTTCTTCTGTTCTTTGTCTGGAGCACAGCGACCCAGGATGCGGCCGCTACGGTCCGTGGCCTGGCTCTGGTTGGCGTTATTTTCGGGAGCGTGGTGCTGCACGAACTGGGACACGCGCTGGTGGCGCGCGGGTCGGGCATTCCAGCCAAGGGGATCATTTTGCTGCCGATCGGCGGCATTACGATCCTCGACGAAGCCCAAGCGATACCAGATCCGCTGAACGCCTGGAAACGCGACATTCGGATTGCCGTCGCTGGGCCGCTCGTGAATCTCTTCATTGCGGCCGTCTGCGCCTTGGTGATCACCAGCGGCCTTCCGAACTTCTCGTTAATAGCGAAGCCCCTTGTCCATTTGAGCAATCTGCCGCGCAGCGTGGTTTGGGTCAACGTTTATCTCGGATTATTCAACCTTCTGCCCGCTTATCCGATGGATGGCGGGCGGGCGCTGCGGGCGTTGTTCTCACGGCGCATGGATCTGGTGCTGGCGACGCAGCGGGCAGTTCGCATTGGCCAGGTGTTTTCGACGCTCTTCATGATGGTGGGGATTCTGGTTTCCACGCGCGCCGAATCGCGCTGGGACGGTTACTGGCTGATGATGATCGGCTTCTTCCTGTTCGTGGGAGCGCAGATCGAGGAGCGATCCGCGGTATTTCAATCCGTATTGCAGAGCGTGCGCCTGGAGGAAGTGATGCTCACCGACTTCGCCACGCTCTCCCCCGCCGATACGCTCGAAGACGCGCTCGAGAAGGCCGTGCATACGCTCCAGGATGATTTTCCGGTGGTGCGCGGCAGCGACATGGTCGGCGTTATTTCCAGGCAGAAGATTCTGGAAGCCTTGCGCGCCGAAGGCAACGGATACGTGCAGGCGGTAATGAATCGTATTTTTGACGTGGCCGCCAAGCAGGAATCGCTCGCTTCCGCCTTCCGCAAGCTGTCGGCGCGAAATCTCAGCATCATTCCGGTAGTCGATGAACAACATCTGATCGGGATCGTCACGCTGCAGAACCTGATGCACTCGATGGCGCTGCTGGCCGAGAGCCGCAAACTGAGGCGGGAAGCGCTGGATTCGTAGACTTTCCATCCGTATTACCGTGCGGTTTTGCATGCCCGGCGTCCTGCGATTCCCTTCCGATCTGCCTTTAAGCTCAGTTTCCCGGATTATCCTCCCGATCAACCTCGCTGAAATTCTCGCGGTATACTTCCCGACAAACTGCCGAGACAATCGGCGCGGGGGGAAATATGCTGGAAATTGCGCTGGCGAAGATCCAACGGCTTACCATCATGGTGCTGGCTGGCATGCTGGTCGTGGTCGTGGTGCTTTCCACGGCGCACCTGGGCGTGCTGATCGGTGAGGAAATCTGGAAGCCTCCCCGGTTTCTCATTCCGGTACAAGGTCTTCTCGATACTTTCGGATATTTTCTGCTGGTGCTGATCGGAGCCGAACTGGTAGAAACGCTGCGCGCGTATCTCAAGCAGGATGTCATTCACGTGCGCGTGGTGCTGGAAGTGGCGCTGATCGCGATGGCACGCAAGACCATCATCGCCGAACCTGAAGCCGCTTCGGGATCGAGCCTGCTCGGCATAGCCGCCTTGATTCTGGCGCTATCCATTGCCTTTTACTTCGAACGACAAGCGGACAGAGAGCACACAGAGTGAGGGCAAGGAGGTGTTTCTAGGGTTCTTTGGACAGGCCGACATAAGCTTCCTGCGCAGCGCGCACGGCACTGCCGAATTCAACACTCTGTTTTGTGAGATCGGCGAGAACCTGTTCCAGTGCGGCGAGCACGCCAACCGTGTCCAGATAATCGTAGTAGCCGATGTGGGCGATGCGGAAGAGTTGTCCCTTCATTTCAGCCTGTCCGTTGGCGACTACGGCGCCGAACTGTTCGCGGAAGCGTTTGCAGATGGCCGTTGAATCTGTCCCCGCGGGCGCGGCGACAGCGGTGAGCGCGGCGGCCGGAGAGGACGGAGCGAACAGTTTCAGTCCCAGCGCTTGCACTCCGGCCCGAGTCATGGCGGCGCACATTTCGGCGTTGGCGATCAGGGCGTCACGTCCGGCTGGAAGATTTCCGTCTCCCATCTGGCGGACATAATCGAGCGCGGCGGCGAGTGCGGCAAAGAGCGCAGTGGCGGGAGTGTACGAGGTCTCGGCCCTGGCGGCGGCTTTTCTTTCCTTGCGCAGATCGAAATAGAAGCGCGGAGATTTTGTTGTCTCCATGCGTTGCCATGCTCGCTCGCTGACGGCGCCGTAGGCGAGACCGGGCGGAATCATAAGCGCCTTCTGCGAGCCTCCGATGATGACGTCGATGCCCCAGGCATCAACGTCGAGGCGACTGGTGCCAAGTCCGGTGATGGCATCGACGACGAACAAAGCATCGGGCAGAGTGTGGACCAGCTTGGCAATCGATTCGACGTCGTGGCGCGCGCCCGTAGAGCTTTCGGTACCCTGCACGAAGACGCAGCGGATTTCGGGCGTGAGTTTGGAGCGGACGGCCTCGAGCGAAAATGTCTCGCCATAAGGAGCAGTGACCGTTTCGACAGCGCAACCGAAAGCCTTAGCCAGCGACATCCAGCGCTCGCCGAATTTGCCTGCGGTCAGAACGAGGACCTTGTCGCCGGGCGAGGTCAGATTTGTGACTGCAGCTTCCATGAAGCCTGTACCCGACGAGGTGAGCACGAGCACGTCATTTTGAGTGCCGATGAATTCCTTCAGGTCGGTGAGCACACGCGTGAACAAGGCTCGAAAGTCGGCGGTGCGATGGTGCATGCCATAGGAGGCCATCGCCGTCTGGGCGGATGGCAGCAGGGGGGTTGGGCCGGGAGTGAAAAGCCTGTTCTTCTTGAGCATGGATTCCTGGGTCTCGAATGAACAGGATATTCGATGGCTTATGACTTCGGGAAGAAAAGTCGGGAGAAAGTCAAAAGTCAGAAGTCAGATTGAAGAAGTAAAACCTTTGGTGCGTTGCCCGGCCTCCCCGTGGTCGAACATTGGTTTTTTCTTCTGCACTTTGACTTCTGACTTCTGACTTGCGGTCCTACGGTTCTATAATCTGCGCATGTCACTCATTGACCAGATCCAAAAAGACATTGTTGCCGCCATGAAGGCGCGCGAAGAGCAGCGGCTGTCGACGCTGCGCATGGTGAAGACAGCACTTAAGAATAGGGAAATCGAAAAGATGGCGCCGCTCGACGACAAAGAATCGCAGCAGGTACTCTCCACGCTGATCAAACAGCGTAAGGACTCGGTCGAGCAGTTCACCAAGGGCGGACGCCAGGAAATGGCCGACAAGGAAGCAGCCGAGATCAAGATGATCGAGACTTATCTGCCGAAGGCGGCGGGCGAAGAAGAGATTGTAGCGGGTGTGCGGGCAGCGATCGCGGAAATGACTCCGCCTCCGGCGATGAAGGACATGGGCAACGTGATGAAGGCAGCGATGGCCCGCTTTGCGGCGGCGGGCATGCGCGTGGATGGAAAAGTTGTGAGCGAAGCCGTAAAAAAAGAGCTGGCTGGAAAATAGCGGTGATTCTTGGTGGTTACGTGGTTCGTGTTGATGCGGAAGACTGAGCTGCTACTTGGTTTGCTGCCACTCCCGATACGCTTCACTCTTTCCGATCCCGCGCTCCTTGGCGACTTTCTTGAGCGCGTCTTTTTCGTCGAGATTGTCGGAAGCCATCACCTCGCGAACGCGTTGCGCTACAGTTAGCTCGGGGCTTGCGGCTCGTGGCTCGGAGCCATCCTGCTTGGCGATCAGCAGCGTGATTTCGCCCTTTACGTCTCCACGCTCCTTGAGTTGTTCCAGAATTTCCCCCGCACGTCCGCGCAGAAACTCTTCGTGCAGTTTCGTGACCTCGCGTGCAACAACTACGTGGCGATCGGCTCCCAAGACTTCGACGATGTCCGTAAGCGTCTCGAGGATCCTGTGTGGGGCCTCGTAGAAAACCTGCGTTCTGGGGGATTCGCTCACGCTTTCGAGAAGTTTGCGGCGCTGGCCGGACTTGGCGGGGAGGAATCCGCTGAAGCGGAAAGAATCTGTGGGGAGACCACTCGCCACCAACGCGGCCAGGTAGGCCGACGCTCCGGGAATGGGAACAACCGGCACGTGATGACGGATGGCTAGCGTGATCAGGCGGAAGCCGGGGTCGGAGATGCCAGGCATGCCGGCATCGGTGACGAGCGCGATCTTGGCTCCGCCCTCGAGATCGACGACCAGTTCGGCGGCCTTGGTCATCTCGTTGTGTTCGTGGTAGCTGACGGTGCGGGTGTGGATTTCGTAGTGGGTGAGGAGTTTCTGCGTTTGTCGCGTGTCTTCGCAGGCGATCAGATCGACTTCCTTGAGGACGCGCAGGGCGCGGAGGGTGATGTCCTCGAGGTTGCCGATGGGCGTGGCTACCAGGTAGAGGGCTGAGCCTGGGCCCAGGCTGCCGCGGCCGTTGTCAGGTTCGAGTTCGCTTTCCTTCGGCATACGGAAAGTCTAACAAGAAAGGAACTATTACCACAGAGACACAGAGGCACCGAGAACAACAGGAAAGAACTTTCTCGGTGGCTCTGTGCCTTTGTGGTGACCCTCGGCGAATCTGAAGGGCTGGAAATCTCATGTCCGCCGGCGCTGAACCACCAGAGGCAACTCCACGCTTCGCTTTTCATTCGCTTCGTGCTAAACTGACCGGAATCAATGTGACAGCCAACACTTCTCGCCCCAGCCCGCGGGTGTAGGCTACGCGGATGTAAGCTACAAAAGACTGTTACCCGCATTGCACAAATCAGAAATCAGGAGCAGGCATCATGGCGGATGAGCGCGGCAAAACGGACGAACGCAGCAAAGCAATTGAACTCGCGTTCTCACAGATTGAAAAGCAGTTTGGCAAAGGTTCGATCATGCGGCTGGGATCGAAGGAGGCGATCGTTCCCATCTCGGTGATCTCGACGGGCGCGATTTCATTTGATGCCGCTCTAGGCGTGGGCGGCGTGCCACGCGGGCGGGTGATTGAGATTTTCGGGCCGGAATCGTCGGGCAAAACGACCATCGCGCTGCAGGTGATTGCCGAAGCCCAGAAGACGGGCGGCATGGCGGCGTTTGTGGACGCCGAGCATGCGCTCGATCCGGGCTACGCGAAAAAGCTGGGCGTGGACGTCGACAACCTGCTGGTCTCGCAGCCCGACTATGGCGAGCAGGCGCTCGAAATTACCGAGGCGCTGGTGCGTTCGAACGCCATTGACGTGCTGGTGGTCGACTCGGTGGCGGCGCTGGTTCCGAAAGCCGAACTCGACGGCGAGATGGGCGACAGCCACATGGGATTGCAGGCGCGGCTGATGTCGCAAGCGCTGCGCAAACTGACGGGGACGGTCTCGAAATCGCGGACGTGCCTGATCTTCATCAACCAGATTCGCGAGAAGATTGGCGTGATGTTCGGCAATCCCGAGACGACCACGGGCGGGCGCGCGCTGAAATTTTATTCCTCGGTGCGCATCGATATCCGGCGCATTGCGGCGATCAAGGAAGGCGACGTAGTGGTCGGCTCGCGGACGCGCGTGAAGATCGTGAAGAACAAAGTAGCTGCGCCATTTCGCGAGTCGGAGTTCGACATCCTTTACGGCGAAGGCATTTCGCGCGAGGGCGACCTGCTCGATCTGGCGGTGAATAATAACATCGTCGAGAAGTCAGGATCGTGGTTCAGCTACAAGAGCGAGCGCATCGGACAGGGGCGCGAGAATGCGCGCGCATTCCTGAAAGAGAATAAGGACACCCTGGCGAAGATCGACTCCGAAGTGCGCAAGGCGCTGGGTCTGGTGCCTTCGGCGGCTCCGGTCGCTGCAGCGCAGGCGGCGTCCGCACCCGCCGGTGGAAAAGTGGCGACCATGCCGACGGCTACTCCGGAAGCGGCGAAGATCTCGGCTGCGAGGCGTTAGCGGCGTGTTCCCGGAGGATGGGCACGACGCCCGTCCTCCAATTCACTCGAATTGCCATCTCCGTTTCGCACCGCATACAATCTAGGTCTCGTACGATGAGGCCTTGTGAAGCGCATTAAAGCTATCTATCCCGGGTCGTTTGATCCTCCCACGAATGGGCATCTGGATCTGATTGAGCGCGGCAGCGAGATTTTTGATGAACTGGTCGTCGCCATCCTGCGCAATCCCGAAAAGGATCCTCTGTTCAGCCTGAGTGAACGCCGCCAGATGCTCGAGTCGATGACGGCAGGATTCGACAATGTCTCCATCGATACCTTCCACGGGCTTACGGTTGACTACGCGCTGCGGGTCGGAGCACGCGCGATTCTGCGCGGGATTCGCGCCATCAGCGACTACGAATACGAACTGCAGATGGCGCTGATGAACCGCAAGCTGCAGCCTGGACTCGAAACCGTGTTCATGATGCCGGCGGAGAAATATTCGTACCTGAGTTCGAGGCTGGTGCGCGAGGTGGCGGAACTGGGAGGCGCGATTGATTGTCTGGTGCCGGCACTGGTCGCCCAAAAACTGCGTGAAAAAATGGATGTGGCGCACAAATTCACAGCCGCCGGCGTCGCCGGACGTCATGAGTCTGAATTAAAGACTGTGGAACGCATGACGCCGGAATCCGTGACTTCAGAACGCAAGCATAAGTCCAGAAAAAGGAAATCATGAGCACATTCAGCGCCATGACTCGCCCCGTCCAACTGACGGAACGCATCAACCGCATCGGGCCGTCGGCCACCATGGCCGCGGTGGCGGAAGCGGAAAAACTGCGGCAGGCCGGCATCGACGTGGTCGACATGACAGCGGGCGAACCACACTTCACGACGCCTGAGCACATCAAAGAGGCCGCCATCGCGGCGATTCGCGGGAATTTTTCGAAGTACACAGCAGTGGGCGGGACGGCCGAATTAAAAGACGCGATCATCCAGCGTCACGCGGCCGATTTCGGCTCGGGTTACAAGCGCGAAGAAACGTGCGCCTCAGTGGGCGGCAAGCACGCGCTGTTTAACGTGATTTCAGTGCTCGTCGATCATGGCGACGAAGTGATTTTGCCAGTCCCTTACTGGGTTTCATTCAAGGATATGGTGCGTTATGCAGGCGGCACATGCGTGCTGCTGAAGGCCGACGAGTCGCAGGGTTTCCGCGTGACCGCACAGATGGTGGCGAGGCTGATCACGCCGAAGACGAAGCTCATCATTTTGAATTCGCCGTCGAATCCGTCGGGCGCGGTGATGAGCCCAGAGGATATGACTGAGGTCGTGCGACTGGCGCAGGAGCGCGGCATCTGGGTGATCTCCGACGAGTGCTACGTCTACCTGAATTACACAGACAAGAATTTTTCGGTCGGCTCGCTGAACGAATATCGCGACCGCTTTCTGGTGGTGGGGTCGCTTTCGAAGACCTATGCCATGACCGGTTGGCGGCTGGGATTTACGATCGGTCCGGCAGAAGTATTGTCGGCAGTGCAAAAACTGCAGAGCCAGCAGACGACGAATCCGACATCGATTGTGCAGAAGGCGGCAGTGGCGGCACTGTCCAGTTCGCAGCAGTGCGTGGTTGATATGCGCGCAGAGTACATCACGCTGCGCGATCACATTGTGGGCGGATTGAGGGCGATTCCAGGCGTGAAGTGCACCATGCCGGAAGGCGCGTTTTATGCGTATCCGAATGTGTCGGGATTCTTTGGCAAGAGTGGCATCAAGTGCAGTGCGGACGTGGCCCATGGCCTGCTCCATACGGCCCATGTCGCAACGGTGGCTGGAGAAGGCTTCGGCACGAACGAGCACGTGCGGATTTCGTATGCGACGCCAATGCAGAATATCGACAAGGCGCTGGAACGGATGCGGAAGTACTTCAGCCAACTATAGATTTTCAGTATGCTTTGGATTTTCTTGATCGGGCCGTTCTTTCCATGAAATTTCACCATAGATATATTTGCAGTGTTCTGCTTGCCGCGTTCAGGGTTCCATTTGAATGACCCAACTCTACCCACTCCTGATGTCCCCCACCTTCGACCCGCGCCCGTGGGGCACGCTTGATCTCGCGCCGATCTATCCCAATCACAAGTTCAACGAGAAGATTGGCGAGGCATGGCTCACGGGGGATCATTGCCAGGTTATGAACGGGTCATTGGCGAGGCGCACGCTTGCGGAGTTGAGCAAGGAGTTCGGGCCGGAGCTTGTGGGGACAGCGGCTCGCGATACGCAACGCTTTCCCTTGTTGCTGAAATTTTTATTTCCCGAAGAAAAACTTTCCGTGCAGGTGCACCCAGACGATGCAACTGCGCAGCGTTTTGGCGATCCATGGGGGAAAACTGAATGCTGGTATGTGGCCCATGCACGGCCGGGATCGCAGATTGCGCTAGGTTTGAAGCCCGGCGTCACACGCGGACAGTTCGAGCAGGCAATCCAGGAGAAACGCGCGGAAGACTTGCTGAACTGGGTCAACATCTTTGCTGGCGAAATGATCTACGTCGCCGGCGGCACGGTGCACACGCTGGGTCCGGGATCGGTCATTGTCGAGACGCAGCAGCAATCCGATACGACCTACCGCCTTTACGACTACGGCCGGCCGCGACCGCTGCATCTGGAACGTGGGCTCGCCTCAGTCAAAGAAAAGGTGGCTTCGGGCAAAGTGATCCGCCCCGCGCCGGTCAATCTTGAGGGAGGCAGGAACCGCCGGTCTGCAATGATTGCGGCGCCTTACTTTACGGTGGACCTGTTCGAGCTTAAGGAGCCGCAGGATTTTTCTACCCGCGATAGTTCGGGCAAAGACTCGGTGCACATTTTAGTTGCGGTGGAGGGCTGCGGGATCGTCGAATGCTCGGGACGAGCTCCGGTCACGCTCGCCAAGGGAGATGCAGTCGTAATTCCCGCTAACGCGGGAGATTTCACGGTGCGGCCGCAATGGGCGGTCGAGTTTCTGAAGGCCTATGTACCGGGAACACCAGCACCCGAGCCGGCGACGCGACTGTAGCCCTCTGACCACGGGATCCCGCAGCGAAGGGGAATTTCCGGCGCAACACTCATTCCGGTCGGTTTAAGCTTTTCGCCACGAAGTGATAGGCTTTGAGTGCCTGTGAAACAAACTTCACATTTTTATCCCGTAATTCTGGCCGGCGGCCGGGGCACGCGCTTCTGGCCTCTGAGCCGCAAGCGGCGAGCCAAACAACTGCTCGCTCTCGACGGCAAACATTCGATGATCCAGCAAACGGTTGCCCGTCTTTTGCCGCTCGCGCCGGCAAAGAGTTTCCGGGTGATCACAAACGACGATCTCAGGCCAGCGATCATGCGGCAACTCGGGAAGCTTCCTGCGCAGCAGATTGTCGCGGAGCCCGCCGGACGCAATACGGCTCCGGCCATAGGCCTGGCAGCGTTTCTGCTCTTGCGAAAAGATCCCGACGCGGTCCTGGGCCTGTTCCCTTCCGACCACGTGATCGTCGAGCCCGCCAGATTTCACGAAACGCTCAATAAAGGAATCGGGATCGCCGCTGCGGGGCAGAATATTGTAGTGCTTGGAATCCGGCCATCCCGGGCGGAAACCGGATACGGATATATCGAAGCCGGCGCCCCCGATGCGATCGGAGCGCTGCGCGTTCGGCGATTCACGGAAAAGCCCGACCTGGAGAGGGCCCGCCAGTTTGTGGCTGCGGGCAATTACTTCTGGAACAGCGGCATGTTCTTATGGCGCGCCGATACATTGGCGAATGCTTTGCGGGAGCACTTGCCGAAGACAGCTGCGATTCTCGAGAAGATTGCCGCTGCCCACGGCACGCGCAAGTTCGCGGAGACTTTTCGCAGGCATTACCCGAAATGCGAAAACATCAGCGTAGACTATGCCATTCTTGAGCCCCGCTCCGCCGAGGGCGAAGCCGCATCGCGGATCTTCTGCCTGCCCGCGGATTTCGGGTGGAACGATCTTGGCTCATGGACCGCTCTGCACGAGCATCACGTAGCCAAGGGCAAGCCGGAACATGGGAGCCTGGTAAATGCAGCGGGCAATTTTGCGCTGAACGCGAAGAATAACTATGTTCATTCTCCCGGGAAATTTGTTGCCATCGTCGGAGTGGACAACCTTGTGGTCGTCGACACGGGCGACGCACTGCTCATCACGACTCTGGATCAATCGCAGGATGTCGGCAAAGTCGTGAAATATCTGGATGAGAGAAAATTGCATAGGCTAGTGTGAAAATCCTCGTTCACTGTTGATCGTTGGTCGCTCGCAAATTCAAAAAGCATCGCCCCTGTGGAACCCTTCCAAGGGAATTGCGAAGAAACGAAGGCGACCAACGACTCGCGAACGACGAATAGCGAATGACGGGCTCATGACAGACATCAAATTTGGAACTGACGGCTGGCGCGGCATCATTGCCGACGACTTCACCTTCGAGAACGTTCGCCGGGTAGCGGGGGCAATTGCCTCCTATGTCCTCAAGTACGAAGACCCCAGTCACGGCGTGATCATCGGCTATGACACCCGCTTCATCTCCGACCGCGCCGCGCGCGTGGTAGCGGAAATTATAGCGGGAGCCGGAATTCCGGTCCTTCTCTCTGACGACTATCTTCCTACGCCCACGGTTTCCTTCAACGTCAAGAAATTCGGCGCGGCGGGCGGCGTCATGGTGACGTCAAGCCACAATCCGTGGAACTGGAACGGCGTGAAATTCAAAGCCAGGTTTGGCGGATCGGCAACCCCGGCCATCATGAAGTTGATCGAAGGCGAACTCGCCGCCAACGCGATGCCGAAAGGCTCGCAGCCTGCAAGAATCGAAGTGGTTGATCTCAAAGGCGCCTACGTGGAAGGTGTGTGCGCGTTCGCCGACCTGAGCTTGATTCGCAAAGCGAATTTCAAGTTTGCCATCGATTCGATGTATGGCTCCGGGCGAGGCGTGCTACCTGGCATTTTTGACAAGAACGGAATTCAGTACGTCGCCATCCGGCAGGAAGTCAACCCGCTGTTTCCGGGAATCAATCCGGAGCCGATTCTGCCCAACGTCGCGCTGTTGCAGGAGACTGTCGTTAAGGAAAAATGCCATGCCGGCCTGGTCACCGACGGCGATGCGGACCGGATTGGCGCTGTTGCCGAAGACGGAAGCTTCGTGGATGCTCACAAGTGCTTCGCGGTTCTGCTGAACTGGCTGCTGGTTCGCAAGAATTGGCCCGGCGATGTTGTCCGCGCCTTTAACACCACGGGCATGCTCGATCGCATCGCCGCCAGGCACGGTCGCAAACTGCACGAGGTTTCCATCGGTTTCAAGTACGCCGCCGACCTCATGATGGAGCGGGAAATTCTGATCGCGGGCGAGGAGTCCGGCGGCATTGGATATGGGCGGTTCCTACCGGAGCGCGATGGCATTTTGAACGCGCTATTGCTGGCCAACGTTATGGCGGAGGAACAAAAACCGCTGGGGCAACTGGTATCCGATCTGCAACGCGAATACGGTGCGCACTATTACGGGCGGCGCGATCTGCACATTTCCGACGACCTAAAGAACGGCGCAGTACGACGGGCCGGCGACCCGCAAACCAACAAGCTTGGACCCTATGCTGTGTTGCACAAGGAGAATCGCGACGGCGTGAAGTTTTATCTCGACGCCCCCAGGAATGGCAATGGAGCCGACGCGTGGGTTTTGTTTCGAGCTTCGGGGACCGAACGCCTTTTGCGGGTGTACGTGGAAGCGGCGAGCCCCGAACTCGTTAAGGAAATTCTGGAAGCTTCCGAACGCTTTGTGCAACTGGGCTAAACCAGAAACTCGGACGCCGCCCTCTGGGGGAACTCTTCCATGAAATGCAACAAGGCGCGCAGGGAATCCACGCCCTGGGCAGACGCTTTTGGCCAAGTGGTGTTCCCGTCATCCAGGAGTGCGCGGACATGGCCATGGGCGGAATTCGTCCACCGACTTCCGCGTCTGGCGCGCGAGTCAAGAGGGTAGAATAATGGCTAACTGGGGATCATGAGCACCACAGAAACAATACCGGTACCAGTCGATTCGCCGGAATCCCGCCGATACAACCGAATTAAGCGGTGGCTGGGCGTGGCCGATTTTGTCATTGGCTTGGGCCTGCTCGCCGTATTATTGGCGACGGGATGGACAGGAACGCTGCGCGATCTGGCGCTGGGCGAGCATCACGGCGCGGCGCGCAACTACAGCGTCGCCGTATTTCTGTATGTGCTGATGCTGATGCTGATCAGCAAAATCATAAGTACTCCCCTGGATTATTACGGCTTCCGGCTCGAGCGCCGGTATCATTTGTCGAACCAGCGGTTCGGTTCGTGGCTGTGGGACGAATGTAAGGGCCTGCTCATCGGGTTGGTGATCGCGACCGTCGTGGTCGAGTTGATTTATTTTCTGCTCCGGCAGGTTCCACAATACTGGTGGCTGATCGCTTGGGCGGTATTCCTCGGGTTGATGGTTTTGCTCGCTCAACTGGCGCCGGTTGTGCTTTTTCCAATCTTCTACAAATTCGAGCCTTTGGAGAATGAGGAACTGAAGCGGCGACTGATCGTGTTGAGCGAGCGGGCCGGGACTCGCGTCCGCGGGGTTTACCGCTGGCATCTCTCGGAAAAGAGCACGAAAGCCAATGCGGCTCTCACCGGCCTGGGAGCAACCCGGCGCATCATCCTGGCGGACACATTGCTCGACAATTATTCAGAGGACGAGATTGAGGCTGTGCTCGCTCACGAACTTGGCCACCACGTGCACCGGCATATCCTGAAAAGCATTTTCGTGCAGGCGGGAATTACTTTGCTTGGTTTCTGGCTGGCGAATGAGGTTCTACGCTATGCCGTGGAACGACGCCACATGTTCGAGACCTTGTCGGACTTCGCCAACCTTCCGCTGCTGATTCTGGTTTCAACTGTTCTGTCGTTCGTGCTGATGCCGGCTCTGAATGCCTACTCGCGCTTCAACGAGCGGCAAGCCGACCGTTACTGCTTCCAATCGGTGGCAGGCGTGGAGCCTTTCATCTCCGCCATGAACAAACTCGCCGACCAAAACCTCTCCGAGAGAACACCTTCGCGCTGGGTTGAGTGGTTGCTGCACTCGCATCCGGCGATCACCAAGCGAGTGGCCGCTGCCGAGGGGTGGGCGCGGTCGCACTAAATCTGCCGCTGCAGGCATTCGCAGGACCGCCTAAAAGAATGCGGCCTTGAACTGATTGTGCCGCTGAAGAGCCTGTTTCATCAGAGTCTGGAACTCCGGCTCGTTACGAAGACTTTGCAGCAGCGGGTCGCTCACGAAGTAGGGATAGCAGAAAAATCCACCCTCAATGCTGTGATGCAATATGTGCAGTGCCGACGCCTTGTCGCCGAGCTGCGCGTAGGCTTGCGCGACTTTGTACAACCCCTCAGCGTCGCTGACGCCGCGCTCTTCGATCCGTGCTTCTGTCTGCTTCAGAAGCTGCAGTCCCCTGGAATTGTCGTGCTTAATGGAATAACTTAATGCCTTTCCCACGGCGGCCGGAAGCAAGGAAGAATCCCGCTCAAACGCACGGTCAAAATCCTGCGCCGCCTGCTCACGATTATTCATATAGTACTCGGCAAATCCGCGGTAAAAGAGAATGTAAACCGAGTCGTTTACCGGCAGGCTCTGCAGGAACTTTTCATACTCACCCAGGTAGAGATAACTATTCATCGCAGAGCTGTTGATCTTGACCTGAGGATTATTCTGGCGCGCCTTTTCGCACTCCGCCAGAGATTCCCGCAACATGCCTCCGAACCGGTACGCGTAACCAAGTTCCCAGTGGGCCTCGGCGTTGTTCGGACTATCCTGCAGGACCGACCTTAACAAGGGCACCGCCTGCTCGACTCTTCCAGTGTCAGTGGACAAGTTCGCCATGTAAATTCGCGGCTCAACCAGTGCGGGGTTGAGGGCGATTGCTTTTTCGTAGGCTGCCTGGGCTTTACCGTAGTCCTCACGGCCGCCGAACTGAAGCGATGCATTGGTTGTATAGGCGCGACCCAGATGTGCCCATGCAGGCGCATAGTTTGGCTCAAGCGCGGTGGATTTCTCGAGCATCTCGATCGCTGCGCCAAACTGGTTCAGCGAATAAAAGTCGATGCCGCGCAGGTAGTATTCATATGCGGCGGTGCTGATCGGCTTCTCCGGCTTAAGGTTGGCAGCCTCGGCGGGAGACAGGCTCAACTCCAATTCCTTGATAATCTGCTGCGAGACGCGGTCCTGCACGGTCAGCAGCCTGTCATATTTCAGGTCGATCGCCTCCCGCCACAGTATTTTGTCCGGTTTCACATCGATTAACTGCGTGGTAATCCTGAGATCATCCCCTTCCTTGATGTAGGTGCCAGTGAGCAGTGTATCGACCTTCAGGTCGGCGGCAACTTTTTTCGGATCGATGATCTGGTTGCGGTACTTATCGACTGAAGAGGAAGGGCGAATGGTCAGAGCGTTGACGTATCCGAGTTTCGTGATGATCTCGTCGGCCAGTGAAAACCCAAGGAAGTCGGTCTCCGAGTCCGGCTTGAGATTTCGGAATGGCAGGACCGCGAGGCTGCGTGGCCGGACTGCCGTCGGAGAAGAAACCGATTGTCGAATGTAGAAGTATCCAAAGGCAGCGGCAATCACGAGCATGACAACGGCGAGGCCCCACATCCAGCCCCGGGGAAGGCGCCGATCCGCCACCGGAGCGGGCAGCATCGCGACAGCGGGAGTTCGCCAATCGGATGTCGTCTTCACTCTCTCCGGTAGCGAACCGCCGCGGCGCGGCGTTTGCTGCAGCTTGGCCTGAAATTCAGCTTCTTTCCTGAAATCCTGCAGATCAATCAGCAGGTCCCGTACCGATTGATAGCGGGTTTCGCGGTCCTTGCGCAGCGCCTTGCTGATTATGCGCTCGACCTCGTACGGCAGGTCGGGAGCGAATTCAAGCGGAGGCGGGGGATCAACCTTCAGGATTTCGGCGATCACATCACTGGTGGTGCCACCTTCAAAAGCGGCTCTTCCCGTGATCATTTCGTAAAGCACTGATCCCAGACTGAAGATGTCGCTGCGCGCGTCCACTTCGAGCCCCCTGGCCTGTTCGGGGGACATATACTTCGCCGTGCCCATCACCAAGCCGGGCTCGCTGATCGATGAAGTCAAGGTCGGTGCATTGAGGCGGCTGGCTTCGCCGGGACGCTTTTCGCTCAGTTTTGCGATTCCGAAATCAAGCACCTTTACAATTCCGTCGGTTCGAACGATGACGTTCTCGGGCTTGATGTCGCGATGAATGATCCCGGAGCTGTGAGCGGCCGCCAAAGCGCTGGCCATCTGTATGGCAATATCGAGAGTCGCCTCCAGTGCAAACCTGCCCGCGACCAACTTCTGGCGCAGCGTCACGCCCTCAATGAACTCGGAAACAATAAAGCGCATGCCATCCGCCTGCGCAAATTCGTAAATCGTAAGAATGTTGGGATGGTTCAACGCCGACGCAGCATGCGCCTCGTGCTCAAAACGGCGCAGCCCGCGTTCATCCAGCGTGAGCTGCGGCGCGATCATTTTGAGGGCGACCTTGCGCCGGAGATTTGTGTCCTCGGCAAGGTAGATCTCTCCCATGCCGCCCGCACCGATCTGGGAGATGATCGTGTAGCGTCCCAGGCGGGCGCCCGGGGACATCTTTTCGCGGCGCTCATCGTTCATCATCCGATGAGCCGCCTCGACTACGGGCTGGCGCAGGAAGTCAGCGGACTGTTCCGCAGAAGCGAGCAGGGATTCGACTTCTTTCCGCAGTGCGGGATCATGCGCGCATTTTTCATCCAGAAACGCCGGGCGAGCTTCGGGCGCCAAATCCTGGGCCTCATAAAATAAAGCCTCGATTTGCCGCCAGCGCTCAGACGAAGGAGCCATTGCCTCGCAATCCTACATTATGCGCCGCCAGAGGGCACGGGCATCATGTGAATGGGACAACAAAATTCTTAATGGCTTACTCTTGTATAGCAGACAGGATTTCCTCTACTCGCCGAACATCATCCTCGGTATCGACACCGACAGTGTCGAACGGAGTCTCCGCAACGTAGATCGGCACGCCATTTTCGAGAAAGCGCAACTGCTCAAGCCGCTCGCTGCGCTCGAGTTGGGACTCAGGCCAGCGCACAAACTTGTCGAGGGCCGCTTTACGATATCCGTAGAACCCCAGATGTTTGTAGTATGGCGGGCCGACGCCATCCCGGTCGTACGGGATAGTGGCGCGCGAAAAATAGAGCGCGCGACCGGAAACGTCGGCGACCACTTTTACCGCACTCGGATTGTTCACATCCACATCCGCCGCCGGGGTCTTCAGCGTTCCAACTTCGACGCGCGGATTCTGCATCACAGCGATCAGGCTTTCGATATGCTCAGGACGAGTAAGCGGTTCATCACCCTGAACGTTCAAATAAACATCCGCTTCGATCACGGTAGAGATCTCGTGCACACGCTCGGTCCCGGATCGATGGACCGTGGATGTCATGCGGACGGCGAATCCCTGTTGCTCGCAGAAGCTCAGTATTTCCTCTGAATCGGTTGCGACGATAACCTGATCGAGACTCGACGAACGCCGCACGCCTTGATAAACGCGGGCCAGCAACGGGACGCCGGCGATTTCGCGCAGCATTTTACGGGGCAGGCGCGTCGAAGCCAGCCGCGCCGGAATCACAGCGACGACTTTCATGGACCCTAGTTTCGCATGCCGCCAGGTTGGCACGACCCCTATTTCTGTTTCTTGTCCCAATCGTCCCGGCTCATGGCTTTGAGCGGTTCAAGATTCTTGCTCTGCAGCGCCGCATTGACGGCCGGGAGGGTCGATCTCGCGATGGATTCGAACTGACTTCCCGCATCGTCCAATTTTTTCTGAAGAACACTGGCGTCTTCGATCTGCGATTGCGTCGGACGTCCGGAATAGCCGTTGACGGCGCCATAGAGCTCGCCGAGGTCCTCGCGAAGCTTCTTCTCGCCGGTAATCATTCCGCCTTCTTTGACGGAGACAAGAGAAGAGCGTAGATCTTCGAGTTTCTGAACCAGGGCATTCAACTCTTCCTTCAGTTGGGCGTCAGTGGCCCCTGCAACTCTCTGGCGAGCCTGGTCGCGGACCTCGCTCGTCGAATCCACAACATATGTCAGTTGCGCGAGCATGTTGTAAAGCTGAGTGACAGTCTTATGCTGCAAGGCTCGATCGGAGGCTGTGCTCCTGGTCCGCGGATCGGTCACCAACTTAACCTCGGAGGTATAGGTTTCCTTGCCTTTGGTCAACTTTACGGTGTACGTTCCCTCCTGCGCTTGCGGTCCATAGAAAACGAACTCGTTTTCCACCAGGCCAGCGGCGGGCGGCATTTTCGGCGGCTTGGCGCGTTCCTGCCACTGCACGCGGTTCAGGCCGCGACGCTTGTCACCCTGCATTGACGTCAGCAGGGTTCCTTTCTCGTCATAAATATCCAGCTTCAAGTCGCCGAAGATATGCCGCTTTTTCTGGTAGTAAACAATAGAGGCCGCTTCCGGGAGAGTGCGTCCCTGAAACTCCGAGTCGCCATCGAACCTCTGTTCTCCCGCCGGCAACGTGAGCACCGAGGGCCGCGAAGGGAGCATTACAAGGTCTTTGGCAAGAAGCTCGGGCGTGAGAGCGCGGATCGGAGTCAGGTCGTCGAGGATATAAATGCCCCGGCCATGAGTTGCCACAATCAGGTCTGACTCGCGGGGATGAATGGCGATGTCACGCACGGCCACGTTGGGGAGGCTTCCCTTGAACTGAGCCCAATGCACTCCGCCATCGAGCGAAATGAACAAGCCGAACTCGGTCCCGACAAAAAGCAGATTCGCATTCACCAGATCCTGCCGCACCACGTGCGCGTAGCCAGTCAATTCGGGTGTGGAGATCGACGTCCATGTCTGCCCATAATCCCTGGTGCGGTAAACGTGAGTCTTCATATCGCCCGCGGAATGTCCATCGAATGTCGCGTAGGCCACGGCAGCGTCAAAATGGCTGGCTTCGATCGTGGATACCCATGTGTTTGGGGGCAGGTCAGGAATGTTCTTCACGACATTGGTCCAGTGCTTGCCGCCGTCACGCGTAATCTGCACATTGCCGTCGTCGGTTCCCACCCAGATCACCTCTCCGTTTTTCGGGGACTCGGCGATCGTATAGATAGTCTCGTACTTCTCGGCATCCGAATTGTCGATAGTCAACCCTCCGGATAGCTCCTGATGCTGGCGCGACGGATCGTTCGTCGTAAGGTCGGGAGAGATGCGATCCCATGATTCCCCGTGATCGCGCGAACGGAATAAAAATTGCCCGCCGAGGTAGAGAGTTCCCGCATGGTTTGGGCTCATATGAATCGGAGCATTCCAGTTGAAACGGAACTCCGGTTCTCCGGCTCGCGGCAGCGGTTTGATGTCGCGCGCCTCGCCGGTTGTCTTGCGGAAACGTGCGATCCTGCCGCCCTGGTATTCGACGTAGGCATAATCCGCGTCGGCGGGGTCGGAGAAGGCCCAGAATCCATCTCCGAAGTCGATGTTGCGCCAGTACCGGTTCCCGATTCCACCCACCGCCTGTGACGGTCCCATCCACGTGCCGTTGTCCTGCAATCCGCCATAGACGTTATATGGGTGAGCCATGTCGAAGCTCACGTGGTAGAACTGCCCGACCGGAAGATTCGAAAGGAAGCGCCAGTGCGAAGCCTGATCAAGCGACTGGTAGACGCCGCCATCGGTTCCGACCAGCATCTGGCTGGGATTGTCGGGATTGATCCAAAGGGCGTGAAGGTCGCCGTGCAGCCGGTCGCCCGGACCTTCGCTCGAGGAGAAGGCTGCGCTGAAACTGTTGCCACCATCCTCGCTTACGGTCAGGAAAAATCCCGGCTTATAGACGCGATCGGCATTCCTGGGATCAATCGACAGACGCGCAAAATAAAACGGCCGTCCGCTGATGTTGAATGAATTGTTGACCTCTTTCCAACTGTCGCCGGCATCGTCGGACCGGAACAGAGCGGTGTGGTTCTTTGCTTCCACCACCGCGTATACGCGCGAGCGGTTACTGGGAGCGACCGCAATGCCGATGCGTCCCAAATCGCCCTCGGGCATACCTTTGCGGAGTTCGTGCCAGGTTGCCCCGGCGTCCGTGCTCTTGAACAGCCCGCTACCGGGTCCGCCCGAGCGGAAGTTATAAGGCTCCCGTCGCACGTCCCACATGGCCGCATAAAGTACACCTGGATCCTGCGGGTCCATCGCCAGGTCGGCGCAGCCGGTACCGTCATTCCGGAAGAAAACCTTGTTCCAGGTTTTTCCGGCATCGGTCGTCTTGAAAACGCCGCGCTCAGTGTTGGCATTCCAAAGATGCCCGAGAGCGCAGGCATAGACGATGTTGCCGTCCTTCGGATCGACCACCAATCGGCTGACGTGTTCGGAATCCGCCAAGCCGACCGCCTCCCAGTTATCGCCGCCATCGCGCGAGCGGTAAACGCCTGTTCCGACGGAAACGCTGTTGCGAACCCACGATTCACCCGTGCCTACCCAAACCGTCTGCGCATTCGAAGGATCGATAGCGAGGGATCCAATCGAAAGCGAAGGTTGCTTGTCAAAAACAGGCTTAAAGGTTGTGCCGCCGTCGACTGATTTCCACACGCCTCCGCTCGCCGATCCAATGTAGATCGTCAGGCGCTGCCCATCACGAACGGCGGCGATATCGGCAATTCGACCGCCCATCACGCCCGGGCCAATCGCGCGGATGGGAAGGCCACTGAGCGCGTCGGAATCGATTGTCACTTCCTGGGAGAACCCAGTCAGAAACGAAGCAATGATCCAGAAGAGCGACCACAACAGGGACGAACGATTGAGCATTGTTACCTCGAAATGGTGCGCTTTTGCTTTTGAGTGACGATGGCAGTGCGTAAACCGCGCCGCTAATTCTTGGGCGGGTCGGCCTTGGGTGTTGCAACTTTCGACGGTTCGACTTTCGGGGCATCCGCCTTGGGCGACGACGGAGCTGCGGCAGGCATTTTGAAAATCGAATCGTCGGTCGGGACGTTGAGTTCGATCTTTGTGATCGTCAGCTTTTGCCTCTCGGCGCTTCCCTTCACTCCACTTTCGATCGCGAATGGAAAGATGATCCCGTTTACTTCCTTGTAGTCGCCAATGTTCGATTCGACGTTGGTTTCCGTGCCCCGCACCATGCGCTTGGTCTCTTCCTTGATTTCGAGGAACGAATCCGCGTCGATGTAGACGCTCTGCACGTCGCCGTTCTTCAGCGTCACCTTCAGTTTGTACGCGGGCGTGCCCTCAACACTTTCCTTGCCCAGCAACTCAACCTTGTTCCCTTTGGTTTTATAGTCCACGATGGGGCCATCGAGATCGGCCATCTCCTGCACTTCTTTCGCTTCGTCCGCCGACATCACTTCGGGATCCTTCTTCCCCATAAAGGGCATGATCTGCCATGCATTTGTGCCGTCATAGGCTTGCACCACCGTCAGCCCCTGCACACTAAATTCCAGGCGTGCAAACGCAGGCCGTTTTTGAATCAGAACGCCTGGAGCTTCCATTCCAGGTCCCATCGCCATGGTTGCCGTGGACTTGATGGACTGAACGCTCTTAAGTTTTTCTGCGCCTCCGCGAGCGTTGAGGCTCTTGGCGATGATGTCGTCCACGGTTTGAGCCCCAAGGGCCGATACCAGCAGACCCAAAAAAACGATCGGCAGACACACTTTTTTTGACATGAGTAATCTCTCCTGATTGGAAAAGGGATTCCCTTTTAGCTCAGCTATTGTACGCTGATCGTACCCGCAAAGTTCCGCACGCTGGGATAATGCGGGGGCAATCCGAATCCCAGATCGAGTGGGCCGATCGGTTTGACAATGAGGGATCGGTTCGCTATCTTATCGGCATGCTTCGAGCAGTTCACCACCATCATCATCACCACGCGCATAGCGCGTCGGCGGCGGTGTTGGCTGAGCTAGCGTAACACCCGAAAGTTTCGAGCCCGCTGACGCGATCCAAGCTCAGCGGGCTTTTTGTATTTGGAGTTGGCTCTCATAAGACATTCTTTGGAAAGGAACGTATGAAGGGCGAGATCGATTTTGGCAAGATGCAGGGCCTGGCCCCGGCGATCGTGCAGGATGCCGCTAACGGCGAGGTGTTGATGCTGGGATTCATGAATCGCGATGCCTGGGAACGGACGCTGGCGACGGGCTACGTGACATTTTTCAGTCGCACGCGCAGCCAGCTCTGGACCAAAGGAGAAACTTCAGGCAACCGTCTCAAGCTGATTTCCGGCTCGACCGACTGCGACTACGACACGCTGCTGCTCCAAGTGGAGGTCGAGGGCGCGGGTGTGGTTTGTCACGAGGGGACGCGCTCCTGTTTCACGAAGCCACTTTTTCGCGACGGCGCGCAAGTGAAGAATACAGCCACACCGGCGGTGCCATCGTGAAGATCCGGCTCGGCATTCCAAAGGGCAGTTTGCAGGAAGCGACCATGCATCTGTTCAGCCGCGCCGGTCTGCCTATTTTTCTTAACGCACGTTCGTACTTCGCGACCACCGGCGATCCGGAGATCGAGTGCATGCTGATTCGCGCCCAGGAAATGGCCCGCTATGTTGAGCATGGCGTGCTGGATGCCGGACTGACGGGATACGACTGGGTGGTGGAGAGCGGACTCGAAGTGGTCACGGTTTCCGACCTGATCTATGCCAAGCAGAGCCGGGGAAAGGTGCGTTGGGTGCTGGCCGTTCCCGAAGTTTCGACGTACCAGCGCGCCGAAGACCTTGGCAACCTCATCATTGCGACCGAGCTCGTGAATGTCACACGCCAATACTTTGAGAAGAAACAGGTGCCGGTGCAGGTTGATTTTTCATGGGGCGCGACCGAAGTAAAACCCCCAATGCTCGCCGACGCCATCGTCGAGGTCACGGAAACAGGAAGCTCGTTGAAGGCGAATCGCCTGCGCATCATTGACACCGTGCTGGAATCGAATACCCAGATCATCGCAAACAAAACGGCATGGAAAGATTCCGAGAAGCGCCGCAAGATCGAAAATCTCGCTCTGATGCTGCGCGGAGCGATGGATGCGCAGGACCGCGTGGGCCTGATGCTGAACGTCCGCAAGAAAGATCTGGCGGCAGTGCTGGCGGTTTTGCCCGCCCTGCAGAAGCCGACCATTTCCCCTCTTAGCGATGAAAATTGGCTGGCGGTAAATACGATCATCGAAGAATCGCAGGCGTGGGAGATCATCCCGCGCTTAAAGCAAGCCAACGGACAGGGGATCGTGGAGTATCCGCTGAACAAGGTGGTGCTGTGATGCGTATTCTTCAGGAGCTGCGGCCGCTGCGCATGTGCGCAAGATTGCAGCCCGTGGATCGCGCTATGAGGAAGTGGAGCCCGCAGTGCGGTAGCATCATCGCCGATGTGCGCCGCCATGGCGACCGAGCCGTGCTGAAATATGCCGCGCAATGGGACGACCTGCCCGGCGGGACGCCGCTGAAGGTATCTAAGAGCGAGATTCGAGCTGCGGGAAAATCCGCACAGCCCGATTTCACGCGCGCTTTGCGAACGGCTGCAGCAAGTATCCGACGCTTTTGCGAAATGCAGAAGCCCGCGGAATGGACACGCACCCGGGACGGGATTTCCGTGGGCCAGATAGTCCGGCCGTTGAATTCGGTCGGCTGCTATGTTCCCGGCGGGCGCTATCCTCTGGTCTCGACCTTGCTGATGACAGTGATTCCCGCTCAGGTCGCGGGCGTGAAAAATATCCGCGTGGCCTCGCCGCAGTCCGCGAGCCGGAGGTGCTTGCGGCCGCGGCCATGCTGGGAGTGCGGGAAGTTTATCGCAGTCGGCGGAGCACAAGCGATTGCCGCACTGGCTTATGGAACCGACAGCATTCCGCGGGTGGACAAGATTGTCGGGCCGGGCAATCTCTACGTCACCGCCGCCAAGAAAGAGATTGCATTCGACTGCTCGATTGATTTCCTGGCGGGCCCAACGGAAGGGATCGTCGTGAGCGACACCGGGCACGCCCGAGTTCATCGCCTCGGATCTGGTGGCGCAGGCGGAGCACGATCCAGAAGCGCTCGCCGTCTTTATTACCACGCGGCGCGATCTGGCCGCCAAGGTGGCCAAATGGGTCGATGATCTCAGTAAGGAAAATAACGTGGCGCGCGAGTCAATTCGACGCAACGGAGTGATTTTAATCTCCGCCTCACGCAAGCAGAGTTTCGAGTGGGCGAACCAAATCGCCTCCGAGCATATTACGGTGGACCGTGCCGATCTCGAACTGGTTCGGAATGCAGGCTCCGTTTTCATTGGCGACTACTCGCCACAGGCGGCGGGCGACTATGCGTCTGGTCCCAATCATGTGCTCCCTACCGGCGGCGCGGCGCGATTCCGGGGCGGGCTCAGCGTCCTGGATTTTGTGAAAATTATCAGTGTGCAGAAACTCTCGCGATCAGGATTGCGGCGGATTGCCCCGCATGTCGAATTGCTGGCGCGCACAGAAGGACTATTTGCCCACGCGCGCTCCATTCGAGCGCGCTGCGAGCCCGCGGGGCACAGACATGCTTAACGCGCGCGCGGCGGTGCGCAATCTGGCAACGTATCATCCACCGCTTGGCGGACGGCATGGGCTGCGTCTCGACTTCAATGAAAATACCGAAGGCTGCTCACCGCGCGTGCTGGCGCGACTGCGGGAACTGACGGCCGAAGAGATTGCCTGTTATCCCGAGCGCGAACCGCTGGAAGCGATGGTAGCTGGGCATCTCGGCATCGCACCGGACGAATTGCTCTTGACCAACGGCGTGGATGAAGCGATCCACCTGCTTTGCGAGACATTTCTGGAACCCGGCGATGAGGCTCTGATCGTTGTCCCTACCTTTGCGATGTACGAAATCTCGGCAGCGGCGACCGGCGCACGCGTCATCGGAGTTCCTGCCGGGGAAAACTTCCGCTTCCCCACTGCGGATCTTCTAGCTCGCATCAGCCCGACGACCAGGCTGATTGCGATTGCCAATCCCAACAATCCCACCGGCACCGTGGCGGACCCGAACGACTTGCTTGAAATCGCCCGCCGGACGACGGAAGCGGCGGTTCTGGTGGATGAGGCTTACTTTGACTTCTATGGGGAAACTCTGATCGGCCACATTCGCAATCTGCCCAACTTGTTCGTTGCGCGGACATTTTCGAAGGCATATGGTATGGCCGGGCTCCGGGTTGGGGTGCTTGCCGGGAACATGTCGCATATCACCATGGCCCGCCGCGTCGCATCTCCCTATAACGTGAATGGAGTGGCGCTCGCATGTTTGCCGGCAGCGCTGGCGGATGATCGTTATGTCCGCGAATATGTGAGCCAGGTCCTTCGAGGCCGCGATGAGCTTCAGCGGGAATTCGGCAGGTGGGGACTTCCCTTTTGGCCGAGCCACGCGAATTTCGTGCTGGCCAAATTTGGCCCGTTGAAGACGGCGTTTATGCAGGCGATGCGGCAGCACGGCATCCTCGTGCGCGACCGTTCTCGAGACTACGGGTGCGAAGGCTGCGTGCGCATCTCGCTCGGGACAACGGAACAGACTGACCGGCTGCTGCGAGCGATGCGTGAAGTGCTGGCGGAAATCGGCGCAAAGGAGGCCGCCGCAAAATGAGAAAGGCCGCAATCCACCGCAAGTCTAAAGAGACCGATATTCGCGCGGCACTGAACATTGACGGGAAAGGCCGTTACAAGATTTCGACGGGAATCCGCTTCTTCGATCACATGCTCGAACTGTTCGCGCATCATGGCGGATTCGATCTTCAACTGACAGCCAAAGGTGATCTCGACGTCGATCAACACCACACCGTTGAAGACGTAGGCATCGTGCTCGGCCAGCTTTTTGACAAGGCGCTGGGCGCGAAGCGGGGGATTTTGCGCGCCGGATACTTCCTCATGCCTATGGATGAGACATTGGGCATGGCCGCCGTGGATTTCTGCGGTCGGACCTCGTCTGTTGTGGACACCAAGGTTCGGGTGCGAATGGTCGGCGACCTGCAGGCCGAACTGGTGCACGATTTTTTTGAAGGCTTTTCGCGGGGGGCGCGCGCCAGCGTGCATGCTAGTGTGCTCTACGGGCGGTCAAGTCATCACAAAATCGAATCTCTCTTCAAGGCCTTTGCGCGCGCTTTGCGAGCAGCCTGCTGGCGCGACCGGCGGATGGCACGCCTCCTGCCGAGCACAAAAGGATTGCTCTGATGATTGCGGTCATCGACTACCGGGCAGGAAACCTCACGTCGGTGAAGAAGGCGCTCGATCATCTCGGCGTAAACGCGTCCGTGACGCGCGAACCCAGCGTGGTAGCGATGGCAGACAAAATCATATTGCCGGGTGTCGGGCATTTCTCTGGGACGACAATCCTTGAACAAACCGGCCTGCGCGCCGCCATTCTCGCGAGAGTTAAAGAGGGCGTGCCATTCCTCGGCGTTTGCATAGGCATGCAGTGGATGTTCGACTCCAGCGAAGAGGCGCCGGGCGTCCATGGGCTGGGTCTGATCACTGGAACACACCAGCGCTTTCCGACGGACGTCAAATCTCCGCATGTGGGCTGGAACTCGCTGGCCTGCGATGAAGGTTCGAGGCTATTTCGCGGAATTCCCTCGGGATCGTTCGTGTATTTTACGCACTCCTATCGCGCGCCCGTGGTGACGGCCACCGTGGCACGCTCGGAATACGGCGGCGAGTTCTCGGCGGCTGTGGAACAAGATCATCTGTTCGGGGTGCAATTCCATCCGGAAAAATCCGGAGCAATTGGATTAAAACTCCTCGAAAATTTCTGCGCACTTTGATCGTATGCTGACCAAACGAATCATCGCGTGTCTGGACGTGACGGGTGGACGGGTCGTGAAGGGCGTGCAGTTCCAGCAGTTGCGCGATGCGGGCGATCCGGCCGAACTTGCGGCGGCGCATAGCGAAGCTGGAGCGGATGAGGTCGTGCTGCTCGACATCTCCGCCACCCACGAGAAACGGGCCACGCTCGTCGACACGGTTCGCCGGACGGCGCAACAACTGTTTATTCCCTTCACGGTCGGCGGCGGCATTCGTTCGCTCGACGAAGCGATGGCCGTTTTCGACGCCGGCGCCGACAAGATCAGCATCAATTCCGCGGCGCTCGCCGATTCCTCTCTGATCGCATCGATCGCCGAGCGTTATGGCTCGCAAGCCGTGATCGTCGCCATTGACGCCAAACGCATCGGCCCCGAGGCGAGATTCGAAGCCTACACCGGCGGCGGAAGAAAGCCGACGGGCCGCGATGCAGTCGCCTGGGCGCGAGAAGCAGAACAACGAGGCGCTGGCGAGATCCTGCTCACCTCCATGGATCGCGATGGGACGGGCGCAGGCTTCGATTGCGAACTGACGCGTATCGTCTCCGAGGCCGTCCGCATCCCGGTGATTGCTTCCGGCGGAGGTGGGGACACGCAAACCTTTCTCGATGTCTTTCAACGCGGACGAGCGGATGCTGCGCTGGCCGCCTCAATCTTTCACTTTGGCTTCCGTCATCTGGCCGATCTCAAACGTGAGTTGCAAAGTGGAGGCATCCCGATGCGGTGGCCATGCTGATTCCTTCCATAGATCTCATGGGCGGCAAGATCGTCCAGTTGGTGCAAGGCGAACGCAAGGCGCTCGAGTTCGAGGATTTTGAGGAGTGGATCGCGCGCTTCTCGTCGTTTCCACTGGTGCAACTCATCGACCTCGATGCCGCCATGGGCAACGGGAATAATCATGCGCTCGTGCGCGAATTTGCTCGGAGACTCCCGTGCCAGGTAGGCGGTGGCCTTCGCACTGTGGCATCGGCCGAAGCCATGCTGGCCACGGGAGCATGGCGGGTCATTCTAGGGTCTTCGCTGATTCGCGACGGCGCTCCCGACACCAGCTTCGCCGAAGAAATCGCGCGCGCGATTGGAGCCGAAAAGCTTGTCTTCGCCATCGATGCCCGGCAAGGGCGGGTCGCGATTCGCGGCTGGCGCGAGCTTACGGAAACCACGCCCTTGCAAATGATCGCAGCCCTGGACCCCTGGTGTGGCGCGTTCCTGTACACGCACATTGACACCGAAGGCCTGATGCAAGGTATCCCGATGAATGTCGTTCGCCAGTTGCGCGACCAGACATCGAGGCAGTTGATCGTCGCCGGAGGCATCACCACCAGAGAAGAAATCGATCAGCTCCACAGCATCCATGTGGATGCCGTGGTCGGCATGGCGATCTATACCGGTGCGTTGAAACTGGACGCACTGGGCTAGCCAAATTGCCGTGAAAAACCGCCAGGTTACGTATGGCACTAAAGCTCTAGTCTTTCGGACTAAGCCACGTGGGCTCTTGAAATCACCGCGATAACCAGTAAAGTTGGGCTAGCGCCACAGACTAATGGTCCCCCGCCGGCGCATTCCATAGAGAAGGATCAATCGAAAAATGAAGAGAGTGGGATTATTGCTAATTCCGATGCTGGCGATCGCTCTGCTGATGGGCATCGCTTCTGGGACTGCGACCGCGCAATCCGTGACGACGACGGGCGATAATAGCGACTACTTCGTTATCTATTACGCTAACAACGTGTCGGCTGCCCCGGATGCGACGGTACGTCTGGTCAATGACGGCGACACGGCGGGAAACCTGTGGGCGGACTTCTACGTGTTCGATGACAGCGAGGAACTGCAAGAGTGCTGCGCGTGCCAGATCACTCCGGACGGCCTGCTGTCCGAAGACGTGAAAACTGAACTGACGGCCAACCCGCTGACCGGCAAAGTGCCGACCCGCGGCGTCATCAAGGTCATTTCGTCTTCTTCGAGCGATCCGACCAATATTGTGCCGACGGCTGGGCTGCATGGATGGGCCACCCTGATCCAGGCTGCCTCGAAAACAACCTACGCGATGACCGAAGCCACCATGGCGGACTCGAATTTAGGCGCTTCGGAAGAAAAGCTGTTGGAAAACCTTTGTTACTATGACGCTTTGCTGAGCGGATTGCCCTGCATCTGCACCCCGGAAGACCACGACTTCTAGTCTTTGGTTCATACGGAGGGCAATCGTCGCAGACCTTCCAGACGCCCGGATAGTGATCTCGGCGTCTGGGCCCTCCCCCATTTCTCTCTCGCCGGAATGACATGGAAATACTTCATTAGAGTATGGGCACAGCCCGGAACACCCCGCACACCACACCGCCCATCTATCTTTCGCAGGCGCCAAATCTTGAACCCACAATTTGACTGGAAAGTCGACAGCTTTCCAATCCTACGTACAATCCACTGCCAGGCCCCGGAGTGTTCCGTCCTGCGTCCCATTTATGCGATACTTCACCGTCACCCCGCCAGAGGTGGCCCGCGCGATCCGGGCGGAGGAAAGGACTACGCCCGAAACTTGTGAAGACCCCGCCACTTTCCCAGCATCCTCTCGCGAGCCGATGCGATTTGTTCCTGATAAGTCGGCGTCACTTCGTCGCGATCAGTCGCGGTCGTGATGATTGCGGGACGGCAAAACCGCGAGCGTTCCGGAACAGCTTCGCCCAACATTTGCGCACGGCGATCCCGCACGGCGTTTTCAAAAACGCCGCTGAGTTCCGTTACGCGAGCGGCCGGAGTGTCGTCGAAGGCGCTTTGCGGCGCAGTGGCCAGTCCAATCTTGGCCTTTGCGCTTTTCATCGCGGCGTTGAACGCGACGATTGCTTCTGGGCTACCTGAGTCCGCAACGGCCGCGCGCACGCTGCGCAGAGCGTCGATAAGCCGGGCAGGACCGACAGCATCGGGAGTTTCGGATGCCGACTTAGTTTTCCATCCCGTCGCGCTCGTTGTCGCTGAAGTTCCAGCAATAGGATGAATCGGTACTTCAGATTTGGGCGCGCTGGTTAGCGCCGTGCCAAGTATTGCTGGTTTTTCGCCTCGTCCGGGCATGGTCGCCGCGCTCTTCGGTGTAACGGCGATCAAATCACGATCAGCCGAATCCGTAGCGGGTTCCGCCTCTAAGCCAAGAAGTTTTTCGAGTAGCGTTGCGATTTTATCGAGTCGCTCGTTAGTCATTGCTTCACCATCCTCATCATTAATTTTTGCTACGCCAGCGCGACCGCGAGGCACACAAGCGACGTGATTGATTCGAATTCGTCGCTGAATGAGTCGCCCGCCATCGATGTCTAACTGATACCTATAACCACAACTTAGTTCGGCAAGAGAGCCCGATTCGATGCGGTCAATCAGCCCACGGTCACAAATGTGCAGGTCAGCAACTATCGTCGCGTTTCCATCCTTGTCGTCTTCACCGATTCGCACGTTTTGAATGTGGCCGCGCGTGTGATGCGCCTAGGTATCTGCATCAATGAAGCGAGTGGGATGACTTAGACAAATAGTTTTGCCTTCAGCGCTCGCGACGGCCGCAGCCGCTGTTACTTCCTCGCGCGGCCGCCATACCGTGACCAGTTCATCGGAGGTCGAGTCTTCGACGACCTCCTTCTTTGAATACGATTGCGGACCACTTCGAGAAATCGTGCAACCCAAGACGATTAGGCGGCCATCGTCACCCGCGATCCGGTTCGGCGTCAGTCTTACTCCCGTGTATCCGAACACCGAGAATCCTCCTTTCTTTCGGCGGGAATAATGACGACGCCGGGATTTTTTTGCAGCGCCAGTTCGAGCAGCGACGGCTCTGGCACGCCGATCTGCTGGCGCGCGTGCTCCAGCGCGAGCAGCTTATTGAGAATTTGATTGCTACTCATTCGTCGCCTCCGAGCCCAGCGCCGCGCCGCGCGTCAGCGAAGCGCTGATTTAATGCGGCCGACTCATCGGATTGATTGCCGTAATTCAGCGCTCGCTGCGCGAGCCGGAATTGCTCCTCAAGTGCGTCGCCGCGTTGCTCGTCCGGATTGTGTACGCCCTGTTGTGGTGTCATCGTGCTTACCTTATCCTCTCGTCCGCCTGCGTGGAGTAAGTTGAATGCCCGCTCGTGAATTATGATCCGTAAATCCGAAAGTATCTTCGATGCCAGCTAATATTTGCGCGCCATCCAGCGTAAGGTCACGCAGTGCTGACTGATCGTGCGGCAACAACCCAAATGGCGTAGTGAGCTGATAGGACACTTCGCACGCTTTTGACGACTCAGTTAGAAATGTTCCCCATGAAAGGGCGGCTTCTCTGAAGAGACGTAAGAAGCGTTCTCGTTCACTCTTCGCACGGCTAACCGAATCATCGAACTGCAACCTCGCTTCCTCGCGTCGCGCGCGCTCGCGTGCGCCCGCAGTGTCTGCCTCGTGGGCTCTCGCGTCGGCGATGCGTTTCGCCAGTCCGGCCGCCTTCGCTGTGAGCACAGGAATTGCTGACGCGTCAACATCTCCCTGCCCCGAACAGGCCGTTCGCAACAGTTCGGCGATGCGCGATAAGATCGCATCGCGTTCCTGTTCGAGTTGCGCGACCGCCTCTGCCATTTCACTTATCGGCATTTCATCTCTCCTTTGACTGTAGGTTGCCCAAACCGCTGTTCAGTTTTGTGATTCGCAGATTCAACAATTTGCGAATCCGATGTCCTGCTGATGTCCCCAATCATTGGCCTTTACCTCCGGGTATCGCCGCCCAATCACCAAAGTTCGGTGCAACCCCGTTAAACTTGGCGTCGATTTCCGCCCGCTCGCGTTCATCGCAATAGCTGACGGCGGACCGTTCGGCATCGGTGGGCGGCCTTTGCTTCCCATCGCAGACTGTCGCACCGAAGAATCGGAACGCACCTCGTGTCAAAAGATCCCTTGAAGCGAGCCTAGATTGAAGCGGGCGTTGATCAACGACGAAAACGGAGGTCACCTCATTTTCAACGAGCAGTTCCGCCCCGCGCGCTATCAGGTTCGCAACATCTGGTTGTTGCCGGTGCTGCGACCAGCGAATCAAGACTTTTTCTGCACCGCTCTTAACAACGAAAAAGAAAAACAGCAAAAAGTAATTGCCATCGCGATCATGTCGCACTGCGGCACTGTTGCCTCTGATGAGGACCAAGTTGCGCGCAGCTTCTGATTTCTTAATGCGTGCGCCGAAGCTCATCGAGTTTCCCTCTGATCTCGCTGTCCGCAGCTTCGATTGCCGCCATGCGTTTTTCGAGATCGCTCGTCTTGAGAATGTTCAGAAGCGTTCCCGCGAGGATCGCGACTGAATTCGCGTTGCCTTCGATCAGACGCGATCTCACATCTGCGATTGTTTGGGCAACTTGTTCGGCCAGTTCACTCAAATTTCGCGGTGGCGGAAACTGCTTGAGCGGCAAATCCGGCTTCACTGTTCGCCTGTGACCGCCGCGCGAGCCCAATTGCGCAGCCATGCCCGGCAGGTGAAATAAACACCGGCGCGAGGTTCCACAAGCGTATCCATGACATCGCTTGCCCGTTCTTTTCGATGTCGCTTCGCATCGCAGTCTCCTGTTCATAGGTCGCTAAGCGTACGCCGGTACCCCGGCTGTTCACTCGATGACGAGATCTGCGCCTTGCTTGTATTGCTCGATGTCGTCGCGGGAATTGTGGATTGCACCTGTGCCTCGACTATGATTTTCTCGGCGACCGGCGGCAGCACGCGACTTGTTGTTGTATGCGTTCCCTCGTTCCAGCCACAGACTCAGCGCGCTCGTCCAGTCCGCATACTCGGTACCTTTGGCGCGATGGTGGGCGAAGAACTTTCTCATTTCCGTTCCAAGATCGAGTTTCAGCTGCGAGGCAAGAGTTTTATTCTCTTCTGAAGGCTGAAAATCATCAGGCAATGGGGTTTTGCAAGTTCGTGCCTTTCGTGATGCCGAAGAGGGAGATTGCCTCTCTCTCTTGTCCGTCATCTCTGGAGTCATCTCTGCATAAAAGGAGAGTTCTGCGTTTTCCGCAGAACCAGTTCTGCGTTTTCCGCTACTAAGCTTTGCGTTTCCCGTAACCCTTGCTTTACGAAAAACGCAAACCTTGGTTTCCAGCTTTGGCTTGCGAGCGTCCTTGCAGAGCAGTTCCGCCAGCCGATCCAGATTCAATTTCCAATGAAGCCGCGCTGGAAGTCCACGAAGCGTTTCTTCGAGGATTCCAGACTTCCGGAGAGCGAGGCGCGCAGTATCGACTTCGCGCCAGGTTAGGTGCGTTTCTTCGACCCAGTCTCCCCGGCTCTTGTAAACCCAGCTATCTTCCAGTTCGCCCTTGTCGGTCCAAAAAATCATTTGCGAAAGTAAAAGCGCGGAATTCACATTCAGGCCAGGCAAGTGAGCGTATGCAGGTACAAACGCGATTGTTCTTTGCCCCAACTTCCTGATTAACTCGCGCAAGTCCGACTTGGTCACCCCCTGCGACGCCGCTCCACTTTCCGCGCGAGCGGACTCCACGTGCGCGGACATTTACACTCCCTCCATGTGGTCTTGCAGCCACTGCGTCAGCTCCTCCGAGCCCCATCTGAACCTGCAATACTTTCCCAATCTCAGGTGCGGAATCACATCAGTCGCCCGCGCACGCGTGTGCGATGCAATCCACGATGCGGGAACCGACAGACGAGCTGCGAGCGTCGGCGTGTCAATTATTTCCAAAGTCGGGTTTAGGGGCACTGGCGGGCCATCAGCTTCCGAAACCGGTGATTTCAATAACTCGAAATCCGAGCGACGATTCGGGAGACCGCTGTTCACTGTGCCACCTCATGCGTTGCAGAGGCCAACGCGGTGACGCGGACGCGATCTTCCAATGCGACACGGATCGCGTCGGGAAGAGTCCGACGCTCAAGCACGGCGCAACGCTGCAAGCCTTGGTAAAGGTCTCTGGATAGGCGCAAGCTCAACCTTCTGGTCAACCGCGCCCGGCAACGACGGTTGTGTGTTCTCTTGTCTGACATAAGCTCACTTTAGGCGTTGCAAATGCGTTTGGAAATAGATATGGTTGCTGTGTCATGATCACTCAACGTACGGCAACGAAGCAGAAGAATCAACGAAGAGTAGTTCAACCCGTGGTGCAGTCCGCGAATGCCATTGAACGGCGTCAAGCCGTTATGAGCGATGCTGCGGTGGTCGTCGAATGGCTTAACGAAATTAAAGGAGCACCACGCAATCGAATATTAGAAATCCACAGGCAGCTTCGAGCCATGCAGGACGGGTTCGCCGGACTCCGCCAGATGCGCGCTACGTCGCCGGTGGAAATTACGATGAAGCGACTTCGACAAATACGCGCTACATCGCCCGAGAAAACTGCAATGGAAGCGAAAGCCTTGCCATCCCCGGATGCCGCATGGACCGCGAGATACGCGCGTGCGTATCGACAGCTACGGAAACAGACAAACCTGCTCAACAAGTTTTTGACTCGCTATCCATTTTTCCCTGGTGTCGGTTTGGTCGTGATTACCGAGACACACGCCGCAGGTCTAATCCCGGCCGTGACCAGCAGAAGTCTTAGGCTTGAGATTGGCGAATGGCAACTGACCGAGTCTGATGCAGCCTTGTCTGCCGTGCGGTTGTTCGTGAATTCGGAATTAGATCGCGTTCAACTCTGCGCGGAGTGTGGGCAGCGTTGGTTTGTCCGGTCGAAAAAGAATTTCAGGTTCTGCTGCGCTGAACATCGGGAAAGATTTTACGCTAATGCGGACGACTACCTCGCCCGAAAGGCGGCGACACAGAAGCGATATCGCGCAAATCAAAAGCGCAGAACACAATTCAGTTAACGGGTTTCCGCGCGAGCGGAATTTGTAAAAGCCACAAAAAGGAGAAAGGCGATATGTGGATAAGAAAACAAAGCAGGAAGGCGAAACGAAGGAAACAAGCGGGCCAGATCATCACAATAAACAGCCGTTGGTACTGTCGATATTGGCAGCGCGAAAACGTAAACGGGGTGCTAGTGCGCAAGCGTAGGACCACGCTGCTCGGTGCGAAAACCACACGAGGGAAAACACCCCCGGAGGCAATCAAGAACGCAGCAGAAGATCATATGCGCGAACTCAACCGAAGCACGGTCTCAACTGATCGGACGATCACGATTGGAAAGTTCGCCGTGGATGTCTTCTTGCCGCATGTGTCCGCACAGAAGCGACCATCGACAGCGTTGGCCTACAAACAGATCTGGGAGCACCATCTGCGACCGCAAGCTATCGTCGTGGATGGGATTCGCAGGCATTGCGCCGAATTAATGGTGCGAGACGCGGAGACGCGTGACATACAAGAGTGGCTTGAAGAAGTAGTTCGCACAAGCAAGCGACGACTTTCGAAATCCACTTTGAAACACTGCAAGTTCACGTTGTCCGGAATGTTCCGCCTCGCGCTGCAACAGGGATACCGGACTAAGGCGCAGGGCCATCCTGTCGAGGATTGCTCAATTCCAATCGGCACAGTCGCCACTCACCAAACGCACGCCTACACCATCGAGGAGACGCGCCAGATGCTCAGCGTTCTTGGCGAACCTGCTCGAACGGTCATAGCGCTCTCAGCATTCACCGGTTTGCGAATCGGAGAGGTGGAAGCGCTTCGATGGGAAGACATTCATGGCGACGTGTTCATGGTCGGTCGATCAATCTGGCGAGGCAAGGTGAGCCTGCCAAAAACAGAGGCATCGGCAGCACCAGTATTCATCCCGAAGGCGCTGGCTGATATGCTCGAACTGCATCGGGTACGGAGTGGCTTCCCCACGTCGGGTCCGATCTTCCGCACGAGCACTGGATCACATCTCGCGATGCACAACATTTTGAATCGGGAAATTTTGCCGGTTCTGCGGCGCTGCGCAATCTGCGGGAAGCTTCCGGGAAAGAGGCACCATCTGAAACAAAAGCAAGCACACGAGTACACGCGGGATGAGTCAATGCCAATTTGGGCAGGCTGGCATGGTTTCAGGCGTGGAGTCGCGACCAACCTGCAACACTTGGGTGCAAATGTAATCACGGCGCAAGGCGCGCTGCGCCATAGCGACGCGTCTGTAACGCTCAAACACTACACAAAAGTTGTGCCAGATGATGTTCGGACATCGATGGGCGGATATGTCAATCTGCTCACCGAAAATTCATCTCGGGACACTAACGGGACACTAAAACAAGCTTCGGGCGTTCAACCCGATTCCGTAAACTGATGATAATATGGGGTTGCCTCACTTCATGGCGGTGTAGCTCAGGTGGTTAGAGCGACGGTCTCATAATCCGTAGGTCGCTGGTTCGAGTCCAGCCGCCGCCACCAAGATTTCAAACAACGGACTGCATTTGCAACTGCCTACCTCTGAAACGCTTCCCACAAGCCTCCGTCAACCGGTATCACGTGGCCGGTAGTCCTGGCGCTCTCGTCGCTCGCCAGCCAGACAATCGCATTGGCGCAGTCTTGCGGTAATATCGGCATCTTCGTCAGCGTGCGTTGTGCATAATAATCAGCCAGCTTTCCTCGCAGATCTTCGGTTGATTCGGTCGGCGAGTGCTCGATCTTATACTTTTCCAACGACTGAATCACCCGATCGCGCGGAAACATCGTCGAGCCCGCCACCACCGTGGCCGGAGCGATGCCGTTCACGCGGACGATCGGTCCGAGCCCGACGGCCAGCTCGCGAATCAGGTGGTTCAGCGCGGCCTTGCTTGTGTCATAAGCCTCGCTTCCCTTCTTGGGCACGACTGCGTTCGCGGAGCCCGTCAGCACCATCGCGCCGGGTAATTGCTGATCTTTGAAGACCCACTCGGTTGCGCGGGCGAGCAGATAGTTCCCGGTAACATTGATCCGAAAAGTAGCGGCCCACTGCGCCTCCGTAAGCTGTCCATCGGCGCCGGGAACAGGGTAGATGGCCGCGGTATTCACGACGGCATCGATGCCTCCAAACTGCAAAATAGTGAAGTTCACAGCTTCGCGCAGGCTTTCTGCCGAACCGAGATCGACAGCCGTGTGTGCAACCAATTCGGGGGAAATAGCGGCACCGGCCTCTTTCGCAGTAGCGGCAGCCCCTTGCGTGTCGAAGTCGGCAATCACCAGGTGAGCGCCCTTGCGAGCGAGCAAGAGAGCGACTTCGCGGCCGATTCCGCTGGCCCCACCCACGATCAGGACAATCTTCCGGCTGAACTCCGCTTCGGCGGGCATGCGTTGAAGCTTGGCCTCCTCCAGCGCCCAATATTCAATGCGGAAGGCCTCGGATCGGGGGAGCGCGACGTAGTTGTGGAAATGCGCGAAGTGTTCCGACTGCTGGGGCCGTCGGGCCTGCGGTACAGGATGTTTTGGCCCGTCGTCTTCCAGCGCGTTGGCACCCGCCATCACGTGAATCGCATTGATGAAGAACTCGGTCGTGATTCGCGCTTCTTTCTTGTTTTTTCCGAATCCGAAAAGTCCCACGCCGGGAATGATGACAACAGAGGGATTGGAGTCCCGCAACCTGGGCGAGTCGGGAGTCGCCCACGCTTGGTAATACTTCTTGTAGTCCTCTCGATAGTCCGGGGTCTGTTCCTTGATTCGCGACTTCAACATCGCAACATCATCCTTTGTGGGGTCCCAGTCGAGAAAGAGCGGACAAATTCTCGTGCGCAAGAAGTGATCGGGACAACTGGTGCCCAGCGCGGCCAATTCCCTCGACCATTTCGAACCGGCAAATGCAAGCGCATCCGGATCATCGGTGTAATGAGCTACAACTCGCCGGTTGGAAGAAAGCGCTCCACGCAGAACGGGCAGAATCTCGGTTGCGATTTTCACCCGATCGGCAACCGGAGAAGCGGCGAGCCCTCCGAATAGAATTCCCTTCTTCCTCTGTTGCTGATCGATGAACTCCCCCATTTCATCGATCGTGGTGATGCTATTCAGATAACACTCTCGCTGAGTCTTCCCCCATGTAAACAGACCGTGGCTTCCCAGCAGGACACCTTCCGCCCCGGGGTGCTTACTGACGGCATCCTGCAGCATGAGCGCGAGCTCGAATCCCGGACGCTGCCATGGGAGCCACACGATCTTGCGGTTGAATTGACTGTTGAACTCCTCAAGCCTGCGCTTTCCGTTGGCGCTGGCCGCCAGTGCGATGGCCCAGTCGGGATGGAGGTGGTCCACGTGAGAGTAGGGGATGAACGCGTGGAGTGGCGTATCAATCGATGCCGCCACGCGGTTTTCGCCGAATGCGGAGAGCGGATAATACTTCACCATCTCATCTTCGTGCTCTTCGCCACGATAGAGTTCTTTCAATTGTTCCAGGCGGTCGAGATAAAGCTGCGCAAACCCCGACTCCTTGATGGAGCCAATATCTCCGCCACTTCCCTTCACGGCCAGCACGCGAACCGGCTTTCCGGTAAAAGGGTCGGGCAGCTCGATTTTCGAACTAGTGTTGCCGCCGCCAAAATTTGTAATGCGCAGGTCGGCGCCCAGCAGGTTGGAGCGGTAACGCAAAAGCGCAAGTGGATCGCTCGCGAGTTTGGCCGCTTCGGAATCGCTCCACAGATCTTTGAGACGAGTGAGTTGTACTGTTTCAGGCATAAATTGTCTCGCTGTAATGCTGAAAGCGCGCAGCTTCCTTGTCCCATTGATCGGTCGCCGCGGGCTCAAACAACTCCACCGGAAATGATCGCTCGACAATGGCGCGAATTTCTCTTAGTGAATCAGCGTTACCCGTCGCGAGAATCTGAACGGCGATGTTACCCAGGGCCGTTGCTTCGGCCGGTCCGGCCAAAACACGCACGCCCGTAGCATCGGCGGTGAACTGGTTCAGAAGTCTATTCTTTGAGCCTCCGCCAATCACCCTGATCCGATCGATCGGACGATCGATCAACTTTTCGAGATTACGAATCACCAATCGATATTTCATCGCGAGACTCTCGAGAACAGTTCTTACGTATGCCCCGGGAGTCGCGGGCACGGGTTGGTTCGTCTTCCTGCAATACGCAGTGATAGCAGCGCACATGTCACCGGGAGAGAGAAATGAATCGTCATCGGGATCAACCAGGTGCTGAAAAGGAGCCTCCCGCAAAGCGAACTCCATTAACGCCCCGTAGTCGTACTCGCGCCCCTCCGCCGCCCACGATTGCCGGCAGCATCGAAGCATCCACAAACCCATCACGTTCTTCAGCAGGCGCGTCGTGCCATTTACGCCGCCCTCGTTGGTGAAGTTCAGGCGCAGCGCCTCGTCCGTGATTACGGGAGTATCGATCTCCGTTCCAAGCAGCGACCACGTTCCCGAACTGAGGAAGGCGGTGCCTTCGCGCGCGGAAATCGCGGCGATTGCCGACCCCGTGTCGTGGCAGGCCGGCGCGATGACGCGTGTCCCGGCAAGAGCGGAGCCTCGAGCGATTTCCGTTCTGAGTTCTCCAACCAGCGTTCCGGGCTCAATAACCGGCGCCAGCAATCGGGATGGAAGCTGCAGGCGATCGATGAGTTTCACTGCCCAGGATCGGGTCCGCGGATCGACCATCTGGGTCGTCGTCGCATTTGTATATTCGCAAACCATGTTTCCCGTCAGCCAATAGTTAAGCAGGTCCGGGATGGTAAGGAGATGCCGGGCCGCGTCCAATATTCCAGGCGTGTGCGCCCGCGCGGCAAACCACTGGTACAGGGTGTTGATCGGCATGAACTGGATGCCGGTAGCGCGATAAATTTCTTCTCTGGGAACGATCCGGAAGACTTCATCCATCACGCCCTTGGTGCGCCCATCCCGATAGTGGTAGGGATTCTGCAAAAGCTCGCCGCCTTCGCCGAGCAACGCGTAGTCCACTCCCCAAGTGTCCACGCCGATTCCCTCGAGACGAGTCTCCTTTAGCCCGTTAAGCGTTTTCCGCATCTCCAGCCACAGGCGAGGCATATCCCAGTGAAGTGAACCTCCATACTCCACCGGATCGTTCGCGAACCGGTGCACCTCCTCGATCCGCAGGATGCCGGAATTCAGATGGCCCAGCACAGCGCGGCCGCTTTCGGCTCCGAGATCGAAGGCCAGGTAAGCCTTGTTGGGATTGTTGTCGCTCATGCTGATCCGACGCTCGTCGAGTGCCTACGGAACTGCTTTTTTGCAATCTGTTCAAGATCGCCACTCTGATAACCGCCACAAGAAGATCAGAGGGAAATGCTTATCCCGTGCGGGTAAAGCCATTGCAATAACGGCGGCATTGAACTGGTTATGCCGCGCACGGAACAGATTATCAGTGACGCCCGTTAAATGTAGACATCTTTCGATAACCGGCCCTCCTGGTTTTGGCATCCAATCGCTGGCCATCAGGAGTAGAAGTCTCATGGATGAAACGATAGTCAATCAGATCCTCGATGAGTTGTTCTCTTCTTTCGAAGACGCTGAAACGCAGTCGGGCGGGATTCTATTGTTTCTCAAGAGCCAGGGAATCGCTACCGAACAGCAACTTGCTCCCTTCTTTGAGCAAGCGGGCAACGCGAGCAATGTTCGATGGCGGGCTGCCAGGGTCCGGATGGGCGCTCTGCTGGCTTCTGCGTTGAAACCTGCTGCTGACTCGGAAAAGACCAGGGAGGTCTCTCAGGAAAGTCCCCAAGCCGCCAAACCGGCAGAGGCCAGTCAGACAGAAGAGAATTCTCCTGAACAGGAATCCGAGGACGCCGGGTCCAAAGAGACCCAGCAAACTGGTGAACAAAAGAAAGACGGAAGCGCAGGCGGGCGGGTGGATGAAGTTACACAAAGCTCGACGGGATCTACCGTCCGGGGCAATAATGCCGCGTAGTTTCGGAGAGCGCCTAGGGATTAACGTCTGCGATCAGCAAGCCAAAAGGTTCCAGTGTCACTTCCTTACCCTTAACCGTCGCTCCGCCGGACGCGACTAGCGGATTCAAGTTGAAGCTGGCGAATCCCTGTTTCGTCAGGTTGAAGCTTGCCTTGCGCGGCGCATCCGACATATTGAGGGCAACCAGCACCGCTTTCCCCTGATAGCTGCGAAGGTACGACATCACATGCAAGTCGTCTTCGTTTAGAGCGCTGTACGCGCCCTCAATGAGCGCGATGTTGGTGTGCCGCAGAGCCAGAACTTTCTTATAGACCGCGAGCACCGAGTTGGGATCCTGCTCCTCGGTCGCCACGTTATGCGTCCGGTAACTCGGCGGAACCGGAAGCCATGGCGCCTTCTCGCTGAACCCGGCATTGGGTGCGGCGCTCCACTGCATGGGAGTGCGCTCGCCGTCGCGTCCCTTCTCAGCCGGCCACCCCGTTATGCCAATTGGGTCGCGGACGTCTTCTTTCCGCTTGGGATCATTGTTCTCCATGCCGATCTCTTCGCCGTAGTACATGATGGGCGTGCCGCGCAGCGTCAGGTAAAAGGCGCCCATTAATTTGGCGATCGCATCATTATTCTTGCCATCACCGTAACGGTTGTAGGAGCGCACGATGTCGTGATTGCTGATCACGAAAACCGGCCAGCCCTGTGCCCCATCCACCGCGGCAATCTGCCGCCGAAATTCTGGAGCCGACAGCTTATTGACGGTCGTGAACATGAAATCCATCGGCATTTGCAGTTCGTTGCCGCCGTTCCCGTAATACTTGTCGAGCTGTGCGATGTTGGAGGTCCACGTCTCGCCGATCAGCACGGCGTTCGACTCGTCGGCGACTTTGCGCAGCTTCCGCAACTCCTCGTGCACCTCCGGAAAATTCGTGTTGTATTTGTTCTCCATGTTGGGATCGCCCTGCTTGTTCACTCCCGGCAGCAGCGGATTGTTGCGCAGTTCGGGATCCTCAAACAAGGTGTCGACAGCATCGAGGCGAAAGCCGGCGACGCCGCGTTGGTACCACCAGTGCGTGGTATCAAGCATGGCCTTCTCAACGGCCGGATTGCGCCAGTTCAAATCAGGCTGCGCGGCGTAGAAAAAATGATAGTAGTACTGATTCGTACCCGGGTCGAACTTCCATGCTGATCCGCCGAAAATCGAGATCCAGTTGTTGGGTGGCTGTCCGGGCGCTTTTCCGTCGCGCCAGATATACCAGTCGCGATGCGCCGCCGTGCGCGATGACTTGGAATCGAGAAACCACGGGTGCTGATCGGAAGTATGGTTCGGCACGAAATCCATAATGATGCGGACTCCATCCTTCTTGCCTTGCGCGACCATGTGATCGAAGTCGGCCAGCGTTCCGTACATGGGATCGATGTCTTCGTAGTTGGATACGTCGTACCCAAAATCGACCTGCGGCGATGGATAGCAGGGAGTGATCCAGATGGCGTCGACCCCCAACTCGTGAAGGTAACCCATCTTCGACGTGATGCCGTTCAGATCGCCGACCCCGTCGTTATTGCTGTCGGCAAAACTGCGGGGATAGATTTCATAAAAGACGGCGTGTTGCCACCACTGGTGGCCTTGCGCATCAACCGGCTTCGTCTGTGCGGCAGCAAAATTCGCAAAGGACACCGCCAATAGCAACAACACAACGGAAAGCACTCGCCCGGAAACAGGCCTGCGCGTTATCGATCGGTACTCCATGATTTTGCTCCCCACATTTGGCACAGTTCGCTAGCTCTACGCGTTCGTTCCTGTTCTCCGACCCCACTTAGTCGCAACCCAAACCAGCCTCAGCGAACGCTGAAGATGACGATAGACTGGGCAGGCACAGAGACTTGCACTTTGCCCTCTTTCAACTCCGCCGAACTGTTCCCGAAAATCGATTGGAACTTCTGCGCTGTTTCCAAAGGTGTGCCCGCGACAGGGATCGCGAGATCGCGCGGGCTGGCGGCATTGTTGTAGACGACCAGCAGCTTCTCCTCCGGCAGTTCGCGCACGAAGGCGTAGTAGGTTCCATCCCACCCAATGTGCAAGTGCTTGCCGGTTCGTAGAGCCGGATGCTCTTTGCGCAGGGCGAGGAGCGACTGCACGTAGGCGAACATGTCTTGCTGCGCCGGAGTCCGCCCGCTGGCTGTAAACGCATTCTGCGCGTCTCCGGGGAAACCTCCCGGAAAATCATGCCGGTTATCAGGATCGTTGCCGCCCGGCAGTCCGATCTCATCGCCGGAATAAATCTGCGGAATTCCACGCATGGTCAGCAGGAGCGAGAATGCGGCCTTGAGCTTTGCCGGATCACTCCCGTTATCACTCACAAAGCGGCTGTCATCGTGATTGCCAAAAAAGGTAACCAGCATCTCCGGATGCGGGTAGAGATCGTCATGCCGAAGTATGTCGACGATCTCCTTCATCGGCTCACCCTTGATGATGACCGCGCGCAGAATGTTGCAGAGAGGAAAGTCGAATACCGTAACCAGCCCGGAATCAATGCCGTCGAACTGCTCCCGGCCACCTTCAAAGAAAGATGTGATGGAAGTATCGGGGTCGGCCACTTCCCCAACATCATTCAAATGTGGATACACTTTGAACAGACGCTCATGCCATCCACTCCAGAATTCGCGCGTTGAATACGGGAACGTATCCAGTCGGAATCCATCCAACTGCGCGATTTCGGTCCACCACATTGCATTCTGCGCAAGGTAAAGTCCAAGTCGCGGATCGTCATTGTTCAAGTCCGGGAGCTTATCGGCGAACCAGCCCTCCAGGGTGTCACGATATTCGCGCGGCGTGGCATGCGGATCGGCCAAGCCGTTGAAGGAATACGATGGCGACCGGTGATGCTCCGGAGTCCCGTGCAGCCACGTCGGTGTCGGCGGGTCGTTCGCCCACCCGTCCTTAGGCCCGGTGTGATTCGCCACATAGTCGATCAACACTTTCATCCCCATCTTGTGCGCATCGGCAACCAGTTGCTGGTACTCCTCCATGTTTCCCATGTGTTCATCGACTGCATAGAAGTCAACGACGTGGTACCCGTGATAATCGGAGTCCGTATTCTTCCAAATCGGCGTCAGCCAGAGCGTGTTCACGCCCAGGTCGTGCAAATAGCCCAGATGCTCGCGAATTCCGCGCAGGTCGCCCCCATGCCATGCCTTGGGATTGCTGCGGTCATACATTCCTGTCGATCCCGCTGGCTGGTCGTTGGAGGGATCGCCATCCGCGAAGCGGTCAGGCATGATCAGGTAAATGACGTCGTCACGATTAAAACCTTCGAAGTTTCCTTTGATTTCCTTGCGTGTCCAGAGCGGCAACTCCAGAGTCGTCGATCCGGCTGCGGTTGCCAGCCGTAAAGTCACTTTTCCATCTTTCGACGGAGACGACGTTTTCAGGTGCCCCGGCCGCCGCGCTTGCGCCTGCCCCTTCAGACGTAGATGCACAAAAAGGTAGTGTCCATTTGCGGAGCCTTCGGAATCCAGGACACTCGCTTCGGCGTTCTTGCTCTCCACTCGTGCGCCCTTCAGATTTTCGCCCGTGAGCAGCAGCGTAACTTCAGGGGTGTAGTTGACCCACCAGTTGGGGGGCTCGATTTTGCTAACGACGGGAGTTCCGGCCGCGCCTTGAGTGGCGCGCTGCGAGAGCGCGGGCGCAAGGAACAGGCAGCATTGAAAACTCAGCGACAGCGCGATAAGACGAGCGTTCTTCATGGCAGTCCCCGCCCCACTGTGGGCAAAAACAAGCGTTATTAGACAAAGAATAGCTCAGGAATTCCTGCCGCGCGAAGCAGGTTTGAAAGCGGGGAACGATGTGCGTTCCCCGCTGGATACAGTGAATCAGAAGATAAAGCGCACGGCGAACTGCAACTGACGAGCCGACGAGAAGCGGGTTTGCGCGTTGCTCGTAGTCCCTGTGCCTCCCGTGCCCAGGTTCGTATTGAAGCTGCCGTTGGTGAATTGCGGGTGGTTGAGTATGTTGAACACGTCGGCCCGGGCTTCCGCGGTAAATCGTTCCGTGAATTTTAGGTCCTTCATCATTCCCGTATCCCAGTCGTGGTATCCAGGACCGTAGGTGGCGTTTCTGCCAAGGTCACCGGCGCGCGCGTAGTTGCCGCCACTCACCGGAGGAGTCGTGAAGTCCCCAGAGACGATGCCCTGGCCTGTGGAATGGTCGATCTGCAGCGAAACCGGCCCGACAACATCCGGCCGGTTGGTCTGTCCAGCCAGACCATTTACGCTCAGATCCAAAGGAGTTCCCGTCTGTAACGTGACAATGTTGTTCCACTGCCAACCACCCAGCACATAGTCGAGAGCCTTGGGAACGTCCGCGCCGTATTGCCGCCCCTTGCCGAAAGGAACCTCGTATATGGACGAAAATACGAAGTTGTGCCGGATATCCTGATCGGAATTTCCTTTATTCAAATACAACAGCGGGTTGCCGTTGGCATCGATAAAGATTCGACCGCCACCGCCGGTCGTACTGAACGCACCGTTGGAATTATCGATTGTGTGGGACCAGGTGTACGCCGAGGTGAACAGCAGACCTCTGGAGATACGCCGGTTAAAGCTGGTCTGCAGCCCGTTATAGGTGCCGGTTCCGATAAACCCGTACTCGTTCACATTGCCGCCGAGGCCGGACCAATGCCCCGTCGTCTGTCCGAAGGCAGGATTGTTGGCATTGAACGCGGTGGCCATGTTGCTCATCTTGGCGCCCACATAGCCGAGTTGCCAGGCCATGCTACTCCCAAACTGGCGTTCAAACTGCACGTTGTACTGTTGGACTCGCGGGTTCTTGCTGTTGCTCGGATAGTAGACCACACTGACATTCTTCGGGTTACTGACGTTGACGTTGTTGATCGAGGGAGGCAACGGTCCGGTTGCATCTTGCCAGTTGTTGTCGCCGTTGGGTCCCAGACCGCTTAGAGTTGGGCGGAAGCCGTTGCCGGCAGCCGTGCAGTTACTGTTCGGACAAGCCAGGTAAGTCGAGACCCCGTTGAAGTCCGGATTGTTGCTGAGCTGGTTGCCAACGCCGCCGCGATCCAGGAAGTAGAAGATACCGTATCCACCGCGAATCACCGTGCGTCCAGTCCCGTACAGGTCGTAGGCAAACCCGATTCGGGGGGCAAAGTTAGTCTTGTCATTCTTGATCAGGCTTCTGCCCACCGCACCCGGGGCTCCGGGAACGACCAGCGTCCCGTTGCAATCGGCGGGTGTGGTTGCGCAATCGGCTGGATCGGCGATCGTCGGATTCCAGTTCGACTGCAGGTTGTGGATCTCATAAGGCCAGGTGTAGAGGTCATACCGCAGGCCAAGGTTCAAGGTCAGACGGCTATTCACGCGCCAGTCGTCCTGGCCAAAATAACCGGTTTCCCAACTGCGCGTCTGGTACAGCCCTTGGAACTGTCCGATTTCATAATCAGAGAAGCCCGCCAGAACTTCTGACATTTCATATCCCGTGAACCGTCCGGTGCCAGGGTAGCCCGTTCCGCCAAGGATGAAGTACCCCTTGGCGTCATTGCCCTGCACGAAGTTGAGTTCGCGCTTGCCAATGGTCCCTCCGAACTTGAATGTGTGGTGGCCATGGCTCCAGGAGAGCGAGTCTGTGAACTGGTAGAGCTTTTGCGGCACGTTGTAAGGTCCGCCGTCACCCTGATATTCCAGTTCGCCATTGTTCCCGCCGATCAGCACCTGACCGCCAAGTAGCGGAGTCGGATTCGCTCCGGGAATGCCAATCGCCGCTCCCAGTCGCTGATTGATGTTGGGCGGGTTGTAACCATAAATCGTGCTGGTGTCGCCGAAGTGGAACTCGTTGACCAGATTCGATGTGAAACTGCGGGTGTAACCCACGACCCAGCCCCGCGGGTGAGCAATGTTGTCGCCCGAACCGAAGCCCGAAGGACAGCAAGCCCCCAGCCTGTTGGTGACCGTGAAGTTGTCCTGCGCAAAACTGTACCGGAAGAACAGCTGATCCTTTTGGGTGGGATTGAAGTCGGCGCGAATATCGAAATCGTTGAAATTCCGGATCGCCTGACGTTGCGCCTTGAAGTTCTGCTGAAAGTTGGCGGTGGTCAGGTTGGGCTCGGGGTAGGTTTGCAGGTACTTCAGGCCCACCGGATTCGCATTGGTGATGATATTGCCGGCAAAGGGCACACAGAAGCCGCCCACATAATCGGCCGGGTTTGGATCGAAGATGAGTCCCTGGCCAGTGTAATTGATTGCGGGGTTCGCGCAGAACGGAACCGTCGGAGTGTTAACGGCCGGGGTGCTGCCCTGCGCCAGGAACTCGGAAAAGTCCCCCATGCGCATCTTGGCGGTTGGAACCGAAGCAAATTCCACGCCTTCTGGCTGATCCTGACGCCGTCCCTGGTAGTCACCGAAAACGAAGAACTTATTCTTCCAGACCGCCCCGCCGAGGGTACCGCCAAACTGGCCCAGTCGGTAAATGATTGGCCCAGTCGCGCCGTAGTCGTGGGCGTCAAACGCCCCGCTGCGGCGGAAGAAGAAGGCCGTCCCGTGGATCTCGTTCGTGCCCGATTTGGTTGTGCTCTGCACAATGGCGCCGCCGCCCCGTCCATATTCCGCGGGGGCCACGCTCGTATTGACGCGGAATTCCTGAATCGCTTCCGCGGGCGGGAAAAAGATGATCGTGTTAACCAGGGCGTCGTTGTTGTCGACACCATCCAGAATGAAGTTGTTGTTCTCGGGCCGTAGGCCGTTTACTGAAAGGAATGCGCCCCCGGTATCGGAGTTACGGAATGACTCCGAAGCGGTCGCAGCATTACCGTTATAGGAACCCCGCGTCACGCCCGGTGTCAGCAGTGCCAACTGCGTGAAGTTGCGGCCGTTGAGTGGAAGTTCCGTCACTTGCCGTCCTTGGATGACTTCGCCAGTACTGGAGGTCGCCGTATCCACCAGAGGCACCTCGCCCGTTACGTCCACCGTGGTGCTTGCCGACCCAGTCTCCAACTTCAGGCTGATTTCCAACACCTGCGAAACCTGGAGCGTGAAGTCCGCGCCCGAGGTTTTGAAACCCTGCTGCGTCACATCGATGTGATACTTCCCGACGGGCAGCGCGTTGAGGACATATTCGCCGGAGTCGTTGGTCTTCGTAGTGATGACGCGCCCCGTTCCAGTATCGGTAACCGTCACCGTGGCACCGGATAACACCGCGCCGGTAGGGTCAGTGATCGTTCCGATGAGTCGGGCAGTGTCGGTCTGGGCAAATGCAATCCCAGCCATGCACAGGACTAAAACCAGCACCACAAAGAAGTTGCTCTTCATACTTCCTCCAATTAGGGGACCGCGGGAGATAATTTCGCTTTTCGCTACGCTTCCAGTTCCACTATTTACTTCTTCCGTTCTTGCCAGCGGGACTCGCGCAAACATCAACGGCGCGCACACCAAATCCCAGCGTGAACACCGTGACCAAGCATGTTGTGGCGCAAAGGAGGGGGAGAGGGACGTTTCACTAGGTTTTTAAACGGTTACTGGAGTAAAATGCCTTTGTTGCAACACGATACGATCTCCTGTTACATCACAGTTAAATGGCTGTCACTCGCACTTTCGCCGCCGGACCCGAGCAGTTCTTCCAACAAATAGATCAGATTATTAAAAGCCATAGTCTTCGCGGTTCGGAATCCCTTTGCAAGCTGCTGCAATACCTCGCAAAACAGTCGCTTTACCATCCTGACGCGCCCCTCAAGGAGTACCAGATTGCCACCGAAGTCTATGGCCGCCATGCCGACTTCGACCCTCAATCGGACTCAACAATCCGCGTGCAAGCCGGGCGTCTCCGCCTGAAGTTGGCTGAATATTACGCGGGAGAGGGAGCGACGGATCCGATCGTCGTCAGGATTCCTAAAGGCAGTTACCACCTGGTATTTGAACCCAGGCAGATTCCGTCGCAGCCGCAGCCGGTCGCACCGAGGGAGGTTCCACCGCCTGCCGTCGTGGTTCCTGCCGTGCCCGCGCAGTGGCGCCTCGCAGTCATCGGATTGCTCGCAGGTCTGATTGTTACGCTGATTATGTTGGGCAGCCTACTCTGGACGCACAGACAGGCCGACGCCGCCCCAACCACGATCTCAGCCCGGACAACTTCTGGGCCGCTGGCACAATTCTGGAGGCCCTTCACGACCGGCGCTGAAGAGCCGTGGGTCATCTTCAGCAACGCCGCCTTCATCGGGCGCCCCGAGACCGGCATGCGCTATTACAACTCGCGTCAGGATTCCAAGGCTACGGTCTACGACCACTACACCGGCGTGGGCGAGGTGCTCGCCGTCCATTCGCTCGATGACGTGTTTGCCTCTCTCGGACGAAAAATCCGCGTCAAACGGGGTAGCCTGTTTTCGCTCGACGATGCCAACGACGCCAACCTGATCTTTGTCGGCTCGCCTTCCGAAAACCTCTCCCTCCTTGACATTCCTGGCACTCAGGAATTCGTCTTCCAAAGAGTGGAGTCCGGAGTCCGCAAGGGAGATCTGTCCATTGTCAGTCGGCATCCCAAGCCATCGGAGGCGGGCAATTATCTTGCGAGTCCCTCCAGCGCGCCCTTGACAGAGGACTACGCTGTCATCGGATTGGTGCCCGGAATGGGACCCGGCCGCTATGTCATGATTCTCGCCGGAACGACTACGTTTGGAACGCAAGGCGCCGTGGATTTTGTTTCCCGTCCGGACTCCGTCGAGAAACTCCTGCAGGAAATGCCCGGTTCAACTTCTGAGATGAAACCCTTCGAAGCTCTCGTTCGAGTGAAGATCGCGCGCGGCGTGCCTCTCGACACCGAACTGGTGGCCGTGCGGCCACGCTGACTTTCAGCTGGTAGCGCAGCGCGTCCGACTCCATCCATCGCAAATTACGAACTCAGGACTTGGCGGCCACTGCATTCCCTGGAAGCGAACCGCTCGGCTGCCGCGCATCGTACAGATCTTCCACGCGCTGCGTCAGCATGGCGGCTAGGAGAAAGAAAACACCCCCCGCAACCACCGCCGACAGCCGGTTATTGTTCAGCAGGTGCCCCATTACCCATCCGAAAACCAGCGAGGCGGTGATCTCTGGAATCACGATGAAGAAATTGAAGATTCCCATGTACACGCCGGTTTTCCCATGGGGAAGCGATCCCGCCAGAATGGAATAGGGCATCGATAGCGTGCTCGCCCATGCAATTCCGACGCCCGTCATCGAGAGCAACAGCAAGTACTTATCGTGGATCACCGCCACCGAAAGCAGTCCAAGTCCACCACAGATCAGGCATAACGTGTGCGTGGTTTTGCGCCCGTAAAGCCGAGCCAGCGTGGGCAGCACAAAAGAAAACCCGAAACACACCAGCGAGTACATCCCAAAGCAAACGCCCGCCCACTCCGCGCCCGCCGAATACAAAGGAGAACTCGTGTCAGGAGCGCCGAACACATTGCGTGCCACCGCCACCGGAAAATAAAGCCACATGCAGAACAGTCCCATCCACGTGCAGATTTGCACCCAAGCCAGTTGCCGCATGGTACGCGGCATTTCGCGGATGGACAGAAGAATCTCCCGTGCGCTCGCCGCCAGCCCCGAGTGCTCGGATTTTTGCCTTTGAAACTCGGCCAGATTGTCCGGCGGATATTCCTTGGTTGTAAAAACCGTCCACAGCACAGCGCCCAGAAACGCTCCCGCCCCAATGTAGAACGAAAGACGCACGGTAAACGGAATCGCGCCCCCGGCTGTGTTCGCTTGAAAGTGAAAGAAATTTGTCAGCAGGTAGGGGAGCGCCGATGCGACCACTGCGCCCAACCCGATAAACAAACTCTGCATCGCGAACCCGCGCGTGCGCTGAAACTCGGGCAGCAGGTCGGCCACGAAGGCTCGAAACGGCTCCATGCTGATGTTGATGCACGCATCCAGCACCCACAGCAAGCCAGCCGCCATCCAGAGCGCGGAACTGCGCGGCATCAGGATCAGCGCCGCCGAACTAAGAATCGCGCCCGCCAAAAAGTAAGGACGCCGCCGTCCCAACGGCCCCCATGTGCGATCGCTGGCGTGCCCGATGATCGGCTGCACGATCAACCCCGTCAGCGGCGCGGCCAGCCACAGAATCGGAATCTGATCAGCCCGCGCGCCCAGGTATTCGTAGATGGCGCTCATGTTGGCCATCTGCAATCCCCAGCCAAACTGGATGCCGAGAAAACCAAAGCTCATGTTCCAGATCTGCCAGAATGTGCGCGGTGGTTTATCCATGAATCCCTTCCTGCGGCCTTTCCTTCTCACGCCGTCGGCGCGCCATTATAACGCTCCCCGAGAATCGGCTCTGCAGCAGCCAATCCTCAAGGAACCAAGCAATCACAACCCATCGGGGGAGATTCTCCACACCAGTCCAGCCTTCAGGTTCGTCAGCCAGACCGAGCCCAAGCCCGTGCGAATGCTATCCCCGCCCTCGCCAGACCACTGCCGTACAACGGCATTGCTGCCTGCGTCGATGCGGGTCAATGGGATGTGCTCCAGCGTCGCCCATACCGAGCCAAATCCAAAGGCGATTTCTCCGCCATGTCCGGGCAGTCCCGCCGCAATGTTCGATACCAGCTTCCCGGTCTTCGTATCCACGCGAGAGACCGTCCCATCTCCCTGGTTCAGTGTCCACACCGCTCCCGCTCCCGCAGTCGCAAACAGAGGATTCTTGCCCACGGCAATTTCCGCCACCACGTGATTGGTCCCCGGGTCGACTTTGGCGAGCACACTGTGCTCGGTGGATGTGACCCACACGAATCCATCCGCGAACACTGGACAAAAAGATCCCGACGGTATCGCGATGGTTGCCGCGACCGAATTTTTCCTGGGATCAATACGCGAGAGTATCCCCGACTTGTCCGTCGCGAGCCATATGCTCTCCGCGCCGATGGCGATACACCCTTCTGAGTCGGCGGGCGCTGCCGGAATGCTCGTTTCGATTCGACCTGTTTGCAGGTCCAGGCGAACCACCGAGTGCTTCTCGCAGCTCGGGATCCAGAGACTCCCAAATCCCGCCACCAGTCCCGAACACGGCTTCTCGACCGTGATCTTCATTCCGATCGTGTTTTCCTTCGCCTTGATCTGGGTTACACGATTCAAAGAGCCAGTCGAAACCCAGACGGCGTCTTCTGACACCGCCATCCAGTCGGTATCTCCTCCCACATTGAAAGTCGCTTCCGGCTTCAGTGCCGTCATCGGCCGCCGCTCAGCAGTTGCGGAACCCGGCGGCGGTGCTGTCGCCTGTGCCGTATTGACTGCTGGCTGTGCCCGCGCAATCGCAAACAAGAAGGTGAGAGCAACACAACATTGGACGAGCCGGGAGGAAAGAAATCCGTACCGTTTTTCCATCGGAACCTTTCAGGGAATGATTACAGCCGCGCCGTCGATCCCATCGTTCTTCACGGCTGCCAGCGCTTCATTTGCCTGGTCAAGCGTGAAGGTGGTCACCTTCGGCTTAAGCTGGATGTCTGCGGCCAGTTTGAGAAAGTCGCGCGCATCGGATCGGGTCATGTTGGCGACGCTACGAATCTGCCGCTCGCCCCAAAGCAGCTTGTCGTAATCAAACTCCGGCATCCGATCGAGATGGATCGCGTTGATAGCCACCACTCCGCCTTTGTGCAGAGACGAAAGCGCCGCTACGACCACATCTCCACTGGGCGCGAACGTAATTGCGCGATCCAGTTCCACGGGCGGCTTGTCGGTATCTGATCCAACCCATCTCGCCCCGAGCGACTCGGCCAGCTTGCGATGCGAAGCCCCTCGGGTCGATACATACACGGGACAGCGCCACGACCGCAACACTTCGATCGCCAGGCTCGCGGACGCGCCAAAACCGAAGAGCCCAACTTTTTCTCCGGGCTGCACTCCAGCGACGCGCAAGCTGCGAAAGCCGATAATCCCAGCACACAGCAGCGGAGCCGCCCGAACCGGGTCCAAAGCCGGAGGCAGCGGAAACACGAAGTCCGAGTCGGCAATTACAAACTCCGCATAGCCACCGTTCACGTCATAGCCGGTGAATGTCGGAGAATCGCAAAGATTTTCAAGATCGTGCCGGCAGTACCAGCACTCGCCATCCGTCGCGCCCAGCCAGCTCACGCCCACGCGCGAACCCACCCGCAGCGCGGTCGTCCCCCCGCTCAGAACTCCGCCTACGATCTGGTGGCCCGGAATCAGCCCCGGACGCTTGAACGGCAGCTCTCCTTCGACGATATGAAGATCGGTTCTGCAAACGCCGCACGCCAGCACGCGCAGCAGCACCTGTCCCGGTCCCGGTTCCGGCCGAGCCACATCCTCGATGCTAAGCGGACAATCTGCAATCTTGCTCGGCGCACGAAGCACGGCTGCTCTCATGCCCCTAGCATAGTCATCCACCAGTAAAGACACCAGACCTCAAAAGTCGACTGCGATCCAACTAATTCCGAAGATCGGATCTTAACTTCTTAGATCGGACTTCTGCCTTCTGACTTCTTAATTGATTTTCCGATCTGCTAATCTCAAACTCCCGTGCTCTCCTCCGCTGCCTATCTTCCGGTCGCTTTCAGCCTCACGGCCGTTGCCGTCTGGGGAGCCAGCGACTTCCTGGGAGGCGTCGGCGCCCGCCGCGCCAACGTATTTTTATTTACCTCGATTGTGCACCTCAGCGGTATGGTGCTGGCCGGCGCGCTCGCCCTCGCTATCGGCTCGCCCTTCCCGTCTACCAATAGCCTTCGCTGGGCGCTCTGCGCCGGTGCCGTGGGAGGCTCCGCGCTCGCCATCTTCTATCGCTCCCTGGCCCAGGGACAGATGGGGCTGATCGCGCCCGTCGCCGCCGTTCTCAGCGCCGCAATTCCTGCCCTGGTTACCGCCTTTTCCGAAGGCCTTCCCCATCGCCGCCAACTGCTCGGCTTCCTGCTGGCGGGAGTTGGCGTCTGGCTCATTTCGCGAACCGAGCAGACATCCGGCGCAAGCGACGGTAAGACGAGGCAAAGTGAGAGCCGTCCAAAGGGCCTGGGGATGGCCGTGCTCGCCGGCTGCGGCTTTGCCGGCTTCTACCTCTGTATACACCGGGCCGGGGACGGATCGGCATTATGGCTTTCCATCTGTTCCCGTCTCGCTTCCTTCATCGTGACGATCGTTGTTGTCATTTTTGGCCGCCAGTTTCGCACCGTGTCGCGGTCCATCGTCGGGATCGCCGTTGCCGCCGGCATCCTCGACATCAGTGGAAGCGTCGTTTTTGTGCGCGCCTCCCAGTTGGGGCGCCTCGATAGTGCGGTCTTTCTAAGTTCCCTATATCCCGTTGTGACGGTCATTCTGGCCCGCGTCTTTCTCCACGAACATTTCAGCCGCAGCCGCACCGTCGGCATGTTCGCAGCTCTCGCAGCCGTTCCTTTAATTGCCGGTTAATGAAGATCCTCCCGGCAAATCGGGAACCAAAGCTCCGCCCCACGCGTATCATTCATCGCGAGGTCGGAACGAACGAGAGGTGCGAGCCAATGCGAACGCTAAAAATCTCATTAATCGCCAGTCTGATCGCGACAGTTGCCAGCTTTTGGGCAGGTCAACTCGGCGTGTTCCAGAGAATGTGGCCCGAGCATCCCCAGCTAGCCGGATTTTTTCTCACCCTCATTACCGCCATCGCGGTGCAAGTAGCCTGGCCGCACATAAATCTTGGCGCACAACGCGACAAAAGTTGACGGCGAACCAGACCACTCCTGACATTGCCTCGATGGACTGTTAAGCTTTCCCCGTGCCCCTGCTCGAAATCCGCAACCTCACCAAGATTTTTGATCTCTCCGAATCGCCATTTGGAAGTCCTCCCGCTGCCGGGACCAGCAAAGAAGTCCGAGCCGTCGATGACATTTCTCTGGACATTCAGCAGGGCGAAACTCTGGGATTGGTGGGCGAATCCGGTTCCGGCAAGAGCACGCTTGGACGCCTCATCCTCCGCCTGATCGAACCAACCTCCGGCAGCGTCGTTTTCAACGGCTCCGACGTCCTGCGTACCGGCGCCCCCAAATTGCGCGGCCTGCGCCGCGACATGCAGATCATCTTCCAGGATCCCTTTGGTTCGCTCGACCCGCGCTTCCGCGTCGAAGACGTGCTCGCCGAGCCGCTGATTATCCACGAGCAGTTGAGTCACGATGCCCGCCGCCGCCGCGTCGCCGAACTTCTCCGCGCCGTCGGAATGGATGAATCCGCCATGTCACGCTTTCCCCATGAATTTTCCGGAGGCCAGCGCCAGCGCATCGGCATTGCGCGTGCCCTCGCGCTGCACCCGAAATTCATAGTCGCCGACGAACCGGTCTCCGCTCTCGACGTCAGTGTGGGAGCCCAGATCGTCAATCTCCTGCAGGAACTCCAGCGCGAATTCGGACTGACCTACCTCTTCATCTCACATTCCATGCCCGTGGTGCGCTATCTCTCAACCCGCATCGCCGTCTTGTACCGCGGCAAGATCGTGGAAATCGGAAGCTCCGAGCAGATCACCGCCCATCCGCAGCACGCCTACACAAGAAGTCTGCTCGCCGCCACCCCGGAAATCGCCGCCTTGTAGCGCCATCGCTCGTGGTGACCGTTCCAGCCCCGCGCCGCCCACGTTTTGCGATACATAATTTGCCGTTGTTTCAATCCCCCCGTCGAAATTACAATGCCGTGATCTCCGCGTAAAGAGGATCACCCCATGGCCGCCGCCGAAGTCGTACCTCCTCCTCAACCGCCTGCCGGGCTCTCCGAACCGCAGCGCCTGATCGACACCTTCATCGCGCCCAGCAAGACCTTCACCGATCTGCGACGGAACGCGATGTGGTGGGCTCCGTTTCTGCTGATCGTGATCGTCTCGCTTCTTTTCGTCTCCGTAATCGATCAGAAAATCGGCTTCCGCAAGGTCTTCGACAACATCATTCAACAGCAGCCCAAACAGGCGGAGCGCATCGAGAGCCTGCCCCCAGATCAGCGCGAAAACGTGCTGCGAAAACAGACCGCTTTCACCAAGGGTATTTCCTACGCCGCTCCCCTTGTCGGACTCCTGCTCTACGCAGTGCTCGCTGGCGTCTTCTTCGCAACTCTCAAACTCGCGGCCAATGCGGACATCAAATTCGGCCCCATGTACGCCGTGATTGTCTATTCCAGGATGCCGGAGCTGCTGCGCGCACTCCTCGCCACGTTATCGATCCTTGCGGGAGTCAGCACCGACTCCTTCAACATAGAAAATCCCGTGGCCACCAACGCCGGATATTTCATCGATCCCAGCGGATCAGCAGTCCTGCGCGCTCTTCTCACGCCACTCGATGCCTTTACGATCTGGGCTCTTGTTTTGGTTGCGATTGGCATCTCCTGCATCAGCAATGTCAAGCGCGGCACCGCCTTCGCCGTCGTGTTCGGCTGGTTCGCCCTATACATCGTCGGCAAGGTTGGCTGGGCCGCCATGTTTTCCTGATGCCGCCGAAAAACTGAAATGCATACGGCAGAGGTTGTCCTCATTGGCGGAGGGATTGTCGGCTCTAGCATCGCGTATCATCTGGTCGCCGCCGGTTTCCCAAAAGTGCTCGTGATCGAGCGCGAAACCTCGCAGGGCAAGGGATCCACTGGCAAAAGCATGGGCGGAGTCCGCGCCCAGTTTTCCACTCCCGTCAACATCCAGATGTCGCTCTATTCGATTCCCTTCTACTCCACTTTCGAGGAACGGCTCGGCTACCCGTGCGACTACCGCCCCCAGGGATACCTGTTTTGCGCAACCAATGAAAAGCACATGGCCTACCTGCGCGCTAACTACGAAAAGCAGGTAGCCATGGGATTAAAAAATGTGCGCCTCATGTCTGGCGACGAAATTCGCGGGACGTTCCCGCAAATGCGCGGCGACGACCTCGTCGGTGGAAGTTTCTGCTCGACCGACGGTTTTGTCGATCCCTACAGCGCCATGATTGGTTTCATGACGTGGGCCGGCGACCATGGCGCGACACTCTGGAAAAACACGACAGTCGAATCGATCAAGCGCCGCGACGGAATCGAGCCTCGATTTGAAATCTCAACTACGCGCGGCCCAGTGGCAACGCCGACCGTTGTGAACTGCGCCGGGCCGTGGGCCGCCGGGATCGCCACTATGCTTGGCATTCATCTGCCGGTCCACCCGCTGCGCCGGATGCTCGTTCCCACCGAGCCGTTCGACCGGTTTCCCCACACCGCGCCCATGATCATCGATATGTCGAACGGCTTCCATTTCCGCCCCGAGAGCCGCGGATTCCTGCTGGCCTGGAAAGACCCTGAAGAAACACCGGGCTACAAGACAGATTTCGAATCGGCCTTCATAGAAAAGATCCTGACCCGAGCCGCCGGCCGCGTACCGGTTTTTGAGGACCTGGCCGTCAATCCCAAGCGAGCATGGGCCGGACTCTATGAAATGACGCCCGATCATCATCCAATCCTGGGCGAGTCTCCCGACGTACCGGGTTTTTTCTTCGCCAACGGATTCAGCGGCCACGGCGTCATGCACGCTCCCGCCACCGGAAAAATTCTCAGCGACTTGATACTATCCAGCCACACAGACTTGATCGACGCGCCTCTGCTGAATTTTGCGCGCTTCGCAGAGGGACGAATGATTCATGAGAGCGCTTTGTTGTAGAGTTCTCAGTTCTGAGTTCCCAGTTGTCAGTTGCCGGTAAACAGTTCTTAGTAACCGGGCAACTTGATTCTCACTGGGAACTGCGAACTGGGAACTACAACTCCAGTTCGAAGTCCCGACTCAGAACGCTCGAAGCTCTCCCAAGGAGAAACCCATGTCCCTGTTCGGTCTCATCGAATACCCCGACGCCAGTCCCGAAGTACGGGCCATCTACGACGACATCATGGCCACGCGTAAAACCGATTGGATCAACAACTTCTGGAAAGCGATCGCGCATGACCCGGCGACTTTGAAACGCACGTGGGACAGCATCAAGCAAATCATGGCGCCGGGCGCGCTCGACCCGCTGACAAAAGAACTGGTATATGTCGCGGTCTCGGTGACCAATCAGTGTGACTACTGCATCGCCTCGCATACGGCTTCGGCAAAGAATAAAGGAATGACCGACGCCCAGTTCAAAGAACTGATGGCCGTGGTAGGTATGGCAAACGAAACCAATCGTCTGGTTGCAGGCTATCAGATCGAAATCGACGAGCGCTTTCAGCCGCCTCTCAAATAACTATGCGGCGCGCTAATGCCAGCAGTTTCGCGGCGCACCGGACAACCCGGCGATTCACATTTCTTCCTTTCTACAAAGTTCTATAATCGGTCGCATCGACCCAGGGGAGGTGAGAATGGCGCAGATGACGATGATCCCGGTTGCAACCCATGGCTTTTACGTGGATGGGAAGTGGCTGGAAGAAGGTGACATCGTCGACGTTCGTGCTCCCTACGACGGCTCCGTCATTGCCCGTGTCTACCAGGGACGCCGCGAACATGCCGAGGCCGCCATTGCCGCCTCCGTAAAGGCTTTCGGAACCACGCGCCGCCTGCCCGCGTTCGAACGCCAGCGCGTTCTGCGCCGCATCGCCGACGGGATTCACGATCGCAGAGACGAATTTTCCCGTACCCTCGCGCAGGAAGCGGGCAAACCCATCAAAAGCGCGCGCACCGAAGTGGAGCGCGCCGTCTTCACTTTCAACGTCGCGGCCGAGGAAACGGTCCGCGGCTACGGCGAATATTTGCCGCTCGACTGGCAGCAATCGACCGCTGGCCGCTGGGGAATCGTGAAGCGCTTTCCCATCGGCCCGGTCGCGGGCATCACGCCCTTCAATTTTCCCCTCAACCTGGTCGCTCACAAAGTAGCGCCCGCAATCGCCGCCGGATGCTCGATAATTCTCAAGCCGGCCCCGCAGACGCCGCTCAGTTCGCTCCTTCTCGCCGAGGTAATTCAACAAGCGGGCTGGCCGGACGGCGGTTTTAATGCCGTGCTTCTTTCCAACGAAGACGCCGGCCTTCTCGTCAGCGATGATCGCATCAAGCTCATCACCTTTACCGGCAGCACCGAGGTTGGCTGGGCGATCAAGAACAAAGCGGGTAAGAAGAAAGTAGCGCTCGAACTCGGGGGCAACTCCGGCGTCATCGTTCACAGCGACGCCGACCTCGCCTACGCCGCCGACCGCTGCATCACCGGAGCCTTCTCCTACGCGGGTCAAGGGTGCCTCTCGGTGCAACGCATTCTGGTCGAGCAATCGGTGTGCGGAAAATTTATCGAATTGCTCCTCGCCGGCGTCGGCAAACTGAAACTCGGCGACCCGCTCGACGAAACCACCGACCTCGGACCGATGATCCGCGAGAGCGACGCACTCCGCGCCTACGACTGGGTGCACGAGGCCGTGCGCGGCGGTGCGCGACTGCTTTGCGGCGGACATCGCCTCGGCTCTTTGCTCGAACCGACCGTGCTGACCGGTACTAAGCCCGCAATGAAGGTAAATTGTCAGGAGATTTTCGCCCCCGTCGTCACCGTCGAGCCTTATCCGGACTTCGCCACCGCACTCAAGCAAATCAATAATTCTCCCTACGGCCTGCAGGCTGGAATATTTACCCGCGATGCCAAGCTCATTTTCGACGCCTACAACGAGCTCGAAGTGGGAGGCCTGATCGCCGGCGACGTGCCCACCTTCCGCATCGACCACATGCCTTACGGCGGCGTCAAGGATTCCGGGCTCGGACGGGAAGGATTGCGGGATGCCATTCAGGATATGACGGAACCAAAACTGCTGGTCATGAATCTGCGTTGAAGGGAACCCTCGACAGCCTGGAAATTTGGAGTGGTTTTTTTGTTGCAATATTCAACGGATATTCCCAGGCATACGCGAGCAACCAGATCTGGAAAAAGAAAACCTTATTGCTCTATTCCCAAATGTCAGTCGACTGTTATACATTCGATGTTTCAAGGTCGTGCGTCACACCATAGCGTGACGTGATTCTCTAATCTTGTTTAGCCCGGGAGCCCGTGGAACACGCTCCCATATTACAGACGCAATCATTCAATGCAGATTTTTCCACGCAGCACCAATGCGATGTCGAGGGCCTCGCTGTTCGGCACGGTCTTCCTCGTTGCCGCGCTGTTCTGGGTCTTGATGCAGGTCCAGCGGTCGCCGTATATCACCTACGCCGGCGTGCGGAAGTCGCAACCCGTTCCCTTCAGCCATCAGCATCACGTCGCGGGCTTGGGCATCGACTGCCGCTACTGTCACACGTCGGTGGAGACCTCAAGCTTCGCCGGCATCCCGCCGACCAAGACGTGCATGAACTGCCACTCCCAGATCTGGACGAACGCCGCCATGTTGGAACCGGTGCGCTCGAGCTACCGGACGGGCACTTCTCTCCAGTGGACCCGCGTCAACCAGTTGCCCGACTTCGTTTACTTCAATCACAGCGTTCATGTGACCAAGGGTGTCGGCTGCAACGAATGCCACGGCCCGGTCGACCAGATGCCCCTCATGTATCAGGAGGCCTCCCTGCAAATGGAGTGGTGCCTCAGTTGCCACCGCGCGCCCGAGAAACATCTCCGTCCGCGCGATCAGGTGTTCAATATGCGCTATCAGCAGCCGTCATCATCGTTGCCCGTTCAGATCGATGGTGCTAGTTACACTGATCAGGATTCCCTGGGCGCTGCGCTGGTCAAAAAGTACCAGCTGCGCACCGTGAAAGACATCACCAGTTGCAGCACGTGTCATCGTTAGACGGGGTCGACGTGGGACAAACCATTTTTGCGATTGCAGTTTCGGAGTAGGAGTTAAAACCGCTGGCTACGAAGATGGAAGACGCGAACCTTAAATCGAAGCGCGAAGACGTTTGTCCCGGGAAAAAAGAGTTGGCTACGCTGGACCTGGCAACCGTTCAGCGGCAACTCGAGCAAACCAAGGGACCGGAGTACTGGCGCAGCCTCGAAGAACTCGCCGGCTCGCCCGAATTCAAGGAAATGCTTCACCGCGAGTTCCCCAAGGGCGCATCGGAGTGGCTCGACTCCGTCTCCCGCCGCGGCTTCCTGCAACTGATGGGCGCTTCGCTCGCCATGGCGGGCATGACCGGCTGCACCAAGCTGCCGATCGAGGAAATCGTCCCTTACGTTCGCCAGCCCGAACAGGTCATTCCCGGCCGCCCGATGTTCTATGCCACCGCCTTCACGCTCAGCGGATACGGGAACCCTTTGCTCGTCGAAAGCCATCTCGGCCGTCCCACCAAGATCGAAGGCAACAGTCTCCATCCCGCGAGCCTCGGCGGCACCGATATATTTGCGCAAGCTTCGATCCTCGGAATGTACGATCCCGACCGCGCCCAAGCCACCACGCACCTCGGTGATGTGGATTCGTGGGCTTCGTTCGTCAACGATCTCAAAGGCCCGCTCACCGTCCAAAAAGCATTTGGAGGCGCGGGCATTCGCATCCTCACATCCACCATCTCATCGCCCACATTAAAAGACCAGATGCACGCCTTCCTGGCGGCGTACCCGCAGGCCAAGTGGCATGTCTACGAACCGGTCAACCGCGACAACGTGCTCGAGGGATCAAAGCTCGCATTCGGTGAACCGGTGGAGACGCGCTACGATTTCTCCAAGGCTGACGTGGTGGTTTCGCTCGATGGCGACTTCCTCTACGCAGGCTTCCCCGGAAACACCCGCTACGTTCGCGACTTCGCAAGCCGGCGCAATCCAGATGCCGCAATGAGTCGTCTCTACGTGGTTGAGAGCACTCCCTCCTCGACCGGAGCGAAAGCCGATCACCGCTTGCCCCTGCGCGCAGTTGAGATTGAAGGCTTCGCTCGCGCACTTGCATCCGCGCTAAGCGTAAATAGTGACGGAGTCCCAGCTTCAGGCGGAACGGCAAAGTTCGTCAGCGCGGTGGCGGCAGATTTGAAAAAGAATACCGGCGCCAGCGTGATCATCGCCGGCGACCATCAACCACCTGCGGTGCATGCCCTCGCCCACGCCATGAATGCCGCGCTCGGCAATGTCGGCAAAACCGTTTTCTACACCGACTCCGTCAGCGCGAACCCGGTTAATCAGACCGACTCCCTCCGCGATCTCGTCTCCGACATGCGCGCCGGAAAAGTCGATCTGCTCGTCATCATGGGTGGCAATCCAGTTTATGACGCGCCTGTCGATCTCGGCTTTGCCGATGCGCTGAAGAATTCCAAAGTCGCCCAACGCGTCTACCTCGGCCTCTACCAGAATGAGACCGCGCAATTTTGCCATTGGAACATCAACGAGGCGCACTACCTCGAGGCCTGGAGCGATGCTCGCGCTTACGATGGCACGGTCAGTCTAGTTCAGCCGCTGATCGCTCCTTTGTATGGCGGCAAGAGCACGCACGAACTGCTCTCGACCCTGATGGGAGATCCCGACGCCACCGGCTACGACATCGTTCGCGGCTACTGGCAGAAACAGCACACAGGCGCCGACTTTGAAGCCTGGTGGCGCAAGACACTAAACGATGGATTCATCCAGGGCTCAGCCTATACTCCCAGGCAGGTTGCCCTGAAACTCGGCGCCTTGCCAGCGGCCCCCGTCGCCGACCCGAACACGCTCGAAGTCAATCTGCGCCGCGACCCTTCCGTCTACGACGGCCAATTCTCCAACAACGGCTGGCTGCAAGAGTTACCCAAGCCCATGTCGAAGCTGACCTGGGACAACGCAATTCAGATCGGCCCCAAAATGGCCGACCGCGAAGGCCTCAAGTCGATGGACGTAGTAACCGTCGAACTCGGCGGACAAAAAGTCACCGGCCCCGTCTGGATTCAGGCCGGCCATCCCGATCATTCCGTTACCCTGCATCTGGGCTACGGACGCCGCGCCGCAGGCCGTGCGGGCACCGGCGCAGGTTTCGACGCCTACCCGTTGCGCACTACCAGCGCACTCTGGTTCGCCACCGGAGGCAAGCTCACTAAGACCGGAGATGTCTACCCGCTCGCCTCGACCCAGGGTTACCAGACCATGGATACCGGCGACGGCGCAACTCGCCCGTCCGTCCGGCAAGCCACGCTCGAGGAATATCGCAAAGAGCCCCGGTTCGCTAAGGAAGACGAACCCCCCACTGAACTGACGCTCTACCCGGCCTATGACTATAAGGCCTCGCCCGATGCCTGGGGCATGACCATCGACCTCAACGCGTGCGTGGGTTGCAACAATTGCATCATCGCCTGCCAGTCGGAAAACAACATTGCCGTCGTCGGCAAAGAGCAGACCAAGAACGGACGCCACATGCACTGGATTCGCGTGGACGCCTACTATCAGGGCGACCGCGACGATCCCAAAGCGTATTTCCAGCCCGTGCCCTGTATGCACTGCGAAAATGCGCCTTGCGAACTCGTCTGCCCGGTCGGCGCAACCGTCCACAGCAGCGAAGGCCTGAACGATATGGTCTACAACCGCTGCATCGGCACGCGCTATTGCTCCAACAACTGTCCTTACAAAGTGCGCCGCTTCAACTTCCTGCTCTTCCAGGATTGGGAGACGCCGCAATACAAGTTGATGCGCAATCCCGACGTCACCGTCCGCAGCCGCGGCGTCATGGAAAAGTGCAGCTATTGCGTGCAGCGCATCAGCGAGCACCGAATCGACGCCGAAACCGCGGCCGTCCGCGAAAATCGTCCCTTCAAGATCGAAGACGGCAGCTTGCAGACGGCCTGCCAGCAGTCCTGTCCGGCGAATGCGATTGTCTTCGGCAATATCAATGATCCCAATAGCCGTGTTTCAAAACTCAAAGCGCTCGACCGTAACTATGGATTGCTGGCCGATCTGAACACCAGGCCACGAACCACGTATCTGGCCGAGATTCGTAACCCCAATCCGGAACTGGAAGCATAGGCGGAGCCCACTTAAGATATGGCAGATCATCGGAACGAATCGATAGTGGAGAACAAGCGGGCTCCCGTCATCGAGCCTGGGCATACTTTCGCCACGGTAACCGACAAGATTAGTTCCATCGTGCTGACCCGGCCAACGTCAAACGGCTGGGTTGTCGGCTTCGCGGCCGGCTTCATGGTCACCATGATGTTGCTCTACGCACTCGGATACCTGTTCCTCAAGGGCACGGGCATCTGGGGGATCAACATCCCCATCGGTTGGGGCTTCGCGATCATCAACTTCGTCTGGTGGATCGGTATCGGCCATGCCGGTACGCTCATCTCCGCCATCCTTCTATTACTCCGCCAATCGTGGCGCAACTCCATCAACCGTTTCGCCGAGGCCATGACGCTTTTCGCCGTCGCCTGCGCCGGCGTCTTTCCCGGAGTCCACACTGGCCGCCCCTGGCTCGATTACTGGATGTTCCCTTACCCGAACACCATGAACTACTGGCCGCAGTTCCGCAGCCCGCTCATCTGGGACGTGTTCGCGGTCTCGACCTACTTCACCGTCTCGCTCATGTTCTGGTTCGTCGGACTCATCCCCGACCTTGCCACCCTGCGCGATCGCGCCGAAAACAAATACGCGCAGATGATCTACGGCCTGCTGGCCATGGGATGGCGCGGCTCTGCCCGCCACTGGGCCCGCTATGAAACCGCTTACCTCCTGCTCGCCGGACTCGCCACGCCGCTTGTGCTCTCCGTGCACACCGTTGTCAGCTTCGATTTCGCGGTCGGCATCGTTCCCGGATGGCACACCACGATCTTCCCGCCCTACTTCGTCGCGGGCGCAATTTACTCCGGCTTCGCCATGGTCCTGATGCTGGCCATCCCGATTCGCAAAATCTACAACCTCGAAGATTTCATCACCGATCGCCACTTGCAGAATTCCGCCAAGGTCATGCTCGCCACCGGCTGGATCGTCGCCTACGGCTACGCCGTCGAAGCCTTCATGGGCTGGTATGGCGGTAACCGCTATGATCAGACTCTCCTCTGGAATCGTCTCCACGGGCCCTATGCCGGCTCTTACTACATGTTGCTGGCATGCAATCTCGCCATCCCACAGTTGCTCTGGATCCGCAAGATGCGCACGAATCCCGTGTGGCTCTTCTTCATTTCGTTCATCATTCTCGTCGGCATGTGGCTGGAGCGTTTCGTCATTATCACCATCAGCCTGACTCGCGACTTCCTCACGTCATCGTGGGGCATGTACTACCCCACGCGCTGGGACTGGATGACCTTCATCGGAACCATCGGTATGTTCCTCACCGCCATGTTCCTGTTCGTGCGAATCCTGCCCATGATCTCGATCTTTGAAATGCGCACACTCCTGCCGGAGGCGGAGGTGAAGCCCGAATGAAGACCCTTCCGATTTACGGCACCATGGCTGAATTCGATTCCGCCCAGCATCTTGTCGACGCCGCCCGTCGCACTCATGAAGCCGGGTACCGCAAGATCGACGCCTATAGCCCCTTCCCCGTGGAAGAGCTGGCGGATGCCATCGGCTTCCACAAAAACAACGTCCCTCTCGTAACCTTGCTCGGCGCCATCACTGGCGGCCTCCTCGGCTATGGCATGCAGTATTGGATCTCGGTGATTGATTACCCGATCAACGTGGGCGGCCGTCCCTATCACTCCTGGCCGTCATTCATTATCGTGACTTTCGAAATGACAATCCTGTTCGGAGCCATCTCGGCTGTTTTCGGAATGCTCGCCCTGAATGGCCTGCCCATGCCTTACCACCCGGTTTTCAACGTCCCGCGTTTTGTTTTTGCCAGCAAAGACCGCTTCTTCCTGATCGTGTTCGCTTCCGATCCCAAGTACGACGCCTCAACCACCCGCCAGTTCCTCGAAAGCCTCGACCCACGCTCAATTTCGGAGGTCCCCAGCTAAAATGAAGCTGCCCCTCCAAAATCAGTGCGAAGCGACGCAGCAGCCGCAGTGCAAAGCGCTGGCCAAGAACGTAGCGCTGCCGAAGAACGTAGCGTTGCCAAAGAACGTAGCGCTGCCGAAGAATGTAGCGCCGGCGTCCCGCCGGCAGTCGCGGGGGCGTCTCGCCCCCGCCAAATGTGCTCTCGGCAGCTACACTTCCGGTGCCTCCGGCAAGCGCAAAGCAAGCCATCTGGCCCTGCTCCTGCTGGCCCTCACCAGCACCATCGGCTGCCGCATCGACATGCACGTCCAGCCCCGTTACAACCCCCTCGCCAAGAGCGATTTCTTCTCCGACCAGCGCGCGGCTCGTCCCCTTGTCGAAGGAACCGTAGCCCGCGGCGACCAGCGTGCGGACACCTATTTCTATACCGGAAAGATCGGCAGCACTCCGGGTGAGGCCATGCCCTTCCCCGTAACAAAGGAAGTGATGGACCGCGGCCGCGAACGCTACAACATCTACTGCTCGCCCTGCCACTCCCGCTTGGAGACGGCAACGGCTTCATTCCGACTCGAGGTTTCTCGAAGAAGCCGCCTTCCTATCACACCGAACGGTTGATGAAGGTTCCGATCGGATATTTCTTCGACGTGATGACTCACGGATACGGCATCATGCTCGATTATTCCGCGCAAATCTCGCCCCACGATCGCTGGTGCATCGCAGCCTACATCCGCGCATTGCAGTTGAGTCAGGCCGCAACCCTGGCCGACGTTCCTCAGGGCCAGACCGTCCCATCCAAAGCTCCTGAGTTCGTGGAGCCGGGCAGCGGAGCCACTCTGCCGCAAGTAGCGCCAGTTGCGAAATCCGGGAAAGGGGATTCCGAATGAGCACCACACCCCGAATCCCGCATAGACCCGAACTCGATCTCTCGACGCCGCCCGTCATCAAGACCATCGGACAGCGCGCGCTGATCGTAGGTGGGCTCGCGACCCTGGTTGTGCTCTTTTTGGCGTTCACCAACCCCACAGCCTTCTTTCGCGGTTATCTCGTCTCCTACATGGATTGGCTTGGTATATGCCTCGGATCTATGGCTATTGTCATGGTCCGGCACATGACCGGCGGTGGATGGGGCACCGTCATCCGGCGCGTCCTGGGCGCATCCATGCGCACGCTCCCGCTGATGATTCTGCTCTTCATCCCCATGCTGTTCGCCGTGCCCCGGCTCTATCCCTGGGCGATGCCGTTAGATTCCATCGCCGATCCCGCCATCCGCGAGCATCTCGAAAAGCACACTTTCATTCTGCGCGATTACCTCAACTTCAAAGGCTTTGTAATCCGCGCGGTGATCTACTTTGCGATCTGGTTCGTGTTGCAATACCTGCTCAGCAAGTTCTCCTTCGAGCACAATCGTCCGCCATTCGCCGACACGAGCGCGCGCTTCAAAATGGTAAGCGCTCCCGGCATTATCCTTTATGCCTTCACCGTCTCATTTGCGGCCATCGATTGGGTGATGTCCCTCAATCCAAGTTGGATTTCGACAATCTATGGCCTGATCTTCGTGGCTGGACAACTGATCGCGGCGCTCGCCTTCGCCATCGTGATCGAGCGCGTCCTGTTCAAATACGAACCGATGAAGACTCTGCTCAAGCCCAGCTACGTGCATGACCATGGCAACTTCATGCTCGCCTTCATCATGGTGTGGGCCTACTTTTCGTTTTCACAGTGGCTCATTATCTGGGCCGGCAACCTGCCCGAAGAAATCACCTGGTATTTCCGCCGCCTCCATGGCGGATGGCAATTCGTGGGCTTGTTCCTGGTGGTCTTTCACTTCTTCGTCCCATTTTTCCTGCTGTTATCGCGCTCCTTCAAGCGCGACGTGACACGCCTCGTTTGGCTGGCCGCATGGATGCTGGTAGCCCGCTACGTCGACTTGTTCTGGCACATTGAGCCCAGCTTCTCTCAGAGTTTCAACGTCACGCTGGCCGACGTGCTCATCCCCATCGCCATGGGCGGAATCTGGATCGCATATTTCTGCCGCAATCTCAGTTCACAGCCGCTCGTGCCCGCTTACGACGCGACTGCGCAAGACGTATTGGAGCCCGCCCATGAGTGACGAACAAATCAGAAATCCGGAGACGGGCGACCACGGCAGCTACGAGCACGAGGATCTCAACCCTCACGGCGTGATGTACTTCATGATCGGCCTGGCGGTGGTGGTGGTCGTGATCTATTTCATCGTCTTCGGCATGTATCACTTCCTCGATACCTACGAGCAGACCCACCAGGCTGCCATGAGTCCCATGGTGACCCCGCAGACCGATACCCGCACCGTCACTCACGCGGATACGCAGGCCTTCCCCGAGCCCCGCCTCGAGGAAAGCGAGCGCACGCAACTCCGCCAGTACATCGAAGACGAAGACCGCAAACTGGTCACCTACGACTGGGTGGATAAGAACAAGGGCGTCGTGCAGATTCCCATCGAACGCGCCATGGATCTGATTGTGCAGCGCGGCTTGCCTGTTCGTCCCGAGAACGCGAGTACGAAAGATGAAAGCTCGCAAGTTGCAGGCAATGCGAACATGATGCCCGGCGGCACGGAAGAAACGTCCGCGCCCGTGGAGAAAGACACGGGTAAAGAGCAGAACACGAAGAAGCAGAAAACTCCCAAAGCCGCAGCCGGCAAGGCTGCCAGGCACGGGAACTGACCGCTCCGGCCGGAAGCAGGCAAACCGGCGCGCCGGAAAAGGATGTAAGCAGTGCGCAGTACCAGGCAGTTGCAAAATTCGATGAAACCAAGCGGATCAAATGGAATTAAAGGAGAAGTCATCCTGAGCGGAGTGTGCACGTCCGCGAAGCGGATGTTCTCGCGCAGTCGAAGGATCCCTACCCTCCTGGCGACGCTGTTAATGGCCGCAGCCGCGTGGGGTCAGGGCATGCACCAGGGCGGTATGAGCCGGGGCATCATGTCGCCGCCCGCCACCGTCCGTCCCCCCGGCCTGAAGAACGTAGGCATTCAGCAAAACCTCAATCAGCCGATCCCCGCTGACTTGGTCTTCACCGATGACCAGTGCCGTCAGGTTAAGCTGGGCGATTATTTCGGAAAGAAGCCCCTGATCCTGAACCTTGTCTATTTCACCTGCCCGATGCTCTGCGGAGAAGAACTTGCCGGCCTCGAAAGCGCCCTGCGCGTGCTGAAGTTCGACATCGGCAAGGAGTTCGATGTCATCACCGTAAGTTTCGATCCCAAGGACACTCCCGAAGCAGCGGCCAAGAAGAAAGCAGAGATGCTGCGCCGCTACAAGCGTTCCGGCGCCGACCAGGGATGGCATTTCCTCGTAGGCCAGCAGGATTCCATTACCCGCATCGCCAAAGCCTCCGGCTTCGAATACGAATACGACGCCCGCACCCAGCAGTTCGCGCACACCACGGCAATCATGGTGCTCACCCCACAAGGCAAGATCGCGCAGTACTATTACGGGATCGACTACCCGCCCAAAGATTTGCGCCTGGCTCTGGTCGATGCCTCGCAGGAAAAAATCGGCAACATGGTCGACGACCTGTTGCTCTACTGCTATCACTACGATCCCGAAAAGGGTAAATACAGCGCCACCATCATGCGCATTCTGCGCCTGGCTGGCGTCGCCACTCTCCTGTGTCTCGGAATGCTTTTCTTTGTAATGATCCGCCGCGGCCCTGCCAGCGGCGCTCACGGAGCGGTTTAAGGTCCACTAATTATGTTTTCACATCTGCCATTTTGGCCGGAAAGCGCCTCCACCACCGCAGGCCGCGTGGACGCTCTCTACATTTTCCTGGTGCTGGTCTCCGCCATCATGACGGTGCTGATCTTCACCACCTTGATCGTCTTCGCCATCAAGTTTCGCAGGCGCCACGGCCGCCCCGCTGAACAAATCGAAGGTTCCACCATCCTCGAAATCACCTGGTCCGTCATCCCCTTCGCTGTCTTCATGTCTTTCTTCGTTTGGGGAGCCGTCATCTACTTCCAGGAACGTACTCCTCCGCAGGACGCCATGGAGGTCTACACCGTCGCAAAACAGTGGATGTGGAAGTTTGAACATGCCGGCGGACAGCGTGAGATCAACGAACTCCACGTGCCCATCGGCCGCGACGTCAAGCTCATCATGACCTCGCAGGATGTGATCCATAGCTTCTACGTCCCCGCCTTCCGCATCAAGCAGGACGTCCTCCCCGGCCGCTACACGACTTTCTGGTTTCATGCCACCAAGGCCGGCACGTACCACCTGTTCTGCGCCGAATATTGTGGCACCCAGCACTCCGGCATGATCGGATGGATCGTCGTCATGGAGCCCCGCGACTACGAAGCCTGGATGACCTCCGGCGGCGGCAACCAACCCCTCGCTGTGACCGGACAGCAGTTGTTCTCCCAGTTCGGCTGCGCTACCTGCCATCGTGCGGAAACCCAGGGCCGCGGTCCGAATCTCGCCGGACTCTACAATCGTCCGGTGCTTCTGGAAGACGGTCGCACCATAAACGCCGATGACAATTACATCCGCGAATCGATCCTGGAACCGGGCGCAAAAATCGTGAGAGGCTTCAAGCCGGTTATGCCGACATACCAGGGACAGGTAAGTGATGAGCAACTAAATGCGCTGGTGGCTTACGTGAAATCGCTGACCCAGCCCACCCCACAACCCGTAGCCGGCATGGCAACGGTGACTCAGTAGGGGTGCCAACAGCTTTTGTGGTGACAGCTCGTGTGGTGACGGGGTTTACCTCCGTACCAGACAAAATTTGTTTTTCGGCAATAGGTGAATAACATGGCAACCGCTGTACCAGTAGATTTGGAACCCGAGAATTACCTGAACGCGGGGTATGGCATCAAGTCGTGGCTCCTCACCCGGGACCACAAGCGCATCGCGCTCCTCTACTTGCTGACCATCACATTTTTCTTTTTTATCGGCGGCTTCTTCGCGCTCCTCATCCGCCTCGAATTGCTCACTCCGGCCGGCGACCTCGTCCAATCCGACACTTATAACAAGCTGTTCACCATGCACGGCATGGTAATGATCTTCTTCTTCCTGATTCCCGGAGTGCCCGCCGTCCTCGGCAATTTCCTCATCCCGATCATGATCGGAGCCAAGGATCTCGCTTTCCCGCGCCTCAACCTGCTGAGCTGGTATCTTTTCGTAGCCGGCGGTTTGCTGATGTTCTATACCATCCTCGCCGGCGGCGTTGACACCGGCTGGACCTTCTACACCCCGCTTAGCACCGAGTTTGCCAAGACCAATGTCATCACCGCCGCGCTCGGTGTTTTCGTAGCCGGATTCGCCTCCATTCTCACCGGACTCAACTTCATCGTCACCATCCATCGCATGCGCGCCCCCGGCATGACCTGGAACCGTCTGCCTCTGTTCGTCTGGTCGCACTACGCCACCAGCATCATTCAGGTGCTCGGCACGCCGGTCGTTGCCATCACCATCGTCCTGGTCGCGCTCGAGCGCCTTTTCCACCTCGGAGTCTTCAACCCCGCCCTGGGCGGAGACCCGCTCCTGTTCCAGCACCTCTTCTGGTTTTATTCGCACCCGGCCGTCTACATCATGATTCTCCCCGGCATGGGCATCGTCAGCGAAATCGTCTGCTGTTTCTCGCGCAAGCGCATCTTCGGATACAAAGCCATGGCGCTCGCCGTCCTCGCCATCGCCGTCGTCGGATTCCTGGTCTGGGCGCATCACATGTTCGTGGCCGGCATCTCGCTCTACGCCGCGCTCGTCTTCTCGCTTCTCACCTACTTCGTCGCTGTACCCTCGGCGGTCAAAGTCTTCAACTGGACCGCTACCATGTACAAGGGTTCCATCACCTACCAGACTCCGATGCTCTACGCCTTCGGCTTCATCGGCCTGTTCACCATCGGCGGACTCACCGGCCTTTTCCTTGGATGCCTCGGCATCGATGTGCACGTCACTGATACCTACTTCGTGGTCGCCCACTTCCACTATGTGATGGTCGGAGGCATGGTCGTCGCCTACCTGGCCGGCATGCATTTCTGGTGGCCCAAAATTTCTGGTCGCATGTATCCCGAAGCCTGGGGCAAGCTCGCCGCCCTCATCGTCTTCATCGGATTCAACCTCACATTCTTCCCGCAATTTGTTCTCGGCTACATGGGCATGCCGCGCCGCTATCATGCCTACCCGGCGGAATTCCAGATCCTCAACGTGCTCTCGACCGCGGGCGCAACCATCCTCGCCGTCGGCTATCTGTTGCCCATGGTCTACTTCCTGTGGTCGATGCGCTACGGCCCGCCCGCTCCCGCAAATCCGTGGAACGCGGCTGGCCTCGAGTGGATGATTCCATCCCCTCCGCCAACTTCAAATTTCGAAGAGCAGCCGGTAGTGACATGGGAAGCCTATAACTACGATGAACTAGGCGAAGTTCCGCAAAAGCAGGAGGTTCCCGTTGCCCACTAGTCCAGTCGCGGCGGTCTCCGGACACGAGAACGATCACGACCACGATAACCCGGCTCTGCTCCATCATTTCGCGACCGAATCGCAGCAGAAAAACGCCGCCAGCCTCGGCATGTGGCTCTTTCTCGCCCAGGAAGTCATGTTCTTCGGCGGCATGTTCTGCGCCTACCTCATCTATCGCTACAAGTACTTCGCCGACTTCGGATCCGCCAGCCAGCAACTGGATATCAGGCTCGGCGCCATCAACACCGTCGTGCTCATCTGCTCCAGCTTGACCGTCGTCTTGGGCGTGCGCGCTGCCCAGCTCGGCAAGCGCATGGCGCTCGTGTTCTGGCTGCTCGCAACCATCGTTCTCGGTTTCGTATTCCTGGGTATCAAGGCCGATGAGTACGCCGAAAAGTTCGAGAAGCATCACGTCCCGGGAGCCAGCTTCAGCTATCACGAACTGCTCCCGAGTCAGGAAAATCTTCCGCCCGAAGATCGCCAGTATGCCAACCCTCACCACGCGGAAATGTATTTCTCGCTCTATTTCGCCATGACCGGCATGCACGCCCTGCACATGATCATCGGCGTCGTCCTGTTCGCATACCTTGCCTGGATGGCCTGGCGCGGCCGCTACGGCCCGCATTACTATACGCCCGTTGAAAACGCGGGCCTCTACTGGCACTTCGTCGATATTGTCTGGATCTACTTATTCCCGTTGCTCTACCTCATCGACCGCCACAGGTGACCCGAATGACTGACCAAGCCTTGTCCGCCACCAGCACGCAACCCGAGTCGCCCCACGAGCACGTCTCTTCGGTCGCATCCTCCGTAACCATCTGGCTTGCGCTTCTGGCCTTCACCGGCCTGACGGTAGGCGCCGCCTTCATCGAACTCGGTCCCTTGAATACAGTCGTAGCCCTTGTCATCGCGACCTGTAAAGCCATCCTCGTCGTCCTCTTCTTCATGCACGTGAAATATACCCACGAAAAATTAACCGGCCTCGTCATCGTGAGCGCAATCTTCTTCCTGTTCATCCTCCTGTCCCTGAGCATGGCCGACTACGCCACCCGCCTCTGGCGCTAGGCAGGGTCACGCGAATAATGCTAGGTTCCTGGCTAGAGTCCCGAAGGGACGACTGACAATAGCCCGGCGCTTCAGCGCCCGAACCCCCGACCGTAACTGATTTAAGTCCCGGAGGGACGACCGACAATAGCCCGGCGCTTCAGCGCCGGGATCCCCAGCCGTAACGGATTCAAGTCCCGGAGGGACGACTAACAATAGCCCGGCGCTTCAGCGCCGGGACCCCCGACCGTAACTGATTTAAGTCCCGGAGGGACGACTGGAAGGCCCGATAAATCCCCCTTGAAATCGAAGCCACCCGGGATATAATGCCCCACAATGGCAACGGGGTTGGAACTCACCAAAGCACCTGGAATGGTCCCGGACGAGCTCAAGCTGGAGCCTCGCTCCAAGGGCCTCACCACCCCGCGCAAGAAAAAGCCCAAAGAGTTAGCCGTCATCACCGAGTGCTGCACCGGTTGCGCCGGTTCGCCCGCCTGCGTGGAGTACTGTCCGGTAGAAGACTGCATGTTTTGGGTAGAGGACCCGGATCACCCTCCCTTCGGCCGCATCGAAGTCGACCCCGTCCTCTGCATCGGATGCAAGAAGTGCGTAAGCAAAGGCCCCGAAGGCGCTTTCCTCGATGGCTGCCCCTGGGACGCAATCGTCATGGTCGACATCGCAGAAGTAGAAAAAGAAGTCGGCCCGATGAGCTATTAGGTTTCAGGCCGACTGATATTTCCGAGATTCGCATGTCCGTAGGAGAATAACGTCGGCCACGGCGAGACGCCTCACGACGAAAACAGTTTTGCTATCGTCTTCATGGGCAGGAAGAGCTTGAGCTTGTCTTCCGGCAGTTCAGTAAATCCATATTTCCGATAGAAGCTTGCTGCCGCGTTATCGACTGCTTCGACAAACACCGCCCACGATGCAACGTCTTTGGATGCCACCAGGCTCTTGTCCAGTGCACTCATCAAGGTTAGCGCACCAAGCCCCGTGCCCGTGCATTTATCAGCAACTGCCATCCTCCCGAGAAGCGTCACACCGACATGCCGATACTTCCCCGCCTTCTTCGAGATTCCCTCTGGGAGCTGTTCGAGTTTGAGTTCTCTACTGGAGAGGGTGTAGTAAGCGAGAACGGTTTTAGGGTCATCTCTCGGCGTAATGACGAAAACGCTGGCGAGCCCTCGCTTTACATCTTGCGATGCCTGCTCCCGAAAGTATCGGTCAAGAGAAGCCTTCCCGCATGAAAAGGCCGCTCGGTCGTGGTTACCGAGCGGCTCGATGTTGTATTTACTTCTGTCGGCGATCACAAACTCACTTCGTGTCCATGTAGACCCGTGCAGCCTCGCGAAGAGCCTCGTTAGGCTCCGGAGGATTCTGCAATGCCTCCATAAACACTCGTTGATTGCGCGCGCTCAACTCCATGATCGAGTGCTCCTGCAGCACGCTGGCCGCAGCGCGCTGCATGCTTGAGATGGCAAAATCCGTCAGCGTAACCCCCTCGATCGCAGCGGCCCGCTCAAACAGTCGTTTCTGTTCGCGGCTCACCCGGGCCTCGATTCTACCTTGCCGCACAGACGCCATAGGTTCACCTCTTTGCCTCTTACTGTACGGCATATTGCCGTACAAATCAAGAATCCATTCGCCCATCGAAAACTCGGTCCCGCAGTTCGCGCCCGTGGGCGTTTGGACGCTAACTGCTTGGACGCAGCCGGCAAAAAACTTGACTTAGCCTTCACACTAGACTCAACTCAACCTTAGGGCACATTAAGGTGTCGCGTCGGTCTGTCTGTTCTTTGACAATCAATGAAAGCCATGATGTAACTCTCTATTTTAGAATACTTTACATTTAAGTCTTTATTTTTGAATACTTTGAGAAGAAACACCGCAAAGACACCGCTCTCTCTGGTTCTAAGTCATATGCAATCAATACTTTGCATATAAACAGTGATGAATCAATACTTTGCAAGGAACCAATCGCTAAGTCAATGATTCTAATATACCGGGTACAAGGGGGGTGGGGGGTGGGGGTGGGGGGTGGTACGGTGCAGACCGGGAACATGCCTGACAGAACAGACAGCGCGCAGCCCTGACGACTATTCCTGCTAGCGCGCTCTCTCCTGAATTGCCCGTTCCGTATCGACCGCCTGCTGCCGCAGCCGCTCCGGAACCTCGGGCAATTCCCTTTCATAAGGCCGAATTGCAGGTAAGTCATCCACCTGCCCGATCACGTATAAAGCGCGCAGCGCTTCCCACACTTGCTCTTCTCCGGGATCCACGGTCGCGACCGCAGTCCCCGAAGTTACGCCGGCTCCCGTGGCGGCAGAAACTAGACGTACGCGCCCCGTAATCGGCGAGCGCACCTCATGAACCTGACCATCCGCACTTTGCAGCTTGGCGATAAGCCCACCCTGATGCACAGCCGTACCCACCGATGCGCTATCGACAACGCGACCGGAGTAAGCGCTCGTAATCACGACCGGCTGCAATAAAGAAACGATCTGCGCTCGACCAGAGTTGTCGCCAAATCGCACCAGCGAGAGCGCCGCATTGCCGCGAACCGTCATCGACGAATCGCCTAGCATCTTGAGAAGCGCCTCGCGAAAACCGGGGCCCGCCGTATCCTGCCCCATCACCCACGCATCCGTGCTGCGTACTTCCTCATGCGGATCGGAAGCGACCCGCACCAGATCGCCGTACCAGCGAGCCGCGCTCGCATCGTGCTGACTCATGCGCTGTCCGAGTTGCACGACGGCGTGTTGGATGTGCCGCGGATGGGCATTGTCATTGAGATACTCGCGCATCTCTTTGTCGGTGAGCGCCCGCCCAAACCACGTGCTCCACCAGAAAAGGAATGGCATCAGCACCAGCAGCCATGCGGTCAGAAAAAACAGCAGCCGGTTGCGCGTCGACATACGAGGACGCGCCGCGCGCGGCTCAAGTGGTTTGTCACCGTCAGCGGAGGATATCCCGGTCACCGGCAGAGTAGGTTGCGCAGCCATGAGGGGTCGGAGATTCTAACCTTCGCTCTCCTTGGGCTTCGCCTCTTTGACTTCGGAAGCGGCCTTTGCCGCCGCTTTCGGAGCCGCTGAAGATGCGGCGGGAGAAACCGCAGGAGCCGCCTTCTTCGTATGCAGAAAAGCCAGCGCGCCGTGGTCGCGCAGTTCCCAGTAAGCATTCAGCATGAAGACGCCCGACAGAGTCAGCAGGATCAAGCTCATGAACAAGCCATCCTGCGTCTTGATCGTGCCCGTCACAAATGTCCAGGCAATACCGAATAGAGGCGCTATACCAAGGACAAGCGATATCACCAGCATCGTCATCGTGAGCAACCGCCCTCCTTCAGTTCATGTCGTGTGGCGCGGACACTCCTGTCCGCGCCGGTCTCGGGAACTTCCCTGGCATGCGCAACTATTCCGACTTAAACGTAGCATCCACCGTCTTGCTGTCCTTCGGACCAAGTGTGACCTTCTGCTCCTGCGTGCCCAGCTTTTCCTGCACAAACGCCAGCGTGTAATCTCCCGGAGGCAGTCCCTTGATTTCAAACTTGCCGTCAGGCCCGGTGACCGCGTAAAACGGCGTCTTCACCACGTTGACATACATCTTCATCCACGGATGCTGGTTGCACTTCACCGGAAGCATGATCTCCTCACGCGCGAAGTTCTTCTCCAGCGCTGGCGCTTGTGGAGGTTGCGACTCGTTCCACTCGCGATTGTCGGCTGGAGTCGGATGAATATTGTGGGTCGTGGGATCGCTGTTGACCACCTTGATCGTCTGCCCTGCCATCACTCCCAGCACGTGAGGATGATATTTGCACCCGCTCTGCTCAATAGTGACCGGAGTGCTCGGAACGTCAAAAGTCCGGCTCCCCAACCCATCCTTCACGTAGACGAAAACATTGGACAGCTTTCCCCCATCATCAACCACGCTCTCCGCCATGTTCACGCCCTTGCACGCCGGATCCTGGCTCATGTCAATCTTCGCCATCTTCGGAGCGGTTCCCGTAAAACTAACCGTCCCGCTGACGCTCGCCGCGGTAGCCGGATCAATTGGCGTGGCCGCCGGCGCAGGCGTGGCAGCCATATTGCTTGGAGCGGCCGACGACTCTTCGCTCTTCTTGCTGCATCCTGTCAACGAAACAAGGCCCACGCTAATGATCGCGCACAGGCCAACCAGCACTACCCACAGTTTCCGGTTCATGATTCTGTACACCTTTCCTGAAATTGAATGAGATGTCTGCCACATTCTACTGCTCATTGCCCGACGGATCACTGTCCGCCCCCGCGCATCATCGGCTCGCGACTGAGCGGCACATTTTTCTGACTGTCCCATGTCTGCTTCACCCGCGGAGAACCCTTGCTGCTGGCCTGACTGCGACCCATCGCTCCCGCTACCCGCCGTTGCTCTTCAGGCGTAAGTTGCAGAATGTAATTCACCAGCAACCGCGTTTGATCCTTGTCGTAGCCGTTAAACGAAGGCGGAGTCGGACCCGAGAATACCCAATGATCGTTCTCGCGCTTGAACAATCCCGAAGGCATCGCGGTGCCCGGACTGATCGCCTGCGGATCGATCAGCCAACGCTCCACCCAATCAGGCTTAAGTCGTCCCCGAGCCAACAGAAAGTTGGGTGCGGTCGCATTCTTGTCGTGCGCCGCATCTCCCGTAGCATGGCACTTAAGGCAAGGCGCGGCGGTGCTGGAGAACAAGCTGCGCGCCATGTCCGTTTCCTTGGCGGTCAAAGTCGTGTCCGACTCTGGAATGTACGGGAACGGCTGGCGCGACAGCGCCTCAAAGAAACGCACAAGCTTGCCCAGTTCGTTCTCCGAGAAGCTGAACGTCGGCATCCGCACTTGCAGATACGACCGCACGCCATCGCGATTCGTATCGGTCTCGCTGAGCGCTGGATTCGACAGGAACCGCAGCAACCACTGCGGATCGACGCGCGCCCCTTCGGTCAGCAACTTTGGTGGAAGCTGTTCCTGCGCATCCTGGTAGTGCTTCATCCCCATCAGCGCCGTCTGCTGTCCGGGAATAAACTGGTGACATCCCATGCAGTTGTACTTCTTGACCACCCACCAGCCTTCCTGAATATCGCGGCGATAATCGAGCGGCCGGTACTGGTATGTGACCGGAAGCCCGCTCTCCTGGCTGCCCATAAGAAATGTAGTCAGCGCCCGAATCTGTTCCGGCTGCAAATGTACGTTCGGCATGCGGAGCTTTTCCGTCTCCGACTTGATCTTCCCCTGATCCCAAATGTTAGGTTCTGCAAGCTTGTGCTCGAAGAAGCCAATATGCGAATACCACGGCCCCTTCGCCGGACCCTCCGGAAGCCGCGCCCGATCCTCCGGATCCGTAATTGGTTCCCCAGTTCCGCGCTGCGCCACCTCAGTCAGCAGCGCGAAGTCGAGACGTTCAATCGGCTTGCTGCCCTCGAACGTCAACTCGGTTCCGATCCTGCCCTCGTCCTCGAGACCGGAAATCTCATGGCATCCCGCGCACCCGAAATGGCGAATCCACCTCTTCCCTTCATCCTTAATCTTGGGATCATCCATGAACGCCGCATCAGGATACGAACTCGGCTCCTTCTTCTTCAGCGTGACCAGATACGAAGCCACATCCCGCGCATCATCGTCTGACAGCCGCAGGCTGGGCATGACCGTCATGTTCTGCACCTGCAGTTCGTGCCCATCATTCGGACACTTACTATGTTGCAGGTCGAAAACATACGGCAGTCCCTTCTTCGCATAATCCTCGGGACCGATATCTTTTTTCTCATACAAACAATAAGGACGCGTCCGCTGCCGCGCATTATGCACCCAGCGCACCAGGTAATCGTAGTTCGCTTTCTCGCCTACCCGAGTAAGGTTAGCGGCAAATGTGCCGCCAATCATCTGGTCGCCTTCTTGGATCGAATGACAACCCAGGCAGCCGCGCGTCTCAAACAGTTCCTTGCCGTGTCCCGCATTCCCCGGCTTTTGCGCAACCGGTTGATCGGGCAAAGCGGACTGCCACAAATATGCCGAGATCGCTCTTATCTGATCGTCGCTCAGCCGGAAATTGGGCATCCGCGTAGTCGGCCGGAAATCGGTCGGCTTCTTCAACCACACCGGAATCCAGTTCTTGTTCAGCTTCAGCCGGACATCTTTCAGATTGGGCCCGACCTTCTTGACATCCTGCAAGCAGGCTTTTTGTCGTGCGATCCAGTTGCACGATCCGCAAATCCAGTTTGCTGTTCGCCACCCGGAGCGCCACCGCCTGGTCGTTCAGCCGGTTCGCTTCCTGGTTCGTCTCTGCCGCATCGGCCTGCTTCATCAAGAACGCGGCCTGCTTCAGGTTATCTTTCTTCTCCGTCTCCATCTGCTTGATCTGCTGCGCGACGGAGTTAATGTCTTCCGGCTCCTTGTCGTAGCCCTCGTAACGATGGCAGCCCGTGCATCCGCGCTGCCGGAAAAGGTCCTTCCCTTCCGTCAGCGTCCAGCCCACATCGCCGCTCACCAGCACCATATCGGCGGAGTGGCAAGTCTGGCATCCTGCCTCGACATTCGGCTTCGGAAACATCGGCCACAGCCAATGTTCATAATTCCCGTGCGCTTTCTCCACGCTGGTCGTAGCGCGCCCATTTCCCTGGTGGCACGGAGTGCATCCGAACTTGTCCGGGTCATGCGTCCTCAAAAGCTGCGGCTCGGGATGGCTGGTAAAAGCGTGTGCATACTCGTCTGGCTTCCCGCCCTTGGGAGACATCGATGCCGCCGTCAGCTTAACCGGCTCGCGGATCCCCATATGGCACGACTCGCATCGATCCACAATGTTGGCGTCCGCCACATTGATCTGCATGATCACCGGATCCCACGCCTCGGTCTTATCCTGCAGGCCTTTGATCTGCCCCGGCGTGAGATTCACCATGTGCTCGGAGATGTAGCCGTCCAGCTTCGCCTTACGCTCGCTGACTGGCTTAATCACGTCCCCCAACTCGGCGCTGAGCGCGGTACGCTGCGCCTTCAGTTGGTTGTAGGCCTCTTCGAGTTGCGGAAACGTATAGCTTGCTTTACTGCCGTCCGGATACTCGACGACCGCCGTTTCCTGTTTGTACTTTTCCAGATCTTTGAGTTTGCTCTGTTTCGATGACGCGCTGGTATCGGTTTCGATGTTGTAGGTCAGCGCGTTCACGTAGGCGCGCCGGTCCGTGAATACATTCTGCACAGCAAGAATCTTGGCGCTCAGCGCGCGCAGTTGCTCGTTGATCTCTGTCGTTCTCGGCTTGGCCTGCTGGTAAGCCTGATCGTAATCCTGCTTCAGTTTCTGATAATCGCCATTGCTCTCAACTTCTTTTTCGGACGCCGCCGATGTCGATTTCGCCGTCTTCAGAAAGGCCGAGTAGCGCTCGACCCACTCATGCTGGTAAGCCTTCCACGGACGTTGGCCGAATGCCTCGTCCCACAGCGCCCAGAACAGCGACGCCATCAGCAGCACCAGGCACACGACATACCAGGTCGCAAATGACTTCTGTACCAGCGGATCATTCTCGGGGACGGGCTTTTCGGGCACCACTTCCTCCCCAGTGTCGCTGGTCGTTGATCGTTAGCTTTTCGTGACAGACTCCTCAGTGCCGCGCGCAATCATACTCACATGACAAGCCGAGAGACAGATCCTACACGTTGAACCATGGAGTAATCCACACATACTTGATATGAAACAAAAGCCGCAGCAGCCATCTTGATCGGCAGCGCAAACATCGTGATCACAAAAAACATCATGATCGAGTACTGCAACAAACTCATGCGCTTGTAATCTTTCGGGTTGTTGCGCCGGAAGAAACCGTGCAGTGAAAATCCTCCAATCGCATAAAAGCCGCCCACCACCATCGGCCGAAAGATCGCCTTCACCCAGTTCGAAGTGATTCCAAAAAGGTCGGGCAGATCGCGGTTGACTTCATAAATCAGCCGGTTGTGGTCCCACGTCTGCCCCGGCCAGAACCATTGCCATCCCGGTCCGCGAATAAACGTTCCAATGATAATCATCGCGACCCACAGGACGATGAACCCAAACAGGAACGTCCCGATCGCAAACTTGCGTTGCTTCCACGTGTAATACCCGCTGCCCAGACGGATTGGTATCGATATAAGGAATCACCATAAGCCCGATGATGATCAGCGTAGGCATCACCACGCCCGCAATCCATGGATCGAAATACACCAGCATTTCCTGCAGCCCGAGAAAGTACCACGGCGCCTTCGCCGGATTCATCGTCAGGTTCGGATTCGCCGGCTCTTCCAGCGGCGCGTTCAGCGTGATCGACCAGACCATCAGAATAATGGTGACGATAATCGCCGCCAGAAATTCCACGCGCAAAAGAAATGGCCAGACATGGATTTCTTTTTGCCATCCCTCCTGCCACGGCCACGTCTTGCGATGGTGAGTCTTGGCCAGCGCGGCATCGCCTTCCAGTTGCGCGATCAGTTCATCGTTCGCTCGCCTGCTTCCACGCCAGATAGATATAGAAGCCGAGCAACGGAATCAGCCCGACGATCGGCACGTTGTCCGGGGCGGAAGCGACCTCCCAAAGCTGTCTCCAGTCCATACTATTTGCGCGCCTCCTTGACCTCGGATTCGAGCACAACCGCAGCCGGGCCGGAAATCCCGCCATCTTTTCGCACGCGCCAGAAATGCACGATCATCAACACCGACGCGACAATCGGAATGCCGATGCAATGCCAGATATAAGACCGCAGCAGCGCGTTCGCGTCCACGATCGAACCGCCCAGCAGTCCAAACCGAATATCGTTATAAGGTGTCATCCCCAGCATCGCCCCGAACGGCCCCTCGTGCCCCAAAGCGGGCGTTGCGCGCGCCATGTTGGTGCCCACCGTGACTGCCCAGAACCCAAGTTGATCGTCCGGCAGAAGATATCCCGTGAACGAAAGCAGCAGCGTGAACACCAGCAGCAGCACACCAATGTTCCAGTTGAACTCGCGCGGCTTTTTATAGGACCCGGTAAGAAACACGCGAAACATGTGCAGCCAGACGGCGATCACCATCAAGTGCGCCGCCCAGCGATGCATATTTCGCAACAATTTCCCGAAGGGCACATCGTGTTCCAGATAAAGCACATCGCGAAATGCCTGCACCTTGGTCGGATGGTAGTAAAACATCAGCAGCACGCCCGTGAAAGTAAGCACGATGAACAAATAAAACGTGATCCCGCCCATCCCCCACGTGTAGTTGTAGCGCACCGCGTCGCGATTGATCTTTGCTGGATGCAGATGCAGAAACACGTTGGAAAGCACGCCCAGCGCGCGATTACGCGGCGTGTCATCGTGCTTGTGCCGGAAGATAGAGGTGAATACCTGGGTCTTGGTTGGGTCCTTCAGAAGATCGACCTGCTCCTTGGCCTTGGCCGGCATGTCCGTCTTGAGCGACTGCACATCTTCCTTGACCCCGGTCGTTACCCGTTCGATGATGCCGGTTGACTTGCCGTTTTTCCCGTTCGTCTCTTCAGGCATTTTCGTCTCTTCCCTGTGGCGGCATTAATCTTGATTCCACAACCTTCGCCCGGTTCACCGATGAACTGAATCCCTGAATCTGTGCTACACCCTACACATCCAGAAACGCTCCCGGATCGTTGAACTTACTCGGCTGACCCTTGGGCCACGAGTAAAGCCGCGAAGTATCCACGATGATCTGCCCATCCGGAGCCAGTTGCACAAACGCGCGATCCATCGGCCGCGGCGCGGGCCCTTCGAAGTTCACTCCCTCGTCGTCGTAGCCGCTTCCGTGGCACGGACACTTGAATTTGTTCTCGCTGGCCTTCCAGTCCGGCGTGCATCCCAGGTGCGTGCAGCGCGCATAGATCACGAACAGCCGATCCGGCCGCCGGTCCACCCAGATGCGGTATTTCTGCTGCCACTTGGTATCGACACCCAGGCCATAATCCGAGGGATAGCCGATTTTGAAAACGGTGGAAGGTTCGAAAAGTGTGCGCGGCAGGAAAAAGCGGAAGAAAGCCAGGAACCAGGCTGCCAGAAACGCTGTCACCGATACCCACGCGAGCCGCCGCCGGTGCTGGTTGACCGTATTGTCTTCGGGTCCAACCGCCGCCACTCCCGCGGATGCCGCAGCCTTCGAGGTGCCCACCGCACCAGCGCCAACATAAGGAGTGGCCGCGCTCTCTTTCGCGGGCGCCGCTTTCTCGGGCGCAGCCTTGGGCGCATCCGGAATTTCTGCCATGGTCCTCCTCCTCGGATCAGTTGTGCGAATCAGTCCGCGGCCATGGAAAGCGCCGCCAATCCCCTCACTTGGTTTTGTTCTGTTGAATTTGTGATTCTTAAATTTGTCCCGCCGGTGGCTTCGAGTACTACCGACGCCAGCGCTTCAATGAATTTCGGCGAGTCGTTCAACCCGGCTGTCATTGCAAAATGCTCAATGCCGAGATGCCGCGCCTCTTCCCGCGCACAGTGATCGATCTCTGCCAGAGTCTCTACATGGTCGGAGACAAATGAGATCGGAATTACGCACACGGCGCGAACTTGCTCGGAAGCCAGGCTCCGCAGCGTCGTATGCAATGATGGCTGCAACCACTTGCTGGCGCCCACTTTGCTTTGATAGCAAAGCCGGTGCGGATTCGGCCATGCCCCCTGCTCCATCACCAACTCGACGGTCTCTTGAATCTGCCGTTGATAGGGGTCGCCCTTCTCGATAACCGAAACCGGCACGCTGTGCGCGCTGAATACGAACTGCACGTTATCGGGATCGGAGAATTTCGCCACTGCTTCGTTGATCTTCTCGACCAGCGCGTCAATATAGAGCGGGTTGCGATAAAACGTCGTGATCGAGAAAGTCGGCACCTCGTTGTTGTGCCAGTGACGTCGCCACTCGTTCAAACTGCTTCCGGTAGTCGTCTTCGAGTAATGCGGATAAAGAGGTAACAACACCACCTGATCGACGTCCGCTTCCCTGAGTTGAGCGATCGCTTCGGTAGTGAACGGATGCCAGTAGCGCATGGCCACCACGCATCGTGCGTCCAGGCCTACACCAGCCAAATGCGCTTCCAGAGCCGCTGCTTGCCGCTCCGTAAACTTGCGAATCGGAGATCCCCCGCCAATCGACGCATAATGCTGACCGGCTTTCTTCGCGCGTGTGCTCGAAATAAGTTTCGCTAAAGGCCGGCGTCCAATCCGCGAAAACGGAAAGTCAATAATGTCGGGATCGCAGAAGAGGTTATAGAGGAAGGGTTCGACCGCGGCTAACGAGTCCGGTCCACCGAGTTGGAAAAGTACTACACCAACACGTTTCGAAATACTCACCATTACCCCAGATCCCCAGCCAATGGGCGCGATGTTACATAAAACGGCTCTTGTCGTCAATGTATCTCTGCGAGGGCTTTCCCAGGCTGCGGAAAGTTGCCTCCATGGTCTCTCCGCAAGATACCCGACTTAAAACCTTCTTGCAGAAATCACGCCGTGTGATATAGTTTCGGCCCATTGCGGCCGTTGCTTCGGTTCAACGCGCCAATCCATCTGTGGGGAAACCGATTACTCAAACCGTCGTAGGGGGCTGAGTACATGGGGCTCGTTCTTCTCTGCGTTATCTGGCTGATTACCTTTGCCAGCATGTACTTCTTCGTCGCCAGGGTCTGGTGGTTTCCTGCGGGAGCGTCTGCAATCGCCGCAGCGTTCGACCACCAGTTTGTCAACACCGGAATTGCCATGGGTGCGATCTTCGTGGTCGCCCAGGTTGCGCTCGGATTTATCCTCTGGAGATACCGCAGCCGCGGCGTAAACAGCCGCGCCCATTACTACTCCGGCGAAACTCGTCCTGAGATTCTCGTGCTGATCGTCGCCGCGGTGCTGTTCATGATGACCGACATTGGCGTCGATATCTTGGGCGGGCACCTCTGGGCCGCGGAACGTTTTCGCGCTCCCGCGCCCGACGCGCTACAGGTCGAAGTAACCGGCATGCAGTTCGCCTGGTATTTCCGCTATCCCGGTCCCGACGGCAAATTTGGAGCCACCAAACCGGAATTGGAAGACGCCTCCGCCGGTGGCGAAGCCGCGCTGGGCCTCGATCCGCAGGACCCCGCCTCCAAAGACGACGTCGTGACTGGAACGATGTTCGTTCCCGTCAATCGCGAAATCGAAGTGATTCTGCGCGCCCACGACGTCATTCACAGCTTCAGCATTCCTGCCATGAGGTTTAAGCAGGACGCCGTCCCCGGACTCGCAATTCACATGCACTTTAAGCCCACACGGGAGGGCTCTTTTGATACCGTCTGCGACCAGCTTTGCGGACTTGGTCACTACAAGATGCACGGCATCGTGAAAGTTGTAAGTCAGGACGAGTTCGACAAATGGCTGGCGGCACGGGAGGCCGACAAACAATAATATGGCGACTCACGAGTTCGCTGCCCATGAATCGCACGCCCACGCGGCACCCCAGGGTTGGATTCGCAAATATGTTTTCAGTCTGGACCATAAAGTCATCGGCCTGCAGTACTACTTCCTGGCGCTCGCGGCCGTGTTTATCGGTATGTTTATGTCCGTGCTGATGCGCATTCACTTGATCTGGCCGACGGCGATCCTGCCTTTCCTCGGTGAGATCAAGCCCGAAACCTATCTGAGCCTGGTCACCATGCACGGCACCATCATGGTGTTCTTCGTTCTAACCACCGCGCCCCAGGGCGGCTTTGGTAATTATTTCCTGCCCATTCAGATTGGTGCGCCCGACATGGCTTTCCCGGTCTTGAACATGCTTTCGTTCTGGATCACTTTCGTCGCCTTCATCACCTTGCTTGCCTCGTTCTTTGTAATCGGTGGCGCTCCTTTGCATGGCTGGACCGGCTATCCGCCGTTGAGTGCGTTGCAGCTCGGCCGGCCCCGGCGAAGGCCTGGGAGCAGATCTGTGGATCACCAGCATCGCCATCTTCTGTATCGGAGCGTTGCTCGGATCGCTGAACTTCATCACCACCACGCTCGACATGAGAGCGCGTGGCATGACCCTGATGCGCATGCCGTTGACCTGCTGGGCGTGGTTTTGCACGGCCATCATGGGCCTCCTGGCCTTCGGCGTACTGCTCTCGGCTGGCATTCTTCTGTTGATGGATCGCAATCTTGGCACCAGCTTTTATCTCCCGCTCGGTACCATTAACGGGGTGATGACCGGACATCGAGGTGGCTCTCCTCTTCTGTGGCAGCATCTGTTCTGGTTCTTTGGTCATCCCGAGGTGTACATCGCGATCTTGCCCGCTATGGGTGTGTGTTCACACGTTCTTTCAGTCGGTTCACGCAAGCCGCCCTTCGGCTACAAAACCATCGTCCTGGCCATGCTCTCCATCGTCATTCTGGGCTTTGGGGTCTGGGGCCACCACATGTTCGTCAGCGGGATGAGCCCTTATTCCGGCTATGCCTTCTCCATCCCCACCATGGCCATCACCGTGCCTTCAGCCCTCCTGACCTTCACATGGTTGGCCACGCTGTGGCGCGGCAACATCCGCCTCACCACTCCGTCATTGTTTGGTATCGGCTTTGTCTCCTTGTTTGTCGCGGGCGGAGTCAGCGGCCCTTTCCTCGCCCAACCCGCGCTCGACATCCAGCTCCACGACACTTACTTCGTCATCGGCCACTTCCACCTCATCATGGCGGTAGCAGCGATCTTCGGAATTTTTGCCGCAACTTATCATTGGTTCCCCAAGATGTTCGGGCGGATGTTGAACGAATCGCTCGGGCGTTGGCATTTCTTCATCTCACTGATCGGTACCTACGCGATCTTTGTGCCCATGCACTACCTGGGAATCGCGGGACATCCCCGACGCTACTCCCAACTTACCGAAGTCAGTTACCTGCATGATCTGATTCCAGTACAGAAGTTCATAACCTACGCGGCATTCATCACGATCACGGGCCAGCTCATCTTCTTGTTCAATCTGTTCTGGAGTATGTTCCGCGGAAAGAAAGCCAGCGACAATCCCTGGGAAGCGACCACCCTCGAGTGGACCACCGCCACTCCCCCTCCCCATGACAATTTCGGGGGACACACCCCCGTCGTCTATCACGGACCCTACGATTACAGTGTTCCGGGAGCGCCCCACGACTACGTAATGCAAAACGACCCGGCGCCCGTAGCCGCCGACTAAGAAAGTATCGAGAGAGATTACAAGAGAAGAATGGCGACCTTCACTCCCACGGCTCCGGCTTCCCAACCCACAACCTCGCGGGGAAACCGCGGCAATCTCCCTCCCGCCATCAATGGCGGAGACGACGGCCGTCCCGACTCCGGCGCGCCGGACCCCGGAACTCGCCTGCGCCGTGCGCGCCTCGGGTTGGCGATTGCACTGACGCCGGTCCTGATGTTGTTTGTTGCCTTCACCAGCGCCTACGTCGTGCGCCAGGGATTGCCCAGTTTAGATCCCAACACCAACCGGGTTGTGCGCGACTGGATTCCCACACCGCTGCCCACCGTCCTGTTTCTGATTAACACCGGCGTGCTGCTGTTAAGCAGTGTGACTATCGAGTTGGCGCGACGCCGACTCATCCGCCAAGTCGCTCTGCAACCGGTCCACTCCATTTCCGGAGTATCTCTGGGCGCCGAAAAAGAATTTCCCTGGCTGGGTGTGACTGTGATTCTCGGCCTGGGCTTCCTCACCGGACAGTGGCTGGCCTGGCGAGATCTCGCCTCCCGTGGATTCTTTGTCGCCACCGGCCCCAGCAGTTCTTTTATCTATCTGCTGACAGGCGGCCACGCCGTCCACCTGCTCTTCGGAGTCCTGGCCCTGCTCGTGGCCGGTTCCACCGTCATCTTGCGCCGTCCCTTGGAATCGCGACGCATCGTCGTCGATGTTACCGCCTGGTACTGGCACTTTATGGCGGCGCTTTGGATATACATTCTGGCTCTGCTGGAATTCGCACACTAGTTGAACGAAGGAGACTCAACGCATGGCGGAAGCCGTCGTCTCGCAAAATGTTTCGCAAAACGTCGCGCACAACCTGCCCGCGATCTACGAGCCGTCGCTCTTTGGAACCTACTCGAAGAAAATCGGGATGTGGCTCTTCCTGCTCTCCGACTCGCTGACCTTCGGCGCTTTGCTCTACGCCTACAGTTATGGCCGCATCTCCATCCCCAACTGGCCCACGCCATTTCACTCCGGCAGCATCATTAATGCGACCGTCATGACCGCGTTCCTGCTGACCAGTTCCCTGACCATGGTCCTGGCAGTCAACGCAGCAGCCAAGGGCAATGACAGCGCGCGCCGCATGTGGTTGCTGGCCACCATGGCCTGCGGCACCGGCTTCATCATCCTTCACGGCCGGGAATGGAGCCACTTGATCTCCGAAGGCCTCCGCCTGCCCATCTTCCCCGCCGTTCCCGGCCAGGAAACCGCCTCCGAATACGCGAGAGTTTCCAAAACCGTCCCGCAATTCGCCGCCACTTTCTTCGGCTTGACCGGCATGCACATGCTGCACGTCACGCTCGGAGTGGTTTACCTCGGCATCATCGCCTTGCGCCGCAAGTTCATCCCGATTCTTTTTGCGTGCTGGCTGGCTGCTTGGCTGTTGACGCCATCCTATAGCCCGTTTCACTATGCCTCACACATCCTGCTGATCACCGCGCTCATCTGTTCCCTGATTTTGTGGTTGAAGCCCAAAGTCTATGACGCCGCGGATGTCGAAGTCGCCGGCCTGTACTGGCACTTTGTCGATCTGGTGTGGATGTTCATCTTCCCCCTGGTCTACCTGATGTCCACGAAGATTGTGTAAGAGCGTAAAGATCTAGGAGCGCCGAACCATGGAAGACGCTGGACAGTTGGCCATAGAAGAACGCGTAGCCGAACAACATCGCCACCACAAGCTCGCCCCCTTCTTTTGGGTCTGGGGAGTCCTGCTCGTGCTGACCGCGGTCGAGGTTTACCTCGGCTATCAGAACATGGAACCCAAGCGCATGCTTTCCATCCTGATGTGCCTTTCCATCGTCAAGGCCGCGCTCATCATCGGCTACTTCATGCACATGAAGTATGAGGCCTCACGCATGAAATATCTCACCATGTGCTCTCTCGTATTTTGCCTGGCCATGATGATGGTCTTTTTCCCGGACGCCTTCCGCATCATTAACCTGGGTGTCCGGTGAGCAGTCCGCTTCAAATTCAGGCAAAGCGTACGATCACAACAAAGTGCCTCCTCGCCGTGTCCCTCTTGTTATGGGCCGCGCCCGCCTTCTCCCAGGGTTGCGCCATGTGTTACAGCACTGCGCGAGCCACCAGTAAAGACGGCCAAAGGGCGATCGATCGAGGAGTACTCGTACTGGTGGCTCCGCCTCTGGTCGTCATGACCGTAGGAGTCGGATGGGCATTTCGCTATGGCAGGAAGCGCGATCAGGAAAACAATCGCGAACAAGACTCGTCGTTGTAGGCTCGGGAGAAAAGAGAACTGAGATCCGACGACTAACTTCTTCTCACCCCTCCCAGACAAAAGCGTCGAACACGCGGCGCGATTCAAATCCTATCCGCTCATAAAGCGCGATGGCGCGATCGTTCGCCTGGGTCACTGTCAACGAAATCGCCCCGAACCCACGCTCCCGCAGGCTTCGTGTAGTCGCGGCCAGCAGCACCACGCCCAGCCCCGCCGACCGGTATTCCGGCAGAACGCAAACTTGGGTGACATGGCCGACATCCGGGCGCACCTGCGAGCACAGAATCAGCCCGACCAGCGTCCGCGTGCGGCGATCGACCACGACAAACGATGCTCGCGGATCAAACGTTCCGCATCCCGGAAAGCGCACGATGTTGTTCAGGAAACGCAGCGAACCGGTGAGCGTCCGGTACTGATCGTTGATGTCGGAATCGACGTGCCCGCGATACGCAGCCGTGATGACTGCCGCCGCCGCCTGGTACTGCTCCTCAGCCCAGGGACGAATTTCGAACTCCGGCGCAAGCGCTGGCGCGGTTTGTGGATGCAGCGCCATTTCGTAGTTCATGAACACCCGCGGATGCCGGCTGAATCCCTGCGCCAGAAAAGGCCGCGCGACCGCTCCCGTCTTGTGCGCCAGCAATTGCGCTTCTATCCGGTGGATGCCCGGCGATTGCTGCAGCGTCTCGATGACGTGCGTAAGCAGTCGTTCTTCAACTTCCGGGCGGTTAGGAGTTCGCCCGCCATCTCGCACGAACAGGTCTCCAATCACGCCCTTGCTCTGCTCATAGACAAAAAACGAGTAGCCAAAAATATTGCCGCGCGCAATCGCGGCATAGCCCGGAAGAATCTTTGCCTCCATGTAGCGAAGAATCATCTCCGCCGATTGCGTGTAGTCCCAAGCGAGCTGGCTTCCCCACAACACGACCTCTTCCTCGATCAGCGGACGAAGATCAGCAGACGAAAAATGTCGAAGATCGAGGATTTCCATAAAGCTAGAATCCAAAGTAGCAAGGTTACAGAGTTTCAAAGTCTTGAGGTTAGATGCCGATGCTGCGTCTCATCCACTTCATTCTGAACCTTTGAAACTCCGAAACCTTATCTCACTTCACCCAGTACAACTCCAACTTCTGCGCCGGGATATTCGTTAAATATGATACTCGGCGTCCGGGAACGAGTTCGGCAACTTGCGCCTGCGTACCTTGAGCGGCAACCACCAAATGTGCCCCGGCGGGGATCCCTCCGTTCTCATAGGTTTCAGTCGGACGATCCAGGTAAAAATCGAGTCCATATTGCTGCGTGCGCCCAACATGATAAAGTGCCACCGGCACCGCCTCGCGCGAAAAGTCCTGAATAATCTCCGCAACAGGACGCGACGACTGGGTGGCATTGATGGCGGGCGCAGCCAGACGAATCACGGCCGCCACGCTCACCACGACCGCAATCATCGTGATCGGCCGGAGCAGACGCGGCCCTGCGCGCGTGACCAGCGCAGCCGCAATGCAGAACGCGAACACAGCAGCTACGGCCGCAGCGGCATAAGTTCCTTTTCCCAGTCTCAAATGGCGCGTAAGCGCAATCGAGGCAGCGCAAAGCGCGGCAAACACCAGCAACCCGCAAACGATTCCGTGCAGCGCAGCCATCAGCAATGAGATGCGGCCTTCCGGTTCGCTGGAAGCCAACTCGCGACGCGCCGCTAGATATTCGGTAACCAGGAGCGCTCCCGCAGGCACCGCAGGCAGAATGTAGCCCGGCAACTTCGATTGCGACAAGCTGAAGAACACAAGGGGAACGACCATCCAGATAAGCAGGAAAAGTGCCCACGAGTCCTCGGGACTCCCAAAAGCTCCGCGTCCTTCCCGTCGGATCTGCTGCACGCGTTCCACCACCGCCGCGATCAGCCAAAGCGTCCACGGCATCAATGCCAGCAAGAATACCGGCAGGTAAAACCAAAAAGGCTGCGGATGGTGATAGACGTTCGTGGAGAAGCGCGCCAGATTGTGCTCCAGAATAAACACCCGAAAAAATTCCGGATTACGCATCTGAACGGCGATGTACCACGGCAGAGCCACCACCACGAAAAGCGCAATGCCCGGCATCCACAATGTCTGGAATACCACTCCCCAGTCACGCTTGAGCACCGCAAACAACAGAATGATCACAGCCGCCAAAACCGGTGCGACCGGACCCTTGGCCAGCATGCCCAAGCCAACAAAAACATAGAAAATAGCGAGATCGAAATTACGCTGGCGTTCGTAGAACGCGAACCACGCCAGCAGAGCGATCGCCACGGTCGCCGTCAAAGGCATGTCGGTCGAGGCGGCGTGCGCAAATCCAATCACTCCGGCGCAACTGGCCGTGATGAGCGCCCCATCCAGTTCGCTCCCACGGCGGAAGCGGCGGAGAAAAAAATAAATAGCGGCGACCATAATGGCCGCATCGACTGCTCCCGGAATACGTGCCGTCTTATCGCTGACACCGTCATTCCCCGCCCCTGCCGCCCGCGCCGCGCGGTACGTTACCATCGCCTGCCAATAATAAAGAGGAGGCTTTTCCATCCAGGGTCTGCCATTCAGAGTGGGCGTGACCCAATCGCTCCGGTTCAGCATCTCCCGAGCAACTTGAGCATACCTGGGCTCGTCGGCCCCCAGCAGGCCGAAAGCCCCGAGCCCATAGAAAAGGAAAAATCCGCAGCAAGCGGCCAGCAGCAGGAACTCAGTACGGGAGCGGGAATTGATACCAGCGGCGCTCATCTGTTCATTCGGATCGCGAATCGGATACCATCGGCTCGGCGCGCAGCCGTTCGACCACCCGCGAGACCGCGACCGCGAGCGGCCCTTCCAGAGCAAACCCGCTGGCGCATTTGTGTCCACCACCGCCAAAGTGTTCAGCCACTCTCGAAACATTAACCTCGCCTTTGCTGCGCAGGCTGATGCGGTAGCGGCGGTCCGGCAATTCGCGAAAAAAGATCGCCACTTCCACGTCCCCCATCGAGAGCGCGTAATTCACTAGCCCTTCGCAATCCTCTTCGCGCGCCCCATAGCGCGCCATCTGCTCCTGCGTCACCCAGATCCATGCCAGCGGACCTTCGCGATGTAAATGGGTCAGGGCTGCGCCCAGCAAGCGCATTTTCGCCGTCGAGTGTCCAAAATAAATATGCCGCGCGCACTGCGCCGGATCGGCTCCCGCCAGCACCAGTTCGCGGGCCACCGTAAACGTGTGCTCGTTGGTGCCCTCGAACATGAACGAGCCCGTGTCCGTCATAAGCGCCGTGTATAGACAGGTCGCAATATCGCGGCACATGGGGACGCATGCCAGCCGGGCCAACCGGTACACCAGTTCCGCCGTAGCCATCACGCTCGAGTCGATCCAGTTAATGTGTCCAAAATTGCGCCCGCTCACATGATGGTCGATATTAATAAGGAAGCACTGGTCGAGCCCTTCCAGCAGCGCGCGCCGCGTACTGTCGCACTCCAGCAGGATCACCGCATCATTTGCAGGCACGGTATGCGCCTGGATCGCGCGATCCGCAAACGGCAGGTTCTGGTAGATCCGCGGGATGCCATCGTAAATTACAACCTCGGCCTCTTTCCCCATCACGCGCAGAATCTGCCCGCAGGCCAGCGCTGAACCGATCCCATCCCCGTCCGGCCGGGCGTGCGACGTGATCACAAACCGCTGTCGCGCGCGAATCGCCTGTAGAACCTTGTCCACCATAAGAACAGCCATCGACCGTCAGTCGCCAGCGATCAGCCATGAGCCGTCAGCGACCAGTTCAGGTCGTGACCGCGCTAACCGTTTCCAAACGCTAGCCCCATCAGCCAGCAGCGTAAGCTTTACCTGACGGCTGATGGCTGATGGCTAATGGCTGATAGCTACTTTTTCCTGCGTTTTTTCGATCGAGCAAGCAGCTCATCGACCCGGCTTTCGAGCTGGTCGGAACGGTCGATGTGAAAATGCAATTCCGGAGGCCGCCGCAATCCCAGCCGCTCGACAAGCGCGTGCCGAACATAATTCTTCGCCGCATTCAATCCCTGGAGCGTGCGCTCGGCTTCGGTCTCGTCGCCTTGCACATGGACAAGCACACGCGCCGAGCGGGAATCGTCCGCCATAATCACGGAGTTGACGCTGGCCAGCCCGATGCGGGGATCGGCCAGTTCACCCTCAAGGATGGTCTCGATCTCCTCGCGAATCGCTCCGCTCAGTCTCTCCCGATGATGTCGGACACCCCGTCGCTCCAAGCGCTGCCCTCAATGAAGGAAAACCGATTAGGATAGCAGAAAAGCCCAAGTCCGGCTCCCGGCTCTATGCTCGCGGCTCCCACTCCAGTAGCAAGGCCGGATGAACCTTACTACTGTCATCTTGAGCGAGCGCAAAGCTCACGTCGAAGGATCTTCAACTCTTGACGCCGGCCGCTTCGACTCAGGGAGTTCTACCCGAACGTTCGAAACCCCATGTGCCCGAAAGCCCAGGAGCCGAGAGCCGAAAGCTAAAGGAAGTCCACAAACGCGTCGGCAATTTCGGCGCCGTGATTGTTGGCGATCCGGGTAGCCGCTTGCTCCACTTTTTTCATCAGACCGTCCAGATAGTCGCGCGAATGGGAGATTGCGACCGCACCGATCGTGGCCTGGTTCCACAAATTGCTGGGATCGAGCTCCGCCACCGACACGTTGAACGATCCCCGCAGGCGGTCTTTCATACTTCGTACCACCCGCCGCTTATCCTTCAGGGATTGGGCAGCCTCGATCCGGAGTTCCAAAGTCAGGGTGGCGATCATGACCTATAGTCTAATGCCGGGGGAGGGGGTCCGAAGGCAGGGGTGGGCGCGAAAAGATAGAGCCAAAAGCCCGAAAGTCGAGACCCGAGAGCCGGTTCTGTGCTATACTGCTTTTGCTAGTGTTGACTCACAGTGAGTTGAGTGCAGGTACCGCCAACCAGCGTCACCCCCTCTACAATCAGCGAATCTACTAAGCACATTTCAAGAAACAAGAATAGGAACATCCATGGCAGAGCAAGGAACAGTAAAGTGGTTTAACGACGCCAAAGGCTACGGCTTTATCAGCCGTCAGAATGGCGAAGACGTTTTCGTGCATTTCTCCGCGATCCAGGCAGGCGGCTTCAAGAGCCTGCAAGAAGGCCAAACCGTGCAGTTCGACGTGACCAAGGGCCCCAAGGGCTGGCAAGCAGAGAACGTTACCCCCGTCTAAGGGTAGCGCCAACGGATCGTCTGGAAATCGACCTCTGGAAAACGATCTCGAAGTAAGATTTCAAAACGATGCCCAGGATTCGCGAGAATCCCTGGGCATTTTTGCGTGTGGAGAGTGCGCCCCGGGGCTATCCTGAAAAGTGGGACGCGGGGCGTGAGATTTTCGCGCGGCGGGCTGTTTATTCCCTTTTTGTTCGCTAACAATATTTTCGCGGAAGGGAAAATTACGGCTAAATTCGAGAAGAAGTCGGAAATTAAGTTGTTGATTTGTAATGGGTTGCGATACTTTCGATTGAAGGCACGGGTTGTCAAGTCGCTTGCTGGTTAACAGTCTCGCGGTGGGAATATAACTCTTACGTTACTAGAGATCGAGGTTAATCCCTTTCGATAGTTCAGCCCCTTCCTGGTATCCCCTCAGCGACCTGCGCTGTTCGTAGCGCTACGGAGCCGCAAGCAGCAGCGCCCGCTCGATAGCATCCATCAACAGTGCGTTGTCCGCCGGCTTTTGAAAAAAAGCATACGCCCCCCGCGCCAGCGCCTTATCTCTGTTTACCCGCACTTCCCGCGCTGTAAGAACAATGATCGGAATGGAGCATAACTTCTCGCTTTTCTCAAAACGTTCCATGATCACGAACCCGTCCCCCGCGGGCAGCCCCAGGTCGAGCAATACCAGGTCCGGATGCTCCTGGCAGGCGACCTTCGTTGCGCTCAGACCATCGCTGGCAAACACCGTTTCATAGCCCACCGCCTTCAACCTCATGTGCAGCGCCAACCGCATATTGTCGTCATCGTCCACAATCAGAATCTTGCCTTTCCTCATTTCTTCCTCCGCCTGTCCTTAACCCCCCGCGTGGGTTGTTCCCGACCTCGCTCCCGCGGCTGCTTTCTTGCCGGCCCCATACATCGGCAGCGTAAAGCTGAAAGCCGAGCCTCTGCCCGGGCGGCTTTCCACCCAGATCTTGCCCGTATGCAGCAAAACCAGTTCCTTGCAGATTGCCAGCCCCAGTCCCAACCCTCCGTGCCCGTGGTCCTTCGGACGCCCTTCCTGGTACAGCCGTTCGAACACTCGCGCCTGCACCGCCTCGCTCATCCCGCAGCCGTTGTCATGCACGGTCACTACCGCATAACCCGCGTCCCCCGGCTCCACGCGGTACTTAACTTCGACCCGTCCCCCCTCCGGCGTGAAGCGCAATGCGTTCCCGATCAGATTCAGCAGAATCTGCCGCACCCGGTGCGGGTCCGCATGCACCAGCAGGGGATCTTCCCGCCTTTCCTGCTTCAGGCAGATCGCCTTTTCACTCGCCGTCGAACGCAGCATCTCGATCGCCTCGTGCGCCGCATCCTGCACCACCACTCGCTCCCACTCGAGCTTCACCTTCCCCGCCTCAATCCGCGCCGTTTCCAGCAAGTCGTCAATCATCTTCCGCAGTTGGTTCGCGCTCTTCAGAATGATTCCCAGGACCTCCCTTTGCTCCTCCGTCAGCGGACCCGACAAACCGTCCAGCAGGATGGTCGCGAACTGATGAATGCACGCCATCGGAGACCGCAACTCGTGGGAAACGTGCGAAAGCAGCTCGTCTTTTAACCGTAGCTGCCGCTCCCGGCCCCGCCGCAACGCCGCCTCCGTCCGGGTCCGCTCGCTCAGATCCGTCGCCACAAGGCAAATGCTCGCCCCCGTTTCTTTCAGCCCCAAACGGCTCAGCGACAACTGCACCGGAATCAGCGCCCCGTCCCTGTGCCGCAGGCAACTCTCCGCCCGCACATCCGTCACCTGCGCCTTCCGCATCAGTCCCGGGAAGCTCGCTTTCCCCTTTTCATGCAGAATCGAAACCAGAGGTATTCCCAGCAGCCGTTCCGCCGGCACCCCTACCATTTCCCCCAACCTCCGGTTCCCATACAGCACAACCCCTTTCGCCGCGCTCAGCGTGGCCACGCCCTCGTTCATCCGCTCCGCCAGAATGCGGTACGGATCCTCGGGGTCTTGCAACGTGAAAAGCCGGCTCCCCTCCGGCCCGTCCACCGCGATTCCATCCACTTGTCCCTCGTAGATGGCGTGCAGGGTTGCTTCCCAATCCGTCCGCTGCCTCCGCGCTCCCTCCGTTCTCGCGCCTCGGTCCCGCCCGGGTTGGCTCTTCTTCGACCGCATCCGCAACCACTTTCCCGCCCTCGCGCGTTACCCGGTCAAGATTGCTTCTCGGTGATCAGGTTCAGCCCCACCAACACCCGCTGCGTGTCCGACAAGTCCCCGATAATCTTCCGCAGCGGCTCCGGCAGCGTCCGCACCAGCGTCGGCACCGCTAGGATCTGGTCCCCCGCCGCCAGTTGCGGAGTCTTCAGCAGGTCCACAACCTCGGTCCGGTACTTCCCCGGCAAGTGTTCGTCGCAGATCTTTTGCAGATTGTCCAGCGCCGTCTGCGAGCGAGCCGTTCCCCCGGCGATGTACAGCCGCAGCTGCCAAGGCTTGCCCTTCGTATTTCGTTTCCCTTTTTGCTCCGTGCTCTTTGTCCTTTTCATCTCACTCCCATTCCTGCCGGTTGCCTGGCTCACATTTCGTCGTTCCCCAGTGGGCGCGCCTATCTCCGCCCGTTATCCACTTCCGTGACCGCGTCCGATGCGCGGAACCGCCCCATCTCCCCGCGATCTTCATCGATCTGCTTTTCCCGATCTTGCAGTCCCTGCATCTCCCGCTCCAGTTCCCGTTTCTTCCCCTCGAAGTCGGAGCGCATTTTCGCTATCTCCGTCTCCAGTTGCCGCCGCGCGCTTTCCAGTTCGCAGGACTTCCCCTCCAGCTTCTGTTTCCGCTCCACTCCTTCCGCTCGCTCCTTCGCCTCTTGCGTGACCCGGGCGGTTCCCGTCAGCAGCCCCGCCGCCCCCACATAAACGTCCAGCAATTGCACCCCACGCGGCGTCAGCACGAATTCCCGTATCTGGTTCGAGTGCGCCATGCCTCGCGCCTTCAGCACATACAAACCACGGTTCCGCTCTCCGTTCGATTCGATGTTGCGCAGTAGTATCCACGCGTCCATCTGCGACGAAATCCCCACTTCGCTTACCTCTGGCGCGCTGTCTCCCGTCGTCAGGCTCGTGAACATTGCCGTCGTCCCGCATGACTTGAACATGTCGATCAACCGCGTCACCATCGACTTCACTTCCAGCCGCGAGCCGGCCGACGCGAAATTCGTAATCGGATCGATCACCACCACTTTCGGCCGGAAACACGCCGTCAGGTCGTGCATCGTCACCAGGTGCTTTTCCAGGCCAAATGTCCCCGGCCGCGCCGCATAAAAACGCAGCCGCTCGCGCCCGATCCAGGGCGCAAGGTCGATCCCGATCGATCGCATGTTGCGCACCACTTCGTCGATCGATTGTTCCGACGCCATGTAGAGCGCCCGTTCCCCGCGCCGGCAGGCAGCCTCCACAAACTGCGCCGCCAGGCTGCTCTTGCCCGTGCCCGCGCCCCCCGACACCAGTATGCTCATCCCGCGGTAAAAGCCGTCCCCGCCCAGCATCGCGTCCAGGCGTAGCACTCCGGTCGAAATTTTTTGCGTCGGGGCCTTGTGCTCCAGCTTCAGCGAGCTCAGCGGCAGCACCGAGATCCCGTTCTTCCCGATCAGAAATGGATACTCGCTCGTCCCGTGCATCGTCCCGCGGTATTTGGTCACCCGCAGCCGCCGCACCGAAATCTGCTCCTGCACCCGATGGTCCAGAAGAATCACGCAGTCCGCAACGTACTCCTCGATCCCCTGCCGCGTCAGCTTCCCCTCGCCACTCTCGGCGGTGATCACCGCCGTCACTCCCTTCGCCTTCAGCCACCCGAACAACCGCCGCAATTCCGCCCGCAGAATGTTTTTGTTCCCAAATCCGGAAAACAGCGACTCGATCGTATCCAGCACCACCCGCCTCGCGCCGATCCCCTCGATCGCGTTTCCCAGACGGATGAACAATCCTTCCAGATCGTACTCGCCGCTTTCCTGCAGTTCCCCACGCTCTATGCGGACATAATCGAGCGAGAGCTTCTTGCGGGCGCACAACCCCCGCAGGTCGAACCCCATCGAGGCCACGTTCTGGCTCAGATCCCGCCCCGTTTCCTCGAATGCCACAAACACCCCCGGTTCGTTAAACTCAGTCGCACCGCGGACCAGAAACTCCAGTGCCAATACGGTCTTTCCACACCCCGCATTTCCGCAAAGAAGCGTCGGTCTCCCTTTCGGCAGGCCTCCTTCCGTAATCTGATCCAGCCCGTGAATACCGGTCGGAGTCTTGGCGATCCCCCCCCTCGATAGCATGCTCCGTTTCTTCATTGACATTGCTGCTCTCCTTGCCTCGAACCTCCCCCGGTTCGAATCTTGATTGCTTGCCTTCTTCCAACTTTGACTGCTTCCGACCTTCTCGGGCCGGGTTTCGTCGGGCTTCAACCGCCCGCCTGATTTTGGCCGCCGCGTCCTCCTCCCGCCGCTCGAGTTCCGACCGGTGAAGCGCCCCCACCCAGCCACTCATCCCCCTCGCCCGACATTAGTCGATTCCCATGGGGATGCTCGATGACGGAATGGTGCAAGCGGATGACCGATGGACGGTGCGTTTTTGCGCAAAGGTGTGGGGGTGGGCAAATGGGGGGATTGGCAAACTTACGGAGTGCGCGTGCGCGGTGGACAACAGAGAGGTTTGGACAAATTCCCGAGGGACAATGGACGCCGAAGCCGAGAGCCCAAAGCCTAAATAGGCGTCGAGCCCTTGAACAGCCAGATCAGGTCGATGATCAGGATGATCACTACCATCAGCTCCAGCACGAAAGCCCGGCTCTGGTGGAACTGGTCGACCATGAAGCGGTAGAGTTCTTCGGCGGTGTGGACTTTCTGGTTGACCAGATCTTTGTAGTCGGTCACGCCGATCTTAGACGCGGCAACTTTGTAGAGGCGGGCCGAGAACATGTCGCTCAGGAACTTGATGGCGTTGTCGGCGCGTTCGGTGAGTTCGTCCACGTCGAGCAGGACGGTGTGCAGGCGGGTCGCGCGTTTCGCCGTGCGCCAGCGCGCCCAGATCCCCGAGCCATGATCCATGAACTCGTAGACGCTTTGCAGCTCGCCCGTGAGCAACTCGTCGTAGTGGCGGAACTCCAGGAGCTGCGAGTTGGCGTATTCCAGCAACTGAATCGCGGTCTCCGCGCCCGCCTGGTTGTCGTAGAGAAACGCCGCATTCCAACCAATCACGGTCAGATCGTGGGGATAATAAGAAATCCGGGAGAGAAGGATTTCCTGGCATTCGCCTTCGGAAAGCGGAACGGTTTCACCGCGCACGATCTGGGCGATGCGTCCGCGTTCGGTGGTAAGCAGTTCGGCAGCAGAAGGATTGCCTGCGATGTCGCGCACGTGGAAGACGAAATAGTCTTCGGTCAGCCACTCGTCGTACGGCTTGACCAGCGCGGGACCGGCGCGTTCAAGCTTCTGCTTGACGATCTTCTGCGCAAAGCTGGTGAAATCGGTGTCCCAGACCCAGCGGCCGGCGAGCCGGACCAGGCGCTCCCAGTCTCCGGAAAAAGGCAGTTCGAAGACCACGCTCAGAATGCCGTAATCGTAGTACTTGATCTGGACATCGAGCCGCTCCCCGCTCTCCAGAATCAGCGGCTCAACCGGCTCGACCACCGGAGGACGCTGGTAGCGGACATATCCGGGCGCGGGATGCTTGAAGCTGGCTTCCTGACGGCGCGCGCCAAAGATGTCGCGCAGGTCGTCCAGGCGAATCTCTTCGGAGACGTCAAACTGGATCAGCACCAGGACCGACCCCTGCACTGTTTTGTCTGGCTCCGGGGTCGATAGCTGGACGCCCGACAGCTGGGATGGCGGCTGCGGCGACGGCGTCAGGAGCGTGCTCTTTTCGGTTTCCATGGTCCAGTTTTCGTGTGACAGCGAGCGATCAGGACTCGCAGCCCAGTGGGCTACCAGAGGGGCGCTCGAACTGATCTATCTATTGTCCCAGAAATAGGCGCGGATGGGCAGATGGTATCCTGCACCCTTTATTATCAAACACTTGCAAGGAATCATCGTCTTCTCGAAATCCCCCACAGCAGCGCTGCGCCCGCTGCGATCCCTGCAGCGGCCAGCCCCGTCCGCTTCATCGACTTCCTGATCGCCGCCTGGTGCGGCCTTACCCACGCGTCTTCGGGATAGTGCCGCGGAGCTGCGTCGAACAGCGGGATTCCTTCGGGGCTTTCGGTCGCTTCGTGAAGCGCCATCTGCAGGACTTCGGCGAGATGCAGGGCGTGGCGGTCGGTCTCCTGCGCGATCTGCTCGCGGCAACTGAAGCCGTCGGCTACGATAAGCCAGTCCGTCGGAGCTTGGCGCACGGCCGGTAGAAGTTCAAGCTCACCGATCGCCCGCGAAACGTCATACTTTTCTTTTTCAAATCCGAAAGCTCCCGCCATGCCGCAGCATCCCGGAGCGGGCGCGGTAAAGTCGATGCCCATGCGTTGGAGGACCGACTCCTCGGCCGTCATCTTCATGATCGCCTTGTGATGGCAGTGCCCGTGAACCAACGCGCGGCGCGCGAGCTTGGGGAGGGGGAAGTCTTTGGCGTACCGCTCGAGAAATTCGCTGAGCAGGAAAACTTGCTTCGAGAGGGCTCGCGCGCGCTCGTCGCCGGGGAAGAGGTTAGTAAGTTCGTCCCGGAAGACCGTGGCGCAACTGGGCTCCAGCACCACAATCGGAGTGCCTGCCTCGATTTCCGGCAGCAGCTCGTCCATGATCTGCAGCAGCAGATTCCTGGCGCGGTCCAGCATGCCGACGTCGTAGAGGGGACGTCCGCAGCAGAGATGCGCGCGCGGTACCATCACCTCGAAACCCGCAGCCTCAAGAACCTCGGAGGCGGCCTTGGCAGTTGACGGCAGAAAGTGGTTGTTGAACGTGTCAGCCCAAAGCAGAACCTGGCTGTTTGCCTGCTTTCCGGGGAGGGGGCGAGGCGCCCGCTCGACTGCGGGCAGGGCGACGGCGCTACGCCGGGCCTCCCACCACTGCTGGAAGGTTTCCGCAGCGAGCGGTGGAATGCGGCGCTGCGCAGGCAAATTGCCAGCCATCTTCGCCAAGTCGCGCAGGCCGGGAAGTTGCGTGGCCAGGTTCACCAGGCCCGGAACATGCGAGGCGGCTCGCACTAACAGGTCGACGTTCGCAAATGCCAGCGCATTCAGCGGACGCCGGTTGCTCTCGTAATAGTGCGACAGAAACTCGGCTTTGTAGGTCGCCACGTCGACGCCCACCGGACAATCGCTCTTGCAGCCTTTGCAGGCGAGGCACAGATCGAGCGATTCCTTGACGGCTTCATTCTTCCATCCGTCTTTGATCACCTCGCCCTTGGTCATTTCCCAGAGCAGGTGAGCGCGCCCGCGCGTCGAGTGTTCTTCGTCGCGCGTAACCCGGTAGCTGGGACACATGACGCCGCCTTCTTCGCGGCGACACTTTCCCACTCCGACGCAGCGCATGGTAGCGCTGGCGAGGCTGCCGTAATCGTCGGGAAATTTGAAGTGCGTCGCCGGCTGCCATGGGTCGTAGTCCGGGCCGAGCCGCAGATTCTCGTCCAGCCGGTAGGGGTCGATCAGCTTGCCGGGATTCATCCTCCATTCAGGATCCCAGATCGACTTGAACTCGCGGAAGGCCTGCATGAGTTCGGGGCCAAACATTTTGGGCAGCAGTTCGCCGCGCGCCTGGCCGTCTCCGTGTTCGCCGGAAAGCGAGCCGCCATAGCGCACCACCAGGTCGGCGGCCTCTTCCATAAACTGCCGAAACTTGCGCACGCCCTCCTCGGATTCGAGGTCGTAGTCCATACGCGTGTGCACGCAGGCGTGGCCGAAGTGGCCGTAGAACGCGCCTTCGTAGTGGAATTCCTGCATCAGCTTGCGCAGGTCGCGCAGGTACGCGCCAAGTCTATCGGGCGCGACGGCGGAATCCTCGAAACCTTCCCAGCGCAGCGGCTCGCCCGGTACATGGGAGGTAACTCCCAGGCTCGACTCGCGCACATCCCAGATACGGCGCGCGTGGCGCGGGTCCGTAAACAAGCGCATGTCGGGCGCGGGAGCCTCGCGGTCCAGCGCCGCCATCAGATGGCGCGCCCTGGCTTCCGCTTCCTCGGGAGTTTTGCCGCCGAACTCGACCATCAGCCATCCGCAGCCTTCGGGCAGCAACGCCAGACCTTCAAGGTTCACGCCCTTGCGGCGGCTGGCGTTGACGATGATGTCGTCGAAGCCTTCCAGTCCGATGGGGCCGTGCGTCATGATCTGCGGCACATGGTCGGCACAAATGTAGACGTCGGGCCATCCGATCACGACGAGCGCGCGGAAGGGCGGGCTTTCGACGAGACGGCAGGTGGCTTCGAGAATCGTGACGCAGGTTCCCTCGGAGCCGACCAGCGCGCGCGCAATGTGAAATCCGCTCTCGGCGAGCAGGTGATTCAGGTTGTAGCCCGAGACGCGCCGCGGAATGTTGGGGAACTGCCGCCGAACCTGATCGCCATAGCGATCGGCCAGCAGCTTGAGGCGTGAATAAATCTGGGCGCGGCGTCCGCCTTCGCTGACCACCCGATGAAATTCCTCTTCCCCGGTCGCGCCCACATGCAGGCGCTGGCCGTCGTAGGTAAGAACTTCGAGCGCCTCGATGTTGTCGTCGGTTTTGCCCGCCATGATCGAGTGCACGCCGCAGGAGTTGTTGCCGATCATGCCGCCAAGCGTGCAGCGGTCGTGGGTCGCGGGATCGGGCGCGAAGGTCAGGTGATGCTTCTCCGCCTCTCCACGCAAGTGGTCGAGCACGACTCCCGGCTGCACGCGGGCGATGCGGCGCGCCGGGTCGATTTCCAGTATCCCTGCCATGTACTTCGAAAAGTCGAGGATGACGGCGGAATTGCAGCATTGTCCGGCCAGAGACGTACCGCCGCCGCGCGCCAGCAAGGGCGCGTGATATTCGCGGCACAGCGCAACGGTCGCGAGCACATCTTCTTTGTCGCGTGGAACAACAACCCCGATCGGCACCTGCCGGTAATTGGAACCGTCGGTAGCATAAAGAGCGCGGCTGCCGGAATCGAAGCGGACTTCTCCGCGAAGATGGCGGAGGAGCGCGGCCTCGAGCGCAAGCGCATCGAGATGGACAGGGGGTGCGGCGGCTTCAGACATAGCAATACAAAGCATTATTCGAGGTGCCGGGCGTTCCGCGCAAGGACAATGCGAGGGAGGTGCGCTGGCCCGCAAATTCGCTGAATCAATCTGTCATCCCGATCCGACTGCTCTGCGGACTGCACAGTTCCTCCTCCGATTACCGAAGGAGAGCACTACTTCGTTCCCGACGTGTTTCAGTTTCGTAAAGATTGGAATGAACGCGGCAAAGCATTTGCAGAAGCAGCGTGCAAATATGGGGACAGACGGGTGGAGTGCACCTGGAGTGCACCCCAAAAGTGAGACAGAGATAATGGTGACAGTTCTCAAACAGGAGAACACATGTCACGAAAGAACACGAATCACCCGGAGTATGGAACGGAGTTGAAATTAGCGGCGGTGCGACGGGTATTGGCTGGGGAAAGCGTAAGAGCAGTTGCGCAGGAACTCGGCATTCGGCGGAAGCGGCTGTATGTGTGGAAGGACCGCTATGCAGAGTTGGGCGAAGCCGGCCTGGTGCATCGGCGAGGAGGAAGGCCGCGAAAGGCAGTGTCGGAAGACAGGGGCGGGCCGGAGGCGATGTCCGGACGTGGGGAGTTGCTGGCAGCGCGGAAACGGATTGCAGAGCTGGAGCGCAAGGTGGGACAGCAGGAACTGGAACTGGATTTTTTCGGCGAAGCCTTGCGGCGCATAAAAGTGGGCGGGAAGCGATCTGCACGTTGATCGCGGAGCGGGCCGGGCAAGGCGGCCTCAGCGTAGAACGAATGTGCGAGTTGAGCGGCGTGAGCCGGGCGGGATTCTATCGGCATTGGGAAGCATCGGCCCCGCGGCAGGCCGACACGGCAGTACGGGATGCCATCCAGCAAGTCATCGTGGAGAAGCGGTTTTACGGTTATCGGCGGGTGCAGCGGGAACTGCGGCACCGCGGGCAGTGCGTCAATGCCAAACGCGTACTGCGCTTGATGCGGGAAGATAATCTGCTCTGCCTGCGCACGCGGCGCTTTGTACCCGCGACCACCGATTCGCAGCATGGCTGGAGAGTGTGGCCGAACCTGGCGCGCGGTCTGGTCACGCGCAACCTCAATGAACTCTGGGTAGCCGATATCACCTACGTGCGCTTGCAAGAGGAGTTTGTTTACGTTGCCGTGGTGCTAGACGCGCATTCCCGCCGCGTAATCGGTTGGGCGCTGGCGCAGCATCTGGGCGCCAGTGTGGCCGTGCAAGCCTTGCGCACGGCGCTGCTCGAACGGCAACCTGCGCCGGGGCTGATTCATCATTCAGACCGCGGCATCCAGTATGCCTGCGCCGACTATCTCACGCTGCTAGCCGATCATGGAGTGCAACCGAGCATAGCCGCGTGGGCAATCCCTACGACAACGCCAAGGCTGAGTCCTTCATCAAGACACTCAAACAAGAGCAAGTGCACGGCAGAGAGTGGCGCGACCTGGATGCGTTGCGCGCCGACCTCACCAAGTTCTTCGCAGTCACTTACAACCAGCAGCGACTGCATTCCGCGCTGGGATATCAAACACCAGCCGCCTTCGAACAGCAGTTACTGCGTGCGCGGAACGGGGAAGCTTCTACAGAGCTGACTGGGGCGAGGGAGCTAACCGCCGCCCCCTCGCCCCAGACCCCACTCCCCGGTTTACAATCTTGCAAGCAACAAAACTGTCCCTAGTTTCTTTGTCTCACGTCAGGGGTGCACTTCAGGTGCAGTTCACCCGTCTGTCCCCACATTTCGGGTGCCCGAAACAGAAGTGGGTGCCCAACACATCGCGCACTTTTCGATGGGTGGGTTTCGTCCCTACCGCGCCGAATCCGGAATCATCCCAACACTCCGGGTCCATTTCGAATTCACTGAGCTAACGTCGGCATCTCGCCTAATAGCTGAAGACTCCGCCGGAGCTATCGAGCTTGCATCGGGCATCGGCAGGCGCGTCCGACGGCGTCAAGCGTTTGCTTCGCGCCGATTTCCACCACTGAAATAAGGGCTTCAATTGTGAATCGTAGGGCTTCCGGCTACTGTCGTCCAGGAATTCCATGTTCTGGAATTCCTTTTCGCGCCTTACGCTGATGGTAAAGGAATGCGCGTTCTGAATCGTGAGGGGCACGTATCCAGGCCGCACGTTGAGCGATCGGAAGCTCTGGCTTTCGAGAATTCCATCCAGCGCGTTCCACTCGGCATCCGAAAGATTTCCCTCGTACACCGTTCCTTCCCAGCCTTTCCCGCTGCCCCGGCTCGCCTTTTCCTCGTGAAAGCGGCGGTCGGCAAAGACCAGCATGCAGTAGTGCTGCGAGGACAAACTGCCGGGTTGCACTTCCGAGAGCGCCAGCCGAAGCTGCGCTTCGCCTTTTGCCCCGACCTGACCATGGACGGAGAGCGCAGCTGACAGCACGAAACAGACGAGTAGCCTGCAATGAATCATAGGTGGCTCCGGTGGATTCGGCTTACTGAACGACCATGGGCATGCAGTACTTCGGCTGCGATTCCTTCAGCGATGACTTGCTCTTCTTTTCTACCTCGCCAAACCACTTCATCAGCGGGTTCAAGGTTTTCCGGTAAGGCGCGGCGTTGTCCAGGAACTTGTCCATTCCAGTCGAAGCCCCGGTTGACGCGCCGGCGGTGCCAGTCCCCTGAACCTTAAAGCGTTCTTTGGTCGCAATCAATCGCTGCATGACACCATCGCGATTAATGCGGATATCCAGGGTCTCCGCTTCCCGCAGGGCCACGACATCGGAGGGAGGTTCCACGGCCTCAATCTTCGTTATCTTCTGCAGGTCTTCGTTGGCGAGAATCGACCGCAGTTTTTGCAGGTCGTCTTCGCTTAAACTACCTTCCGCGGTCTTGACCTTTGGCCTGCCGATGGTGTGTTCGTCTCTTTTCTCGAAAACGTACTTACCATCGTTATAGATCAAGAGGCAGGTCGCCGTATTCGGGTAACTCGAAGTGCCCATCGTCGCCGGATTATCGCCGAGCTTGTATATGTTTCCGCCACTCGCCCGCATGCCCCCGGTTGCGTCACTATCTAACGCCGCCCTTGATTGCTGAATACGGAGCAAGGTTGGCTGCTCCTGGGCCAGTAAGAACGGGGCCAGTAACAATGACGTTCCCGCCACAAGTACTTGCGCTGGTTGCCGCCAGGAATCAAACGACATTTCGGTTACCTCTCATCCAGAGGCTTCGCGGACTTTCGCGCGGTGATCGGATTCACGCCATTCAGGAATGGGTGATTCTCCGGTTACGCCTCAAGTTATTTTCTGGGATAACTCCGCCGGACGCCGCCATTCTAGCATAGGTGTTGGTAAGCGCCGGCGCGGTTTACTTACAGGTAAGCGTCAAGAGGTAACACGAGGGTGCGAGGTCTGGGAGCCGGCCTTCTAGTGGATTTCCGCGACTATGGAATGACCGCCCCATATTGATGATGTATGAGGCGGCGAGTCTCAAGTCAGGCCAGGGAAACTAACGCTATGGCCTGCCGGTGCCCTATCCGAAACCCCGTGCCTTCCAGGGCCGAGAGCCTAAGGCCCAAAGCTAGGGATGGTAAATCTGCACGTTGTTGTAGATCGAGCCTGGCGGAATCGAGATCTCCGCGGACCCGCCAAAACAGTAGAGCAAGCCCTGGTAAATAACGGAACCCGCAGCCGCTACGGCCTGCGGCATCGACGCGACGGTCGTCCACTTGTTCTTCGAGAGGCTGAATCCTTCGTTCAGAGCTACGGCCGTCTCCGATGCGCCAGCCGCGCCACCGGCCGAGTACAGATAGCCCACCGCGACGCCATTACAAGTGTGCGATCGCGGCGTGGGATCGGAGGCAAGGGATGTCCAGACGTTCGTCGACGTGTCATAGGCCTCATTGTCGCCCGTGAGTCCGGAGTCGGTCAGTCCGCCTGCCGCGATGATGGTCGTCCCCAGCAGGCCGTTGGTTGGCCGCGCTTTGGCCACCAGGAGCGGCGCCTCCGTGGCCCAGCTATTGGTGGTGGGATTGTAGCTCTCGACCGTGTCCAGCCGGTCCTTGTTGTCGTTCCCGCCAATGACATAAATAATGTTGTTCAACTCGACCGCTACGGCTCCCTGCCTGGCCGTCGGCATGGCAGCCTTCGTGGCCCAGCTATTGGTCTTCGGAGTGTAGGCCCAAACCTCGTTGGTGATTCCGTTGGTGGTGGAGCCGCCGAATATATAAAGAATGTTTTTTACCACCGCCGTGGCCGCATTCAACGTCGGCGTCGGCAATGGCGCGCCGGCGGACCACGTGTTCGCGGCCGGATTGTAAACCTGGTTGTCCCCTACCACTCCGGCGCCGGCGCTGTGACCGCCAACATTGTAGATTTTCGCGCTGATCACGCCCGTCATCTGGTAGGTAACCGGTATGGGCATGGGAGCGCCGCTGGTCCAGTAGTTGTGGCTGGCCGCCGGACTAGCGGTCACCTCGTTCGCTCCCTCAGGAACTGTGTCGGTTTGAGCGGCGGCGGAAGCAACCAGAAAACACGCGAGCGCTGCAACAGCAATGTGGGCGAGCGGATGAAAGCCGTGACGTGTCAATTCGAATCTCCTGGACGGGCTGGACTGAGTTTTCGCCATTCTAAGTAAATTGGCCGAATCCCGCAACAGTCGGGCGATTCCGGGAGGGGTTACTGTCACGTGGCGCAGCTATGATTTCTCCGTCGAAGACTGCTTCGCAACTCCCCATACCTGTGAAACTGGGCTCTCCGCGTTCGCGGACAACGATATTCCAAAGCGGTTGCCGCCCTTGCGACCCATGCCCTTTCTATTTCTCGGTGCTCTTCCGGTCCTTCCCCTCTCTGCCGGAATGCGGGCCATCCTGGGCCAGCAAAATTCACCCGCAAAAACTCTTTGGATCACAGACTCGGATGGGAGTACCATGCTTCTGCTGCCTGCGGTATCGTCCGACGGGTCCGTGTTAGGGAGTTCAATCTCAAATTTGAACGTCATCCACCGGGGCTTATGAAAATCACTGACACGATTGAAACGCTGTTGCGAACCAGAGGAAACAACCGGATCTTTTCCGTAAGCCCCGACCAATCCGTTTACGAGGCAATCGAGAAGATGGCGCTCGAAGGCATCGGCGCCGTGCTCGTGCTCTCCGGCAACAAACTGGTGGGCATCCTGTCGGAGCGCGACTACGCCCGCAAGGTGATCCTCAAAGGCCATTCGTCGAAAGACACTCCGGTGAGCGCGATCATGTCCAGCCCGGTAGTCTTCGTGACCCCGCAAAACACCGTGGACGAATGTATGGCCATCATGACCAACCGGCGTTTTCGGCACTTGCCCGTGGTCGAGAACGACACCACCGTGGGCATCGTCTCCATTGGCGATCTCGTGCGCTGGACTATCTCTGGCCAGGCCCAAGCTATCCAGGAACTCGAAGGCTACATAACCGGCCGCTATCCCGGCTAAGTGCAGTTCATCCCGTCCCCAAACTGTTGAAAAAATTTACATTTCCCTTGTGTTTCCGGGTTACAATCCTACCCGTCGTGCCCGGAGTGGGGTCACGGGCCAGAAGTAGCTTTTCGCGGACACGTCAGATTAAACATTCAGGAGGCTTTGCATGCAAGTACCGGCCACTGGGAGTAAGTCTGCGGAACAAAGTCGGGTTCGTCACGAAGGTCGTGGCGCATGGATTTTCACCGTGTATACAATCTGCGGACTCGCCTTTTTTGGGGTGCTGGCGTATTACACTTCGGTGTATTTCGCCCGATAGAGGAATGGCTTACCGGCAAGGGCACGCTGTCCGCGCCGGTAAGACCCTAATTTGGGAAGTTCGGGCTCCGCTCAAACGGGCTGGGGTGAGGTGTGTTCAACGCATCGTGTATTCCCACCAGCGGCGAGCCGCCGCTCACCTTCGGATCAGCCACATCAGCCAACCGGCAACGAACACTCCCCCCACAAACATCGCGAAGCAATAAAGACCGTAGTTCAATTGCTCTTTCACGGTGTTCTTCTGTGTGATTCCGAAGACGATCGAGGTAAACAACGCGAACACCACGGCGGCCGAGAAATGCGACAAGCTGATGGTCACGGTTTCTTCCCCAGCGCAATGTGATGAGCGTCGGCGGCGACAATGTAGTTCAGCAGTCCGGCGACGATGATGAAAGTCTTGCCATAATCGGCAGCCGCATTCGCCGCCATCAGGTTGCCCCAGTCCATGATGCGCGCGAGAAAATATAATCCACCCGCGCCCACATCGCCGATAAACCCGAGAATGTCGAGGACATCTCCGCCATTCGGTTTGTAAACGCGGCCATTCATCGCCAGGCCGATCAGGAACATCGCGAGCACACACACAAAGAGCAGCACACCGCGCACGTACTTCTTCAGCAGGATGTGTCCGGCGCCGGGAATGATCCAGCCCACGATAGGCGCAATCACCGCCATCTGCGTCATGGGATACTCAGGCACGGTCTTGATATCGGGCGTTGCTTTAGCCATTCTTTGCGCCATTCATTGTCTTAACCATTGAGGACTGCCTTCAGATAGTCACAATCTCTGATTGAATTTTACCAGTCACTTCGGCGCTCGCCGCCCGCACCAGCACGTCGACTTCGAGGCGAACTCCAAACTCGGGAAGGTAGATGCCGGGCTCGATCGAGAAACACGAGTTGGGCAGAATCCGCCGCTCGTCGTGGATCTCAAGGTCATCCATGTTGGCGCCGTTCGAATGCACTTCTGTTCCAATCGAATGGCCGGTGCGATGGATAAAATAATCGCCGAACTTCGCCTGCTTGATGTGCCCGCGAACCGCGTGATCCACTTCCCAGCCGGCAATCGGCTTGCGCGCCGCAATCGCCTTCTGCACGGTCTTCACGCCGATATCGCGAGCCTCGCTGACAATCTTGAAAATCTCCCGATGCCGGTCGGTGGGCGTGCCCACCACCCCAACCCATGTAATGTCGTAATAAACTGCGCCCGGCTTGTTCTTCTTGCCCCAGACATCGAGCAGCACCAGGTCGCCGTCGCGAATCGGCACCGGGTGCGACGCGCCCGGCTCGTAATGCGGGTTGCCGCTGTTGGCATTGACCGCCACGATCGGAGGATCGTCGGTCACCATGTTCTCGCGCGCGAACCCTTCTTTAAACCAGTTCTGGATCTCGTGCTCGGTCGTTCCGCCGTTTCGCACCCGCCGCCCGATTTCCTTGAAGGCATCGGCGGTTAGCGCGTCGATCACGTCGCGAGCTTCAAAGTGTGTTTTGATCTGCTCGTCGCTCCAGGTGGCCTCGAACTGTGCAATGAGATCGGCGGAGCTGACGATGTTCTTGCCCAGGCCGCGGATCATGTCGGCCGTTCCGGCGTCGACCATCGAAATGGTGAACACGATGTTATTCGGCGAGTACTGCATCGCTACATCGCGATAGGGAGCCAGCATATGCCGCAGCCCTTCGAACAACTCCTCCCACCCCGCGTACTGCTTTTTGGCCCCGGGCAGCGAGTCCAGATGTCCCGCCTCGATCTTGTGCACCAGTTTGACAGGATCGCCCTTGGCCGGAATCAGGTAATACCAGCGCCGCGTAACCATCAGCCCGTCGGGCAATCCCAGCACCCGATAGGAGATCGGATCACGATGATGATGGTCGTAGAAAAGCCAGGCGTCGATGTTGCGCTCGCGCAGCGCGTTCTGAATGGCCGAGAGGTCCATAGGTAAGCAGCTATTTTACATGATGGAAAGTGCAGGAACCCGGAACCTCACGATAGAGTGTGGTGACAGGGCTCGGCCTAGTTCAGGCGGGACAAAGCCGGCTCCCACGAACGGTGTTCACCGGCGGCTAGCTCTTGAATGGGTTGAAGGTCCGCACCTCGAGCTGTTTGAAATCCCGTTCATTTCTTGTCGCAACAATCAGGTGATGAACCTGTGCGGTCGCGGCGATCATGGCGTCTTGCAGTAATTCCGGAGATTTCTTATCCATGATACGGCCCCATTCCCGAAAGCAGGCTGTATCCATCGGGAGCACCCGGTAAACATCGGGCACACGATCAACCCAGCGCTCCAGTTCGCTCGCCTTCGAGGGATCCTGTCGTCGGGTCCGCTCGATCCCCACCTGCAGCTCTCCCAACGTGACGGCGGAGACGAATAAACTCTCCTCATCGGCGGCGCTGAGCCAGGCGAGCACCGCTCCGTGAGGACGCGCTTTTCGCAGCTCGGAAACTACGTTGGTGTCGAGCAGGTATTGCTTCACTCGAACTTCACCACGGGCCGGCTGCGTAACTTGCCTCTCTCATAGGTGAGATCGTTGCAGCGAGGCTCGGGTGCGAGCAGCCACTCTTTCAGACCGGGCCGGGCAGCTCTTTGCAGGCGGTCCCACTCTTCAATCGGGACCAGAACCGCGGTCTCAACGCCCCGGCGAGTAACGACCTGAGGACCTTTGTTGAGGGTCGCATTGAGCAACTCGCTGAAGCGGGCTTTCGCGTCTTGGACTTGCCAGGAGGCCATTTAAGATCCTTTCTAGTTTATCGTACTGACTAGTCAGATGACTAGTCAAGTTGACATGTGCGGGTCAACGGCTGCGAGCATCGCCTTCGCGCGATTCCTACTCGCAATGCATAGCGCTTCTGGCTGTGGGGAAGGCGCGCGGCAGTGCCTCGGCACCACGGGCACGATCATAAGTCTCACGCCCTCGGTAATCTAGTCCGCTTCTCCTACTCCTAATACAGTCCAAGTCAAAGGACCCTCCTCCCGAGCGTCCTCTTGACCCCCTTCCAGAGGTTGAATCGATGTCTCTTTCCTTGTCCTGGCTGCCACGCAATCAATCTGCGCAGCAAAGAATTTTCCTGAAGTGTGTGGCCGCGTCCTCCGTTTCTTTCGTTCTTTTCTTATTCACCGCCTGTGGAAGCGTTGCCGCTCCCGCCACGCATACCAGCGCGACCTCGCCAGGGCTCACGCTTTCGGCCACGCTTCCTTCGGGAACCATGGGCTCAACCTACAATGCGGTCATCGGCGTCAGCGGCGGGACGCCGCCTTACGCTTTCTCGCTCGCCTCCGGCCAACTGCCCACCGGCGTGCTTCTTGCAGCCGCGACTGGCGCCCTTTCCGGAACTCCCTCGGAAACTGGTACTTTCAACTTTTCCATCTCGGTTTCGGATTCTAAAGACCAGTACCAGCAAGCATCCCTGGAGATAACGGTGGCAAGTGCGCCGCAACAGGGAAACTCGTTTCCCAATCTGCAGGCGAGCGCCGGATGGCATCAGGACGGGCAGGGACCACCAGACTTTATCGACTGCAACCCGTGCGGGCCGCAAATCACTTTCTCTTTAGATCAAGGGATCGAATCACCGTCGATGTCCGGGTCTTCTACCCAATTCAACATCGGCGGCACGGGTCCTTACTGGGACGTGCTCTTCTACAATCCCTTGATCGGCGCCTATTCTTCGCAGGGAATGCCCGACTCCGATCACACCATGGTCCCCTCGCTGCACAATTTCACCTACGACGTCTATTTCTACGGAACCGACTTGGAACTTGCCGAGGCGCTGGAGTTCGACATCAACCAGTTCTTTGACAATCTGAGTTTCATCTGGGGAACACAGTGCCGCATCGCGAATGGCAACGGATGGGATATCTGGGACAACGTCAATCACCACTGGGTTCACACCGGAGTTGCCTGTTACCCCAACAGCAATGCCTGGAACCATCTGACGCTGCAGATGCAACGCACCTCGGATAACCGGCTGCTCTACCAATCCATAACGCTGAACGGCGTGACCAACACGCTCAACCAATACTATGATCCGGGATCGGCCCCGGGCTGGTACGGAGTCACGATCAACTACCAGATGGATGGGAACTCTAAACAATCGCCCTACTCGGTCTATCTGGATGACCTGACCTTCAGCTACCAGTAAAGAGTGCAGGTCGAGAATATCCGCGGAATGGAAGACGCTGATTGCCTCCGGGACAGCGTCTTTTTTCTTTTCTCCCTCTTCAATTCTGTCACCGGCTCGCGATCAGCACCGCCCGCGAATTGTGTGTAGAATGGCGGCTGTTTCCCGGCCCAAACAAAATAGGCTCCGGCGCACGTGGGGATGCCGGATTCCAATCCAACAATCTGGAGGAGAGAATATGAAAATAATCAAGGTCGTATCCGTGTGTGTCACCCTGTTGCTGGCTGCGCTTTCGGCGGCAGCGCAGGGAGATAATCCCACCGTAACCGCGCTTGAATTTCAGACACCCAGGAACGGCATGGTCCAGCAGTACGAAGCCGGACGCAAGACGAAAGCCGCATGGCACAAACAACAAAACGATCCGCAGATGCTTTTTGTTCTGCAGGTGCTGACCGGCGAACACACCGGTTCGTACATCGTGGGCCGAGGCGGCATGCACTGGGCCGATCTCGACAAGCCCGCCATTTCCAACGACGCGGATGAAGAGGAATACAACAAGGTCGTCACTCCTTACGTGGAGAGCCGCACCGCTTCCTACTACGAGACGATGCCCAAAGTGAGCAATCCGGGCCCTGATATGGGCGCGAAATACATCTCCGTCACCACCTTTCATGTTCGCTACGGCAAGGGCGACGACTTCCGCAGCGCCATCGGTCGCATGCACGACGCCGCGGAAAAGACGAAGTGGCCATTCCACTATCGCTGGGAGAGACTCGCGAATGGCGGTCCCGGCGGCACGTACGTTCTGCTCGTCGATCATGCCAACTGGGCATCGTTCGAAGACGATCCGGCAATCAAGCCGCTGCGCGACGTGCTGCGCGAAGCGTTCGGCGAACAGGAAGCCATGTCGGTGGTCGAACGCTTGAACGGCTCGATCGATCACACCTATAGCGAGATCGTTGAGTTCCGGGCGGATCTGAGTTATATTCCGGCCAAGTAACACATCGACACTATTAGCGGTCATAACAGTCGCGGCCGTCTCCGGAATCCGCACCAGGGATTCCGGGGCCCGCGATGAATACTATGTTGACGGGATTTGTGGGGCCGTCCCGACAATCCAGATCAAGAGGAAACCATGGAACTCAAGCTATCCCGCGTTCTGTCCGCAGTAGCAGTTTGTCTTCTCGCCGCAACCTTCTCTCTGGCGCAAACAACGATTTCGTCCCAGGAGCGGGAAGCCGCTCTGAAAAGCCTGCAGGCCACGCGCGACGGGTTCCTGCATTCGATCGCCGGGCTCTCGGAAAAACAATGGACGTTCAAGCCCGCTCCCGACCGCTGGTCGATCGCGCAGGTTTCGGAACACATCGCGATTGCCGAGTCAGGCATCTTTGGATTCGTGCAGGGCAAGATCATGACGGGTCCGGCCACGCCCGAAAAGCGCGCCGAAGTGAAGGTAACCGACGAGATGATTCTGCAGAAGGTTCCGGACCGCAGCCGCAAGGTGCAGGCCCCGGAATTTCTCCAGCCAACCGGCCGCTTCAAGAATCGCGAAGAAGTGACCAAGGCGTTCGAAGACGCGCGCAAGGCTACGATCGATTATGTCAGCACGACGCATGACGACCTGCGCGATCATTTCGGCCCGCATCCCATGCTGGGAACGATGGATGCCTACCAATGGATTCTGCTCATCTCGGCGCACAGCGAAAGGCACACCAAACAGATCGAGGAAGTGAAGGCGGATCCGAATTTTCCGAAGGATTAGCGCAGTCGGCTGGCAGCCCGCGACCATCCGTGAGGATAAGAAAAGGCGCTGTGATGCGATCACAGCGCCCATAAAGAGAGCATGCTTACGATTTACGCCAGCGAATACTTCCCTGTTTCCATCGTCTTCTGCGCGATCTGCTGGCGCAGCGGGATCGTATTAAACGGCTCGTGCTTGGCCAGGCGACGGACGATAGCCAACTGCGTCCGCAGCATGTCGCCTTCCGCCACATCGGCGATTACTTTCTTCGCAGCCGCTTCGATCTTGTCCAGCGCCTGCGTCATGTAAACCCGCGTCATCGCAATCGCCAGCGCCGACGCCGCCTCGCCTTTCGCTTCAACGAGCTTCTGCGCGCGCAGCACGGCCGACTCCATGGCGTAAATCTCGATCGTCATATCGGCGATTGCCCCCATCACTTCCTGCTGATCCTGGATGGTCGCCATATATTTCTGGGTCGCCGCACCCGAGACAAACAGCCCGAGCTTTTTGGCGTTTGCCACCAGCTTGCGCTCTTCGGCCAGCGGTCCTTCGATTTCCTCTCCCATCGAGGGTCCGCTTAGCACTTCGTCCATGAGCTTCTTGATCGCCGGCATGAGCGGTAACTGGCCGCTCATCGCGCGTTTCAACAGGAAACCCGTAATGATGAGCCGGTTAATTTCGTTGGTGCCTTCGAAGATGCGGTTGATGCGGGCGTCGCGATAAGCGCGTTCCGCCGGATATTCTTCGACGAATCCGTAGCCGGCATAGATCTGCATGGTCTCGTCGACCACGTAGTCGATCATCTCCGAGCCCCAGACCTTCAGGATCGAACACTCGACCGCGTATTCCTCGATGGCCTTGCGCGTTTCTTTGGACGCCTCCGGACTGGCCCTGTCGATTTCCGACAGCAGCGTATCCATGAGGCCGACCGTGCGGTAGACGAGCGATTCGCCGACATAAATCAGCGTGGCCATATTCGCGATCTTTTCGCGCACCAGGCCGAAGTCGCCAATCGTCTTGCCGAACGCCTTGCGCTGTTTGGCATAAGCCACCGCGTGCTCGACCGAAACCCGCGCTCCACCGACACACATGGCGCCCAGTTTGAAGCGTCCGATATTCAGGATGTTGAAGGCGATGGTCGCGCCTTTGCCGATTTCGCCCAGCAGGTTCTCCACCGGCACCTTGCAGTCATTGAGGATGATCGGACAAGTCGACGACCCGCGAATGCCCATCTTGTGCTCTTCCCCGCCGACAGAAAATCCGGGGAAGTTTCTTTCCACCAGGAATGCCGAAAACTTTTCGCCGTTGATCTTCGCGAACACGGTGAACAGATCGGCAAAGCCGGCGTTGGTGATCCACATTTTCTCGCCGTTCAGAATGTAATGTTTGCCATCGCTCGAAAGCTCGGCGCGGGCGCGGCAATTGAGCGCATCGGAACCAGACGAGGCTTCCGACAACGCATATGCGCCGACGATTTCGCCGGCGGCCAGGCGCGGGAGATACTTCTGCTTCTGCTCTTCCGTGCCAAAGTAAACGATGGGCAACATGCCGATGCCGCTGTGCGCGCCCCAGGTGGTCGCGAAACCGGCGTACTTGGCAATGTGGTCGGCGATGACGGCAGCCGTGACCTTATCCATCTCGAGGCCGCCGTAAGCTTCGGGAATTTCAACTCCACTCAGGCCCAGTTCGCCGGCCTTTTTCAGCAAGTCGCGCGAGATGGAGAAATCCTTGTGCTCGATCTTCTCGGCGTTCGGCAGGATTTCGTTGACGGCAAACTCTTCGGTCGTTTGGCCGATCATCTGGTGCTGATCGGTGAAATCTTCGGGAGTGAACACTTCGGAGGTCTGCCGCTCTTCCAGCAGAAAGCCGCCGCCAAGAATTTTGGTCTTCGGAATCGCAGTGGTAGCCATGGATCCATTCCTCTGAGGACGATTGTTTGCACGATTGTTGCGACACAGATCGTCGATTTCAATCTGAATATTGAATTTAAAAACTGCCGGAAGGCCGCCCGAAATTCAAGCGGCCCTTAACTATTCTAACGCCCCGGTTCGCTTCTCTACGGCGTTGCTTGGGCAGTACGACGAAATTAATAGGAAGACAAGCTTCCCGTCCAATCTGTGAGCCGGAGGTCCGCCGCGCTCAAGGCATCAGGTCTGACATACGCTCGTTAAAGGCGAAGGAGCCGAAGGGTTGCAACCCGTAACGCGCCATGCACTGCTGGTATTGGCTGAGCAACGTCTGATAGATCAGGCTCTGCCCGGGATCGTTCCGGCCGCGCATCTGACGGCGTTGCGCCTCCAATTGGCGGGCCAGCGAACTGCAATCGTGAAACAAATATTGCGGACTGCATCCGACTCCGTTCCACGACTGTCCGCCGGGACAGAAGTTGTTCGCCACCACACAGGCGCCGTGCCGCGATCCCGGTGGACACACCGTGCAAGGTTCCTTCACGCATTTCACCGGGAAATGGAATTCGGCGGTGTGCACCGGCTGCGGCTTGCGGAAAGGATGCCAGAATCCGCGAGCCTGCTTTTCGGGGGCTGCTTTTTCCGCGGGAGATGGCACCTTGAACGACGGTACACCCTTGCTTAATGATGGCACACCCTTGCTTGTGGACGTTGCGCCCATGCCCGCGGAATGCCCGCTGCTGGCCGCATGAAACGCCGGACTGCTCGAGCTGTGAACGCTTGCGGAAGAACCGGAGCCGGCCGAAGAACTCCCGTGCGAGGCCGAACTGGACGCGGGACTCGCAGAGCTTCCTGTACTGGTGGAGCTGCCTGCGGGAGCCGCAGTTACAGTTAAAGAAAAAAGCAGAATGCCCACGATGACGATGACAAGCGCGGAGAGTCGCATAAAGCACCTCCAGACCGGCTCAGATGCGCCGGTCAAGTTCCTTGCCGTCCTGCTTACTTTGACGTTCCCTGACACCTTAGAGGTTACCGCTAAATCGCCCCGGCGAACATACCGGTTACGCAAAGTTCGGTAATCAGGAGAGATTCTCGAAGATTCCGGCCGCCCCCATGCCTCCGCCCACGCACATGGTGACCATGCCGTAGCGCGCTTTGCGGCGCTTCAGTTCGCGAATCACGCTCGCCGTCAGCTTTGCTCCGGTGCATCCCAGCGGATGGCCAAGGGCGATGGCGCCGCCATTCGGATTGACGCGCTCCGGGTCGAGTCCGGCTTCCTTGATCACCGCCAGCGACTGCGCCGCGAAGGCTTCATTCAGTTCGATGACGTCGATATCCGCGAGCTTCAGACCGGCCAGCTTTAGCGCCTTGGGAATCGCAAATACCGGGCCGATCCCCATTTCTTCGGGCTTGTATCCGGCGGTGGCGAAAGAGACGTAACGCGCCAGCGGGGTGATGCCGAGCGCCTTCGCCCGCTCGGCGGACATCACTACCGCAGCGGCCGCTCCGTCTGACATCTGCGATGAATTGCCGGCGGTCGTGACGCCTTTTACGTGGAACGCCGGCTTCAACCCGCCGAGCGCTTCGAGCGAAGTATCGGCGCGCGGGCCTTCGTCGGCTTTGAAAGTAATTTCCTGGCGTTTTGGCTTCGAGCCGTTGGGCGTGGTGAAACTCACGGGCACGGCGACGGTTTCGTCTTCGAATTTTCCGGCGGCGATCGCGGCCAGCGCCTTCTGGTGGCTGCGGAGCGAGAACTCGTCACACTGTTCGCGCGTTATGCCGAAGCGCTGGGCGACCCGCTCTGCGGTCAGTCCCATGGAGAGATACGAGTCGGGATAGTGGTCGACCAGCCACGGGTTGGGCGAGATCTTGTTGCCGCCCATCGGGATCATCGACATCGATTCCGTTCCTCCGGCGACCATAACTTCCGCGCCTCCGGCCATAATGCGTTCAGCAGCCATGGCGATGGCTTGCAGTCCCGAGGAGCAGAAGCGGTTGATGGTCACCGCCGAAACTTCCACCGGCAAACCGGCGCGCAGCGAGGCGATGCGGGCAACATTCATTCCCTGCTCGGCCTCGGGCATGGCGCAGCCGAGGATGACGTCTTCGATCTCTTTGAGGTCAAGTTGCGGCACGCGGTCGAGCGCGCCCTTGATCGCGATGGCAGCAAGTTCGTCGGGGCGCGTGGCGCGCAGCGTCCCTTTAAAGGCGCGGCCGACAGGAGTGCGGACGGAAGAGGCAATAATAACTTCGCGCATGGGGTCATTCTAAACCTGCAGCGAAGGTTCAGCGCACAAGACATGATGAGGAAATGAGGACGACAGTCGAGCTTTATGGATTCGGTTGGCTGGAGTCACTCTTTCGCGCTGGTCTTTGAGGAATAAGGGCTTAGCTGTGAGGTTTAGAATGAAAGACTTAGGAGAAAGATCGGTACTGTGCTAAAAGTGTGTTGCGGGAGGTGTTGAGTGATCAGCCCCTCCCCCTCGGATTCTCTTTACCCTTACAGCCTAGAAGCATACGCTTTTCCATTCAGGATTCCACTAAATGTGGAGAGTTGGAAACAATGCCTTGGTTTTCTCTGGCGATAACTCGGCTTGAAGAAAGGAGTAATTTTAGAGAAATAATGACACAAGACCAAGATCATTTTGCGGAAGTATTGAAACAAAATCAGAAACAGTTCACAGAAACCCTGAACGAAATGGACGCCACATCGCAGCATACGGAACGCGTAATTACTGGCGGTAATAGCTACGTCACTGTAATGCCGTTTTCCTACAAGCAAGACGACAAACAATTAGATATCACCTTACAAGCTTGCATTGCATGCAGAGAGAGCATCCCAAGCACCCACGTTTATTTGAAACAGGTGGCTCCAACAGTGCAGGAATCAATGCTTATTTTTGAAGGACAGGTTGATCCTGGATATTCTCAATTCGGCCGCATGAAGCTGACACCGTCAACCGTAGCGGCTTCGCAATATGTGATTCAGGTTTTTGCTCGCAATAAGCCCACAGTTGAATTGCTCAATCTTAGATTCAACAAAGACAAAAACATTTGGGAATTTTCTTTCGCAATTTGGCGACAAATGAAATCCCCACATTGGAATCCAAAGACAAAGCTAGCCGAAGGAGCAGTTGAAAAATTGTTGATTACTCAGCCTTGGGGGAGCTCTCATTACGCCTCGCTCGATCATGATAAGACCACAGTTCATTAGCAGGACTCAGACTGTCGCCAACAATTCTCCGATTGTCCATGTGTGATCTGTCAAACCAGCCGCCATCGCAGGCGTTTTCTTAACAGACCCATTCACACGACAAAAATTGTAGAACGCAGCATACAGCGTGATCGCAGCTTGCATGTTTGCCAGTGTCTTGCTGTGCGCGTTCGTCAACCTTGTGAACCTGCGAAGATGCATTCTCACGGTAAGCGTACGACCGAGACCGCGCCACCCGCTCGGTTCGGTCCATGGGCTTGCGAGCGATTTTGCAACAATTACAATTCCCTCTATGGCACCTATGACCACGTCCCCTCAGAAAACGCCGCCGCCGGTGTCGCTCAGCACTTGTTGGGATAAAGGCAAATGGCATTTCGATGCTCCATCATTTCCCGCGCATTTGCCGCGTCAAGCGGCCTGGGTGCACATCGTTGCCGCACTATGTTTTCTTGAAGAGCGGGGGCAGCTTACGGCAGAGGGCAAGGACGAACTGGCGCAGGCAGACGAAGAGATTGCGTTGCTGAGCGAACAAATCAAAGTTGGTGCGAGGGCGTTTCTTGATCAGAGCTACGAAGCGTATTTGGGGGCAATGGAAGGTTACGGTCAACCTCCTCCCCTGCGGATACTTGAAACCGCATGGGACGCATACACGACCAAATATGATCTCTCCAAAAGGCCGCGGGCGAACCCTTATCAGCTCTTGCTGCTGAATTATGCCTACGACCGCAAGGCAGATACTCTGCTGCGCGCACTGGATCGCGTACCCGATCTGGCGGCGCGCCTACGTGGGGCGCTGCCTCATGTCCCTGCGGTGGATCGCAGTTTGATCGAGGCCGCGCTTGCCATTCGTGAGGCAGACGCAATCAGCCTGGCAGCTTCATGGCATGATCCCGACGCGTTGCTGCGTGCGCTGCGCTATCTCGATCCCCGCCGCCATGCACTCCCCCGGCTACACGCGGCACTTGTTCTGGCAGAAAGGCTGCATATCCGAGATGGCCAGGACGGTCGTTTGGCCGCGCTGGTTTATGCGGTTAATCTGGGCGCAACACCTGAGGCTGAGGCCGCTTGGCGTGCTCTTGTGGAACCTGAGAAGGTCCGGCTGGCCACAGCCGCGAACTTGCTCTTTGCTGGCGGCCAAGAAACTCATCTTGCACTGTGCGCGATGCGTACGGTGGGCGATTCGCAATCGCTGACGCTGATCGACCAAAGTGTTGGAGATAAGCGCGAAGGGGTGACGCGATATTCCGACAGCTGCATCGAACCAAGTTGGGAGTCAGTTAGGCGCGATGCCCGTGAGGCGATACGGAGGAGGCTGAGCAGTGGATAGTCGCAGCTCGTTCGTCGATATTGCCGAATCGGGCGACTCGGAATCAATCAATCAACACGACAAAAGACAGACTTCCTTTGAGAAAAAAATGGATTGTTGATGTAATCAGGCGCCGTTGCACTCAGAATCGGGGCCAGGAACCGCTTTGATCTTTAAGCCGGCATCTCACAAAGCGGTTCGAGGTTCCCAATCGGTGTCAAGGTTCCAGGGCAACAACTCACCGATGCGATTGACAGGGTAATCGGCGATTCGGGACAGCACCATTTGCAAGTAGGCTTCTGGATCACGGTCGTTGAGCTTTGCTGTTCCTATCAAGCTATAGATCGCAGCTGCTCGCTCTCCTCCTGTGTCCGAGCCAGCAAATAAATAGTTCTTGCGACCGAGAGCAACCGCTCGCAGAGCGCGCTCCGCGGCGTTGTTGTCGATCTCCAACCGACCGTCATCGCAGTAGCGCGTCAGCGCTTCCCATAGTCCGAGCGCATAGCGAATCGCCGCCGTCGTGTCCGACTTGCGGGAGAGCTTCAAAAGCGTCTTCTCGAACCATTGCCGTAGGGACTCAAGCAGCGGCTGGGCTCGCTGGTTGCGAACTTCTTGGCGCTCATCGGGCGGCCTGCCCCGTATGTCTTTTTCAATCCCGTACAGGGCAGCGATTCGTTGAAGGGCTTCACTCGCTACAGGCGAAGCGTGCGCCTGTTGCAAGTCGTAGAACTTGCGTCGCACGTGCGCCCAACACGCCACTTCCCGAATGCATCCATTAGCGTAAAGCTGATTGAACCCCGCATACGCGTCGGCCTGCAGGGTTCCTTGGAACTCGCGAAGATGACGCTCCGGATGTTCTCCCTTGCGATCCGGCGAGTAAGCAAACCATACCGCCGGAGCCGCCGTGTCGCCTGCGGGACGGTCATCGCGAACATAAGTCCACAATCGTCCCGTCTTCGTCTTGCCATTCCCTGGAGCTAGCACGGGCACCGGCGTATCATCAGCGTGCAGTTTACTCGCCGCCACCACATAACGCTTCAATGCATCGACCAGAGGCGTCAGCAACTGACTCGTGCTGCCCACCCAGTCGGCAAGAGTCGAGCGCTCCAGCTCCACACCCTGGCGTGCGTAAATCTCCGACTGACGATACAACGGCAAGTGGTCCGCATATTTCGATGTCAGCACATGCGCCAAGAGTCCAGGTCCAGCCATGCCACGCTCGATCGGACGGCTCGGAGCCGGAGCTTGCACGATTCGTTCGCAATGGCTGCAGCTCAGTTTGGGACGCACGTGGCGAATCACAAAGAAGCTGGCAGGCACGTACTCCAACATCTCCGACACATCATCGCCCAGCTTGCGCAACGCCCCGCCGCAATCTGGACAGGCCGATTCTTTCGGCTCATACCTTCGCGTTTGACGTGGAAGATGTCCTGGTAACGGATGGCGGGCTGGTTTGGTGGAGGCAGTGTCCTTATTAATAAGGACGGAGGGTTCTGCTTCTGGACTGGAGTCTTCGACTGGCTCTGACTGCAACTCTTCGAGCCGCAACTCCAGCTGTTCGATCTGTTGTGCGAGCTTCTCCGACTTACGCCCAAACTGCATGCGCTGCAGTCGAGCAATCAGCAGCCTCAAATGCTCGACTTCGCGTTCTCGCGTGAGCAGCCGCTGCTCGGTAGCCACTCTCTCTGCATGCTCTGCCTGCAACAAAGCCTGCAACGCTTCTCGATCTAGCTGGCTCAAATCGGGGAGCGTTGCCGATAACATGAGCGCAGTATGCCATAAACTTTCGTGCCGCGATGTACTCGACACCAAGAAAATCTGTGAAAAAGAATCTAATCTCACACGGAAAGATGAGGGTCCCACGTGCGCTCCGGCCGCCGCCAATCAATGCCCTCCAACAGCATCGACAACTGCGCCGGTGTCAGCGCTACCGAGCCGCTCGTCACTTGCGGCCAAACGAAGTGACCTCGTTCAAGTCGTTTGGAAAACAAACAGAGCCCGTCACCATCGAACCACAGCAGTTTAATCAGATCTCCGCGTCGCCCACGAAACACAAACACGTGTCCCGACATCGGACTCTGTTCCAGCTTGGTTTGCACGAGAGCGCTGAGCCCCATGAAGCCGCGCCGCAGATCCGTCACACCGGCTGCAATCCAGATGCGCGTGTTGGCCGGCGGCGCGATCACCGGTGTAGACACTCCAGTAACACCCGCAGTACTACAGGATCAGCGTTGCCTTCAATGCGTACTTGCGCATGACGCAGGTCGATGTGGATTGTGCCAGGACAAGATGAAGCAGATCTAGCAGAGGGAAGTGCTGGCAGCGAGGGGTTCAGCAATCGTGAGCTTTGGGGCTGAACCGTAACTGGCAACAGCGAGGTGCCGAGTCGCCCCTTTCGATAGAGCGTGCGCCAATAGAAAACCTGGTTGGCGTTGACTCCGTGAGAGCGCGCGATTCGAGCGACTGACGCGCCTTCGACCAACGTCTCTTCGACGATCCGCCGTTTCTCGGCAACGGTTCGATGCTGCCGCTTGACAGTAGACTTTGCTGGGCCACCCGTCGTCCCATCGCCCGCTTGAATATAAGTGTCCATTACCGCTCCAAGTGGACACTACGCGTCGTGTCCACATCGGAAGCATGACTTCCACTTTCGTTCGTGTCCAGGCGGCCTCGAGCGTACGCTTACGGTTTTTCTGAGGTTGTCGAGATTGGTATTCCCGCATAACTTATCCATACGACAAGT